>JANPMK010000021.1:0-14872 GCA_031422775.1 Akkermansiaceae bacterium | reverse complement strand
TGGAGGCGAAGAAGAAATCAAGATTCACAAGGCAAAAGGTTCGAAGAACGTTTCGCGCGGTATCGTTCACGTGACCGCAACGTTCAACAACACCCTTGTGAGTGTGACCGATCAGTCTGGCAATGCGATCGGATGGTCGAGTGCTGGTAAGATGGGTTTCAAAGGTTCACGTAAAAGCACCGCCTATGCTGCGCAAGTGGTTTCACAAGATGCCTGCCGCCAAGCGATGGGTCACGGTCTCAAGGAAGTTGATGTTCGCGTCAAAGGTCCTGGTTCAGGTCGTGAGTCCGCAGTCCGTGCCGTCCAAGGTTTGGGTCTCGAAATTCTTTCAATTCGTGACGTTACTCCAATTCCTCATAACGGTTGCCGCCCGAAGAAAGCGCGTCGCGTTTAATCCCTAATTTTTAAACACTTAACTTTCTAAGAATATGGCACGTTACACTGGTCCCCGCACCAAAATCTCCCGCCGCTTTGGCGTTTCACTTTTCGGTCCATCCAAGTCTTTGGAGCGCCGCAATTTCCCACCAGGTCAGCACGGCGTCCGTGCAGGTCGTAAGAAAAAATCCGAGTATGCAGTTGCTCTTGGAGAGAAGCAGAAGCTTCGTTTCCAATACGGCGTTCTCGAGAAACAATTCCGCTCTTACTATCAAGAGGCAGCTCGTCGCCGTGGTATCACAGGTACTGTGATGCTTCAGCTTCTTGAAGGTCGCCTTGATAACATTTGCTACCGCGCAGGTTTCGGCAATTCCCGCCAAGCTGCTCGTCAGATGGTCAACCACGGTCACGTTCTCGTTAACGGCCATTGCGTTGACATCCCAAGCTATCAAGTGAAGCCAGGTGATGTGATCAAAGTTGGTGCAAAACCATCTTCACAACAACTCGCCCTTCGCATGCTCGATCTGACACAAGCTGTTCCAGCTGTGGACTGGCTCGAAGTGGATCGCGAAAACATGGTTGCAACCATGTCCCGTGTTCCTGAGCGTTCGGAAATCGATCCGCTCGTTAACGAGCAGCTCATCGTCGAGCTTTACTCCCGCTAATTTCGATCAGCAGGAAATTACTTTAAAACGCTCGGAGGAAACTCCGAGCGTTTTTTTGTTGGAGAGCCGCGTCTCTGACCGGCTTCTTTGTATTGGAGAGCCGTGTCTTTGACCGGCTTTTGGGATTTCTCAGCCGGCCGGAGGCGCGGCTCTCCGGTAGTTAAGGTTGCTCCGCTAAAAACGAGCGGCGGCAGAGTTCGGCGTATTTTCCGTTTTCTGCAAGGAGCTGATCGTGGGTTCCTTGCTCGATGACTTTGCCTTTTTCTAGCACGTAAATACGATCGGCGTTTTGGATGGTAGAGAGGCGGTGCGCGATGACGAAGGCTGTGCGATTTTCCATCAAATGATCGAGCGCGGATTGGATCTGGCGTTCGGTTTCGGAATCGACGGAGGCGGTGGCTTCATCGAGCAACAGGATGGGCGCGTCTTTCAGAAGCGCGCGGGCGATGGAGAGGCGTTGTTTTTCACCGCCAGAGAGTTTGACGCCCCGTTCACCGACATTGGTATCGAGTAGTTTGGGGAGTTCTCGGACGAATTGATCGCTGTTTGCGGCGGTCAGGGCTTTCCAGATTTCCTCGTCGCTTGCGCCGCGTTTGGCTAGTTCGAGGTTTTCTCTAACGGTTCCATTGAAGAGAAATGGTTCTTGGGTAACGTAAGCGAGTTGGTTGCGAAGGGAGTTTTTATGGAGGGTGCTGATATCCGTTCCGTCTAACAGAATATCACCGGAATCCTTTTCATAAAAACGCGCCAACAAAGATAAAACCGTAGTTTTTCCGGCTCCGGTGGTTCCGACAAGAGCGATGGTTTGTCCTGGTTCTGCGGATATCGAGATACCGTCCAAGGTGGATTGATCCTGATAGGAAAATGAGACATTTTTAAACTCTACGCTACCTCGGGAGCGCCCTGGGAATATTTCACCATCAGTCGCATGGAGCTCTTCTTCAGCATCGAGAATTTCAAAAACCCGGTCGGCTGCGGCTCTGCCAGAGAGAATCATTTGGTTGAGGGAATTGAGTCGGTCGATGGGCTCGTAAAACAGGGAGAGGAAGAGCATGAAGGTGAGAAATTCACCTTGGGTGAGATCGCCGTTCATTACCTCGGCTCCACCAAAAGCGAGAACAAGCACATATCCGGTCATTTTAACGAAAGACATACCCGGCGAATAAAATGCCCACCAACGCATCATGCGCAGGGTGGCTTGGCGGAGTTGTTCAGAGGCTTGGTTGAAGCGGGTATGTTCGACCGCCTCGGCAGCGTAACTTTTAATTTGGCGGATGCCGGCGATGTTGTCGTGCAGCAAAGAGTTCATGTCGGAGGTCGCCTCGCGTTGGTTGCGATAGCGGTCTCGGCCTTTCGTGGAATAGATCCATGCGCCGATGGCGAGAAGGGGAATGGGTAGGGTTGCCCAACCTGCGACGACAGGATTAAGAATGTAAAGGTAGATGCCGATGCCGAGGACTTGTAGGACGGCGATGATTCCCTGCTCGATGCCGTCGATCAGGACCCGCTCCATGTTGGTAACGTCCTCGACGACGCGGGTCATGATGTCGCCGGTGCGGCGGGTATCGAACCAGTTGAGCGGGAGGAACTGGATTTTTCCGTAGAGATCTGAGCGGATGTCGTAGATGACCTTCTGCTCGAAGTGATTATTGATGAAAATCCTAGCGCTATTCAGGCCCTCACGTATGCCGAATGCGAGCAGGGTGAGGCCGACCCAATAAGGCAATTCGGGGTGTCGAGCGGCATTAGGGAGGATTTTATCGATCGCATAGCCCGTAATGGTAGGAAAGACGAACAGGGCGGCGGTCATTCCGATGGCGCAGAGTAGCTGCAGGCTGGCCAGCATGGGGTAGCGCCTGAGGTAGGAAAATACTCTGAGAATCGATTTCATTCGGTGCGCGCACGCTTGGCGTGGAGGGCTAATTTGTAAAGCCAAGCTTTAAAAGTAACCTCATAAAAATTTAAAATTACCTAACTTTTGAGATTGCCGTCCCATGATTTCTTAATAGTCTCAGCACACTTCCAGATTTCATCGTTTTCAAATAAAAGCTTATGGCAACAACTTGTAGCATCCTAACTTTCATTATATTGTGCGTAACCGCTTTTGTTTCTTACAGAAATAACCAGCGGATGGAGCTCGAAATCGATATCAAAAACACGACTCTTGAAACTCTTGATACTCATGATAAGGAACTGGCATTGAGGATGCATCAGTTGGCAACGCTGCTGAAAGAGATTCCTATCATCGAGGAAGAAACAAGGCTTACATTGGTGGAAGAGGCTAAATTGATGGAAATCAACCGGAAGCTCAAAGCTGATTTTGAGGCAAAGACTGCCAAGATCACCGCCAACGAGCGCGAATATGAGGAGACAAAGAACAAGCTGCTGTTGGTTGGAGACCCCACGGAGCTAGTTACTATGTCCAAGGGCATGAAAGTGCAGTCGCTAGAATTGGATGAGCTTATTAAGAACAAAGAGTCCAAGCTTGCGAATTTGAATGCTGAGAACACAAGCGCAGCAGATTTGGCGAGCCGCTTAAAATTTAATATAGACACAATCGGCCGTGGCGAGTCTCTCCCTACCCTGAAAACCAAAATTCGCCACATTTATCCAAACTGGGGCTTTGTGACTTTAGCAAATGGCTATCAGTCAGGAGTTACCGGTGGTTCCTCATTGGACATTGTACGTGATGATCAAGTTATCGGAAAACTTTTAGTGACCACAGTCGAGAGAAGCAGCGCATCTGCTAGTATTGTTCCAGATTCGATTGCTGAGGATATTACCTTAAGAGTTGGCGATCAAATCGTTGCGACCCCCTCCAGAGCAAGCAACTAAGATTCAAGTAGCCCGTTCAAGCACTTACCTATTTTCTAAAAAATCCCAGTCATGAAGCAACTCGTTTTTCCAATTCTCGCGGTAGTCGCCACCGCGGCGGCATTGTTTTTCACCATCAAACAGAATGAGAAGTTTGAGGCGATTCAAGCTTTGAGAATTGAGACCGAGGACACGATTGAGATACGGAAAGCGAATATTGCGGATCACGTGGCGAAAATTGCAGTTCAACAAGATAACAAAAAAGTCGCGGAAGATAAGCGTTTGGTGGCGCAAAACAGCGTAGCAAACTACAAAACGGAAAATAGCTCGATTGAGAGTGACGTGGCGACTTTGGATGTGAAAATTGCCGCGCAAGATGCACAAATCGGTGAGTTGAAGCAGGTAGTGGCAGGTGTTAAGGGAGAGTTTGGACAAATAGGAATCGATGTCTCGCTAGCTACGTTCGATGCTAATTTCAAAACCGTGAATGTTTCGATTGAGACCAAGCAAGGCACGGACAGGGAATTAGATGACTCGATCGCCAAAGAAGAGAAAAGACTCGCTGACAAGCGTGCGGAAATTGATAAACACAATAGCCGTATCCAAGCTCGTGATTTACGCATCGCCCAAAACGAGATTGAAGCGCGGGTCACAGCAGTAAACCATGACTGGGGATTTATCGTGATCGGGGCGGGTACAAATTCCGGGTTCATGCCGGATACGAAACTTCTCATCAAACGCGATGGAAGATTGATTGGTACCGTCAAACCATCGTCGATTGAGCCGACTCAGACGATTGCTGATATTGATTTCAGTTCGCTCGCTCCGGGGGTTCGTTTCCAGCCAGGGGATGAAGTGATCTTGGCTAAACCTGCATCCAACTGATTCTATTTTCTCACACACCATGAAACGTTTCGTCATCTTAGCTATTGTCGCTTCCTGCTTTGTCTCATGCACTGACCAGGAACCGAAGAAGCAGTTGGGTCCAGTTTCACAATCGAGCCAGTTGCCATGGAATATGCCTCAGAAAGGCCAAGGCGGTGGTGCGCTTGGGGCGATGCCGCAGAATCAGCATCGCCGCTAATCGCGGTGATTTTTAGTCCCTATGATAAGGGCTGCCTGCGTGGATCGTCTCGACACGGTAAAGTTGTTCTAACAATACGATCAATGCGATTTCGTGCTGTAGGGTCATGCTGGAAAGCGAGAGGGTGAGCTGGCATTGACTGCGGAGTTCTGGAGTGTGGCCATCTGCTGCGCCGATAAGAAACGCGATGGTTTTCACCTCTCCGGCCATTTTCATGGAATTGAATGTGTTTGCGAGTTCACGCGTGGTTGGCGTCGTGCCGCGTTCGTCTAGCGCGATGCGGTAACAACCGCCAGATGCTTGGAGCAAACGTTCTGAGACGGCTTCTTTATCGCCGGCTTTGATGATGATAAGTTCGTAGCTGCCATGGCGGGTGAGGCGTTTGAGGTAATCATCAACGGCCATTTTTGCATAGGTGAGAGCTGGTTTACCCGCGACGATAATTCGAAATTGCATCGCAAGAAACCTTGCCTGAAAAGCGATGCTCCTCCAGCTTCTTTTGAATTCAAATGCAGGAAAGGTTTTAGCTTGGTTTAAAATGATGAGTGAAATTTACGAAGACCCCAAAATCTTGGATGAATACTTGCTGTTTCACTATGGCAGGGAAAATGAAATTTTGGATCCCAAGGTTCAGTGGCCTGATGGGATGAAACAAGCATTGGATTTTGCGGTGCGCACGCCGTCACATTTTGCGACGAACACAGTGGCCAGAGGATTGGATCTCGGTTGTGCGGTTGGGAGATCTGCTTTTGAAATGGCGCGCACTTGTGAAAAGGTAATAGGGCTGGATTTTTCGCACCGGTTCATTGCCGCGGCTAACTGTTTGAAGAACGAGAGGGAGGTTAATTACTCAAGGCTCGATGAGGGTGCGATGACGGCGCAGCTGACGGCTAAGCTGCCGGAAGGGATTGATGCCTCACGTGTGGAATTCATGCAGGGAGATGCAATGCATTTGCCTGAGAATCTCGGGCGATTTGATCGAGTTCATGCGGCCAATTTATTATGCCGGCTGACTGATCCCATCATGTTGCTTAAACGGTTAGGCGATCTGGTCGAAAAAGGTGGAGAGTTGGTTTTAGCGACGCCGTGCACATGGTTGGAGGATTTCACGCCACGTGGAAATTGGCCGAAATCGGATACCCTAGGATGGCTGAAGGATCATCTGTTAGATGATTTCGAATTACGCTCTGAAAGTGACGAGCCGTTCTTGATTCGTGAGACGGCGCGGAAATTTCAATGGACTCGATCGATGATTACCGTGTGGAAGAGGCGATAAACTGGAGATTATTTCTTCTTCCGAAGGAACGGAGGCAGATCGAGATCTTCGCCGTCTAGGACGTTTGGATTTTCGCCCTCGAAGCGGCCGCGTGGCGTTTTCTTAAATGATAACTCGTCCTGATCACTGGGTTGTTTCGGATCCAGTTTAAGTTGCAATGAACTTGCGAGATCAACTTTTGGTTCACTTGGCGGAGTTGCCGGGGCGTCATTCCGAATTTCAGGTGCAGGAGGCTCGGGTTTTGGCTGCTCGACTTGAACGGGAGTGGGCGGAGTAACGACGGGCGGTTCGGGCCTTGCGATTGGAGCAGGGGATGGCGGCGTTGGAATGAGTTCGGGCTCTGCAAAAGGACGTTCGTAAGTTTCTGTCTTCGGTGCTTCGGGTTGTGGTGCATCGGCCTTCACCGTTGGCTCGATTGTCACTTTGAGCGGAGGTGGAACTGGTTTGACTGGGATTTCCAACTCTGGGGTTGGAGCAGGGCGAGGCGCTTGGGCTTCTAGATTCTCAAAAATCTCATCGATCAATTTTGGTTGTCGAGGTTCTGGGATGATTTTTTCGGGAAGCTTGAGAATGGGTCGTTTCGGTTCGGGCGGTTCGACTGAGCTGGGAATATTTTTGACAGGCTCTGGAGCTGGCGTTGATTGGTTGCTTGGGGCCGAGCTTACCAATGCCTCTTCTGGTAGAGAACTGATTAAGGTAATTGATAAGTAATCGCCCATTGAAGCATCGATGGCGGCACCGAAAAGAATTTGGGTGTGATCAGGAACATGCTTTTGCAAACTTTGCATGAGCAGTTCGATTTCGAACAGGGTGAGCGACTCACCGCCAGAGAGGTGAACGAGAACGCTCTGGGCATCTTTGAGAAGAGCTCCCTGATCGAGCAGCGGGCTGGAAAGGGCATTGCGCAGGGCTTTGGAGGCACGGTCTTTACCATCGGCAATACCAGAACCAAACAAGCAGCGCGAACGAGTGGTGCGCAGTGCGGTGATCAATTCATCTAAGCCGACATGGATCAGTCCGGGTTTAACAACTAAACGGATCACGGCTTTGATCGATTCGGAGATCATTTTATCAGCCGCGCCGAAGGCTTCGTGAATGCCTTGTTTGGCAAGAACGAGTTCGCCCATGCGGTTGTTGTCGAAAGTGACGAGCGCATTGGAAAGAACGGCGAGTTGATTGAGCGCAGCATCTGCTTGTTCGCGCCGCCGTGATCCTTCGAAGAGGAAAGGCATGGTGGCAAATACGATGACAAACGCGCCTTCTTCGCGAGCGATGCGCGCGATGATGGGAGCCGCTCCAGAGCCGGTTCCTCCGCCGAGGCCAACGCATAGGAAGACGATTTTTTGATCTTTCAGCACATTGCGCACTTCAGTTTCCGCTTCCAAGACAGCCTGTTGACCGAGTTCAGGATCGCCACCCGTGCCGAGACCTTTGGTTAGATTGACGCCGAGTTGGATTTTTTCTTTTACAAGTGATGCCCCGAGAGTGCGGACATCTGTATTGAGAGAAACGAGTTGAGCACCTTCTTGGCTGTCGAGAGCGATGCGTTCTAACATGTTTGCGCCAGCTCCACCTAAGCCGAGAATTTTGACGGCTGTAGTGGGGATCTCTTGTTTAGGATCGCGTGAATAGGAAATCATATTTCAAGTTTTGTAGGTTTAATGGAAGGCCGATGACTAACGGCCAAAGGGCCAGAATAAGCGTAGGATTTTCCCGAAGAAGCCCGGGGGGCGTTGTGTTTCAGTTTCGATGATTTGCGCGTAGCGGATGAGTCCGATCGCGGTGGCGAATTGAGGGTCTTTGAAGGAAGGGTGAGCTAGGTCGCTATTTTCTGGGGTTTCCGGGCGGTAAATATCACGACCGAAAACATCGAAGGCTAATTCTGAAAATCCGCGCATCAGTGAGGTGCCACCTGTTAAATAAATACCTGCTCCAATGGATTCGACAGCACCTAGTGGGAGCCTCTCTTTCACAAGAAGCAGAGTTTCTTCTAATCTTTGGCGGATGATTTCGTTGAGAATCGCACGTTTGACTTCGACATCCGCGAAGCCGTTTTCATCGGTGAGTTTTGCGATGCCCACGGAAAGTGCGGGATCGCTAGATGCGTTGCCTTCAAGAATTTTTAGTTTTTCCGCTTTGGAAAATGGAAGTCCGGTGACGAGATGGATGTCATTCGTGACGTGATCACCGCCGACAGGAATACAGCCGGATGCAGCGATGGATCCATCGAGGTAAAGAGCGTAGTCGGTAGTTCCGCCGCCGATGTCGATGAGGAGTGCGCCGCGTAGGCGTTGCTCGCGATCCAGTGCCATTTGTGCGGTGGCGATAGGGGCGAAAACGATGTCATCCACTTCCAATGGGCATTCGCGGACGAGCTTGATGGAGTTTTGGATGCGGTTGCTGATGCCGTGGACGATGTGGAAATCGACCTCGACAGTTTTGGCGAAAAGGCCGATGGGTGAGGCAATTTGTTCCAGTCCATCCACCAAGTATCTGCGGACGATGGTGTGGAGCGAGGCGTGGTCTGCGGGATAATGAACATCACGAGCCATTTCCCGTGCTTCTTCCAGATGTTCGAATTCGATAGCCTCGTGGTTGTTAGGTAGGCGGAAAATACCGCGGTTGTTCACGCCCTGCATGTGGGCGCCGGTGACCGCGAGGAAGACCGATCCGATCTCGACATCGCTGGAATCCTCAGCGCGAGCGAGTGCGTCTTTCAAACAGGCACGGGCTTGTGGAAAATCTGAGATTTCACCTTTTCTAACACCTGCGGATTTGGTGACGCCGATGCCGAGAATTTTAACTGCTCCATCGGGTTTGACCTCGCCAACCACGATGCAGGTTTTGCTGGTGCCGATTTCCAGTCCGACATGAATTTTGGTACGGCGTGCCATGAGGGTTAGTTGCGATTTAAAAGGGATTGGAGATCGTTATTTCGGCGGGATTCTTCGTTGTTGGTAACGGGAATTTCATCAACCGGAATAGCGCGCGGCGGTGTTGTCTTACCACTGATGGTGATGGGGACATTTTGCTTAGGAATCAAGTTGATCGTTTCGATTTCGTAACCTTTTTTCTGAGCGTGGCTCAAAGCTTGGGTGAAATATTCGAGCTGACGGCTGTGATCGTCGAGGCCGAAGGTTGCGGTTGTGCCTGAGCGGGTTGAGAGGTTGATGGACCAGGGATTTGTTTGATAAACCGTTTCAATGATACGGATGTCATTGGGGAAAATGGTGCGGAAAGAATCGAGCAGATGGGTGCAGCGGCGGAATTCCGGATGTTTCAAGGTGACGCCCAGCGCGATGGGATGTTTCGGGTCGGTTTTGACGTTAATGATGGGGAGATTCACGGTAAGTTCGAGCTGCTGTTCGGGGCAGGGATAGATGTAGCCGTTTTGATCGACGAGAAACTGGTCGATATTGCGGGTGGTTGTGAGGCCTTCTTCCGAGCAGGCGATCCATGCTTGGGGTTGCCGGGTCACGACATGGAAAACCAAGGTTCCGGGTAGCTCACGCTCGATTTTTGCGGTGTGAATCGCGGGAATTTTCAATAATTTCTGCTCCATCGCATCGGTATCGAAATCAAAGATGTTTGAGTTCAGGTCGATCGCGAGTTGCTCGACCAAGCCTGACTCGTCGATGACGTCGTTGGTGTTGAGCTGGATTGCTTGAAGGCGGAAATCAGGGTTTTGATGAAAGGTATATTGGATGGCCTCGCGCACGCCGTAGCCGACGGCCAATAGCGCCGCGATCACCGCCGCGATTTTTGTTAGCAGCTTGAGAAAATCGAGAAAATTGAACCATGCGATCCGAGGCGACATGACCTCGGATTTCAGCACCTTTACGTGGTGCCGATGGCGTTTGTTTTTCGAGCTTTGTTTACGCATGTTTGCTTTACTGAGGCGGGTTCCGGACGGAAGTGGATTTTGATTCCCTCGTGGGTTCATCAAACGGCATTTCACGTGGCGTCGCCACTTTCGCGGTAGGTTATTAAACTCATCTTTAATGTCAATGCACTTAAAGGATACGCGACTGCTTGGTTGGAAGGTTTTTTGGAAATTTAGATTCTCAGCTCCGTGATTGTAAAAATTCTTGCAATCGGTGCCTGTACCGGCTTCATTCCGCGCACCTAGGACGGCTCGGCGATGAACGCTGAGCTCATCCCTTATACAAAATGAGCGTTAAAACAGAAAAAGCAGCCATCGACCTTAAGTCGTACCAAGCCCACGAAGGAGACACCGGAAGTTCACCTTACCAAGTCGCCCTTCTCACCCAGAGAATCCTTGATCTCACGGATCACCTCAATGCCCACAAGAAGGATTTTTCCTCACGTCGTGGACTCCTCAAGCTCGTTTCTCAGCGTCGTAAGCTGCTTGATTATATCAAGCGCAAGAACGAGGAGAAATACCAAGAGCTCATCAACAATCTCGGCCTCCGCCGTTAATTTGAACCATTTCGCAAAAGCAGCCACGGGAGTCTCTCTCGTGGCTGCCTAGCAAAAAGGGTGCGCGTGATTTTCACTGCATCCTCGGGATTGTCCCGGAAACCTTGATAGCTAGGGCGGCACAGGGCTGCCCTGCTTTGACGTAAGTAAAAGAAGAAATAAGAAAAATGAATATCCATTCCACCACGATCGAAGTCGGAACGAATCCGATGACGATTGAAACCGGCAAACTTGCCAAACTCGCCGATGGCGCAGTCACCGTCCGTTGCGGAGAAACCATCATCTTGGTTACCGCAGTTTCACAAACCAAAGTAAAGCCAGGCCAAACCTGGTTTCCACTCTCCGTAGAATATAAGGAGAAAGCAACCGCCGCAGGCGTGTTCCCAGGTGGTTACTTCAAGCGTGAAGGTCGCCCTACCGAAAAGGAAATCCTCACCTGCCGCATGACCGACCGTCCGCTGCGTCCGTTGTTCCCTAAAGGTTACCTGTATGAAACCCAAATCGTCGCCATCCTCCTCAGTGCGGACGGCATCAACGATTCCGACATCCTCTCGATGAACGGCGCCTCCGCCGCTCTCGCGATTTCCGATATTCCTTTCGACGGCCCAATCGGTGCAGTCCGCGTTGGCCGCATCGATGGCAATTTCGTCATCAACCCGACCCACGACGAGCGCGAGGACAGTGATCTCGACCTTGTCTACGTTGGTAACAAAACCGACGTCATCATGATCGAAGGTCAAGCCGACGAGCTCCCTGAAGATGAGTTCATCAAAGCCCTTCACTTCGCCCAAGCAGCAGTCGCTAAGATCGTTGCTGGCCAAGAAGAACTCGTCGCGAAATGCGGCAAGCAGAAGCGTGAATACGAACTCACCCTCGCTAAGGAAAACCTCCTTGAAATCGCCTACGAAATCGCAGGTGACCGCATCGAAGGTGCAATCTACGCAGCGAACAAAACTGAGCGTTCCAAGAAAGTCGGCGCGCTTCGTGACGAAGTTGAAGCCGCTATCAAACAGCGCGCTCCTGAAGCAACCGATTTCGATGTCGAGCAAGCCTTCGAATACCTTCAGAAAAAGGCATTCCGGATCTCGATCATGGAAAAAGGCATCCGTGCAGACGGCCGCGCAATCGGCGATCTCCGCGAGCTTTACGGTGAAACCGGCACACTGCCGCGCGTTCACGGTTCCGCGATTTTCGCACGTGGCGAGACCCAAGCACTTGCCATTACCACCCTTGCACCAGCTGACGAAAAACAACATTTCGACAACTACGCAGGTGGCGAGGACGAGAAGCGTTTCATCCTTCATTACAACTTCCCTCCGTTCTCGGTCGGTGAGTGCGGTCGCATGGGTGGCATCAACCGCCGCGAAATCGGCCACGGCTCACTTGCCGAGCGTTCGATCGAGCCTGTGATCCCTGCTGAAGCAGATTTCCCATACGCCATCCGCGTTTCCTCCGAGGTCATGGAATCTAACGGTTCCACCTCCATGGCTTCGGTTTGCGCCGGCACCATGGCTCTTCTCGATGCCGGTGTCCCGTTGATCCGTCCAGTGGGTGGTATCTCCGTTGGACTCGTCACCGAGCAGAACGAAGACGGTTCACTCAAAGCGCACAAGATGCTCCTCGACATCATTGGTTCCGAGGACTTCTACGGCGACATGGACTTCAAACTCTGCGGCACCGATGAAGGCGTCACCGGTTACCAGCTTGACCTCAAGCTCCCCGGTCTCCCAATCGCTATGCTCGAAGAGGCGATCAAAATTGCCAAAGACGGCCGCACCAAAATCATTGCTAAAATGGCGGAGTACATCGTTGAGCCGAAAGAGCTCAGCGCCCACGCACCACGCATCGTTTCCGTTAAAATCCCAGCAGATCGCATCGGCGAACTTATCGGACCTGGCGGCAAAAACATCAAAGCCATCCAAGCGGAATCCGGCGCCGAGATTAACATCGAAGACGACGGCACGGTTCACATCTACGCTTCCAAACAAGCAGGACTTGAGCGCGCGAAAGAAATGATCGATCGCATGTTCCAAGAAATCGAAGTCGGTCAGACCTATACCGGTCGCATCGTTTCGATCACCGCATTCGGTGCATTCATGGAAGTGCTTCCTGGAAAAGACGGACTGATTCACGTCTCGGAGTTGGCCGAAGGCCGCGTCGAGAAAGTGGAAGACGTTGTCAAGAAAGGCGATTTGCTCACCGCAAAATGCTTGGGTGTGGATGAAAAAGGCCGCGTCAAAATGTCACGCCGTGCTTGGCTCCGCGACGAGAAAGCCAAAGAGGCGGAAGCCAATGGCACTCCCGTCGAAGAGGTCACCACTCCTCTCGTCTAATCCATCGCAACGGCGCAAGCCATTGCTACAAAATCATCAGCCGGTGTCCGAAAGGGCGCCGGCTTTTTTGTGGCTTTGACTCAAATATCAATCTTCGGGCCAGAAGGAACATCCTCCGGAACGAGATCTTGCCGTAGCTGAATTTTTCCCAAGATCATGGGCGCATTTTGATCAGGTGCGAATGGATCACCATTCTTGATCGGTATGTCTTTGGGGGCGTCAACCGCCGGTGGACAAATTTCTCCCATGAGTCTCGGAGGGTTCTCTGGCTGTACGGGTTTGGTATCGGCTTTGTTATCAGACTTAGTCTGGCTGGCCTTCGTGTTATCAGGCATAGGAAGCGGTGAGCCTGTCGTCCTCTCCATTTTTTGACACGCCGCTGTGGATAGCGAAAGCGCCACCACTGCTGCTTGTGCCACACGAATGGATCCACAAATCGATCCGTGTTTGTCCTGAAGATCACGAACCTCATCGACTGAGCAATTCGTTAAATCAAAAACTTCCTTTCGGCATTTGCTGCAGAATTTTCCGTTAGCCGTTGTCTTCATATCGTCCCAACTCATGGGACATTTGAATGAGAAATCTTTATCGGTGAGTCGGTTCATAATGGAATGGGTGTAAATGGATCGATTAAGATCCTATGAAACAAAAGAGCCCTTGGTCGATCATCTTTTTAAATCACTAGAGCGTCTTTCAGCCGGCGATGGCTTGGCTGATTTTCATGAGATCTTTTCTTAGTAAGGTGCGCACCAAACGGTAACGCGTTCCTCCTCGGAGATGTTCATCCAGCGAATGACGGGTGAGCTCATCAAGGCAAGTGATGAGCGGTTGTTCAACGTGAGGAATCAGAGCCATTGCAGAACGGATGGTTTGATCCCATGAGTGAAAATGCATCATCGCATCCGTCGGCCGTATCATGCCTCGGCATGCGTCGTGACCGCAGGCGCATTCCATTTCCCATTCAAGATTGAACAAGCTGTATTCATCTGTGATTTCCTCACCGGGTTCGATGTTACGTAGAGCGACTTCAAATCCCCATGCGGTGCTCAGTCACTCTGATCAGACTCAAGTTAAATTAGCTCGTCTTGTTCGGAACTTTTTTAATGGGTTGTCTTCCTTCAAAATCGATAATGACAGCACCACATAGCATCATCAATATCGGATA
Source organism: Akkermansiaceae bacterium (assembly GCA_031422775.1). Lineage (GTDB taxonomy): Bacteria > Verrucomicrobiota > Verrucomicrobiia > Verrucomicrobiales > Akkermansiaceae > Luteolibacter. The sequence goes on along the minus strand of JANPMK010000021.1, from coordinate 720 downwards.
AAGCATCCCAGCCTGCTTATCTAGTATACTGTCCTGCTTATCTTGTTCGTTCAGCCGTCTTCATTCTTCCAAGCCTTCCCGTCAATCTCAAGTGTGACTCTCTTGGCATTCGGCTGATAAAGCATGACGGTTCCTGTCAACGAATTCATGATCGTGGTATCAAAGCTCGGCGAACCACTAAAATAAGGCTCTGCGCCTCTGCTAAATGATACTATTACAGTGTCTCCCTCTGTGCGTACGCCTCGATAATAGAAGATCAGATCCTTATAGTTCTTCTTCCCTCCAAGGTAAACCTGCTCGACGCTCTTATCCGCCGCCTGGTCAGCTAACGCGAACAACGCTGGAAGGATCGCATCCAGAGTGTCAAACTTGCCTGGAATCGTGGTCTCAACCGGTAGAAATGCACGCGACAGAATCACCTTGCTGTCACCCGCAGCATGAGAGGCGAATGCAAGAAAAATGCTTAGAGGGATTATGAAGTGTTTCATTACTTTTTCTTGCACAACGAATAGGCCATCCACGGCGGGGAGGAAAGCCAGAGTTCAAAGAAAGACGTTGCCCGCCGTTGGATGTGCCGACTTGTGTGTGCCCAGCATGGGCACGTTGTAAATGGGGTTCAAGTCCCTTGTAGAAATACCAGAACATGAAAATGAAGAAACTACTATCAGAAGCCAACTGTGGAAGGGCGACCGACCATGGGAAGGAAGGCTATGAGAAAGC
>JANPMK010000020.1:0-97136 GCA_031422775.1 Akkermansiaceae bacterium | reverse complement strand
AGATAGATATCCCCGGCCATGGGCGCGGGACGGGCGGGAGGCGTGTAGGTGACATCCGCGACATCCGCCCGTTTCACCGGGATCAGCGCGGCCACCGGCCCCGTGCAGGAAAGCGAGGCCAGCGCCATGAAGGGCGCGAGGAGACGAAATATCACTTTTTGGGCGTTTCCTCCGGATCTTTCGGCGTGAAGCTTTCGATGATCCTTACCCCAGCGTCCTTCCCGATGATCCCTGCATCGGAAAGATCCTTGAATGCTAGGAATTTGCTTTTTCACTTAGCGTGGAGAATACACTCAAGAGCCGGTCTGGGAAGGGGAAAAGGGGGTTGTCTGGGTTGCAGGTTGTGGTGATGGGGTCGGGTGTCTCATTTTAACATTTCCCAAACCGATCCCGAAACCTGACTCCGATCAAACACGATCCAGATTAACGACTCACCCGGTAAATGGCCCAAAGCCATGAATCTCTAAGTGAAAAACTAAAAACTACAAGCATGGCTAGCTCGGACAAGTTAGCGTTTTTTATCGACTCAGGAGCCATTTCTAGCACCTTACATGCACTGAAATAGAAGTTTTATCATGAGCAAACGTGTCGCAAAGCATCGAATTTTCCTAATTTTCATCCCTGTATTGCTCATTCTATTTGTGCTATTTAGCACCAAAATTAAGGAGAATTTAGGCATCGTTTCATCGTCAGGAAAAGCCACGGCTCCGATACCATCCGTTGAATCTCCTGACGATGATTTAAAAAACACAGAGCCAACCCAAAAACCAATCGATGAATCCAGTGTGGAGGCAACTCCTACTATTGAGATCGGTGGCAAATCACAAATTACGGATATTAACCCAACCAATGTGGTGAATCCGAAGCAGCAGCACTTGATCCGTCGCGTCATTTCCGAAAAATGGACTAGCGAAAAAGCCGTGAACGGTAAGCCAGCTAGGCAGCGGATACGTATCGTCGAGACTGATTTCAAGTATTCAATGCTCCGGTTGGAAGAAGATGTGACGATGGATCCGAAGACCGGTGAGGAAGTTTCTGAAATACGTAGCTCTACAGTAGCTAACCACTTGATGGTGGGTCTCAAAGAAAATGTCGACATGGATGAAGCCCGCAAGCTACTTGAAGCGGATGGTTATAAGATTCGCAGTGTCGAAAAAGACTCATTCCTGTTAGTGGAAATAAATCAGTATGAAAATGCGGATGATCAAGTCGCATCGATCAATCGCTTGCTGGGAATAGATGAGTTCGTTAACTTTGCAGAACCAGATTGGATTGTTCAAACCGCAGTTACTCCGAATGATCCAGCATTTACTGGCGGTAATACATGGTCTTACGACAACCCAGGTACGATTGCAGGCACACTCTATGATGCGGATATCGATGGTCCCGATGGTTGGGATCAACGCAATAACGCCTCTTCTGTTGTCGTAGCAGTTACTGACACTGGGATTCGTTACACTCACGAAGACCTTGCATCTAACATGTGGAATGATGGCAACGGAATACATGGATGGGATGCTTATAGTGAAGATACCGATCCAATGGATACGAACGGTCACGGAACCCATGTCGCAGGCATCATTGGTGCACGTGGCAACAACGGTCTAGGCACTACAGGTGTAGCATGGAGCGTTCAGTTAATGGCTCTGCGTTTCATCGGGCCTAACGGAGGAACCACTTCAGACGCCATCCGCGTCATCAATTACGCAAGACTCAATGGTGCGCATATCATTAACGCAAGCTGGGGTGGCGGCGGTTATTCTCAGGGCCTTGCAGATGCGATCAAAGCTTGCTATGCAGCTGACATTCCAGTCGTGTGCGCGGCTGGTAATTACACACGTGATAATGACACCATCATTCATTACCCCAGCGGTTATCACACTCCCAATGTCGTCGCTGTTGCATCAAGTGATGCCAATGATACACTTTCTTTTTTCTCTAACTATGGAAATGTTTTTGTAGATCTAGCAGCTCCTGGCGCAGACATTTGGTCTTGTGGTATTGCGTCCGATTCCGATTACCGCCACCTGAGCGGCACATCCATGGCCGCCCCTCACGTCGCAGGTGCCCTCGCCCTTGCTAAAGCACGCTATCCTGGCGAAAGCTCGGCAGATCTCATCACACGTCTCTACACTTCAGTCGATACTCGCCCATCTCTGAACAGAAAAGTAGCAACTGGAGGGCGACTTAATCTCTATCGCTTACTCGCAGATTCATCTCCCTCATATTTACACGATGACTTTGAAAAACCTTACTGGTTTTTCGGTTGCTACGGTTACTGGTGCTACTCAAACGCTAGGATGACCCGCGAGGCCGATGAAGATGTATTTTCTCCTGATACTGGTCAAAAAAGTATGTGGTTTAGATGGACGGCTCCTTCTGACGGTTTGGTCCGCTTCAAAGGTCAGGCAAGCAACGATGTTTCCGTGGTAGCATTCGAAGGAGTGGATCGCAACTCGCTCAGAAGGATTGCAGACAACTTCAAACAGAGGCCCACAAAAGCCAGCTATCTGTATTTTTATGCAAAGGCAGGCAGGACTTACACTTTCTCCGTGGACAGCCGATCACCTACACCCCAGATCATGATTGGTGAGCTGGTGCACCACCCCATTAATGACATGTGGCGAGATGCCATTAATCTTGGCAATACGAATCGCATTGAAGTGGAGGGCGATAATTGTGGCGCAACGGCCGAGCCATGGGAGTATACAACGCCTCCTGCTGCGGGAGCAGGCAATGGAAGATCCGTTTGGTGGAAATGGACTCCTAATTTTAGTGGAGACTTTACGCTCAGCACACAATCAAGCCCTATCGACACTGTGTTAGCAGTCTATACGGGCACAAACCCGAGTGCGCTCACAGAGGTCGCATCCAATGATGATAGAAGTCCTATCGATTGGACTAGCGAAGTTAGTTTCAGCGTCGTTTCCGGCACGACTTATTATATCCTTGTAGATAGTGCCCGCGGCTCGTGGGTAGGTGATATCGTCTTGAATGGTTACGTTCCGGGTAGTTTGTTTATTTTAAAACAACCAGAAAGCAAACTTGTCCGCATCGGTGACGCCGCCACAATACAAGTTGCTGCTGCTGGCCAGGGACTACGTTACCAATGGGAATTTAACGGAGTACCCATCCCTGGCGCTGTTCAACCCCATTATAATATTCTTAGAATTATTGAAGAAGATCTTGGTGATTATCGAGTCCGTGTTTCTGATATCTCATCAACAATTGTTAGTAATGTAGCAACGCTCTCTGAACTACAGTTATCCCCTCAAATCATCTGGCAAACAAATAGCCGAAGTGTCTCCCTTGGCAGTTCACTTGATCTTCGTATAAGGGCTACAGGCACACCCCCCCTGCTCTACAAGTGGTTCAAAAACGGCATAGAGATTCCTGGCGCAACAACCGATCAAATCACATTAAATAACGTTGATGCCACCGCAGCCGCTAATTACACGGCAACTGTAAACAACTCCTCTGGTTTCACGACTACGGATCCAATAGTCCTGAAGGTATTTACTAGCCCGTGGAATGGCTGGAATTACATTAATCCCATTTCACAGGCAGGCAGTGTTTTTTCTATCATTAAGCACGAAGGTCAATGGGTTGCAGCTTCACGCTCGCCCAATTCAATTCGAATTAGCACCTCCACTGATGGAAAAAACTGGAACCATAATTTCATCAATCCTGTGGGAAACCTTTGGTCCATGAGTGGAATTCAGCTTATTAGAGGAAACGGGTTTTGGATGTGTCTTGCGAGTGCGAGTGGTGAGATTAGCGGTATGGTCTACAAGTCCACAGATTTAGTTAACTGGCAGCAACATACACTGCCTCTGAGCCAGCCCGTAACCATATCGAAGTGTATTTTTCATGATGGCTATTTCTACCTAGCAGCGAACAACGCAACATATCGCTCAAATGACGGAATAAGTTGGACCCTACAGCAAACACCATTAGGTGATAACATCAGAAGCGGCAATATGGTGTCAGATGGCACACGACTGGTAATTCCCAGAGGCTCTACAGGAAAAGTTTATGTGCTATCAAATACAGGTGGTTCATGGCAGGAGGTCGTTGTCGATTCAGCATCATCAAATTGGGTTTCATCGGCCTATTGGAAAGATGGTAAATTTTATGTCTATCTATCAAATGTTCGCTATGAGTCGGTCGACGGATTGAGCTGGCAAGCTTCAACGACAACTCCTTCACTAGATATTGATCGCTATGCATTATGGTTTTTGAATGCAGGATCCACAACTTATGTTTACACATACGATGGGGGCAATTATAAATTCTATGCCTCCGTAGATAACGGGCTGACTTGGACTCGATACCAAAACATAATTCCGGAGGGCATGAGCACTGCTGCTTCAGATGGAACTCAAATTATATTCGGAACTGACCTTGGAGGATTGCTTCCTACCAACAATCCTCTAACCGCGAACTTTCCTACCAAAACATTCGGTGATTCATTTGTAGGTGTTGGCTATGAGGGAGGTTTGTTCATCGCTCAGTTTTGGAAAAACACGATGATCTCCAGTGACGGTGAACGATGGAGCACGTATCCTAGTGTCCGGATTGATTCAGATCCTTTTGCAAGCCCACAACCGACAGTTCCTTCCAAAATTGGTAATGAGTATTGGCAAATTGGTTATCCAAGCAGTAGTAATCCTTTCATTCCCTTCTATCGTGGCAAACTACCTAGCGTGGTTCAAATTGGTCAAGTTTCTGGCTCACCTAATGTGGCATTGACGTCATTCTGTGAGGGCTCACAGGGTATTTTTTCTATCCAAATAACGTATCAAGCTCAAGGTGGTCAATTAGCAAAGTCTACCGATCAGGGTGCAAGCTGGACGCCTATTACCTCACCTGTGGGTAACATAAGCCAATATTCTAAAGTTTTCTATACAGGATCAAATTATTTTTACGATGTTTATCTCGGCAATACATATGCTAGTTCAGACTTAGTTAGTTGGATTGATCTCGGCCCTACTACCGAGATCATTTTTCACGAGAATGAATACTGGGTTTTCAATGGCACAGGCTCCCGTCGTAGTCAGAATCTCGTGGATTGGACTCCCATGGTATCGATGCCAAATCCAGGAATCTTTAATTTGATTAGCTATAATGGGGCTTTAGTAGGTCTTCAAAATTCAGTGGTTTCCTACAGCTATGATGCGGTCAATTGGGTGCCAATGAATATCGGTTTCACGGTAAGTGATATCGCCGCATCAGGACATGTTCTTCTAGCAGGAGGCTCAGGAGGCCAACTTGCTTATACTGGCAGCGCGCCAGAAATTTCTCCAACTGTGACGATACGTGAACCATTTGAAGACACGTCCTATTTAGCAGGCACCGTGATCCCTATTAAAGTGGATGCTCATTCGCCTGATAAAAACGGCGTACCCGTAGTGCGCCTGTATTATGATGGAATCTTGCGAGGACAGAAGTCATCTCCTCCATACGAGTTTTATCTTCCAGTAGGTACTGCCGCTAAACATCTCATTCATGTAGAATGTCAAAATGGCAGTGGTCCATTAGCTTATGCACGCAAGCGCATCATTGTTACAAACCCCGCAGCAACTAATTTATTCACTGGCTACGATAATAATAACTCCCTATCTGGTGAGACTGTCTATCGCAAAGGAATTTTCATCTCTCGCTCAAACTCGGGAATCCGCACTTCTACAGATGGTTTGAACTGGAGTCTGGCATCCTTACCTACAACCGTTGGCTTGCCTAAATCCTTCGTAGAAGGAAGCGATCGAATTCTAGCATATAATGGTTTTCCAGCAGACACGAATGCAGCAATAACTCTTGATGGGGTAAATTGGCTTGGAGTGAATTTACCTAACGCTCCAGGATTTGAAATACGATACAGTCACGGAGTATTTTGGACTGCTACGCCGACTTCGGGAACTAATCCGGGATTTATGACAAGTCCTGACGGAATCAACTGGACGGTTCGTAAATACACCATTCAGCCTGGCACGCTAAAAGACATATGTGGCGATCCATTCGGCACTATATTGGGACGGTCTGATACTACACTACAACGATCGACAGACGGCGGTCGCAGCTGGACATCGATTTCAGCATTCATTTTTGTAAACTCACTTTGGAGCGATGGTCGACGTTTCTATATCAACGAAGGTAATGGCAGCACGAGACGTGTCGGCTCGTCTTTAGACGGTATCAACTGGGTGTGGTCGCCTCTCAATGTACGAAATGCAGCTATTCGTCACGTCAATGGCACAACCTTCGTCGCCGATGCTACGAATAAAATCTACTCCTTATCATATGACGGTATCAATTGGCAGACAGTGAATCATGATCTTTATGCTGATTCCATCATTTGGGGAGAAGATGGCAACTTTTATGCAAGGGGACCAAATCCTAGTTCTGGAGGATATGCTAATCTGATGCGAAGTCCGAATGGTCTCGATTGGTATGTCTGGGCTTCTTGGCCATTATCATACCCCACCACAGAACAAGTCAGCTTTTTTGCAGCGGAATCCGGCTTATTCGTCAGCAGCATAAGCGGAGGTCTGTGGTATCTACCTTACAATACCAAAACTTGGACCACCTTGTATTTACCAGTAGCAACGTCCCCAATCTTTATGGATGTTGCTAAAGATGGGAATGTCCTGATTGCCATCAATAATGGGAAATCTCTAATGAGGTCAGTCAATGATGGTCAGACATGGACCACTATCTACAACCCTCCAGTGCAAGAGGCTAATCAGCACAATCACATCAATATTTTCACCTTAGGAGGAGTATGGCTTTCTTGGAGCAGAGGAACACGGCTTTTGCGTTCAGTGGACGGACTTGTCTTCACGGATGTTACGACAGCCACTGGATCTAACAACTTCAAGGCACTCGCTCACAATAATACAAACTTTACAGCTATTCGCGGAGACGGGGCAGTCATGACATCAACTGATGGCCTTAATTGGAGCCAACTTGCCGCTGCTGGAAGCTTTCCGGATGATACCGCACTCAGGCTTGTATATAACGGAACTGGATGGCGCGCGCTATCCGTAAAATCCACTGCTAACTCTTTGCTAAATTACTCTAGTTCTGCAACCGGCGAAACTTGGACTCAAGTTCGATTACCAGATTCTCATTATTTCGGCCTTGGCATGCTTGAAACCAATAGCATCGGCACTTTTGCAGGCAGAGACACATACAAATTCAGCACCAATGAAATCAATTGGGTAAATACAACCAACTACACTACAACAACTGCCGCCTCAGATGCTTTTTATCGATACGGACAATTTGGGAATACTGGCTGGCTTGAAAAATCTCTAGATGGCACAACTTGGACACCGATACGCTACTTTGGAACTTCATTTGGCAGAATTAAGGTTGTAGATAATGAACTCTACCTGTTTGGCTCTGGCGGCTTTACCAAATACACGAAAAGAGATTTATCAATTTCTAATGTAGTCACGACCACTTCAAACTACGGTGTTGGAGCAACGCTCACCGTTTCATTTGTCGTAACCAACGAGGGCATTGAACCAACTACCTCAGGCCAAGTAGGCACTGAAGTATTTCTCAGCGCAGATGGCTTCTTCGGCAACTCGGACGATCAAGCTTTGGGAACAGCCCTTGTGACCGCTCCTGCTCTTCAGCCTGGAGAATCTGCCACACTCCAAGTCCAAGCCGTTATTCCCAATCTAATACGCCCAGGAGAATATCGTGCAGGAATTTGGTTTAATCGACAGGGCGTAATTCGAGAAACTAGCAGCAGCAATAATTTTGCTACCTCTATGATTCAGCACGTTAAAATTCCGGGATTCAGGCTGAGCGCTAGCTCAGTTGGAAATGGCGTGGTTGCGCAAGATGTGGGGCAACGAATTTTCGCTAGTGGCAGTCGCGTTTCACTCACAGCCACATCAGGTAAGGGCGCCCGATTTACTGGATGGAATGGCGATGCGATCGGTACCGAGTCTCAAGTAACCATACTTATGAATCAGGATCGAAACGTGCAGGCAAATTTCGTTTCACAAGTCAACCTACAGCTCTTCACCCGCGGGGCAGGAAATATTAGTGGAGCGGCTGATGAGGGCTTATACCTAGTTGGAGAAACAGCCTCAATACAAGCTGTGCCTACTGCAGGATGGGTCTTCTCTGGCTGGACTGGATCGGCTACAGGAAGTTCAACCAACGCATCCATACTGATGGATCAACCTAAATACGTTACAGCTTCCTTCGCACTACCCATGCAGGCATGGAAGGAACTTTACTTCACTCCTGGAGAGCTCTTGGATCCGTCACTTTCCGGAAATGATAAGGACATAGACGGCGATGGATTAGAAAACTGGAAAGAGTATCTCCATGGTTCAAATCCGCGCAACTCCATTTCAAAAGGAATCCTCGAAACAAAAGCCGAAGGTGGATATCTAACCATGATCTTCACCAGACTCGCTGGCACGGAAGGCACCTACGGTCTTACTTGTCAGGGCTCGCGCAATCTAAGCGACTGGAATGTTCCTGATCTTGAGATTCGAGTTCTCGATACCGTTAATGGCGTTGAAACAGTTGAAGCTAGAATAACACAAAACGGCCAACCCAAAGGCTTCATGCGATTCGGATATCAACAATAGAATTAAGGTTTCATCATTCGAAAAAAATCGCAACTGCTTCATAAGTCTTTGGCCACCTCCAAGAGGTCAGGTGTCTCATTTTAACATTTCCCGAGCCGATCCCGAACACACTCGAACTAAAAAAATCCTTTTCAAATCAAGGGCTTTTCTATCAGCATTTAGAAATGTTGGACTCTGGATATAGGATCCTGACGGCATAAGAATCAATCGTGTTGGCAAAGAAAAAGGTCACAGTTAGATCACCAAAGAGAACCCATGCTCAAGAAATAGTCGCTATGATTAAGAACTTTCACTTCAAGATGTTAATAGGACTGGCTCTATATTCCTTCGTGATGAGCGCTATTTTTATAGTGGCAGGATTTCGTTCCAACTCCCATCAACCTAGCATACCAATTGGCGGGGTATTTTCGGCAATTGGATTATTCGCAATTATAACAGCAGGTGCAATCAAATCGATTAGCTATCGTCTCGATAAGGCGAGTATTGCCGAGGATCCAAAATTTCCCACCTCTGAAGGCAATGCTGATAACAAGAAAAGCAAACTAGCCGTAGATGGCGAGACCGAGGAAGCCGTCTGATTAATTTTGATTTTCACCGCAGCGCCGCCATTCCTCTAACGTTATGCAAAGAATGAATCAGCAAGAGACAGCACGTAGCTATGATGCTTTGGCTGACCACTGGAATAGCGACGACTTCCATCGCGACAACGGCATTGCCCAACACAAGAGAGCAATCCGATTTTCCAGTAAGACTGGGACAGCGATCGATATTGGGTGTGGGAGCAGCGGTCGAATTATCGATCTACTTAAGGACAGCGGTTTTGCCGTCGAAGGTTTGGATATTTCACAAGCGATGCTTGAGCATGCGCAGACAAGACATCCCGATATTGATTTTCACCTTGCGGATATCGTCACTTGGGATTTCCCAAAGAAGTATGATTTCATTTCCGCGTGGGATAGCGTTTGGCACGTCCCCTTGGAACATCAGACCAATGTTCTTCGTAAGCTTTGTGATGGCTTAGCCAGTAACGGGGTTCTGATTTACACCAGCGGTGGTATCGATGAACCGGAAGAGGCTTCGAATCCATTCTTAGGGCAGCCTCTTTACCATGCAGCGCTCGGAATACCGAAGTTGCTGGAGATTATCAGCGAGATGGATTGTTTGTGCAGACATCTCGAATATGATCAACCTCACAAGGATAAGGTGGGAACGCACCTTTACCTAATAATCCAAAAAGCATAACAAGCCGCATCGTTCAAAAATATGACTACTGCCATTGGCACTTCCACTGTAAAGCGTATCAGTCCCATGTTGGCGGTTGCCGATATGGACCAAACACTCGATTTCTACACTAGCCTGCTTGGATTTGCCGTGATCATGAAATCGCCCGAGTATTCCATCGTAGAGAGAAATGGAGCGACGATCCACTTCATAAAGGCCACTGACGAGAGCGTGATGAATGCCGTGCGAGGGCACAGTGAAATTTATATCGAGGTAGATGACATTCAGCCACTTTGGAAACAAGTCGATGCCCACAGGGGTTCCCACAAGATCCGAGACCTATTCGATCAGCCCTATGGAATGACGGAATTCCATATTGGAGATCCCAACGAGTGTCTTGTTTTCGTGGGTCAACCAACAAAACAAAAATAGAGAGAACATCAAAGGGGTCGGGTGTCTCACCGTTCGATGTTTCATATTGAGGTTGAGACACCCTCAAGCCTCAGGGGGTGGGCACCCCCGCTCCATCGAAAAGATCATGCACAGGGACATGCCATTAGCGTTCATTCGCTTCACTCTGGACAGTCCAGCGCGCGGTTGCCTAGGCCTCAACAGGCGAACCGCCACGGAATCACTCTTAACCTAGTCTTGACCCGCTCGTTGACCGATCGTTTGATTAATAAATAGAATCGTTTCCAATTTCCTCCAACATTGGTCCCGTTGAAAACGAATCCCTCCACAAAAAAACGATCCCATGCAAGCTACCCAGATTCTCGACGTTCGCCTTGCCGAAGACTATGAAGCCGCCCACATCCGGGATGCGAAGAACAACTGCGTGTTTGAAGTAGCCTTCGAATCGCGACTTCCCGATACCGCGCCCTCCAAGGACATGCACACGCTTGTCTACGGTGCGGGAGACCAGAGCCAAGAGGCACCCATGGCTGTGGAAAAAATGAGACGTCTCGGCTACACGGATGTTCATGTTCTCAGTGGAGGTATTGCCAAGATACGGAGCAGTGAATTGGTAATCGGAGAGCCTCTGCCCTCCCCTCCTCAGGAGCCCGACGGCCGCTACGTGATTGACACCCATGAATCGAGGGTGACCTGGACCGGTCGCAATATCATCAACAGCCATACCGGCACGGTTGGGATTCGGAAAAACGAGCTCGTCTTCCAATCGGGGGAAATCGTCGTCGGCGAAGTCGTCCTCGATATGAAAGATCTCTCCTGCTCCGATCTTGTTGGGAGCCCGGCTCACGATGTCCTCATTGACCACCTCAAGAGTCACGACTTCTTCGATGTAGCGAAATACCCGACAGCCACCGTGACCATTCTCGGAGGTAATACCAACGAAGTTCAGGCTAACTTGGAGATGAAGGGCATCGCCCGCGAAATCTCCATTCCCATAGCTGGCGGATTCGACAACCAGGGCAACCCTGCGACTCAAGCCGTCCTCACCATTGACCGAACGGATTGGAACGTCATCTACGGGTGCCGCCGCTTCTTCCACCGCCTCGCCGGACATATCGTCAACAACGAGATCCAGATCGAACTGCGCATCCTGACCAAACCTCTCTAAACCACGCAAAGGCCTCAGTTCTCTTCCTGCAACCGCCAAAGGGCGCGGTTACCTACACTTCAACGTTAACCTAAAAAATGGAGATCCCCACTTTCATCACCCACTACTTTGAGAGTGACCGTGGACCATTCCTCAACATTTGCGATCTTCCTGATGATGAAGTCCAACGCTTAATAGATGAGGAGAAGAATTCAGAGACCGCGTTCAATCGTTTTTCGCTAGGTTCCGACTTCATGCGATGGCGACGCAGCGCAGATGATTTGTTGATCCGCGCCTACGACGAGAAGTTTGGATTTCCACCTGTTGGCAGACCCTTTTTTGCGGTGCTCGGCGAGTTTGATAAGACTCTCACGATGTTCCGGAATGGGAACCGCGTAAGGCTGGATCTTGACGGGTTCGCTAATCATGAAGTCACTTTCATGTATCCAGATCACGCCCATTTGACATCGTATTATGGAGCAGAAGTGCCGCACTTATTTTATCAGCCACATCATATACCAAACGAGAGATTTTGGGGGCAGCTTTATACTTTCCAGGAACTGTCGACAGACTTTGAATCGTCACGAATTTCGGAATTGATCGAAGAGCACCTACAGCGAGACGGGTGGGCTGGATGTTATGTGGAGGCTCAAATTTGGTGCCGCGACCAGAGAACAAAATATGACGAAAAAGGCGGAGAAGGTGACGCCGAGGAAGCCGTCTGATTAAATTGGAAGTTTTCAGCGGCGCACCTTTCCTATAACGTTAAGTCTCAATTAACTGTGTCTGGGTTGTCACCAATCAGTGAATTGAACCTATAACGATCTGTATGCTATTCTTCTGATACGTAGGAGCCTTTGGCTTTCTTCGGAGCCTGGTAGACTTTGCTGATGATCTTCCAGCCTTCTGTGCCCTTGCTTAAAGTTAGGGCATCCGAGTATTGAGCGCCCTTCCAGTTGATGGAGACCTTGGCAACGGCAATGGATCCCGAGATTTCAGTGATCGACTCCACTTTGGCGGAGAACTCAGGATTAGCCTGCTTGGTCCACAAGGCGAAAGCTTGTTCGAGATCGACTTTACTTGTCTTATCATTTTTGATCTCAGTGATCGTAGCGACTTTGGTGTCCCAGCTCTGATTCAAGAGCTCAAGCTTGCCTTGTTTGATGCCTGAGAAGTGCTGTTCTAGTGTCGTGGCTACATCGGATTGGGTATCGGCCATGACTTGTCCTGAGAAGGCAAATGCTGAAATGGCGAGGATGGGTAGGAATGCTTTTATCGTTTTCATATTTTTATTTGGTATGTCGTATGTGAAGTCCATGTATCGTTCATGTCCACGTTGATGACTCTACCTTGAATCAAGTAACCGTCTGTAAAGACTCAGTAAAATGTGATTTGTCTGTCCCTTTATCGCTTTCCTTCCCCGCCTAGGATGTCCTATATCGTTCTGATGAATAAACAAATACCCACCATCGTCTCTCCCTCACCTATGAAAGCTACAATACTCGCTGTCTCGTGTTTCCTGATATTGCCCCTGATAGCGCAAGAAGCGGCCCCTCGCAACGTCCGTCCGCAAATAGTTCCGAGTGGTCTAACACAAAGATCAGAAGAAGTAGAATCGCTCAAGAAGAATATCACGATTCGACTTCACGGAACTACAACGACTGGCACGGAAATTGACCTCTCCCTTTCTGGTATTGGTCCGCGCTTTAGATGCGACCAAGTCGTCAACGATGACACGATGTTATCATGTGAGTATTTAGTATCCGAGACTGAGACAGGATACAAAGTATCATATACCGTATCAGCGCGCATTAAGGCCTCACTACAAAATAGCCCAGGCCTTACAGGCTACGAGAATCGTGATATTTCAACATCCGGCACCGTTCTCTGTTCAACTGACCGCCCTCAGGTCTTGGTTAGCAATGGATCAAAGCCGTTGCAGCTAACGATCACGGAAGACTAACAAGTTATAGATGTCAGCCGCCCAAAAGCTTTTCAAACTCAATTCAAGTTCACCGCAATGACGCGGTGACATCACATCAAACTCACCGCAATCATTTCGAAGATGCACAAGCCATGAACCAAAACATTCCTTCCTCTGTTTTTCACGCCACACGTAATTTCCGTCGGTTGTTTTTCTTGAGTTGTGTCCTCGGCACTATGGTCTGTGGGTTATCGATCGATGGATTGCGGGCCGAAGAAGCGCCCATCCCTGCTGGGCCGTTGTTCCATGAAGCCACCAAGCAATTCAAGGCGATGAAGACCACCTTGTATCAGCACCACACAGAGGTGGATCTCGCAACTGGGACTTACCGCTATGACTGTGTCGGTTTCATATCCTACGCGCTGAAACAAGCAGCACCACAGACACGGGAATCAGCCTTTAAAGCTCTTGAGATTCAGCCGGGTCGCATCCCTAGCCCAGCGAAATACCGAGCGTTTTTTGCCAGCCTAGCGGAGAAGCCGCAGACGCGATGGCAAGCTGTAACCAAAGTCTCTGAATTGCTCCCGGCGACGTGGTGGTTTGGGAGAAAAAGACCAAGACCGCTACCGGACACGCAGTGGTGATTGGAGGTGTTCCTGTAAAAAGCCCAGAGGGAACTTGGGTAGTCGAGGTGTATGACTCCACTGCGTTTCCACACGGTGACGACTCACGCCCCAATGACAAGCGCGCCCAAGTGTTAGATTCGAACGGGAATCACTGCGGTCTTGGCCACGGTATGATGGCTTTCACCGCCGACCCGCTCACCGGCGTTTTAACCGGATACTGCTGGAGCCCAAAATCGAAAGCCAACACGGTCCCAATTTCAGCAGGACGACCCACTTCATAACGATGTCCCACAAAACCATCCATTTTCCAGGCAAGCAACGCTTTGAACTGAGATCCGGTCCCGGCGAGCCGGCCGTCATCTCCTACCGACAACATGAGGACACGGTCATCATCGAGCACACCTACGTGCCAGAGAGACTTCGGGGAAAAGGCATTGCCGCAAGCATCACGCAAGACGCTCTATTGGAAGCCCGCCGACTCGGTTGGAAAATCGTGCCAGATTGCTCCTACACGGAATCCTACATCCAGCGTCATCCCGAGTTTATCAATCTGCTACATAAGCCATAAGCCTATTTCGGCGAAATTTTATCCAACGCCTCTCGACGCGCTTCGATCGCCAAACGCTTGGCCTTTTTCTCGCCGTATTTATTCACTGAAAACTGTTTAGACCTGCGTACACCCCTGACGCTCGTCCAGCATGCTTTCCATACGTCGTAATCGTGTCCTTTTGAGGATGTAGTGATACGCGTAACGCCTGTTATGCCTGAAGCCGTCGGTTTCCTGACAACTTCTCTGAACCCTCTTTTCGTTAATACTGGGTATTCTTTACGCAACTCCCTCCATCGCTTCAGTGCGGCCTTGTGCGCAACCTGTTCTGATGTTTTGGCTCCATAGTAAAAATATTCCTGAATGATCTCTTTATTGTGATTAATCAGAATACGGAATCGTGAACTGCCATCATTGCCGGTTTCCTGATAAAGTCCTGGGAATTTGTTGGATTTTCGCTTCATAACTCGTTTTTGATTGATTGACCACCTGCGTCAATTTCATTTGCTACATAGCATCATCGATTCTGACGGGCAACCTAAGTAATCGGAATTTTGCTCATCTCATCGGATCGTGTGACTCACCGTTCGATTCATTATATTGAGGGTGGGACACCCTCAAGCCTCAGGGGGTGGTGACAAACCCGCTCCAATTCTTGACGCCGTGTGTCGGCAATGTAGGATTCCACTTACATAAAACCATGAAACAACTTTATACACGCTCCATCTTGGCATTTTGCATCTTCGCTGGCCTCTCCTCCATTACGCATGCTGAGCCGGCGAAAGAAACTCCCGCGACTCAGGCGGAACTGATCGCCGTGAAGGAATGGCGTTTGTCGCAGCTGGGTGACCAAGCGGTTGCCGCGGACGCAGGAGTAACGCTCATTTTGGGCGAAAAAGGTGAAGTCAGCGGATCGGGTGGAGTGAACCGCTACGGTGGACAGTATGAACTTAAAGCAGATGGACAGATCACGATCCAAAACATCTTTTCAACCAAGATGGCAGCTTTGGATGAAGACGCCATGAAACAGGAAGGCCAGTTTTTTCAACTGCTTGGAAAGGCCAAGCGAGCAATCCTGTCTGACGGAAAATTGGTCATTGAGTGCGCTGACAAAGACGACAAACCAATCAAGCTCGTGTTTGTGGCGGTTAAGAAGGAGTAACCCTCACGACTCCAGCTCTTCCTTCCTTCGATGTTCTTCGATGATCTCTGGAAAGATGGTCAACGTGCTAACGAAGATCAAACCTGCGGAAATCCATGCAACCCATGTCGGAAAAGCATAGGCTGCAATCATGAAAGCAATAAATGGCGCAATGACTCCTCGTGCACCTGTTAGAAATGTATGCACACTCATGTATTCCACCACTTTATCGCTGTTGGCAAATTTCGTAACCCATAGAGTCCAGATGATTTCACCGCCGGCTCTTGCGATGCCATGCAATGCGATGCCAGTGCAGAGCGACATAAATCCACTTCCAAGGTAGTAGATAAGAATTCCCAAAATGAAGAAAACGTTCACCAGCGAGCGCACGGTGTAGAACGGCAAGCGATCAAAAAGCGTTCCCCACGGCACGACGAAAACAATAAACGCCACCATAGGAACCGTGCCTGTTATGAGTCCCACATTCTTCGGGCCGTAGTTGTAGCCGTAGAGAGGATTGGTGATGTATTCCACGAATAACGCCAAGCTCACCAGATTTCCAAAACCGAAAACCATCCACACAATGAGCAGTTTTCGGAATGGTGCGTCTTCGGAAACGTGACGAAAGGCATCGAACCATTTCAAGCGAACGGTCTGCCTCAAAACCACTGGAGCCATGGCAAGCACACATCCAGCCATGACCAAACACGCAACGGCGTATCCCCAAAACAGAGGCGAGAAATCATTTCCGCGAGATTTCAACCAACTTCCAATGAACCATGATACCGCACCCGCAACACCGGCTCGGATCAAAGAAGTGGTCGAAAATAACCGACCGCGTTTATTGGATGCATAATGCTTCTGATAAATCTGCGCGGTCAAAGGTGCACTCATGCCCAAGCAAATGAAAGCGATCACACAACCCACGAAGTAAAGGATCGCGTGTTTACCGGACATCGATGCAAGTGCAAAGCCCAGAAAGGAAAACAACCAAATGCATGCGGCGAGCGTGTTGACTGGCCTACCCAAGCGACGTGCGATCTGAACGATGAAAAGGCTGCATAGCTGACCCACACTGCTCGCGGCAAGCATCGCGGCCTTGACTGCCCAGTGCATGTCAAAGACTTGGATCGCAAAGAAGATCACAAAACTCGTCGCGGCCGTATCGATGAAACCCGCTGGCAACGCACGCACCACTTCGAGCCGAAACGTGCGTTCCTGCTGGTCGAAGTCCTCCTGACCGGGAACTGGCGTGCTCATCGCCGCGCAGCGTATTTCTCCTTCACTAAAAGGCGAGTGACTTTATCGAATACGTTCGAGCAAAGAAATCATGGGATCGGGCGCCTCCCCTCACTTCACCACCAACTCCCCCACCGTCTCGCTCCAGATCCAAACTTCCTCGCCGCTGCGGCTTGTGCGGACTTCTTTGCAGAACCAGCCGTATCGCGGGCTCCAAGAGAAGTCATAGCAGCGGACACGCCTGACCATTCGGCCCTCTAGGAGAACGGGATGAATTGCAGTCACCCGGCGCACATCTCTCTCCTCAAAACCATTTTCGACACGCTTGGTTCCGTCAGTCACGGTCGCTATGTTGATACCGGTTGCTCCGATATCCAAAACATCAGCGATCAAGCGCTTTGCAAGTTCTTCATTCAGATCACCGTCTGGCTCAACGCCATGCACCAAACCTTGGAGACCGAAACAACACAAAGAGATTGCGAAACATAGAGTCTTCATTTCTCGCAAGACTCCGTGGGAATTGTATTTATTCATTTTTTCTCTCGGTTAGTATCACGTGATACTATCATCCCTTGCGTTCTACTAAACCCGAACGAACCTATGTACATGAAAATCCCAATCCTTGCCACATCACTCCTGCTTTCCATGGCTACTCTCTCCATAGCGCAGACGCCTGCAGCACCCGTGCCGGTCAAAATCGAGCAGGCAGAGAAAAAGCTCGCAGAAGGTGCCCAGCTACTCGATGTCCGCACCAAGGAAGAATGGGATGAGGGTCATCTCAAAGGTGCCAAACTCGTCACCGTGACGGAAGAGGGTTTCCTTGAAAAAGCCAAAGCGGTGCTCGATGCGAAAAAGCCCGTGGTGGTCTATTGCAGAAGCGGCAAGCGCAGTGCGATGGCAACCGAGCAACTGCGTGCCGCAGGCTTTACCGTAGATGATATCGAAGGTGGCATCACCGCTTGGAAAGCCGCGGGCAAGCCGGTAGAGAAATAAAACGGCAACTGTTAATTTAAATTTCCCCAGAATCGCCCACCTTACGAATTGACATGGACAGCAACTAGTTGCCGTCCATGTCTTACGTTGATCAGAAAGGACTCGCCACAGTCACGTAACCATTGCCTTGGCGACGGTAGTAACTGTCTTGATAACGGTAGTAAGGTTCTCCACGGTAATTCACAGTGGTATAACCGTTGGGAAGCGTACTAATGACATGCGAGGATCCGTCTCTATGATTATGAACGGTCTGGTTGCCATATTGGGTGTATTCATTATAGTAACGGCTCGAACGAGGAGCGTCGACCACTACATAGTTATTACTACGGCGCTGATAATACGCACCATTGTGATAGTAATAGTCAGATCCAGAAATGTTTTCTGAGCGATACCCGTATGGAAGGCTAGTGGTTGTGTATCCTGGTCTGTAGCTTGTTACAGTGTTGGTGGTCATTGCGTTATCGTAAGGAACGACACAAGAGGTGAGACTCAATCCGGCTGCAAGGCCGACTGTGAGGAGGATTGTATTCGATAATATTTTCATGGTAGGTAATGACTAATTCTAGTGTAGATGGGGTTTAATTGATGATAAGCGATCAATGTTAATTATGATGTACTGGGTTATGAACACGGTAGCCGTCCTTGTGAGCGACGTACCCGACGGCTGCACCTGCTGCAAGAGGCAGGCATGAGTTGAGTGAGCAAAGACCAACCGCAACGAGCAGCAAGGTAATAACCTTAATTTTAATTTTCATGATAGGGTTGTGTTTGAGATTATTGAGACGAACGACGCGAGTTGCGAAGATGATCAAACTAGTTAATGACAGCGGCAATTGCCATAGGGTGAAACCCCACCAAGCGAATGAGCGAGTAAAACGGGTTTTCGATGTGAGGAACGTTGATGGGATGGTCGGTTAAAGAAGTGTCGCAGCGATTAACGACAACTGAGTTATTCACCGTAGATTATGGAAGGTGAGCTCAACGGGATTTGAGAAATTCAGTGATATAGCCGAAAAATAATACTCAATTTTATCTTGCATGTTCATTATTTTCAGTATTTACTGAAAGTGTAGAAAGAACTCAGATGAAACTACCTAATGAAATTAAGAGGATTGAAGTTTACTACGATGGGCGCTGCGGAATGTGCTGCAGCTTTCACGAATGGATCAACCGCCAACCGCGCGCTTATGCGATTGAATTCATCCCCTACCAAGCAGCGCGTGCTGAGCAAATCTTCCCGGGAATAGGCACGCTCGATCCAGCTCGCGAGATGATCGTTCGGACTAGTGAGAATGAAATTTTCCGTGGTGCGGAGGCATGGGTTCTTTGCCTCTACAGTTGCAGCAACCATCAGACGGCAGCTCGCAGACTAGCCGGACCAGGTTTACTGCCCATCGCCATTCATAGCTGCCGCTTACTTGCCGCAAATCGTCACGCACTCAGCAAAGTATTCTTTAGGAAGAAAGATCGAGAGGTGCAGGAAGAGCTGCATCAAATGGAATTGCCGAAATGCGAAAACGACTACTGCCTAACAAAATAAACAACCCATCATTATGAACCTAGAAACTTTAGAAATCGGATTAAGAATCGCAGGCCTGATACTGACTGGCTTGGTAATCGCAAACTTCGTCGCTGCAAAAAGATGGGATTACTCGGGAAGTCTCGTTGGGACTAAGTTAATTGTCCGGCAAATCTTTCATGTTCACTGCGCCTACATCATTTCCATCATCGCTGCACTTGCACTGGTATGCCTTGGTTGGCCAAGCCTGCTTCTAGAAGGAGGCTTCTCGAAACTATTCTGTGCATTCTTCGCTCTCTTCTGGTTAAGCCGCGTCATCGTCCAACTCACCTACTACGATTCTGAACTACGCCGTGCTGACCGCTGCTGGGATCTCTTTTTCCTCGGTGTATTCCTCGTCCTAACTATCATCTTCACATTAGCTACCTACTTCCAATGAAAGAACTTCTGCAAATTGGCCTGCAAATCGGTGGTTACTCACTGGTCATTCTCTGCATCGCCAGCTTTTGGATTCCGAAAATTCTAAAATGGAATGAAAAGCTCACGACTCTTCCTCCTCTGATGCACGAGCTATGGTGGACATACTCCATCTACGTTTGGAGCAGCCACTTATTCTTCTCAATATTAACGCTCGGATTCGGCGAGTGGCTGATGAGCGGAACAGGTCCTGCCATTGCGATGAACACCTTCATGCTGCTCTGGTGGTCGGTGCGACTTTACCTACAGTTCTTTGGTTTCGACTTCAGTGAGATCACGAAAAACAAATTCAACTGTGTGGGAAAACATTTGCTCACCCTCTTATTCATCGGCTTAGTCACTTTATTCGGTGGCTTGGTCTGCTGGAACTTAGGCTGGTTATAAAAACTCATGATCTTCATCATTCCATTTCTCGTCCTCATTGGAATCGCTGCAGGTCCTATTCTAGCAACCGCGAAGACGACATATCTCAGGCGCACCTATGGATGGTTATTACTCATCATGTTGCTCATCAATGTGCATCTCGCTCTGATGGGTTATGACGCATTCACACGCATGGTGGGAATTTGCTGCGTGCTACTGGGCGGAATGAAAGGCCTTGTGTATGCAGAGTGGGCAAAAAGCGAAAAGCTTCCCCTTCCCCGCTACCTAATCTTTTCCTTCCTATGGTTCGGCATGGATCCCGGAACGTTCCGATTCAAAAATCCAAAGCTCAAATGGAAAAGTGACATCGCCATCGGTGCACTGCTTACCATCATCGGCTTATGCGGATCATGGATCATCGCAAACCTCGAATGGAAAAACATCATCATCATGTTTATCCCGCTCAGCCTAGGCTTTCACTTCGGTGTCCTACGCATCCTCAAGGGCACTCTCAGGTATTTCGGCTTTCCCGTGAAAACCTTGTTTCCAAATCTACTTGAGACCAACGGCATCGCCGATTTCTGGAGCCGACGCTGGAACATCGGCTACTCACAAATGATGCAGCGCCTCGTAGGAAGACCCATCGAATCCATCGCAGGAAAACCCGCGGGAGTCATGGCAGTCTTTTTTACTTCCGGACTTTTACATGAAGTCGCCATCACACTGCCAGTTATGTCGGGCTTCGGATTGCCAACTCTCTATTTCACACTTCACGGATTTCTCACTTTACTGGAGAAAAAATGGAATCGACCCCTGGGAAAGATTCCCACTCTGATTTGCGTGATCTTGCCCTTGAGTTGGTTGTTCCCCGGAAAATTCCAAACCGAAGTCATTGCCAAATGCCTCAGCGTTTTTTCATAACGACCTCAAGCAATCGCAACTTTCAATAGCTTCAAGTATTCCTCCTGCTGCATTTCAATACCTCCGAAGGTTCTGAGGTGATCCGTCATCCACTGCGTATCCAACAATTGGAAACCTTGCGCACGCAACCGCTCCACTAACGCAATCATCGCAATTTTCGATGCACTGGTTTTTCGAGAAAACATACTCTCCCCGAAAAAGGCTTTTCCTAACGATACCCCGTAAATCCCTCCTTGCAGTCCATCGTCATCCCAGCACTCCACGGAATGTGCATGACCCATTTCATGGATCTGGCAATAGCTTTCTATGATCACGGTATCGATCCATGTTTCTTCTCTCTCTGCACAACCCAACATCACTTCACGAAACGCCGTATTAAAACGAATTTCAAACGGCTTCTTGTTCCAAAGCTTCCTCAAGCTACGCGAAACATGAAACCGCTCATCTAACGGAATCAATCCCCGTATTTTGGGTTCATACCAAAAAATCTCGCCCTCCTCCGCCATCGGGAAAACCCCTTGGCTGTAGGCTTGTAGAAGCAGATTTGGAGGTATGACTTGCAACCCACCCAATCAACTCGGATTCGGTTCATAAAGCAACCAATCACCTTCCGGCAAAAGCTTCGCTCCCTCCAAACACGAATTCCATTCCCACACCCAAGCGTAAGCCAACTCACCCGATTCCATTTCAACTCCCGTCATCACACGACGATATTCGTAAGGTTCTTCGTAGCGCTCGGAAATTCCCTCAAACGCATCCAACGCTTTGAGTTGTGTCTCGGAAACTTGATAAACCTCGCCCACAACTCGACACTCGCCATCCAACTTCAATGCGGGAAAAACCAACTTAGGATTCGTATCGATCTGATAGATTTCCCCCTTCACCACACCCTTGCCAACGAACTCCGCTCCATCCATTCGAAAATGGTTCGAGCCACCCTTTCTCAGGGTTCCGTAGACAAATACCGGTTGCGCGCTCATTTCTGGATCTTCTGGGAAACCTCGCTGTCCAGCATGATGCGCAGATCATCCAAACCTTGGCCAGTATCTGCCGATATCGGAATGATATCGACCTTAGGGAAACGTGTCCGGAACATGGCTAGATTTTCTTCAGATCCTTCTAGGTCCATTTTGTTAGCAATCACCTTCCAAGGAAACTTCGCCAGATCTTCATCATACTCTTTGATCTCCGTGCGTAAAATTTGGAGATCACTGATCGGATCACGACCCTCGCTGCCCGCCATATCAACGACGAAAAGCAACACCCGGCAGCGCGTGATGTGACGCAAAAACTCATGCCCCAAGCCACGGTTTTCGTGCGCTCCCTCGATCAATCCTGGAATATCAGCCACCGTGCAGCGACGGAACCCACCGAACTCCACCACGCCTATCATTGGCTGCAATGTCGTGAACGGATACGAACCAACTTTAGGTTTCGCTTCTGAAATTTTTCCTAACAAAGTCGATTTACCCGCGTTCGGGAAACCCACCAAACCTGCATCCGCGATGCGGCGCAGCTCTAAATAAAACACACCCTGTTGCCCAGGAGTTCCGAGTGTGTGCTCAGTCGGGGTCTGATTGGTCGCGGTGCGGAATTTGAAGTTTCCTTCTCCACCAATTCCACCTTCACACAAAACAAAAGTCTGCCCCTCCTCAATCAAGTCTGCGATCGGATCGAGCTCGATGCCATCATCGCTGCGTTCATATTCCACCGCCTCGTTAACGGTCCCCGCATTGGTTCGATACACCACCGTCCCCGGAGGCACCTTGCCAATTTTCATTAGCCCGCTCTTACCTGTTCGCTTGTGTCCACCACCTGGCCTGCCGTCCTCGGCGATCAGCTTCGGATCAAAATGATACTGGCGCAGCGTGTCGGTCGAATTATCAACCACCAACATCACCTTGCCGCCATTTCCGCCATCGCCACCATCCGGACCGCCGCGCGGGACAAATTTCTCACGACGCCACGAAACCGCGCCGTCTCCGCCGTCTCCTGCTTTCGCCAAAATCCTGATGTGATCGATGAACATGCCCGAAGCTTCTATGCACCCAAGCGAAACCGTCAACGGCAATGCGCATATCATCGTGGCTGGGGATTCCAGCCCCAGGCCGTTCTTGGGGAATCCTGCGCCAAGAATTGCATGATTTCTAAAGGGTTTCTGAAAAATAGTTTAACCGCAAAGAGCACAAAGAACTCAAAAAAGAGAAGTTAAAGCCTACCGAAAAGCGCGACAGCCTTCTCTGTGCTCTCTGCGTTCTCTGTGGTTAAAACTCTTCTAATTACTAATTCGCAAACCCCAGCGCCCGCTGTTTCATCTGGGTCGCCATCAAATTGAGCGCGTTCGCCCGAGTTGGCGCCAAATGCTCTTTTAGGCCCGTTTTCTCAATAAAACTCATGTCCGCCGTCAAAATATCATCCGGCTTCTCCCCATTCAGAACACCGATAAACAACGCAATCATCCCTTTCGTGATCAGTGAATCCGAGTCGGCATAAAAGTAAACCCGCCCGTCCTTTGCCTGCGCATCCAGCCAGACCTGAGATTGGCAACCTTTGATCAAATGATCCGTATTCCGCGCCTCCTCAGCAAGCGGCTCAAGCTTTTTTCCCAACCCAATCACATACTCATACCGCTCCGTCCAGTCCTGAAAAATCCCCAAATCCTCCAATAACCTCTGCTGTTTTTCTGCAATACCACTCATGATTTTTCTAAACGCAATGGACTCCATGACGAGGGAAACATCAAGCCCCGATCTTCTCATTCACTCTTCACCATTGACTGCGCTTCGCTCCGTCCAAGCACTCTCGGCTTCGCCAATATAGTAAATGCTCGTTGCCACTCGCCCTGCTTTCACTCTTCACCATTTTCAGGTCGCAGGCGCCACTCTCTGCAGCAACCTACCCAATACAAAGCAGCTCGGAGCTAAAAACATCGCGATCAGATACATCGGCTCATCACTCTCCACTCGCTCCCAGCTCAACCAAATCTTCGCCAAGGGCAGCAATAAGATCCAATCGATCAACGGAATCCCCGCCAACAAGGCCGACACATGCGCCGACACCGGCGATTGATAAAAGGTCAGGGATACAATCAACCAAACGGCAAACGGAACCAAACCTATCCACCCCATGCTTGGCTGAATGAAAATCGGCAGAATCGCAGCAAACAATCCCGCCCCAAACAACAAACCGCGAGCGATCCATTTATCCTGCACCGGCAAATTCCCTCGCGCTTCCCAACGAGCACTCAACGATAGCGCAATCACATAAACTAACAAACCCACCGCCGGAAAAAGCACCGTCCCGGAAATCCCTCCACGCATCGCCACATAGCCCAAAATCGGCAGACAAGCCCGACACAGCCCCATCGGAATCACCGACCACGCCGCCTGCTTATGTACCTTTGTATAGAGAATGATCAATCCCACCAACAACCCCGCCACAACGAATGCCAACCACCCATAAAACGCCGAAATCACCAGCCCGATCCCCATTCCAGCCATCGCCGTCCTCAGATAAGCCATCGCCGAAAACATCCCGCGCGGCAACGCACGCTCGGGGCGCTTTTCCTTATCCCAATCCCTATCCATCCAGTCATTGAGGAAATTTCCGGAAACATAAAACAACGCCGCAGCAATCATCAGCCACCATGGCCAAACAAATTCACTGCCGTCATGAATCGATCCCAATAAAATCCCCACACTGAGGTTACTCACCACACTCGGCACGTTCGCAATCCTCGCCGTCGCCAGCAAAGCATGGATTTTAGAATCAGATCTCACGCCCACTAACCCAGCCCAAACATCCGAAAACGCAAGCCTCTCCTCTTATTTCCAGATAATAATCGAACTCGTTAACGCTAAATCGACAGATAAATCTGATCGTTCTCCAGCGTATGACATTCCATTATCGGGGTTAAATCCATTTCCTCCACCCATCATGTCATTTATATTTCTCCGCCACCTACCTGTTTTGGTTCTCATTTCCATTTGTGAACCCGTCCTCGCCCAAACCGCCGACACCCCCATTTTCGAGCAAAGCGGTGCAGCGGTAAAAAAATTCCAAGACGAAATGATCCAGAAAGCTCTCGTGGTGCGCGAGAAGGTTTCTGCCATCGACAAGGCTGAAATCGACAAGCAAATCCTCGCTCCATTGCCCGAACCCATCAAGCTCCCCACGGATCTAACCAAAGAACTCTCCCCAGAGGACATCGCCGAACACGCACGCAAATCCAACTTACGCGTCGGTTACTGCTACAAATGCATGAACTGCGAAAACTGGCACATCAACCTCGCCGGCGGTTACGCGATCGCTCCCAATGTCATCGCCACCTGTGACCACATCCTTGCCACCAAAACCAAAATGCGCGATGGCTTTATCGTCGCTATCGACCATGCAGGAAACATCGCTTGCGGCGTCGCCATCCTCGCTCGAAATGCAACCATGGATGTCGCTATCATCAAACTTGCCGGTGCAAAATTAACTCCCGTTCCTCTCAACGCCAATGTCGAACAGGGTTCCTTATCCTACTGCTTCAGTTACCCACTCAAACAACAAGGCTACTTCAGCGCAGGCATCATCAATCGATTTTACTGGCACAATCGCTATCAAGATCAGGATAAAAAAACCATCGATGCCCTCTCGTATCTACGCGTGAACTACAGTAACGACTGGGCACCAGGCAGCAGCGGATCTCCTTTATTTGACTCCGCAGGCAACGTCACTGGCCACGTCTCCACCATCAGCGGTCTTAACGGTGGAAAAGATAAATCCACCATGATCACCCTCCACGAGGGAATTCCAGCCCGCGCCGTCCAAGCCCTGGTCGCAGCCCTCGATAAACCTCAGGAAATCGCACGACTCGCAACCTTTTCAGACATCATCGCAAAAAATCCCGTCACCACCGATAAACCTTCTAAAGAAAATCCCGAGATCGAGGAAAAGCCCCATACTGAGGAAAAGCCTAAAACTGACGAGAATCCTGAAACTGAAGAATAGCAAAGAATCTCTCATGCTGCTTTTCAAAAAATCCATTCTCCTCAGCGCCTTACTCACGCTGTCCAACGCGTTTGCCGAAGACATTCATCTCACCAAAGGCCTCCTTGCCGGTGAACCTACCGAATCATCGATCATTCTCCAAACCCGTCTAACATCATCTCCAATTCCTGCAGATGGCGATGTCCCAGGCATTGCAGGAACAGGTCGATTTGAAATCTCCACCACACCCGATTTTAAATCCTCCACTTTTTCCGAATGGCTTACCGCCTCCCCAGAAAACGATTTCATACTTAAAACAAAAATCGATTCCCTCCAACCTGCCACCACCTACCACTACCGCGTCATATTTGGAATGAACCAAGAATCCGCAAAAATCGGATCGACCGCTACGTTCAAAACTCTTCCCACCGCCGACCCATCCGCACCCATCCAATTCGTTCTAACAAGTTGCCTGAATTACGCATTCTTCCAATACGGCGACAAAAGCAACCCTCCCGCCAAACCTGAAGACCGCGCCCTCGGCTACCCGGCGCTCGAACCCATCGCCCAACTCAAACCCGACTTTGTCATTTTGAATGGCGATTGTGTCTACTACGACCACCCAGCGAAAACCGCTGCTAAAACTCAAACCGAACTTCGAAAAAAATGGCATGAGCAATACGTCATGCCGCGCTTCGTGAAACTTTTTTCACACACCCCTACCTACTGGCTCAAAGACGATCACGATTATCGTTACAACGACTCCGATACCACCGGCGATCAGGAACCATCTAACAAACTCGGGATCGATACCTTTCGCGAACAAGTCCCAATCGTCGATCCGAACGCATCCAACCCCATTACCTACCGCACCCATCGCATGGGAAAAGATCTCCAACTCTGGTTTGTCGAGGGTCGCGACTACCGCAGCCCGAACAACATGCCGGACGGCCCCGAAAAATCCCTCTGGGGAAAAGAACAACGCGAGTGGCTGCAACGCACCCTCAAGGAAAGCGATGCCACGTTCAAAATCCTTATCTCCCCCACCCCCATGATCGGACCCGACGATGGTTACAAATCCGATAACCATGCAAACCTCAAAGGCTTCAACCACGAAGGCCAATCGTTTTTTGATTGGCTGAAAAACAACCAGATCGATCCTAACAAGTTTTTCATCCTCTGCGGCGACCGTCATTGGAAATACCACACCACCCACCCCCACGGCTTCACCGAGTTTTCCTGCGGCGCCCTTAACAAAGAAAACGCCCGCCTCGGCCGCGTCCCTGGTGATCCTAAATCCAACGACCCCGAGGCAAAAATCCGCCAACCTTACACCGACACCACCCCCAGCGGCGGATTCCTCCGCGTCGATCTCAATTCCGCATCACCAGCTACCCTAACCATCAGTCTCCACGACGACACCGGAAAAGTCCTCCACCAACACCAAGTGAAGTAATTCCTTAAAATCGAATTTCTTCCAAATCAACAATCAAAAATCGTCAATCATCAATCGTCAATTAAGTGGGCGGAGCTGTTTCATCATCCGGTTTGATTGACGATTGATGATTGTTGAGGTTGGATTTTTGATTTTAATACCTCCTACTGCTACCCCTTCACCTCACAATTACCCTCACATTTCCTTCCAAGCCTATTGCTTATCGGAATTCTCCAGCGCGCATAGAGCCTGTAGACAGGATTCAAAAAACATCGCACCAACTCAAACTTCAACGGAAACACCAAAAACCCAAAACCCGTTTCTTTCAGCGCTAGGTAAACGGTTTCCGGTCCCTCACTGACAGCTCCGCTGTTAGAAATCCCAGTGAAATACCGATTCACTCGCCATGCGTCCAAACCATACCCTGCTGCGTCGAATCCGAGTTTAGAAATATCGATGTATTCATGAATACCATCTCGATCCATACTCCGGATAACCTTTATCTCACGCCTGCAAAAGACGCAGGCACCATCGTAGAATAATTTCATATTGGATCTGAAAACCGCTTTCTCTGTTGATTCAAGAATTCACGGATCTTTGGATGAACCATAAGCATCAGTATCCCAAGAACCAAACAGAGCGGCGATACGAGCATGAAAACGAAGCTGATCACATTTGAAACGGCCAGAAGTTGAATTCCATCTATCAGAAGAATCAAAGCGCTGAAGAAAATGAGCAAATAATAAGCCCAGCGCTCACCTCTCCACGCACAATATGCCAGGTTAACAATCAACCCCAGACCAATCACGGGATAATACCATGAATATTGCTTACTGAACGCCAAAATAACCGAAACCAATCTTGGTAATCCCAGCAGCGAAATTCCGATGTAATAGGCAACTTGTCCGGTCATGGTTGTGAGTGAGGTAGAGGGCTGAAAATAGCGGTTTGATTTTATGTCGCAAGCTTTCTCAAAATTCACGGTCAAGCGAGGACGCTTGACCCTACCTTTTATGGTCTCACTTCCCTAAACGCTTTTTCACCATCGCCACCACATCTCGTATCTCCTCCACTTTCAGCATCAGCGTTGTCATTAAATACACCGAACCGGCCACGCCGATGAGACCGAATACCGCGAGTGCTTTTTTCCAAAACAGCATCCCACTTAGATCACTCAGGAACATCTGGCTTCCGTAATAACAAACCGCAGCCATCACGGCGGTCGCAGATCCAATTTTTAAAAATGCTACCAACAATCGTCCAGTTCCGATGTCACCCGCGTAACGCATCATCGCGAAGTAGAGGAAAATGAAGTTCAAGCTCGCGACAATACTGGTTGTTAGAGCCAGCGATTCGTGACCCCATTTAAAGACAAATACAAAAGTGTAGTTGCAAACCAAGTTCACCACCAAAGCCATCAAACTGGCAATCATCGGAAACCAACGTTTCTCAATCGCGTAAAACGCCGGCTGCAACACTTTAAGCCCCGCGTAAAACAGAAGTCCGCAACCATACGCTTGCAACGCACCTGCGGTAGCCAAGCGATCCAGCTCATCGAACTTTCCACGTTCATAAAGCAGACTCACAATTGGCTGCGCCATCACGACCAAGCCAACCGTCGCAGGAAACACCAAGAACATCACCAATTTAAGTCCTTTGAGCAGGGTCGGCGCGAAATCTTTTCCTATGCCGTTAATCGCTGCACGCGACATTGCAGGCAGAGTCACGGTCGCAACCGCCACACCGAACACCCCGATCGGCAACTGCATCAATCGAAACGCATAACTCAACCAACTCACCGCACCCTCACCCACCCCGTAGGCAAACATCGCGTTCACTAACACATTCACCTGAGTCACCGATGCTGCAATGACAGCAGGCCCCATCAACATGAGGATTTTTTTCACTCCGGAATCGTTCCAGTTGAAATTCGCCTTGAACCGATACCCCACCGCTAGCAACGCCGGAAACTGACACACCAACTGCGCAAAACCACCGATCAACACGCCCCATGAAAAGCCCACCAAACTCCGCGGACCCCACTCCGGATCCATCCAGTAACCGATCAACGCGCCACCGATCATTGATCCGATATTGAAGAAACACGAAGCCAGCGCCGGCATCCCGAACACATCCCGCGCATTCAACATCCCCATCACCAAAGCCGATAAAGAAACCAGGGCAATGAACGGATACATCACCCGCACCATCTCTACTGTTAGAGAAATCTCATCTGCATTGTAAACTCGCGGTGTCTGACCCGATCTCGAAAACGCCGTCAGCAAATCCACAATCCAAGGCGCAACCGCAATCCCCACCAACGCCACCAAGCTCATGAACACCGCCGCCAAGGTCATCATCCGGTTTGCCAACACCCACGCACTTTCGACTCCATCCGCTTTAACCTTTTTGGAAAACGTCGTCACGAATGCCTGGGACAACGCCCCTTCCGCAAACAAATCCCGCAGCAAATTCGGCACTTTAAACGCCAGATAAAAACAGTCCATCCAACGGCTACCGCCAAACAAGCCAGCAAACAATACCTCTCGTATCAGCCCCAGCACCCGACTCAGCATCACCGCCGCGCTCACCTTCCATGTTGCCTTCACTGACATCCACGCCGTTCATTCACTATGCAGAACAGCTTTGCAACCCCTTTGAACCAACAACCCCAGTTTCCAACCTTTACGCCACCCCTCGACTGACCCAACTTACAAGGACCGCGCGACTCCAGTCGCGCCCTCTCCACTGATCACAATGGAGCGAAGCGACATAGAGGCGCAAACCTCTACTAACTTCGCCTCAAATCACTCGGCACTTTCCACTCTCATCCACCATGCCCTCACGCGGTCGCCATCAATCCACCTCCAAAGAATGCCAACGTGTCATCGCGAAAATCGAGGCCATGCAGGGAGTGATCGGCGTCATCATCGGCCGATCCTACGGAGGTAAATCTCTTGGCTCGGAAAAAACCACAGGCTCCATCCGTATCCAGCGCCCCGTTTCCGGTGGTTTGAAAGCCGTCACCCAAACCGAAAAAGGTCTGCAGGAACTTTTCATTCGCACGGAAGCCGGCATGGAAGATGAAATCACCAAGGCGATCACCAAACTCGGCTGATTAGCGGCGCTTCGTACTGCGACTCGCTCTCGGCGGCCTCTTTTTCTCTTCAGATCTTTCTGATCTGTCAAATCTGCCTGATCTCTCCGGCTGCTCCACTTTAGGCGCTTTTTTAGACACCGTAGAACTCGCTGCACGCTTCACCCGCAGGATGGAATCACCTAATTTTTTCCCATTCATCTCCTCAATCGCCTTCATCGCCTCATCCAACTTCGGCATATCAGCAAATCCAAATCCTTTGGACTCACCCGTCTTTTCATCTTTCACAATCACACAGGAAGTCACTCTCCCATACTTTCTAAACAAACAAACAATCTCTGGTTGAGTGAGTTTGCGATCAATATTACGGATGAGAATTTGCACGGTTTCAGGTTGGTTAAAAAAGGAAGCTAGCGAAAGATCAGCTCCGAATCCAGCGGATTATCCACGGCGGATCTTCGAACCCGTGAAAAAGATCGTCATCCGATACACTTTCTTCTGACGCGTGCTGATAATACCGGTTTGCAGATCCACTCTTTCAGGAATCTCTTGCCGGTGAATATCCACCATCGCCTGAAATCCGCGCTCCGAATAGACATCGATCAAGATCGCAATCGCGACCGGATTATGGAAAAGCTCATCCTCGGTGTTCACGGTCGCGCGACCCGTCACAGCGTATCGTTTGATGACGGGCATCATCTTTTCCTGGATGAACTGCACCACTTTTTGCAACGTTTCCGTGTGTTCGACCTGATAACTATCCAATCGATTCACCAGCTCTTGCCGAGCTTTAACAACGATCTCATCCGCCAAAGGAATATGACGCAGTGTATCGTAAGTGCGCGGATCTAACTCCAATGAGCTCTGATACTCTAGCTCACGAATGATGTTTTGCTGCACCACCTGGATAGGCGCTTGGGCGTTGATGAAATGATAATGGAAAATCTGTTTCAGCGAGACCAACGCATCGTAGGTCTTTTCTTTAAATGTCCGGTAGCGATTCCGTGCCAGTTCAGGATCGAAATCCGTTGCCCGCTCTTCTTCTAACACACCGATACCAGATTGCCTGACCTCGGCATTGTGCTCCAGCGTTTCCTGACCGCGCTTGAGCTGACGCGCGATACTCTCCACCTCGTCCACAAACAGCACCATGATGTGAAACACCGGCTGTCGGAAAAAATGCGCTTTCGGCGTGTCGGAAAACTCTTTCCGTAAGTTCACCATCTCATCGTAAAACATTTTCAAACATTCCACCTGAACCTTCGTGCGCGGAAATCCATCTAACACCGCACTGTCGCGGAACTTGGGTTTCAACAATTCGTGAAACAACAACCGCAACACCTCTTCATCCCCCACCATTCCGCCGCGTGCCTTAATCTCCAGAGCTTCCGGCGAGCTCAGCAACTGACTCACCACAATCGGCTCCGCATAAATCCCGCGCACTTTACGAATGAAATCCGTGTTCGTTCCTTTTCCCGATCCAGGCGCGCCACCCAACAAAATCAGCTCTTTAGGAAACCGTAAATTCTCCCGCCCAATATTCGCTTCTAACTCTTTCCAAACACGATGGAAAATCAGCTGTGCATCTTTGATCTCTAAATCCGCTCTGGGCTCGGTTACTAAGTTTTTACTCACGGGAACGCGATCAAAGAGCAAGACATTCCATCCGTCCAGCTCGGAAGAAATCGAGTTATGAGTTAAGAATTCTTCGTGAAAGCGGGCGCATCGCTATAACACAGTGTTCGATAGCTATAGCCTCTCAGCCTCTTCCTTGAAATTTAGAGTTTAAAATTTAGAGTTTCCACGCACTATGCTCTTATGCGCACCAAAGCCCTTTCACTTCTCCAAGAACTCACCGAAGCCCATTCAATCTCAGGATTTGAAGACGAAGTCCGCGCGATTTTTATCGATGAACTACAAGAGGTCGGGCCCCTCGCCACCGATAAATCAGGCTCGGTCATCTGCACACATGCCAACGAAGGCCCCCGCGTCATAATAGCTGGCCACATGGACGAGGTCGGCTTTATGGTCCAAAACATCACTCCAGACGGATTCATTCAGTTCGTCACCATCGGCGGCTGGTGGAATCAGGTCATGCTCGGCCAACGCGTCCAAATTCTGAATCGAGACGGCGAAAAAATCATCGGCGTCATCGGCAGCAAACCCGTTCATTTTCTCCCTCCATCCCAGCGCGATACCCCCGTCGCGGTCGAAGCCATGTTCATCGATATAGGCGCAAACTCCCGCCGCGAAGTCATCGATGAATACCTCATCCAACTCGGCGCCCCCATCGCCCCACTCTCCGCCTTCACCCCCATGGCAAATCCCAACCTGTTCATGGCAAAAGCTTTCGATAACCGAGTCGGAATGGCCGCCACCATCCAATCCGCCCAAATCCTCGCCGAAATGGATCACCCAAACGAACTCATCTTCGCCGGCACGGTCCAAGAGGAAGTCGGCCTCCGCGGCGCGAAAACCCTCGCCCATTTCACCAAACCCGACGTCGCCATCGTCCTCGAAGGCCCACCCGCCGATGACACACCCGGCTTCAACTCATCCGAATCCCAAGGAAAACTCGGCGGCGGCGTCCAAATCCGACTCTACGATCCCAGCGCGATCGGAAACCCTCGCCTCGCAGAACTCGCCATCCAAACCGCAGAAGATGCCAAAATCCCCTACCAAGTCACCGTCCGTCGCGGCGGCGGAACCGATGCCGGCGCTTTCCACCTCGCCAATGACGGTATCCCATCGGTCGTGCTCGGCGTCCCGGCCCGCTACATCCACTCACACAACGCCATCATTGATATCAACGATTACCTCGCCATGCTCAGCCTCACGGTCGCTCTCGCCAATGAACTAGATCAATCCAAGGTCAATGCGCTGACTCGCTATCTCTAATTTCCAACGATTGTTTTAATTTTGAACTGGGCACATTATTTAAGATATATTGAATATCAGTTAATTCTTATAAAACAGCGACTTATAATCATATTTCCAATTAATCTAAAATGACTGCTAACCCCGTGAAAATCATCATCGACTGGGGAATTTCCGAAACTCCTTTCGGAAACATGCTCATCGCCAGGTCCCAAAAAGGCATCGCCCACCTGTCCTTTTTCGAAACCGACAAAGCAGCATCCTTCCAACAACTGACCCACGACTGGCCAGACGCCACCCTAAAAAGAAACGATCGTTTAGCAGTCGAACTCTCCCAAAAAATCTTCCAATCCAAGTCCACCACCCCGCTCAAGCTCGACCTAAACGGCACCGAATTTCAACTCCAAGTCTGGAACGCCTTACTGGAAATCCCCAGTGGCAAAACCTCCACCTACAGCCAACTCGCCAAACGCATCGGCAAACCCAGCGCCGCCCGCGCGGTCGGTAACGCCATCGGGAAAAACCGCATCGCCTACCTCATTCCATGCCACCGCGTCATCCGCGAAGACGGAGCCCTAGGCGGCTACCGCTGGGGCACATCATGTAAATCCAAACTACTAGCACGGGAAAAATAAAAATGGACCGCGCGACTCCAGTCGCGCTCTTCTTCTTCATTCAATAACCCAATCTCCCTTCTTATTTTTCTCTCCCCCATTTTTCTGTCGGAAATCTTCCCCACTTTCTTCTCTCGCCAACCGATTCTCAGGATTCTAAAACCCCTGTGACGCATCATGAGTAACGACTCCCAACTCCCTGAAAATCCTCCCGACCGAGATCCATCCGATTTCGCTAAGGATTACATCGGAATTGACGAAACCGATCTCTGGGAACTTGGTGAAAATGAGCACCAGCCTCTCGAGGCTCCCACAGATCCAGCGAAAAGCTACGGAGTGATGGAAAATACCGCTCTATCCGAAGATCTCGAAAGCTCATCCAGCCCAGCAGAGCCTTCCAACGAAGCGCTGGGGTTTTTCTCCACCCTCACCATACTGGAAAAAACCAGCTTGTTCGCCATCGTAGCCGCTTTGATCATCACCGCCGCGCTGG
Source organism: Akkermansiaceae bacterium (assembly GCA_031422775.1). Classification (GTDB taxonomy): domain Bacteria; phylum Verrucomicrobiota; class Verrucomicrobiia; order Verrucomicrobiales; family Akkermansiaceae; genus Luteolibacter. Next base: position 62,499 of record JANPMK010000020.1, on the reverse strand, counting down.
CCGTCGTCCACTTTTCCAAACAAATCCCCGTCGATTCTGATATATCGAAAAAAGTTAGCCTACCCGTCGAAGGGAAAATCCTCAGCATTTCCGCCGTCGAAACCTATTGGCGCCCCCCCATCACCCAAGGCGAAAATCCAGATATCGTACGCCGTGGTGTCAAACTCATCCCCGTCATCAAAATTCAAGCAAAAGGCAACTCCGGTGCTATTCGAATTTTCTTCCGCGACAGCGAAGGCACTCTAGTTGGCGATAGCACCACTCTCGCCATTTCAGGAGACCAAACCCTAACTATCTCCGCCACCGATGGCTTCACCGATATGGGCATGCACGCTTCTTACCGCACAGGTGAAAACGCACGCTGGATAATCCAAGCTCTCGAAGGCCCAGCCATAGATGCACCCATCGAAAAATTCAAATCCCTCTTCAAAACCGAAATCTCCACCGACATACGTTAAAGAGTGAATGATGAGTAGTGAATCGTGAAATGAGTTAAAATCTCTCTGCTTTCACTCTTCACCATTCACATATCCCCGCCTAAATTCTAATTGCTCGTAACAACTCGCTCTGCTTTGACTCTTCAAACTTCACCATTGACTCCGCTTCGCTCCGTCCAAGCCAACACAGCTTCGCTTAACTAAATAGTTCGTTACAACTCACTCTGCTTTCACTATTCAAACTTCACTATTCACACTTCAATGACTCCACTCACACTCAAAGAAGGCTGGCACGTTCTTCACCTGTTCTACCACATCGACTACTCACAATGGGCCATGCTCAGTGATGATGAACAACGCCAAGCTAAAGTCCGTTTCACCGAGCTCATCCAGGAAATCCGCGCCACCCCGGACACCCAGCTTCTCACTTTTTCCATCGTCTCGCCCAAAGCCGATCTCGGCTTCATGCTCCTCACCCCCGACCTCCATGTCGCCAACGCCTTTGAGAAACAACTCACCCTTTCCCTCGGTGCAGAAATTCTAACACCTGCGTATTCCTATTTCTCACTCACCGAGCCATCCGAATACACCACCACCCGCGAGCAATACATCGCGGAAACTTTGATCGCTGAGAAAAACCTCACCGCAGACACCGAGGAATACATCGCCGCCCTCAAAGAATTCGACGACCGTATGGCGCACTACCGCTCCTACCGCGTTTATCCCCAACTCCCCGATTGGCCAGTCGTATGCTTCTACCCCATGACCAAACGCCGCAGCGGTGAGGAAAACTGGTACGCTCTAGACTACGAAACTCGCCGCACCCTCATGGCCGGCCACGCCCGCGTCGGACGCACCTACTCGGGAAAAATTCTCCAACTCATCACCGGCTCAACCGGCCTAGACGAACACGAATGGGGCGTCACCCTCCTCTCCAAATCCACCTCCGATATCAAAGACATCGTCTACGAAATGCGCTTCGACGAAGTCTCCGCAAAATACTCAGAGTTCGGCGATTTCTACATCTGTCTGCAGCTGCCGCTGAATGAGTTATTTAAGCGGCTGTGTTTGTAAAATTTAATCTATGAAGAAACAATTTATAGCTAAGCTATCCAGAGCTGTAATTGTATGTATTATACAACGTGTTGTATTTGCAGGACAATTACTGCATCTTGTTCATTAATACTATTGGCTATGAGAATCACGGCAATCAGCACTCTAGTGTTCTTAGCGCTTTATATTTTTTTTCTAACGCACAGTCCGTATGGATCTCATTGGTTTGAGATTATAGGCTTTTTTCCTCTGACTATCTTCCTGATCATAGCGATAGGTTATTGGCCAAACAAAAGTCTGAATCGGCGTAGGTTGTGGTCTGCACTTTGTACGGTCGTTTGGTTTTTTGCATCTTTTCTAAGCTTTTTCGTATCCCAGAGAAACGAACGGTTTACGATGTCACTTGAGGGAGTTGTAAGTTCCAAATACAGAGGAGGGCACGATGCCCCTTTGATTCGTGTTACGAATGTTTCTGGCTTCGACATGCCAGTGGAGGGATTGATAGAGACGGAGTGGAATTCGATCAAAATGGACGACCTATTTGTCAAAAAGAGCGGAACTTTTGAGGCTCGGTGCGCTGAACGCACAATATACCTCGAAAGGACAAGTATAATCGATTCCTTTCGTTTGGAACAAAGAAGCCAACAAGCCGCGACACTCAATCCCTGACCGCGCTGTATTTTCGAATCACCTCCCATGATTTTAACCTCTTACCTGTCAACGACGCGCGCCTCCCGGTCAGGGATTGGTGTGCTGTGACGTTAGCCATAATAATAAAATGCGCACTCTAATCGTCCTATACGCATTGCTAGCTTCATCTTGTAGCTTCCCAATAAAGTCAAAGACCGAATTGAAGGTTCACGCAGCTCAACCAATCGCATGGCATACGGATTCCACATTTGATGAGCGATCTGGTCCAAAAGGATCAATTTCATTACAGCTTGGATCAGTTGCGTCGCCGCTTCTAACTAATCGTCCCGTTTGCTTCAAAAACCTAAACAGAGAAAATTGGGATGGATGGGGAATTCCTAAGGACGCTGAAATAGCTGCACTAGGATATTGGGCAGGATACGGTGAGGTGATTTACGCTGTGCGAGTGGGTGACATGATCGAGGTCTATCATCGCGAGGTAGAAGAGCAGGTTACCCCACCGCGATTTAAGCTAATCAAACGTATAAACACGACGCTAGAATTAGCTAACGAGACATCGTAGCCATACCACACACGCATCATCAATCGGAAATGCCGTATGAGCGTTAGCGAACTTCAAGAATAAGACAAAGTCCCGACTGCTTGGACGGAGCAAAGCGGAGTCAATCAAAACCGCACTACCGTAGCGCTCACTCCACGAAGTGATTGACGATTGATGATTGAGGATTTTTGAATGTTGATTTGGAAGAAATGAATCCGCCACCACAGTCCCTAAAACCCCTTCTTGTCAGAAGGCTTTGATCCGTTTAGCTTCCTAGCAATTCATCAATCGTCGATTCCACCAGATCGGCCATCACCTCTCCTCATAGGTCATATAAGTCCTATACGTCTTATCAAAAATAACTGCCCCATGCGCGATCAGATCCTTGCCCTCTTCCGAACCAATCCGGACAACACCTATTCCAAAACCCAAATTGCCAAGACCCTGGAAATCCCAGGCGACCGCAAAGGCGAAATGACCGGAATTCTCATCGACCTCACGGAGGCGAAAATCATCTCCTGCGGCGCGAAAAATCTCTACTCTCTCGTCAAACCTCCCGAGATCAAGCCCAAGGCTGAAGCCAAAAAAGCCGCGCCCGAGAAATCTACCCCAGCGAAATCCACTCACGCCAAACCCGCCCCCAAAGGCTCACTCACCGGCTCGATCAAATTCCTCCCCAACGGCCACGCCTTCTTCTACCCCATCATCGGCGACGCCGAAAACGAAACCGCTGGCATCGATTTCAAACTCCACTCACGCATTTTCATCCCGCGCGATAAAACCCTGACCTCTCTCGATGGCGATAGCGTCCGCATCAAAACCTCCGCCCCGTCCTCCAAACCCCGCCAGCGCGGCCCCGTCCCAGACGATCAGGAAATGCGCGGCGAAGTCATCGAAATCCTCTCCCGCCGCTCCGGACGCATCGTCGGAATCTTCCGCAAGAAAGCGAACTTCGCATGGGTCGAGACCGATGACAAAGCCCTAGAAGGCCGAATCAACATCACCGGTGATACCACCGCAGAACCCGGCCAAACGGTCGTGGTCGATCTCGAAAGCTGGGCAAACGCAAACACCGATCCCATCGGCCGCGTCATCGAAGTCCTCGGCTGGCCCGGCGATGCCGGTGTCGACATCCTCTCCACCATCGCTCGCTACGGCCTGCGCACCTCCTTTCCCGAAGACGTCCTGCGCGAAGCCCGCGCCGTTCCGGAAGAAATCCCCGCAGCCGAAATCGCACGCCGCCGCGATCATCGCGACAAACTCGTCATCACCATCGACCCAGCCGATGCGAAAGACCATGACGATGCAATCTTCATCGCCAAAACCAAAAGCGGTGGATGGTTGTTAGAAGTCCACATCGCCGACGTCTCCCACTACATCAAACCCGGCGCACCTATGGACAAGGAAGCTGTCGAGCGTGGCAACTCCACCTACTTGGTCGATCGAGTTCTCCCCATGCTCCCAACCGAGCTCTCTAACGGAATCTGCTCGCTCAAGCCAAACGTCGATCGCCTCACCAAATGTGCGATCATGGAAATTTCAGACGACGGCCATATCCTCAACACCAAGTTCGTTGATGCAGTCATCCACTCCCGCGCCAAGCTTTCCTACGAACAAGCCCAAGCCATCCTCGACGGCAAACCCGCCCCCGAAGGTTCCGATCCCACCCTTTCTGGCTCAGTCAAAGAAGCATGGAAAATGGCTTCGTTGCTGCGCAAAAACCGCTTCTTAAACGGCGCGCTGGATCTCGAAATGCCTGAGATCAAAATCAAACTCGATGAAAACGGCCGCGCTTGTGAAGCCCATCAGGTCATCCACACCTCGTCCCACCAACTCATCGAGGAATGCATGCTCATCGCCAACCAAGCGGTTGCAAAAATCCTCCGCGAGCGCTCCAAGCCTTCCATCTTCCGCATTCACGAAGATCCCGATCCATCACGTTTGGACGACTACGCGGAAACCGCCGAACAACACGGCTACCAGCCCGGTGATCTAACCAACCGCTCCCACATCCAAGCCCTGTTAGATTCTTCCAAAGGCACCGCCGAGGAACACACAATCAAACTCGGCCTGTTGAAATCCCTCAAACGCGCCGCCTACGCCGCCGATCCCATCGGCCACTACGGCCTCGCGAAAACCGACTACACCCATTTCACCTCGCCCATCCGCCGCTACGCCGATCTCATCGTGCATCGCTCGCTGCAACCGTTTCTCGATAACGCACCGAAGAACGCGGATCACACCCCATCGCAAGCAGATCTCCGCGATATCGCCCGCCACATCTCCGATACCGAACGCACCTCAGCAGAGGCGGAATCCGAGACGAAACAAATCAAACTCCTCGAATACCTCGAGCTCATTGCCTCCACCGACCAAGCCAAAAACGATGGTGAGCAAACCACTTTCGACGGCGTCATCACCGACGTCCGTGCCATGGGCCTGATGGTTGAAATCCCGGAGATGAGCATCCGTGGCGTCGTCAAACGCGAAGACCTCCCTCGTTCCACCAACTGGCGCTTCGAAGAACACAACAAAGCATGGACCTCCTTCGATGGCCGCCGACTCGCCCTCGGCATGAAACTCCCACTCCGCATCGTTTCCATCGATAAGATCAAACGCTTCGTCGATTTCGCCGTAGCCGGCCCACCAACCACCGATGGCGTTAAAATGCCTGTTAGATCCGCGCCTCCTTCCAGCTTTAAAGGCAGCAAAGGCCACAGCTCCAAAAAACCATCCCCAAAACCCGCATCCCACGCAGGTCCCCAGAAAAATACCCATCGCCCCTCAAAAAGCGCCGGCAACAAACGCAAGAAGCGCAGATAGGCTATCTTTTTCTTCATTCAAAAATCAACAATCGTCAATCATCAATCGTCAATGCTTTGTGAGCATAGCGAACTTCAATTACTATGAGGAAGTCCTGACTGCTTGGATGGAGCGAAGCGTAGTCAATCGATGCTAGGAGCTGTGCGTTTTGGTTGTTCGGATTGATTGACGATTGATGATTGTTGATTTTTGATTTAAAATTCACTCTTCAACCTTCATTATTCACTAACTCCCCCTCTGCTCAGAAGGCCTCCATCCTACCCACTTTTTATAGGTATTCGAGAACGTCGAAACGCTTTCAAAGCCAACGACCTTCGCGATAAACTCCACTTTGTCATCTGTGACTGACAACAAATGTTGCGCCTCTTGTAGCCGTAAAAACGTCAGGTGCTGCATCGGACTCCGACCCAATTCTTTCTGACACACCCTGCGCAAATGCTCCCCACTCATCCGAGCTAATTTCGCAATTTCAGCCAGTGTCCAGTTTCGCGAGAGTTGCGCCTCAACCTTTCTCCAAACCTCCCACAAACGTGGATCTTGCCGATGAGGTTGCGCAAAGCGCACCACGTAACGATGGATCAATTCACTCCAGTGATGCAGAAATGCAGGCGCAGCCTCGCCGCCCGCTTCCAAATATAAACCCTCAATCGCCGCCTGTAACGACGCGCTGGCATACGATCCGATCACTGGCGATTCCGATGAAATGATCGGATGCACCTCACGCGATTCATCATAACGCACCCAAGCGAATTTCCACGACTTGCCAGGCAAACACCTCATGGCATTCATCATAAACGGCGGCTGCAAACACGCCTGATTCGCGCGAATTTTTTTCCATCCTCCGTCCACCAAGACCACCCCTTCCCCCTCAATACACGCAATCATATACGTCCCACCCAAATTCATACGCACAATCTCAAACGGAGCAACTGCCTCCATCACACCAACGTGCGAAATATGATGTTGCTGCAACAACTGACAATGCTTCCCCTTATCCAACCAAGATCTCGAATCCGCGACATCGGCACGAACCACCCGGTAACGGGTCTTCCCACCAAACACCTGAATATCCCTCTCCGGGATGACATCGTTTTTCTTATTCAAACCAGGGAGAGTTCAATCCTTTCTCCCACCCACGTCAACTCCGTCTCTTCCCCTGGGACCGCGTGACTCCAGTCACGCTCTTCTTAATTCTAGTAAACCATCAACAATCTCCGCTATCCTTCTTCACCGATCACTCGGCACTTCCAGCATCTCCATCAACTTCTCCGCACAAGCACGCGCAAACGCCGGATCATTGATTTCCACATCCATCTCAATCACCGGATGCTTGCTGCCGCTTTGGATAGCACCAAACAATGCCTGATCCGCCGCGGCATCATGGAATGGCTGACCCGCCGCCGAAATCACCGAGATCGCTCGGGTAGGCAACAGGATCGCCGTCGGCGCGGAATAAGCATTTGTTTTCTGAACCAAAATTTTTCCCAACTGCGCACACTCATCCGCCGTTGTGCGCATCAATGTCACTTGTGGATTGTGATGATAAAACTTCCGCCCCGCATATTTCTCCGGAACCGAAGCAGGTTCGCCGAAGTTCACCATATCCAAACAACCCGGCCCGACAACCGCCGGAATCCCTGCACGCGCCGTGGCGTTGAGCCGATCCGGACCAGCTGTTAGAACTCCGCCCACCAACTCGTCCGCAAGCTCGGTTGTGGTGATATCAAGTACACCCGAAACGATCCCTGAATCAATGATCGCATCCATGGATTTCCCGCCCGCACCTGTCGCAGCAAAAACCAAAACTTCATAACCGTTCTCCTCCAAAATCCGCTTCGCTTCACTCACGCATGCCGTGGTATTTCCAAACATCGATGCCACAATCAACGGCTTGTCCGATGCGGCATCAATCTTCGCCTCCACCATCCCACAAATCGCTCCAGCCGCCCGGGTGAAAATGATTCTCGAAAGCCGATTCAATCCCGCAACATCTGTCACGCTCGGCATCATCGTGATATCGCTCGTGCCCAAATAAGGAGCCGTGTTTCCAGACGCCAAAGTCGATACCATGAGTTTCGGAAACCCAATCGGCAACGCCCGCATCGCCGCCGATCCAATTGCCGTCCCACCGCCACCTCCCAACGAAATCACTCCATCAATTTTTCCCTCACGTTGCAGTTTCGCCAACAAAACTGGCGCAGCCTGACTCATCGCCGTCACTGCTTCTCCACGATCTTTTCTAGCAATAACAGGCGCGAGATCCAAACCTGCTGACTCCGCAACTTGATAACGCGTGATATCCGGCTTCACGGTTGGTTCGCCACCCGTTCCCACATCAATCAACAAAGCCACATGACCGCGCGACCGAACGATTTCCGCAACAAAGGCATGTTCCTCACCCTTCGAATCCAGAGTTCCTAAAATCGCAAGCGTGGACATAAAATTATCGTTTGATTTTGATCGATTTGAACTCGCGGGTCAAAGCTGTTAGAGAATGCTCCACCGCCATCCGCTCCAACGAAGACGCACCGACAAATCCGACACAATCTGTTGCCTGAATTACTCGATCCGCATCTTCCGGCGTATTGATCGGACCACCGTGACAAAGATACAACACATCATTGCGCACGGATTTACCCGCATCGATGATCGCTTGAGTGCGGCGTATCGTTTCATCCCATGGAACCACAGCCTCCGTCACACCAATCGATCCACCAACGGTCGTGCCAACATGTGCGATGATCACATCCGCACCCGCCTTCGCCATTTCAATCGACTCCTCAGGACTACCGACATAGACGATCGAAAACATATCCATCCGCCGCGCTAGGCCGACCATTTCAAATTCCTTTTTCACACTCATCCCAGTCTCCTCAAGAATATCCCGAAACTGTCCGTCGATGATCGTATGGGTTGGAAAATTATTCACTCCCGAGAAACCCATGTCTTTCACCTTCCCCAGCCAATGCCACATCCGACGACGCGGATCCGTCGCATGCACCCCACAGATCACCGGAATTTCATTCACCACTGGTAGCACTTCATACTCCCCAATCTCCATCGCCACCGCATTCGCATCGCCATAAGCCATCAAGCCTGCGGTCGAACCATGACCCATCATGCGAAACCGACCCGAATTATAAATGATGATCAAATCCGCTCCGCCCTTTTCGATAAACTTCGCACTGATCCCCGTGCCAGCTCCTGCTGCAATGATCGCCTCACCTTTCGACAAGGTATCATGCAAACGTTCTAAAACTTCAGTGCGAGTGTAGGGATTTCCGATTCCGGTCCATGGATTAGGCATGCATCATCCATGACTGAAAAAAATCACAAAGCCAGAAAATCAACTCCCATCAAAGCCACCAATTGTTATCCGAAATCCACCTTCTAAAAAATGGAGCCGCTGGTCGGATTTGAACCGACGACCTGCTCATTACGAATGAGCTGCTCTACCCCTGAGCTACAGCGGCTTTTCACTGATCCGCGATTAGAAAACGCGGAGCGAAACCTCAGTCGTTTTATCGGGATGAAAATGGCTTGCAACGAAAAAAGCTCTCCAGCGTTACCACTGGAGAGCTTGTTTGAATTTACGTTAAGCTAAATTACTCAGCTGTCGCTTCTGCTTTTTTGGCTACTTTCTTAGCAGCTTTCTTTGCAGGTTTTTTCTCGGCGGCTGGCTCTGGAGTGGTCTCCTCGGCAGCTACTTCGACGACTTCTTCCGAACCAAGTTCTGGCTGATCCACCCATTCAATGATTGCCATTGGGGCGGCATCGCTCATGCGTTGGCCGAGTTTGATGATGCGGCAGTATCCGCCTGGGCGAGTAGCTGCTGCTGGTGCGATCTCTGCGAACAGTTTGCTCACTGCTTCCTTCTGACGAAGGAAAGCAATGGCAAGACGGCGGGAATGCAGGTCGTTGCGTTTGGCTTGTGTGACCAACTTTTCAGCAACCGGGCGCAGGGCCTTGGCTTTACCGAAAGTGGTTTTGATGCGGCCATGCTCAATCAAGCTGCATGCCAAGTTGGCGAGCAGTGATTTGCGGTGGGCGGTTTTGCGTTTAAGCTTAGTAGTGTTGCGGCGATGTCTCATCGGTGGCTTCCGTTAGTGGTTAGAAATAAAGGGTGGAATTAGTCGTCAAGGTTTTGGGCAATAAGATCAGCAAGTCCAACTTGTGTCTCGTCTTCGGCGCCAAGGCGTGGTCCGCGTGAAGCGATCGATCCACCTGCAAGCAGGGCAGGCTCGAAGGACATGCCAAGGCCGAGGCCGAGCTCGACGAGCTTGTCCTTGATCTCATTGAGGGATTTCTTACCGAAGTTACGGTATTTAAGCATTTCGGCTTCCGATTTCATCGCAAGTTGTCCCACCGAAGTGATGTTTGCGTTGTTCAAGCAGTTCGCCGCACGGACGGAGAGCTCGATCTCGTTGACCGACATATTGAGAAGTTTTTTGAGCGCGGCGTTTTCTTCGCTGGACTCTGCTGGTGCTTCTTCGAAGTCGACTGCGTTTTCGTCGTAATTAACAAATACGTCGAGGTGATGACGAAGAATGGCAGATGCTTGAAGCAATGCGTCTTGTGGAGTGATGCGACCGTCGGTCCAGATATCAAGAGTAAGTCTGTCGTAGTCGGTGATTTGACCAACGCGTGTGGAATCCACGCTGTATTTAACGCGGGTCACTGGGGAAAAGATGGAATCGATCGCGATGACGCCGATTGGCTGATCCTTGCGCTTGTTCTCATCGCCAGTGGAGAAACCACGGCCAACGCGAACTTCGAATTCACAATCGAATTTTACTTTTTTGTCCAAGGTGCAGATGATCTGATCCTTGTTCACGATGGAGTAGATGTGATCTTCGATGATGTCACCAGCGGTGATAACACCTTCTTTTTCAACTTTGATAGAAAGGATGCGCGGCTCTTTTTCGCCGTGGCTGAATTTAACCTTCTTGAGGTTCAAGACGATGTCGGTGACATCCTCGACCACGCCTGGAAGGCTGGAGAATTCATGTTGGACACCTGCAATTTTCACCGAGGTGATGGATGCACCCTCAAGTGAGGAAAGCAAAACACGGCGAAGTGAGTTGCCTACGGTGTGACCATATCCACGCTCAAAGGGTTCTGCGATGAACTGTGCGTAGATATCTGATGCGGTATCCTCGTTGCGAACGAGACGATTCGGGAGCTCGAAGCGAGCTAGTGTGGTAGTTGACATATATGGTTTCGGTTGCCGGGTTACCCTCACGCGAGACAGGCGCTTTCACACCTAGAGGACCAACGGCGGTTGATTTTGATTCACTCGCGGGGGGCGAAGGAAATGCTTTAGAGCCTCACTTGCAATGCTTTTTCTCTAAAAAATGAGAAAAATGACTAAATTTCCGCATGAATTGAGTAAAAATGCTTGGATTTTTTTGAATTATTGACGAAATATCTAACCAACCTAACAACTGAAACATATGAACTCCAAGAAAAACCTCACCCGCTTCACCTACGAAACCGCAGCATTCGAAGGCTGGCGCTTATGCATCAGCCGTGCTGGATCAGGCTTCACCAAGTATTTCTCCGACAAGAAATTTGGCGGAATGAAAAAATCCCTCAGCGAAGCCCAAAAAGCATTGACTGAAATCAAAGCCATTCTCGACTCCGCGAAAAAGGTCGACGGCAAGCTTTCTGCAACCACCGTTCGCAAGGTCGAAGCTCTTCTCAAAAAATATTAAGCGGAACTTGAGGCAGTTTTCGATTTCGTTAGCTGATTTTCATGCTTCATTCGAAAATGCCTTCTGTTATCCACTGGTTTCGCCGCGATCTTCGGATCGCTGATAACTCTGCTTTATATCACGCCTCCAAAGCCGGAGGCGTGATTCCTGTTTATATCCTCAGCTCTTGGAGGAAAAATCATGCTTGGACTGGATCGAACCGTCAGAAATTCCTCTGCGGTTGCTTGGAATCACTGGCAAAAAATCTCGAAACACTGGATTCCACTCTCATCATCCGGGAGGGCGCTGCGATACCTTCGCTAAAGAAACTCATTGCCGAAACCGGAGCCACGGCGGTTTATTTCAATCGCGATCCCGATCCTTTCGGTAAACAAACCGAACAAGAGCTCATTGCTCTGTGCGCAGAGCTTGGGATCGAATGCTGCGGCTACGATGATGTCGCGCTCCACAATCCCTCGGAGATCCTGACCCAAACGGGAAATCCCTACAAAGTTTACACCCCCTATTCGAACAACTGGCTTTCTCGTCCGAAACCACTCCCCTTACCGAAGCCGGATTCTCTCAACACTCCACGAGGCATCTCCTCCTTAAAACTACCGACCCTCTCCCACTGGAAACTCCCCGAATCCATCGCAGACCTTCCAGAACCCGGTGAACGCGCAGCTCGCGAGCGGATGCGCCATGCCGTTTCAATAATTATCAGCCATTACTCCGAAAAACGCGATATCCCATCGCTCGAAGCCACCTCCCGCCTCTCACAGGATCTCCGCTTCGGCCTCATCTCCATCCGCACGCTTTACGCAAAAGTCGCCGCAGCCCTCAACTCCGCGACTGGCCGATCCCGCACCTCTATCGAGATCTACATCAAGGAACTCGCTTGGCGGGAGTTTTACTTTGCTATCCTCCATCACTTTCCCCACGTCCTAGACCATGAGTTCAATCAAGATTGGAAAGGCCTACCATGGAACGAACCCGGCGAGAACTTTGAGAAATGGAAATCAGGTCATACTGGATTCCCCATCGTCGATGCTGGGATGCGCCAGCTCCTTCAAACCGGTTTCATGCATAACCGCGTCCGTATGATCACCGCGATGTTTCTCACCAAAGATCTCCACATTGATTGGAAACTCGGTGAATCCCATTTCATGCAGCATCTCACCGATGGCGAGATCGCTTCCAACAACGGCGGCTGGCAATGGTCCGCCGGCACAGGAGCCGATGCTGCACCTTATTTCCGTATCCAAAATCCTTGGTCCCAAACCGCCAAACATGACCCAACGGGCGTTTATATCAAACGATGGATACCCGAGCTAAAGTCCGTAGATCCTAAGAAATTTCAAGCCCCACCCGAGAATAGCCTACCTCTCGCCCCAGGTTATCCCCTGCCCTGCGTGGATCACAAAACCGAACGTGAGCGCACCTTGGCGATCTTCAAAAAGCACAGAGCTTAACTCAGAGCTCTTGAATCTAGCGTCTCAAAATCTTGTGTCTCTTCACCCATTCAGCTTCTCAAGATTCTTTGGCAGGAAAATGCCGTTTTTACGGATCAGTTTGCCATCGAAGTAAATCTCACCACCGCCGTAGTCTTTGCGCTGGATGTTGACCATGTCCCAATGAATCTGTGACTGGTTACCGTTGTCAGCGATCTCATACGCCTGCCCCGGTGTGAAGTGGAACGATCCGGCGATTTTCTCATCGAACAGAATGTCACGCATCGGTTCACGAATGACGGGGTGAAAACCGAGAGCAAATTCACCGATGTATCGCGCACCGGGATCGGTATCCAAAATGCGATTCAGTTCCTTGGTTTTATTTCCTGCCTCGGCTTTGATGATTTTGCCCTCTTTGAACTCAAGCTTGATGGAATCGAAAGCAATGCCTTGGTAAATGGTCGGAGCGTTGTGAGTCAGCACGCCCTCGACGGAGGTTTTCACGGGTGCTGTGAAAACCTCACCATCGGGAATATTGTAGTTGCCGCCGCAAACCACTGCGGGGATGCCTTTGATCGAAAATTTCAGATCCGTGCCGGGACCGATAATGTGAACCTTGTCGGTGCTTTCCATCAGGCGCTTCAGCGCATTCATCGATGGGACCAGTGCTTTGTAATCGAGCAGACAGACCTTGAAGTAAAAATCCTCAAACGCTTCGGTGCTCATGCTGGCCTGCTGCGCCATCGAAGCCGTTGGCCAACGTAATACACACCATTTGGTTTTCTTCACACGGTAATCAATCACCGGGCGCAACTGCTTCATTGCTACCTGCATATTCTTCTGCGCTACATCCGAAGTCTCGGAAATATTGTGACTGCCACGGACTGCGATATAAGCGTCCATGTCTTTCATTTCGGAAAGCAAAAGCTTGGATGAAACTTTGTATTGGTCTTCGGTCGCTCCCATCAAGAGCTCACGGGAAATTCTGGATTGATGAATCCGCACAAAAGGAATGGCGTTCTTGCGACGCGCCTCACGAATCAACGCAATACCGATGGAGTCTGGAACATCATAAAGATCTAACAAAACCTTCTCTCCCTTTTTGAGATCAATGGAGTATCCAACCAGTTGTTTTGCGAGTGAGTCGATTCGTGGATCGTGCATATCTAAAAATATCTGTGTTAAAATTGTGACTAACCGATTAAAGTATCGCGAAGAATTTCGATCGCGTGGCAATGCCGAATCGGGCGCCCCTGCGCACGCGCGAGGCCGGTGAGATGCATCAAACAGGACATGTCACCGCTGGTGAGGATATCCGGTTTAGCCTCAAGGATGTGATCCATTTTCAAAGTGCCCATTCTTCCTGAGATGTGAGGAAACGTAACCGAAAACGTGCCGCCAAATCCGCAGCACTGCTCACCTTGTCCGAAGGGGACGATCTCCGCGTTTTCGATGGAAGAGAGCAGATTCACCACGGCATCTCCGCTATCGGTTCCGCGTGAGTGGCACGAACGATGAAAGGCAATACGTGTGGGCTGATCGAATTTACCCTTCCAGGTTTTGATGCCGAGACCGTTGTATATGAAATCAATCACCTCCCATGTCCGTTTGGCTAGCGAAGTGACTTTTTCATCTGGGCATTCTTCGAACTGCAACGGATTTCCATGAAAGTTCATCGCCGCGCAAGAACCAGATGGGACAATGACGGGTAGATCACCAGCGAACACTTCCGCTGTATAAAGAGCCACTTTTCTCGAAGCTATCCAGTCACCCGAGTTGAACGCCGGCTGCCCACAGCAGGTTTGGTTTTCAGGAAAAATAACTTCAACACCAAGATGCTCCAGAACTTCGACAGTGGCCTTAGCTGCCTCATCATAAAATGCATCGCACAAACACGTGCCCATCAATAGCACTTTCTTTTCAATAGGTCGTTCAGTTTGAATCATATAAACTTAAGAGTTTCCATAAGAAGATTCGACCCGCTGTGCAACATCGCGATAGCCATAATCCACTTCGTAAATTTGTTTGAAGCTATCCAAGGCCGCGGCTTTATCTCCCATATCATGATGGATCTGGCCTTTTTCATAGAGCACTTCTTTTTTTGTTCCATCCATCGCATGTAGATCCGCGAGCGCATCGGAAAGCTGCTTGATCGCAAGGTCATACATGTTTTTCGCACGGAAAGTCCGACCTAACATTAACAAGACTTTGGTGCGAATGTGCGGGTTACGCGTCGCTTGTTGGAGATGGGGAATCGCGCCAGTGTAATCGCCGCTGCGATACAGTGCTTGTCCAAGTTCATAGCGTAGCTGTGGATCGGTCGGGTTTTGCTCAATGCGCTGTTTGGCTTCTTGCACTTGCTCCTCCAGCCTTGCCGAACGTCGCTCGGCGACTTGGCCTTGAAGATCTGGATTTTCAGGATCGGCAGCAACTGCCGCTTCTAGGACCATGAGTTCATGCTCCAAGGCACGATCGCGCATGATGCTAGCTTTATTAGCCAGCGCGATATCGCCATTACTCAGTGAATGCGCCCAATGGAAAAAGGTGTAGGCGTTCGCCCAATCTTCTAACTGTTCGTAGATATTCGCCAAATCTTTTGCAGCAGAGAGATTGTTCGTGTCTAAGTTATACTTTTCAATCGCCTTATCCCGGCGAGCCTCAAGCTGCTCTTTGGTAAGTCCCGTGCGTGTCGCTTGTTCAAGCTCTTCGTTCTCCGTGATGTTACGCATCAAATCACGCATGCTGCTATTTTCATCCCAGCGCTGCTTCTGCATGGATGCCCGTGCGGAACTATCTTTCGATCCCTTGATTGCTGCGGAGTCCATTGGAGTCTGCTTGATGATATCGTTATAGACATCAACCGCATTGGTCGGGTTATTGTTAGATAGGTAAAACTCAGCAAGCTTATGCAATAACTTGGTATTCTCTGGAGCATAGATGCGGACCGTCTCGAGAGCAAAAGCGGCCGTCTCTGGAAGTTCCAATTTCAATGCTACATCGAACAATAAATCGTTTGCCTGCCCATTGATTGGATCTTTCTCAAGTTCCTTCTCGATTAAAGGCAGAGCCAAGTTTGGATCTTTCTTGGCTTGGCTAGCGATTTTCATAATCGCCATTCCTCCACCCGACATTCCGAAGATGCCCTTCTTTTTATTACCTATTCCACATAGCTGAATTCCACATTTACGAAGAACTCTACGTCCCTCAATGAAACCGGGCGCATCTTTCAGAACCGCTTGCAGTAGACTGACTGCGTATTCTGTGTTGTTCATTTCAACTGAAGTGAGTGCCTTAAGCCATAAAGCCTTCACGTTCGCCGGAAGTTCATTTTCGCTAATATCTGCCATGGTGGATTGGGATTTTTAATAACTAATTCAATGAAAGCATATGGGGAATAAAGAGAAAAATGCCTAATCAATCCCTTCTTGGCAAGCATCCGCTGCATTTGCCTAAAATCATCTAAAAATATCCGTGATTTTTGCGTATTTTTAGCGTTGAAGCCGCTCCAGCGACCTGCTATCCCTTCCCCGCGGGTTAATCGTTTTTTACTTCGCACCTAGTTATGCCACCGAGAAATAATTCAAGAGGCCAGTCCAGAGGGCGCCGCAATCAATTTGGACCAAGAAAAGCCACCCCAGCCAACGACGAGGACAAAGCTGTCGAAGTTGAAGGTGAAATTTCATCAGTATTAGCCGGAACCATGTTCCGCGTGAAACTGGCCAGCGGCCACGAGGTCTTGGCTCACATTTCCGGAAAAATGCGCAAACGCTTCATTCGCCTTGTCGTCGGTGACCGAGTCAAAATGGAAATGTCGCCCTACGATCTCACCAAGGCACGCATTGTCTTCCGTCTAAGCTGATTCAGTTTTCCGCTGTTTGTAAGTTTTATACGCATGCCCTAGAAATGCGGCTGCGAAGACATACATGAAAATCGATAGGAACTGGCCTTTCGTCAAAATTCCATCGATGACCCATGCCGCATCTGGTTCACGGAATTGTTCTGCAAAGATGCGAAATGTTGCATAGAGTCCGAAAAATAATCCGGTAAGCAAGCCGTTCGGAGCCTGGGGAAATTTAATCCTAACCATCCAGAGAATTGCAAACAACAGCCCCCCCTCAAGAAAACCCTCGTAGAGTTGCGACGGATGGCGCGGCTCCAGAAAAGGTTCGATCGCCTGATTTACCGCATCGGATTCTCGATTCGCTTCGGACAAGATACGGAATCGATCAAAGTCACTGATCCCATATGGATTTCCCATTTTGGGATACGCTTCAAACGCCGCTTGGAAGGCTGAATCAAATTGATGGATCTCTGGAGCATTCGGATCACTCAGCGCATTCGGAAATTTCACTGCCCATGGCACTCCATGTGCAATCCGTCCGTAAAGCTCGCCGTTGATAAAATTGGCAATTCTTCCGAACATCAAACCCAGCGGAGCAACCACGCACATTCCATCGCCCAGCCCTGCCCAAGACACTTTGTTCTTCCTCGCATAAAAAAACGTAAAAATCATCATCCCTAGAATTCCTCCGTGACTCGCCATCCCGCCTTCCCAGACTTTGAAGATAGACCCAGGATCGGCAGTAATATTCTGCCACCACAGAATATTGAATTCGAAAAAATTCCAAAATTTCAAATATGCCCAAGCTGGAATTGTAGACTCGGCGGTCTGTGATGCCTCAATTATTCCGCCGTGCATGTAAAACAGCACATAACCCAGCCGCCCACCAATAAACACCCCTAGCAACGCCGCAGCAGCGATGAAATCCGCCGTCTTTTCCGGCTGTAGAACCCACAGCTTTTTCTCGGCCAGTCTTTTCAGCAAAACATACCCCAAAATAAACCCCGCGAGATACGCAAGACCATACCATCTCAACGCTATACTCTTGGTAATTTCAAAAATTACCGGATCCAAATCATGCACATAAGTCGCGAACACGGCGTGAGCATGTACGGTTGAATCGATTCGTCAAAGACTCAAAATCAATCAGAATTATTTGAATGGAAATAAGTTCGGCTGTCTTTGTTCAGGAATAACAAACAAGGGATCCAATCGGTCCAGATATTTGGTGATCGAGTCTTTACGAGGATTCGACTGCTTCTTCAAACGTGATTTCAAGGTCAGGTAATCATCAAACGCACCACTAGTCTCCCTTGCACGAGTGATCTCGAACCAATCGAGAAAATCGCGGGCGCGCTCAGATTTTGCGACCATGGTTTTTCTCGTCTCAACCAGCTTGATCAGTGACGTAGAAATATCTTTGGTCTCACCCTTAACCCAATGCGTCAGCATAAGTTGGTATTCCTGCAACAACGGGCGGTATGAAGGAAAACAACGATAACTCAGCCGCACCAATTCTTCTTCCGTCAAACGAACCGATTCCACCCGCTCTGCCTTAGTTAGGTTGGGAACACGGCCCCATTCTGAAATCGGAACCTCATGCATAGTGGCTTCCGCATCGCGATATCTGAGTTTCAAGGCATGTTCCAATTCTTGATCCGTTTCCACCACACTCATCGCTTCTGTTAGAGGTGCCGAACCCTTATTAGCCAACTGCAGTTTCCACCATTTTAAGAGCCCACTTTGAGACATATTGAGTTCAGGAAAATGTTGCCGAAGTAATACTGGAAACTCTCCGTTATACGCTGGTGCTTCCTTTAAAAAACTTCTCATTCCAGCTTTTCCATCCGGTTGTTCACTTAATGCCATCACCAGCGCTCCTGCCGAAACTCGAAATGCCGCCTTTGATGCCGCATCAATAGCAATCAGACCCGCTTCGTTAAGCTCAAAAAGTTTTTCTAACTCAAACAACTCTCCATGCCGAAACAAGGCATCATATAATCGCCTATCGGATTGCCCCAAGCGCCAGGAAACAGCTTCATACAAACCTTCAACCAGCCATGGCGGAACGGAACGCGGCACTTTAGCATCGATCTTCTCTGAATCTTTCAAAGACCTCGCAAGTAAACATCCTGCAAGCACCGCGCGTTGGTAGGATTCCTTTGGAAAACCGCGACTGAGGTTTACGTAAATATTCACCTGATAGCCAACTTCACTGTAACTCAAATCCAAAACCGCGCTACGCAACGGAACAGGACCGCCATATTTTCCTCGCAAATCAACGATCACAGGAACCTTCCATTCATCTTTCTCTTCTATCAACTTCAGCAACTCACCCTTGGCTTCCTCTGCTAGATTCGCGGCCACTGCTCGTGTCGCTGGATCAGAACCTGAAATTTTAAATTGCCGACTTCGGCTAACCACAACCACATCTTGATCAAACTTCGGTTGAAGATCTTCAATCGGAATCGCTTTGGGAACGGGTTGATCTTTCAAAGCATCTTGCCCGTTCGCGTTACTAATGAACCCAAGAAATATGAGCCCCATATTTACGTGAATTTTCCATGAGCGAGTGTTCATCAGATTTTAAAAATGGATTTAATGAACATACGTAAACTTTTGAAGGCGTAACGACCTCAGAAAGGTGTGTCTCCACCTTCATCGTCCTCAGACGATCCGGATGGATCTAAGATCACACGTTTGTCTTGGATTTCAAATTTCGACATTCTTCTTAAACCTAATTCAATTTCGGGCGCTAACGTATCGGCGATTTTAACGTAATCAGAAAACACTGCCCGAAGAAACCCCTGCGGAATACTGAGCTTGCCGAAGCGCCCACCAATTTTTGGCATCGCTGAGGTATTATCAATATTTCCTCCATGAAGATGGATATCGGTCGCTATCCCCTTCTCATCTTTGCTTTGTCGGAGCTGAATATACATCGAGACAGTTATTTCATGCCCAAAAACTTCACGCAAGATGATGACCTCGGCTATATCTTTCTTGAGCCTGACCAGAACACGCTTAATCGATGCATCGCTTGAAAGCATACCATGCTGCTTCGCGACCAATTCATTCTGCAGCATTTGATTAATTTCAGCCTCAGTTAGAGTCACCGAGTAATTACCCTTCACTGCCTTGTCCAAGACTTCCTGCAAATTTCTTGAAGAACTCGAGGATGTTTTATAACCATCGATATCGGACAAATCTTGCGGCTGCAGAATCGTATAAATGATTAAGACAATCCCAAAACACATCACCAAAATGAGAACTCGACCGAGCTTTTCTTTCTGACTCAGAGGAATCTTAGGCCTGGGATCAGACTTAGGTTTAGATTTAATCTCTTCTTCTTGCTCTTGGTCTTTCTCTTCCTCTGTCATGGTTCTCATTAGTGAAATTTTTTATAAATCAGCCAAACTTAATCTGTAGGTGCTTTAGCTGCTGGCGCTGGATCGGTTTTCTTCTCGGCAGGTTTATCTGCCTTCGCGCCCTTCTCGTATGAACTGGAGCGGTAGTCAGTTTGATAAAATCCAGCACCTTTGAAAATGATACCACCACCCGTGCCCAGCAAACGCCTCACGCTCCCCTTGCACTCGGGATCCGGGCATTCGGTCAGCTTCGCATCATTCATGCTCTGGAAAACTTCAAATCGCTTTCCGCACTCAGTGCATTCGTAGTCGTAATTTGGCATAGTCGATTTTGATAAAGGTCATTTCCCGCCTGAAAATCGGCGCGCTCAAGACACAATAGAGAACCCTTTCAAATCTGGCAACGCGGCAATTTCCTCTTCGAAGACCGATTTAATGTGATGCGCCACCACCGAATCTTCACGGAGTTCCCTTAAAAAATCAGCTAACTCGCCGTTTTCACCGGAAACAATCAATTCTACCGTGCCATCTGGCAGGTTCCGCACCGTCCCAATCACATCGAAACCCCGAGCCAAATCCTTGGTGGTGTATCGGAAACCCACCCCTTGCACCCGCCCTTCGTAAATGACTCGTTTTGTTTTCATGCGGGGATTCTTGGCGGAGCCTTCAGAGAATTTCAACTAGCTCTTACCTTTCTTGCGCGAATACTTCAGGTGCTTCTGCGCTTGCGTGGCCGGCCCGCTTTTCAACTGCGCAATCTGATCTCGGATCAGTGCAGCCCGCTCGAATTCCAGCTTGGATGCCGCGATCCGCATTTCCTCTTCCAACTCCGACAACACCCGTAGTTTGTCATACGTTTTCTCATCCTCCGCCACCAACGAAGCGTTGAGCTTATCCGCATGCTGTCGGCCTTTCTCATACGTGTGCAAACTTTGCTGAACCGCACGCTTCACGGATTGAGGCGTGATACCGTGTTCTTCGTTGTATGCGATTTGGCGAGCGCGCCGATATTCCGTCACGTTGATCAGCGCCTGGATCGAATCCGTCACCACATCAGCAAACAGCACACACTCACCATTCACATGTCGCGCCGCGCGACCCGCCGTCTGGATGAGCGATGTTTGATTACGAAGAAATCCTTCTTTATCCGCATCCAAAATGCACACCAGAGAAACCTCAGGCAAATCGAGTCCTTCTCGAAGTAGATTGATTCCAATCAAAATATCAAAGGTAGCGGCACGGAGCTGACGCAAAATTTCCACCCGCTCAATCGCATCGATATCCGAATGCAAATAACGGCATTTCAATCCGGTCGATTGCAGATACTCCGCCAAATCCTCCGCAGTCTTCTTCGTCAAGGTCGTCACCAACACCCGCTCACTTTTCTCAACCCGCTGACGGCACAACTCAATCGTCTCGTCGATCTGTCCTTTCAGCGGACGGATGATCAGCACCGGATCTAACAATCCTGTCGGCCGAATGATCTGCTCAACCACCAACGGCTTGCCAAATTTGGTCGGATCAAAATCATCCACCGACTCCTCGTTTCCGGATGCTTTGACTTTGATCTTCTTGAAATCGATAGGCGTGAAATTTTCCTCACCGCTTCGAGGTTTTACCGGAATGAATTTACGGTTCTCAGGACGCGAATTGATGATATCGAACGGCCCAGGCGTCGCTGAAACATAGACCCGCTGGTTGGTCATTTCCATGAACTCATCGAAGCGCAACGGACGATTATCCAAAGCCGATGGCAAACGGAAACCATGTTCCACCAAGGTGGTTTTGCGACTCTTATCGCCTTCAAACATCCCACCCACCTGCGGAATGGTCGCATGTGATTCATCGACCAATAACAAGAAATCACGCGGAAAGAAATCGAGCAAGGTATGCGGACGCGATCCCGGAGGTCGACCCGTTAGATGACGCGAGTAGTTTTCGATTCCCTGGCAGAAACCCAACTCATTCATCATTTCCAAATCATACTCGGTCCGCATTTTCAACCGCTGCGCCTCAATCAACCTGCCATCTTTTTCCAATTCATGAACCCGCCCATCGAGCTCGGCGCGGATGTTTTTCATCGCCACTTTCATCTTGTCCCCCGCCGTGATGAACTGTTTGGCCGGATAAAAGGTATGGCTTTCCAGTTGCTCGATGACTTTGCCGTTCACGGTATGGATCGATGACATCCGCTCCACCTCATCGCCAAAAAATTCCACACGTATCGCCGTCTCATCGAGATACGCCGGATGCACTTCGACCACATCGCCACGCACCCGATATTTACCCCGACCAAACGCAATGTCATTTCTCTCGAAAAGCAGACTCACGAGAGACGAGAGGAATTCTTCACGCGTCAACGACTGACCCACCCGAACCGGCAGCATCATGTCTTTGTAATCCTCCGGCGATCCCAAACCATAAATACACGAAACCGATGCAATCACAATCGTGTCGTCACGCGTTAACAGCGAACCCATCGTCGATAGCCGCAAGCGCTCGATCTCCTCATTCACCGCCGAGTCTTTTTCAATATAAGTATCCGACCGCGGAATGTAAGCCTCGGGCTGATAGTAATCGAAATAAGAAACGAAATACTCCACCGCATTGTGCGGGAAGAAATTTTTAAACTCTGAGTAAAGCTGCGCCGCCAGCGTTTTGTTGTGACTCATGATCAGGGTCGGCTTGCCGTGCCGCGCGATCAAATTCGCCATCGTAAACGTCTTACCCGATCCCGTGACACCCAGCAAAGTCTGGTGCTTATTGCCCGCAGCCAGCGACTTCGAGAGTTTCTCAATCGCTTGTCGCTGATCGCCCTGAGGCTCATATACACTGGAAAGTCGAAACGGCATGTCGGAAGGAACATGATCCCTATGAAATAATTTTCCAGCGAGGAATCAACACGCGACAAATCAGCCTTTTTGGTGTTGATTGCAACCCATGGCTCAACAAACGCCCCTCAAATCCATCTTACTTATCCCCCTCTTCATCGTGGTGGGCTATGGGTCGTATTGGATCACGATCAACCTCACTCCGAAAAAGAAGTCCCCCGCCCCTCAAGAACTGACCCAAACTGTATTGGTCAATTTCACTTCACCTAAAATATCTCCCTCGTCGCGCGCTACTCGCGAGCCTGAAACAAACACCGACGACGAAGCCCTCGAAAACGGCGCGCTCCGCAACCAACGCGCCATCGTCTTCAAAGACGAAGCCGCCATGCAGGCCTTCCTCGCAAAACTCGGAGACAAGGTCAAACTCCTCGGCAAAATCGATAAACTCCATACCCTTCTCGTCGGTTTCAAAAATCCCAGCGATCTCGATGCACTTCTCGATGGAGAGGAAGAGCTCTCGATGATTTTCCCCGTGAACATTCCTTCATTCGAAAACGTCGGCCCGCAAGACGGCGCGGTCGCTTTGGAAAACAATCTCTTAAAATGGTTAGGCGTGGAGTCCGATAACTCACTCTGGGGAAAAGGCATCACCATTGCCATTCTCGATACAGGAATCGCCGATCACATCGCATTTAAAAACGCCATCCAACGCATCAACCTCGTTCCCCTCCCCGGCGATCCATCCACCCTCAACGGCCACGGCACCGCGGTCGCCTCGGTCATTTTCAGCAACAATCCCTACGCACCTGGCGTTGCGCCATCCGCCACTCCGCTTTCGGTCCGAATCGCCGATGACAACGGAAGTTCTAACAGCTTTCTCATCGCGCAGGGAATCATCGCCGCCGTCGATGCCGGTGCCGACATTATCAACATTTCACTCGGCGGAAGCGGGCAAAGTTCATTGGTCGATAAAGCCCTCGCCTACGCCCAGGAAAAAGGAGTCACAGTCGTCGCCTCCGCAGGAAACACAGGCACACAAGGCGTGATGCAACCCGCTGCCAGCCCCGGCGTCATCGCTGTCGGCGCCGTCGATGCAAGCAACCAATCCATGAATTTCTCAACTAGCGGCAACGAGGTCGCGATCTCATCTCCTGGATATGGAGTCAATGTCGCCTACCCCGGCGATCAAGCAGCACGCGTCAGCGGAACTTCGTTTTCCAGTCCCATCGTCGCTGGCGTGATTGCAGCCGTGGCCAGCTCCTCGGGAAGCCCAACGATGTCACCTCAACAATCTACCAATCTGGTTTTATCTAATTTGAACGATATCGGAGTCGCGGGAAACGATCCTTACACCGGCGGCGGAGTTCCTGACCTAGGCACAATCATGAATCTCGGCACAGATGGCAGATACGATGCGTCAATCAATTCCATCTATCAAACCGATGGTAATCAACTCAACGTTCTTGTCCAAAACCTCGGCACGGAAACCATCATCAATGCGGGCGTTTCAGTTAATATCAACGGACGTTCCACCCAATCAAACATCACCACGCTTGCACCGATGGAAACTCGTGTCATCACAATCCCTCACAGCATTTCCGATCCAGTTCAAGTCAGTAGCTCGATCCAACTCTCTTCCGGTCAGACTGACCAACGCCCTCAAAACAACTCGGTTTCCCAGCAAATCCAAGTGACCAAGTAGTCATCCAAGCTCCAACCTATTTGGGAGCTTTAACGACTTGATACCAAACCTTGTCACCGTAAATTTTGCTGCCGTCTTTCGTAAGCAGTGCGGACATATCAATGAGATGGAGGTAGTTCTCTTTCAACGGACCAATGTCCAAAGTCAACTTCAAGCCATCAGGAGAAAGCACTGAGCTATTCAGAACCAACTCTTGTTCATCCGCTTTGGGAGCACCATAGGCTTGGTGGTATTCATACGTATGACTTTTCACCGTGAGTTTGATAAGGCTCGATGGATCGATGGGTTGGCTGAAGGTGAGTTCAAACCCTTTCGGCAATGCCTTGATTTTTTCTAACTCAGCATAGGGCTTACCATTCCATTTGATGCGAGTAATCCCTTTTCCTCCAGCCCATGAAAGTTGGGTTTTACCAACATAGATCGAACCATCCTTGCCGAAAGCGGTGCGGTTGCTTCCGATTCCCAAAGGTGATTTATCAAACATCGTGACGAGGCCTGTTTGGAAAACTCCATCAACTTCATCGTCGAGCACACGGATCATGGTTGGCTGATTCATTTCACCAATCAAGGTTTGACCCGCTATACCTTTGGGAACTGCCCCTTCTGGCAAGATCACCGGCCATGTGGGAGAGTTTGCTAACTCACCTTGTGGAAAATATCCCGCTGCGGGTTGTTGCATTTTGTTCAACTCAGGAACTGGAATTTTCAGTGGAATTCTTCCATCCCAATCGTTTCTCCATACCAACGATGCTGGATGCCCGTAGAAACCGTCTTTTTTGATATCATAGAGAGGACTGGTTGGACGCCAGTCACCTTGGTTATCTGTGATGAGAAGTCTACCTTTAGCGTCGAATCCAATCCCGTTCGGGGAACGCAATCCATCAGCATACGGCTCCATCTTCTTACCATCCGGTGAAAGTTTCAAAACCCAACCACGCCATTTCACACGTGCATACATACGGCCAGCTTTGCCTTTGTTTTTTCCCCATGTGCTACGGTCAGACATTCCATTACGATCGACATCGCCTATGTCAGAAAATTCACCTCGGATTTCTTTCGCCATCGGTGCGCCGTTAGATGCAATACCGAGTGCGATATATAGATTTCCCTCAGCATCTTTTGCCGGTCCGTAAGCGAACTCGTGATAGTTTCCGGACATACCGAAGTCATCAAAAACGGTTTCATATTCGTCAGCAGATCCATCACCATCGGTGTCTTTCAAACGCGTGAGCTCTGCCCGCTGCATCACTAGAATACTTCCGTCTTTTTCTATAAGCATGCCGAGTGGCTCTTGCAGACCGCTGGCGAAAAGCGACCATGATTTATCTGTGGGATTATAAAACATCACTTCGCCACGATGAAACGCCACGGCGATGCGGCCATCTGACATGGTGTCCATCGCGCCAACTTGAGGATCAATCCCAACTGGGTTCGGAATGGCATCGAAACTGAAATAATCCGTCCATGCGGACGCAACGGTGCAGAGAGATAAGAGCGAACAAAAAATACGGAGTTTCATTTAAAAGAAATGTTGATGGTGAACGCGGATGCCTCAGTTGATGTGAGCTCCAATTTGGAGCCTGTCCATTTGCCTTTGTCGCTTGTGTAATCGACTTTTTGATCTTCTGGGAAATTCAAAACCACCGGAACAGAAGGAGCCGGTGTCATGGTGAAACTGCGATTGAATCCACCACCATTTGCGATAGCGGAAAAACTCTCCGTTATCAGGCGATCACCGAGCTGGTATTTGAAAACCGGCAGTCCTTTTTCGATCCGATATCCGGAGAATTTTGGTTCACCGGCATTTGCAAACGGCGACTTAGCTTCAACGTAGCGAATCGTTCCTAAAACTTTAGCTAAACTACTACCATTTCCCTGCCAGTAAGTATAACCATCGATGAAGCCACCGTTCCATGAATAACGCAGCCTGCACTCACCCGCATCCCAGCACAGCGAAACCTTGTCATCCAATGCCACAGCAACGGCAGCCGGACTGGCATCTGGCATGAAAATTCTCTGAATCTGTGGGCGCTTGGTCTGCACCGGAGAAGTCACATACGGATCTCCTTTTTTTGCTTCTTTTACTTTCACCCCATCGGCCACTTTCATGACGTGTGCATAAATCTCACGTAGTCCTTCATCACCAACGTGAACCATGGATGGCATTTCGATAACATTCGGGCGCTTCTTAACTGGCTTAACACACCACTTCAAAAAATCGTCAGGTTTGCCGTTATAGATACCACGGATTTCTGCCAGAGATGGCCCTACGATCATTTCATCGAGCATGTGACATGCCGAACAATTGGTCGTAAAAAGCTGAGCTCCATCAGGCTTCTCCGCGAAGCCAAGTGTGGTTAAAGATAGAAAGGCTAAGAAAAATTTCATGTGAGACTTCTAAAAGGGACTCGGAATACAGAACTTAAACGCACTTTCCAAGGGGGATTTATCATTGTGGCTGGGGATTCTAGCCCCAGGCCGTTCTTGGGGTATCGTGCCCCAAGAATCCATTTACCAGAAGCAATATTTGAGAAAGAGTCTAACCCGACTTCACTCCATGAAATCTCCCACCCAACATGATCCGCCCATCCCCCACATAGGGGCATGGCCAAATCTAATCGGACTGGACTCACCCATCGTCGCAGTTTGCTGGCAGGCGATGTTTGCGAAAATCTCCGGGGTCAATCTACCTTGGTTCATCCATCTCATTTTAGGACTCAGCACGTGGTGCATCTACCTCGCAGACCGCATCATCGATGTCGGACCTAAACGTCATCAAGCTACAACCTCACGTCACCTCTTCACCCAACGCCACATCCGCAAACTGATCGGAATCTTAATCATCGTCTCGATCTGCAACCTCGTCCTCATCATCCAATATCTACCCCAAAAACTTCTGATCGCCGGCCTCATCACTCTCGGACTCATCGGCATTTATTATCTGATCCGACTCACTCACCTCAAAAACATCATCACCTTAATCCCCCGCGAAGTCATATGCGGCATGCTCTTTGCCCTCGGCTGCGCCATCGCACCCCATGCCTACGCCACCACTCCTTGGATCAACATTCCCACACTCTTTATCCCAATCCTCCTATTTGGACTGGTTTGCTCCTCCAGTTGCATCCTGATTTCTCTCTGGGAAAATGAGGCCGACTCCATTGCCACCGACCCATCCATCATGACCACTCACTCGAACTTCATTCCCTACCTATCATCAACACTCACTTGTCTAACAGCAGCATCAACCACACTCGCCTACTTTTTCCACTGGCAGGCATTATTATCCGTCGCCTTATCAGCAATCTTACTCCGACTCGCCCTCCACCATCAAAACCGAATCTCTCCCCTCAATCTCAGAGTCCTAGCCGATGCTGTCCTACTCTCTCCCCTGATTTTTATAGGGTTTTGATACGTTGACTGGAAGTCTTACAGCAAACATGGCTCGTTGGTGAAAATAGTATCGCTGTTCCGACGTTTCATGAGTCACAACCCACGCAAACTCTCATTCCGTTAAACAAACCCACCCATTTTCATCAATCATGATCAAACAAATCACTCTGGCTTTGACCCTTGCAATTACCGCCTTGTCCCTCGATGCGGCTGAGCGCAGGCCAAACATTCTGTTCATTCTCGTCGATGACCAATCACCCTTCGACTTCAAATTCTACAACCCACAATCCACCTTCGATTCGCCCAACATCAGCCGCATCGCATCCGAAGGAATGATCATCGACGCTGCTCATCACATGGGCTCTTTCTCAGGCGCAGTTTGCACTCCCTCACGCCACATGATCGCGTGCGGTCGCTCAGTCTGGCATTTGCCAATCGGTCCTAGAGCCGACGATTGCCCGCCCAAGCTTGAACAAAACACCATCGGACCCGTCTTTAGTCGTGCAGGCTACGCCACCATGCGCACTTGCAAGCAGGGCAACAGCTACACCGCTGCGGACAAACTGTATGACATCGTCCACGATTCAACCAAACGCGGTGGCACCGAAGAATCCGGCAGCGCCTGGCATACCGACCGCGTGCTCGATTACCTTGCGGAACGGAAAGAGAAAAAAGACGAACGCCCGTTCTTCATCCACTTCGGCCTCTCTCATCCACACGACACCCGCGACGGCACACCGGAGTTGTTAGAGAAATACGGAGCCACCAACCACACCGACCCATCCATCACCCCACCCACCGATCCCAAACAACCCACTCTCCCGCCGAACTGGCTACCCGCCCATCCCTTCGACAATACCGAGATGAATGTACGCGATGAAATTGCAGCCAGCGGTGTATGGAAACGCCGCGACGAGGCCACCATCCGCAACGAAATCGGCCGCGAATACGCTTGCTCCGAAAACATCGATATCCAGATCGGTCGCGTCCTCGCGAAACTGAAAGAAATGGGCGAACTCGATAACACCTACATCTTCTACACCGCCGACCACGGTATCGCCATCGGTCGCCATGGCTTGCAGGGAAAACAAAATCTATACGAACACACCTGGCGCGTGCCGATGATCGTCAAAGGTCCTGGAATCAAGCCCGGCGTCCGTGCGCCCGGTAACGTCTACCTTGGTGATCTGCTCAGCACCTTTTGTGATCTCACCGGCGTCACCGCTCCCGAAACCAACGAAGGCACTAGCTTCAAGCCCTTGCTCCTCGGCGAGAAACAAACGATGCGCGATACCCTCTACGGCGTCTACAACGGCGGCGACAAGCCGGGCATGCGCTGTGTCAAACAAGGCGATTGGAAACTCCTCGAATACGAATCCGTCAGCACTGGTACCCACGAAACCCAACTCTTCAACCTCAAAGAGAATCCTCACGAGTTTCTCACCGAACACCATGATGCAAAAGTCACTAACATCTCCCAGATCAAACCCACAGAACAGCAAACCAATCTCGCCAGTGATCCAAAACACGCCGCCAAACTCGCGGAAATGCGTGCGCTTCTGCTCGCTGAAATGCGCCGCCTAAATGATCCTTGGCGTTTTTCTAACCAACCCAACGACGGCCTAACTCCACCAAAAAACGATAAACCTGCAAACGGCAAAAAGAAGCGCAAGGCGGAATAGAGCGATTACCAACAGCCCGTGCGCAAATGGTAGGATTCCACCCCATTGCTTCAGCCCCACTCATTTCCTTCATAGTAATAGGTTATCATAAAACCATCATGATCGTAACATCTCTCACAAAACCCCTGCGATACGGCTTCATCACCGCGCTGTTTACACTACTCATCTCCTGCGCCAACACTTCCTCTAATCTACGGATCGAGCAATCAAGCTCAGTCCTCACCGGTGGTAAAAATCTCGCGATGGTAGGCGTGCGATCCACCGTTGTTTCAGCCATCCGTAATCCAGTGACCACCACCAGAAGCGGATTAGCCGTCTTATGGCACCGATCACGGGAAATCATCAGCGGTAACTCCCCCGTAAACCTATCAGACACATCCTTGCTCGCCGAAGCACCCGGCACACCTGAGTTTGAAGCCATGCTGGATCGTGAAAAATTTCCCCACGCCGAAACCGGCAAACTCACCTATTTCGTGGATGGACCTAACTTTTTTTCCGAACTCGATCGGCAAATCGCAGCCGCACAACAATCGATCAATCTCCAAGTCTTCATTTTCGACAACGATGACATCGGCGTTCGATACGCAGATACATTGAAACGCCGATCCACAGAAATTCGCGTCAGTGTGCTTTTCGATGATCTTGGCAGCACCCTCGCCCAACATGCCGCTCCCGTCACCTTGGGGCCGCGAGGTTTCGTCCCCCCAACCAACATGAGCGCCTACTTGCGCAAAAACTCAAAAACCCGCGCGCGCCGCACCCTCAATCCATGGCTCGTATGCGATCACACCAAACTCATCGTCTTCGATCAAAAAATCGCCGTGCTCGGCGGAATGAACATCGGCCGCGAATACTATTCCGAGTGGCACGACCTCATGGTACGCGTCGAAGGCCCCATCGTTCAATCCCTGTCACAGGATTTCAAACAATCATGGAGAAAAGCCGGCCTTTGGGGCGACCTCACACTCCTACGCAAACCCACAACATCATCCAATCACTCCCCAGCATCAGGGGAAATCCCCATGCGCATCCTACGCACCGATCCCGCAGTCGGACGCCATGAAATTCTTAATGCCACACTGCTCGCCATCCGTGGCGCACGTAAACGGATATGGATCCAGAACCCCTACTTCGCTAACGATGAAATCGCCCTCGCCGTCGAAGCCGCCGCCCGCCGTGGCGTTGAGGTCCGCGTCATCATCCCCAAAACCGAAGCCTCCAACATCATGGACGCAGGGAATCTCTCAACCGCCAATGGTCTCATGCAAGCAGGCGCAAAAGTCTACATTTACCCCAAAATGACCCATCTCAAAGCCATCATCTGCGACAACTGGGCATGCATCGGCTCCGCCAACTTCGACACCCTCAGCATGCGCATCAATCGCGAACTCAACCTCGCCTTCTCCGACCCCACCACCATCCAAAAACTCGAATCCACCGTCTTCCTCCCCGACTTCCGTAAATCCCGCAGACTCCACCCCAGAGAAACCCAAAACCTCACCAGCACCCTAGCCGAAACTCTGGCAGACCAGTTGTAACATTATAAAACCCAAATTTCTTAACTCCTCTTCCTCCGTTTCCTCCCTCTCTCCATTTTAAAAAAAGCCCAAAACCTCCAGCAAAACTCCAGAACTCATGCTACGCTACTCCATGAATTTTTTCCGCAACATCATCCTCATTTGCCTAACCACCTCATGCGCGTTCTCCCAGACCGCCACCGAATGGATCAAGAAAGGCGATGACCTAGATGCCAGCCGCAAATCCAAAGAAGCGTTAGAAGCCTACCAAAAAGCTGACACTCTTCAACCCGACCAAGCACCCGTCCTCATCAAAATCGCCAAACAATATGGCGACCTCATGCCCTCACTGAAAGGCAAAGCCCGCCAAGAGGCCGCACAAAAATCTCTCGAATACTCCCGCAAAGCCGTCGCCCTCTCCCCGAAACTATCCGATTCCCATCTCGCCCTCGCCCTCTCACTCGGGAAAATCACTGAGTTTCTTGGAAACAAAGAAAAACTCGAAGCCTCCCGCGAAATCAAATCTTCTGCCGACCAAGCCCTCAAACTCAATCCGAAATCCGATTACGCCCACCACATGTTGGGCCGCTGGCACCAAGAAATCGCCGACATCGGCGGTGGAACCCGTCTCCTAGCAAAAGTCGTCTACGGAGGCATCCCTAAAGGTTCCTACGAAGAAGCCCTCGATCACTTCGAAAAAGCCCGTAACATCAACTCCAAGCGCCTCATCCACCAGGTCGAATACGGTCGCACCCTCGCGATGATGGGGAAAAATGAAGATGCCAAACGCGAACTCAAAAAAGGCCTAGCCATGCCCAACCGCGAAGCCGACGACGCCGAGTCCAAACTCCGTGGACAAGCAACTCTAGACGATATCTAGAACCCATCTCACGTTGCCTCGCTTCCCGTGAACAATGGATTCACTGGAATTTACACACATTTTACACCCATCCGGCTCACGATGTCCTATGCCTTAGCGCATGACATCCGCTCGTTTAAACCAGGTGATTTCTTGGAACAACTCAGCCACGAAATATCGTGCCCTCCAATACAAGCATTTCATTCAAAAACCACATCCTCTCAGGTTTTCAAAAGCTTTTCCCAAAGAAATCAACTAACAGATCTTTAGCTTTTCTTTACTAATTATTCACAAAAATCTTCGCGACATTTCAAGCCATTCTGTCACGCATAGGCAGCGACAAAATTTTACCTATGAAACCGCCCTACCTCTCAATTTTTCTTTTCCCCATCTTGCTTGCCTCGCCCCTAAGCGCGCAACAACCCGCCCCGGAAAAGGCTCTCAAATACCACGAAGCTCTCCTCAAGCGCCCACAAAACTCCACCCTACTCGATCGCTTCTTCGGCGCATGGATCGACGAACAACCCATCGAAACTCTCGATGTCTTTCTCAAAGACCGTGCCGAAAAAAATGGCGGCCAAGATCTCGCCATCCTTGCCCAACACCAACTCCGCCGTGGCCAAGAAGACGAAGCCCTGCAAACCCTCGGCAAAGCCATCACCGCCCTCCCAGATGAAGCCTACCTGCCCATGGAGCGCGCAAAAATCCAACTCCGTAGGCTAGACTTCGACGCCGCTCGCGCCGACCTCGAAAAAGTCACCCAAAGCAAAAACCCGCAACTCACTCTCGAAGCCACCAAACTCATCGGTAAATCATGGCTGCGCGAAGGCGATTCAAAACAAGCTATCGCAACATGGGATAAATTACTCGCCGCAAATCCTAAAGACGAAGATCTGTTAGAAGACCTCGTCGAATCAGCCGCCGCTGAAGGCGAAATTGAACAATCTCTAACATACGCTCAAAAACTCATCGAGGCAAGCACCGACCCCTACAAGAAAACCCTACGCCAACTGAGACAAGGCGACCTTCTCGCTCAAGCCGGCCGCAATGACGACGCCGTAAAAAACTACTCAGACACCCTCGCCCAAGTCGGCGAAGGCTCATGGCTCGAACGCGAAATTCTTGCGCAAATCGATAAAGCCTTCCGCAAACAAGATCGCCTCAACGATCTGAAAAATACTTTCGTCGAACTCGCCGAAGCAAATCCACGCCGCCTCCTCATCCATCGCCAACTCGCCAAACTCGAAGCCGATCAAGGCGATGTCGACTCCGCAATCGGTCGTTTCCGTGAAGTCCTAAAACGCTCACCCGGCAACAATGAACTTCGCGAAGAATTCATCCGCCTCCTAACAGATTCAGAAAAATACGAAGATGCCTCAGAGGAAATTAATAAGCTCATCGCCCAAGCCCCAGATAGCACCACCCTACTCCTCCAACTGGCCGATATTCAAAATCGCCAAAAAAACAAAGATGCTTGCGCCGCAACACTCGAAAAATCCCTAAAACTATTTGGCCCAGATGAAAACTCCGGCATCCGCATCGCCAGCCTCATGTTTCAATACGGTCTCGATACCCGTGGCGAAGAAATCCTCAAAAATCTCACCACTGCCCAAAACGCCACCACCGCCCCTGCTGAGGCACTAGCTTCCCAATACGCACGCGCCAATCGTAAACCCGAAGCCATCGCCATTTTCAAAAAAATCGGCGACGACCCAAATCTCGATGTCGTCCTCCGCGCTGCTGGATCTATCTCCGCACTCGGCGAAACCAACACCGCCTTCGATATCCTCGCTAAAAAAATCGAAACCCACAACCAAGATCCACGCTTCCTCGCAGCCATCACACAAGCCGCTCTCGCTTCCGACAAAAAAGAAGAAGCCATCAAACACGCCATCCGCCTCGTCCGCATTTCCAAACAAAACACCGACATCGCCCAAAGCATCGAGCTCGCCATGCGCGCCATCACCGCTGGCGATCAATCCGCCCAATGGCGAGAAACCCTCGAGAAACAAGCCACCAAATCCCCAGCAGAAATTTGCCTCTTTGCCGCTCTAGCAGAATCTCACGGAGATTTCGATAAAGTCGAAAAACTCATGGCGGAAAACGCAGATCCCATCCTCATCCGCTTCCACACCGTCATCCTCGAGCGCCGCGGTGAATGGGACAAAGCCATATCCGTCCTAACCCGCCTTGCAGATACAGATGAAGGCCGTAAAGCATCCTATTTCAAAGACCTTAGCGACCTTCAACGCAATGCAGGCCAAACCAAAGAAGCCTTAGCGACCATCGAGCGCTGGAAACAAAGCGCCCCAACCGATAAGACCGCATGGATCATAGGTAGCAGCATCCTGCGCGATGACGCTCAAACCAATGAAGCCGTGCAAATGATCCGCCAAGCCGTTTCTCGCTTCAAAGAGGACATCGATCTCGCTGCCAATCTCGCCCAGCTCCACGAAGAAGCCGGCCAATTACAAGAAGCCCAATCCATCTACTGGCAACTCTACGACAATTCAGAAAAGCCCGCCGAACAAGCTCGCTGGGCCACCAACCTCGCGAAAATCGCCACTCTAACTGGCCGCACCCAAGAACTCGAAGATCAACTCCGAGAACGCGCCCGTAATAACCGCCGATCCATCGGTCCCCTCCTCGCACAAGCCGAACTCGCCCGTCTAACCCGAGATGAAGATAAACGCCGCGACCTCCTGTTAGAAGCCGTCCGCCTCCAACCTAGCAACATCGACCTGCGCCTCCAAATCGCTAACCTCGAAGAACAAAGCGGAAATCCAGACCGCGTCATCGCCATCCTCGAAGAAGCCGTCGCCGCCGATACCACCGGCCGCATTCGCAACTCCCTCGCCCAAGCATATTTACGCCAAGGCCAAGTCCTCAAAGGCATGCGCGAACTCCAAAAAATCACCGGAAACCAAGCCGCCGACCCACGCGCTATCGAAAGTAACGCCGCCAGCCTAGCCTCATCCGGCCTCTACGATGAAGCCATCCGCTACATGCGCGAAGCCCTCCCAGATGGAGGCGACTGGCGTACAAAATATCTCCTCGCCATCATGCTCGAACAAGACGGACGCGAAAGTGAAGCCATCCCGCTTTTCCAAACCCTCCTCCAAGCTACTGAAGAAATTCCCAGCTTAACTCAAAAATCTAACCTCAATCAGAGTCCCGATGAAGAAAGCTACTGGGATCAATACCCTACAGTCATGAAAGAAATCATGCAGCTCATGTCCTCTGGCCGGGCTGCCTACTCACATCGCGATAAAGATAGAAGTGCTTACTCATACTCCAATTACTCCAATTCCTCCGGCAATAGCATGACCCAAAGCGGCATCTTCGTCCTTCCAAATGAAACAAAAATCGTCCGCTCACTCACGAAAATCCACCTCGCTAAAATTAACCCAAAAGGCATCGAAAACGCCACGTTCATTTCAGATCTCATCGGCTCCGGAAACGAATATCAGCCAGATTTCGATACTCTTCTGAAAAAACATCCCAACTATCCCGGCCTCTTCGAACTCGCTCTCGCCTACAGCTCATGGAACGACGAATCCAACTTCGATAAAAAACTCCTGCTTGATCAACTCGCTAACAACAAATCTCTGATCAACGCCAGCCGACTTCAAATCTATCTCCACCTCATCCACGACGCCGAGCCCAACGACACCGCCTGGCAGGACCTGGTAAAAGTTTCCGAGGAAATCGCGAAAAGCTCAAAACCCATCGAGGTTGTTTCACTCGGTCAAATGATCATTCAGCTACTTTATGCTAAAAATGAAGAGCCAATCAAATTCCCAGAAGCCACACGCAAATCCTTGTCTAAAATCCTGGTCGATATCGCTTCAAAAGATCTCTCCGAAGAGGATCCCATGGGCAACTTCAAGCTCATCGTCATCCACTGCGCCGGAACCCAAGAACAATGGATTCAAGCCGTCAATGAATCGGTTAAATCCTTCCGCACAGAGAAAAAACCACAACATGCCGCATCGCTACGCTCCAACTACAACTACTCAAATTCTTATAATTATAACAATCCTAACTTCTCACCCTTCATATTACCTCAGTTCGATACGCTGAGCCTTCGCACTCTGCCCTCTGAGATCACCCAAATGATCCAACCCGCCAACTCAGAAGAAGAAAGCT
The DNA here is from genome assembly GCA_031422775.1 of Akkermansiaceae bacterium. Lineage (GTDB taxonomy): Bacteria > Verrucomicrobiota > Verrucomicrobiia > Verrucomicrobiales > Akkermansiaceae > Luteolibacter. Next base: position 26,508 of record JANPMK010000020.1, on the reverse strand, counting down.
ATTACAACTTCGAAATGCCAGATCCCAAAAAACTCATCGCTCACCTCGATAAGTTTGAATCTCCCACTCTACGCGCATGGATTGCCGTACGTGCAGAAGATACGGCAGCCATCGAAAAATATCTATCAGCTACACCACCCGAGAACGAAGTTGCAGATTTCAAAACGATTCAAGCCTTCCAAGCCATTTCAAAGAAAGATTACCCAGCCGCTTATAAGCTCTTCTCTGAACTCCGTCCCGCTTACTCGTCTGATCGTAATCTCATTAATTGGCTGAACTATTCTCTCGTCGCTATCGCGAACGAAATGAAAGCCGAAGATCGCGCAAACCTATCCGAAGATCTACGCACCTTACTTATCCAATGCCGTGCTCATCTCGGAATCCAAGGCTCAGCCATTCTCGCTGCACAAGCTGAGAAATTCGGCATGACCGACCTCGCAAAACGCTTCGTTCCCCAGATCGCAGGTAAAATCAACACGGGTAACGCCCGACTAGGCCCTGCGAGCTTCGGTCCTAACAACTCTTCATCATCCTCTTCCGGTAGTAACGCCAGCATCGAGAAGATGGAAAAATACGCTGCCGATAACAAACTCGAAGCAGCCGCTTTGGAAGCTCTCAACCTCATTCGTAAAGCAAACAAAGCCACCTACAACCGCTCATACGAAATTAAAGAAATAAAAGAAAGCATGACCCCAGAAGTTCTCAAAGAGCTCTTGAAAATCAGCGATCCAGGTGACACCAACAGCCTCACCAAACTCCTCGAATACGCAGATATCTGCAGCGATTTCGGAAAACGCGACATCGCCCTGCAAGTTCTTACCAAACTCCATAAAGATCGCCCTGATGATCTAAACATCACTGGCAAACTCGCCTTCCTCCTCCCCGCCGATCAACAAGAACTCGCCATCAAGCTGATCTCAATGTCCGCTTCCAAAGATGAATTTTTAAACATTGCCGTCGGCACCGCAGAATATCTATCAGAATCAGATGACACTGCCGCGTATTTCAACTACTTCTCCAACATCGCCGCTTGGCTCCAGTCCGCAGAACCCAAACAACTTGAGGAAACGAATCTCTCTTGGATCGCTTATAGTTCGATTGGTTTCTTTGAAGGCAATTTCAATGATGAAATTCCCTCACTCATCGAGGATAAACCTAAAGATCACAAAAATACAAAACTCTACACCGAATACGTCAGCATCGCCAAAAACTTAGCCACCGCCATGCTGCGTCACCCCTCCATTGCAGAGGAAGGTTTCCGCTTACTCGGTGCCTCACACGCATGGAAAATCGAAGATATCCAACGCGACGAACAAGCACGGCAACTTTTCCTTGTTACGAAGGTCAAACCAAAAACTCGCAACCTAAACTACGGTGGAAATGACGAGAATACCTACTTCGTCATGAGAACATCGAACGGCACATCGGGTTCCAGCGAACAACTCGATCAACACGCATCAGTAAAATGGATATCCGAACGCATCGCCATCGCTAAATCCCCAGATGATATTCTATCCCCCGCCTACCTCAAACAACTCCGCGAGCTTGACCCTATCGTAGGCGAACTCATCGCCACTCTCGCCAACCTAACAAACATCAAACAACTCGAAGCCTACTGGAAATCTGATCTCCTGAAAAATACTTCAGACCCATTCACTTCCATGTGCCGTAGCTCGATCTTGTCCCGCGCCCGCCTCATTCCTGAATCCAGCGCGTTCTTCATCGATCGAATCAACGAACTCACTGCTAAATCCATTGAAGAAGCTAGCTACAATTCCAACAACTCCACCATCTTGATTTTCAGAGCAGCTTTAATTTCCGCATTAAATCATAAAGATCCAGCTGTCCTCACAAAGACCTGCACCACAATCTCTCAAAAAATACTCGGTGATAAAATTGTGCTGAATGCATCAAAAGATGGCATGAAAACCTACTACGCCATCAGTCTCATCGAAAACATAATTCAAAAGTCGGATTTTGAACCCGTAGATACCATCCGTATTCACAACACACTCCATAAACTCGACATTCCCGCAGGACGAAACGACTACCAAATTACCCAGTCATTCAACAACATCGACATCAAAGATGCGAATGAAGCGGTAAAACTCTTCACCACACTTGGATGGCTCAACGATATCGATACTTGGGAATCCTTCTCAGCCATCATCATGGACGCCAATCACAACGGCGGTAGCGAAATCACATTCACTCGCAAAGATCAACTTATGATGCCGCAAGCCATTTCTAACATAAATTTTAATTTTTCAAAGCAACAATTGATCTCACATCTCGAAGGACTCAAGCCACAAACCTTCGGAAACTTAATCACCGCTGCTTGTATTGCCGATGGCACTAAGCGCACAGAACTCACAGAGAAAGCTTTCAATCTCTCCGCCACCAAGCTCTCCAGCATCACTGCCGAGCGGGCCAAAACTTTCACCCCACTACTCACCTGGCTCCCAGATTCAGCCATCAATAAACTCCCCGAATCATTCAAAGAATCTCTCGGAAAATCTAAAAACGAAAAACTCGCCAAGCTCAATCAAACCGCCGACGAATTTTTCAAAAACCTTCCATCCGCCCAAAGACAAAACTATGGCAGCCCTTTCGATGCAATCGAAGATCTCGTCTCCCAGCTAGCTCCTCTCGATCTCAATAAAGCCGTCGCAGTTTTTCTAGAAGCTGAAAAGCGCTACACAGAAAGCCTCAGCCGTGGAGGCCAACTTTCTTCCGGCTCGTCCTATAACATACAAATCACCGAACGCGATGAAGCACTCCAAGATATCGTCCTAAATTCAGAGGAAAATAATCCAGCCCTCTCACTCGCTTTTCATAAAGCCATCGCCTCCAGCCCAGCCGTCTCTCGCTTCAGCTTCGCAGCAGAGGGCAACTACACACCTATCCTCTATCGCATCGGCCAAGACATTCACTCCATCAATCAGGAAAATAGAGAATCAAGCGATTCTTGGCTCACTGCCTTGCGCAATGTCGAAGCTTTACCAGAAAATGTTAGAAACGACGCCTACTTCGCACTCGGCATCTTCTCCATCGGAAATGAAACTAGACGCAATAACGTCCAGCTTCCATCCCATCGTAACGAACTCAGCAAAGCCAAAGACCTCTCAGAAATCGCTCAAAACATCCGTTCTCTATCCATCGGCGTCAGTAAATGGAAAGACGATTCCCCAGATGGTCGCCTAGCAACACGCAAAGCATTTACCTACATCGCAAACTTCCCAGAAGTAGCCCCCATCACACGCTTCCAACTCCTCTTCGTCTCCTGCTACATGGCCCCTTCCATGTTTTCTGATAATATCATCGCAGAAACTTTCACCAAATCTTTCGAGGAATACGCCGCCAGCGATCGCAGCGTCATCAACTCCATCGGTCTATACGTTGAGAAATTTATCTCAATGGCACCTGCGATAGATGAAACCCACCCATTTCTAACACGCATCAACACCGCATTCTGGCAAAATGCGAACTCCATGAAATCCGGAGGCCATCCCAATATTCCTCAGCAATTTGCTACAGATCTTCTCATGTCAACCGCCGCAGCACGTGACGACGCAAATATCAAAAAACTCATCAACCTCGCCAAACCCGATATTATCGGAAATGCCAATGCCATCTACGGCCTCATATTAAACGGCTATCCCGACCTCGCGAAACAAATCATCTGTCCGATCAATAAATTCCACCCAGTCCCTAACAGCCTTCCCTCTTACAATAATCTCTTCGAAAAACAATACATCGAATTCCGTAAAAACTCAGGCATCGCCCCAATCTCCCTGCTCCGCCTTGATGCCCTATTCCTCGATGTATGCCCTGTCCAAATTGGCGAATACAAAGCCTCCGAATCATATCTCGATCGCGAAAAGCGTATCATCGCCACCTACCTTGCTAACCCTCCCAAAGAGCTCATGCTCCGCACCGAGATTGTGTCACGCCTCATCCGTGATTCTCACACCGCCGCCATCACCCTTCACGACGAGGTCATAGACATTAGTAAGCAACTCAATCTCCAGAAGTCACTATCTGATTGGGGTAAAGGCACCGGCGATCCATCCGACCTCATCCCACGTTACGTTATCTCTCCTGCCGAATGCGCTATCTTCCGCCAAGCCGCTTTCCTTCAACTTCTCGATGGCGATGTCTCGGCCCTAACAAAACTAGTCGAAACAATCATTTCCCAACCCGCCTCCATCAATTCCGGACGCTATGGAAGTACCCAATACACCCGCGACTATACCGCACGCATCATCACATCAGTTCCAGTCTGGATCATGCAGGCTATTTACTTAAACAAAACATCTGGCTTTAAGGACGCTTACAATCCCCTCGCCCAACTCGCCGTCTACACAGATAGCTCCAGACGATTTGGTAACGTCGAAGTCCAGCGCGCCGTCACCTCCATCGAATTCCTTGCCTTCTGGAACGGCGATCCAAAAGTCTTCGACGAAACCGTCAAACAAATCAAAAATAACGCGAACTCCTTCAAATATCTCAATCAACGCAAAGGCCTCATCCACTTCTGCAACTACGCTAAAGAAAACAAAGCTTGGACGCGTGAGTCATTTGCTGAGGCTCGTCATGACTTTCTCGTTAAAATTTTCTCAAAACCAGAAATGGCACCATACCTCGGACAGACCGCAGACCTGATTTCCCTAACCGTAAAGTCAGCAGATCTGAAAGAAAACATACTAAAAATCGCGGCAAGCCCTCCAGATACCCTAACACCTCAAGCCTCCGTCCACCTCCTTTCCTTCTATGCCGAACAAGAATTCGCTGCAAAACGCAACGATACCGGCCTCGCTGCATCAATCAAAGCTATCGAAATATGCCCCGTGGATGGTCCATGGAAAGACGTCCATTTCCGCATTTGCACCTCACTAATCGATCGCTTGGTTAAAGAAAAAAATATCGATGAGGCAAAAAAAATCCATGCCATGATCAAAGTCGAAACGCTCAATCCAGGTCAAACCAAGCGTTACGAGGAATACCTCAAAAAATTTGAGCCTGCCCAGCAATAACCCCTCCCCTCAATCTTAATGCACTCCAGAAATTATATCCTCCCTCTCATTCCACTCATGTGCCTCGTTGCACACGCGCAGGAATCCCCTCCCATCGAGGCTCAAAAATATCACGAAGCCCTGCTCAAGCATCCTAACAACCCAACCGTCTTTTCTCGCTTCTACGATGCATGGATCGATGCGCAATCCATCGAATCACTCGAAACCTTTCTAGAAAAACGTGCTGAAACCCACGGCGGGATCGATTATGTCATTCTCGCCCGCTACCAACTCCACCGCGGCCAAGACCCCAATGCTTTAGTCTCCCTGAATAAAGCCATCGAAAACCTTCCCAACGACCCAGCCCTCCTCATGGAGCGTGCCAACATCCTCATGCGCAGCACCGATTTCGTCGCTGCCCGCAAAGACCTCGATGCGATTTCAAAGCTCGGTAACGAAGCCCTTTCCATCGAAGCTTCAAAACTTATCGGAAAATCCTATCTCCGCGAGGGCGACCCAGAAGCTGCTATCAAAGCTTGGGAAAAAATCCTCACCAACCATCCAAAAAACGAAGACCTGTTAGAAGATCTCGTCGAACTCGCTTCATCGTCCGAGCAGCCAGAGCAAGCCCTGAAATACTCAGAGCAACTCATCGCCGCCTCAACTGACCCCTACAAAAAGGCCCTCCGCCTCATCCGCCGTGGCGAACTCCTCGCAAAATCCGGCGAAAACGACAAAGCCATCGCCCTTTGGTCTGAAACTCTCTCCCAAACCGGCGAAGGCTCATGGCTCGAACGCGAGATCCTCGCCTACATTGAGCAATCGTTCCGTCGACTCGATCGCATCGATCTCCTTTCCACAAAATTCGAAGAACTCGCTACAGCCCACCCTCGTCGTCTCCTCATCCACCGCGAACTTGCCAAACTCGAAGCCACATCCGGAAACATCGACTCCGCCATCGGCCGCTTCCGTGAAGTCCTCCGCAGATCCCCCGGCGAAACTGAACTTCGCGAGGAATTTATCCGCCTCCTCATCACTTCCGAACGCTTCGACGACGCCTCCGCCGAAATCGGAAAAATGCTATCCTCCACTCCTAACAATCCTGAACTTCACCTTCGCTTGGCTGAACTCGCTTTTCAAAAATTACAGCTTAATCCAGCTCTAGATAAAAAGGCTACCTCCGCTGAAATCCAGAAGTCGCTCGAAAAAGCCCGTGAGTTTCTCGACCCAACCGAAGCCTCCGGCCTACGCATCGCCAACCTCATGATCCTCTACGGTCTTGAGGAAAATGGCGAAACTCTCCTCAAACAGCTTTCCACCAAACCCGACGCCTCAACCGCCCCTGCCGAGGCTCTTGCTGCAGAATACACCCGCACCAAACGACCTACCAAATCACTCGAAATCCTAACTGAACTCACCAAATCACCCGATCCAGAAACCGTTCTCCGCGCGGCCAACGCCATGGCTCCACTATCCAAAGCGGAAACTCCATTCAATATTCTCCTCTCCCGCCTACCAGATTTCCCTAACAACAACCCATACATCGCCGCCCTCATCCAAGCTTCGCTCGCTGCAAAGAAACCCGCTGATGCCATCCCATCAGCACTAAAACTCGTCCGTAGCAGCAAGCTTTCCTCTGAAATACAAGACGCCACCAAACTCGCCAGCGCTGTCATCACCTCCGCAGAAAAAGCACCTGAAATCATTACTGAACTCTCTAAAATCGAAACCCGTTCCACCCCAGAAATCTGCCTACTCGCAGCACTCCTCGAAATCCAAGAAGATCACGAAAAATCAGACGCACTATTCGCAAATACCACCGAACCCACTCTTCTCCGCTTCCACTCCTCACTACTTTCAGTCCGCGGAGATTTCAAAGCCGCCATCGCTTCCCTCAATCGACTCGCAGAGACATCCGCCGACAACAGCGCATCCTACTTCAAAGAACTCTCCGACCTCCAACTCCGCTCCGGCGATTCCGCGGCAGCTCTCAAAACCATCGAATTATGGAAAATCGCAGCTCCTACCGATAAAACCCCGTGGACCATCGCATCCCGCTTACTTCGCGAATCTGGAAAGTATGCAGAGGCCATCGAAACCACACGTCGCGCGCTCAGTCGTTTCAACACCGACGAAGATCTAGCAGCCAGCCTCGCCGATCTCTATCAGGAAACTGGCGTCCCCATCGAGGCAGAACGCATCTTCTGGAAACTCTACGACCAAGCGCCGGACACCAATTCCCAATCCCGCTGGGCAGCACGACTCGCCACCCTTGCAAATAGCAACGGACAAACTGAAGAACTCAAAGAAAAGTTTCTCCAGCGCTCTCGCAGTAACAACCAATCCATCGGCCCCATCCTCGCACTCGTCGAACTCGCCCGCGTCACTAATAACCAAGAATCCTTGTTAGAATACCTCTATCAAGCCCTCCGCATCAAACCCAAAGACATCGATATCCGCCTCCAAGTCGCTTCCACCGAAAAACAAGCCGGCAACCTGGAAAAACAAATGGCCATTCTAAACGAAGGCATGGATCAAGACCCCACCGGACGCATCCGCACCTCTCTCGCCCAAGCCTTCATCGATCAAGGCCACGTCATCAAAGGCATGCACATGCTCCGCGCTCTCAACGGCGAAGGCGCGTCCGACCCACGCTTTATCGAAACTTCCGCCAACTCCATCGCCAGCGCTGGCTTGGTCGCCGAAGCTATCCAATACCTCGAAGAATCCCTCCCTAAAAACAGAGATTGGCGCTCTCGCTTCCTCCTAGCTGATCTTCTCCAAAATGACGGCCGTGAATTCGAGGCAACATCCATTCTCCTCTCCCTCATGGAAGCAAAGGACGAAATTCCAGGGCTGATGCCTAACCAAAATTTCGAACGCATCCAACAAAACGGAGAATCCCCAGAATACTATTTCCAATCCCTGATGAACGTCGTCGCTCAGGAAATCTATAGGGCAAGGAATTCAAACCGATCATCCGGCAATCAACAACAAGCCCTACCCTCCTCAATTGAAGAACTCCACTTCCGGTCGAAAATCCTTCTCGCCTTCATCGCAAACCTCGGAAATCCAGTTCTCAAAGATAAGATCACCGCAGCAAACATCAAAGAACTCACCCTCATCGCCGACATTATTGACTGCTACTCAGAAAATGGCATCGACTACCTCGCTCTCCTCGAAAAGCACCCGACCAATAACGATCTCATCAAAATGGTCGTCCAACAGGGAAGATTAAGAGACCCCAATACCGGTGAAAATTACACAATCCAAAAAACGGCAACCATCTACAAAATACTGCTAGACACTCCTAATCTCGATCAAGAAATCCGCACTAAAATCATCCTCAGCATGCTTCAAAGCGATCCCAAAAATGACGCAACATGGGATAGATTTTTCAAGCTGATAGACGAGTCATTCAAACCTCAGGAAAACTCCAATCATCAGCAAATTCATTATCAGTTACATAATCTCATCGCCACACAAAGAGCCGAAATCCCCAGCAAACACTTCCCAAAAATTAAAGAAATCCTCCTCAAAAATAATGGAGGCAGCAGTCAGGAAATTCCCATTCTCTTCCTTCTCGGGGAAATCGATCCATGGATCATCGCCGTCAATAAACTCATTGCGGATCACCAGAAACAACTCGCTGATCAACTCAAAGCTCAGAAGCAACATAACGTCACAAAAATCAATGCCATCGATCACTACGGCTTCTACCCTCAAATCCCTCAAATCCGAAACCTCCCTCTCACCTCAATAAACATTTATTATCTCCAAAATATTAGTTCGGAAAAATTCAATATTAACGAACGGGGAGTTCAGGGAGGAATCGAATCAAAAGACCTCATCAAACATCTCGATCGATTCGAATCCCCTGTCCTCAGAGCATGGATCGCCATCAAAGCCAACGATCAAAAGGCGATCCAGAAAACCCTCTCAGTCAAACCTTCAGAAATCGAGGCTAACGATTTCACCATTCTTAAACTATGGCTCGATATCGAGGATAAACGTTACCCAGAAGCCTGCCGCAGCCTCCTTAAATTATCTAACGATCCTTCGACACATCCGCATCACAGCCACTGGGCGAAAACTAGTTTCCTAGCCATCGTTTCAGAAATCCCCGCAGACAAACGCAGCGAATTCCTTCCTGTCGCACGTGAAATCATCAATTCCTACTCCCCACCCGCCACCGCAACATCACAATCGCGCAACAATGGAAGCTATCCCGCTCTTCTCCAAATCTCCAAAAAACTCGGCTTCGAGGACTTAGTCGTAAAATTCACCTCTCCCGCGAACGCACAAAATCCTCAGCGCCAAAAACCCAGGCCCCCCTCCAAGGTTAATATTGGATCCCCATCAACCATCGCATCTAACAATACAAATTCATCTCAATCTAAAAAACGCCCCGTCACCCCCATCGAGCGCTTCGAACAATTTTCCAGCGAAGGCAAACACTTGGCAGCAGCCCACGAACTCCTTAATCATGCTCAAACACAAAAGAAACAAGGTTACGATCTATCATACATTTTCTCCAATACAAAAATGTCTGAGGAGGTTCGCAAAGAAATCATCTCCATTTCAGACCCAGGCAAAAATCCCAGCCTTAACAAACGCCTCGCCTTCGCCGAAATCTGCCTCGCATTAAAAGCAAAAGACGAAGCCCTAACCATTCTCCGCGCGCTCGCAGCTGAACGCCCCTTCGACTCCAATATCAAAATTCAACTCGCTTTAAACCTTCCCGAGCAAGAAATCGATACCGCCGCAAACCTCATCAAACAAAGCGCCAATTCACCAGAATTTTACAACATCCTCAACTCCAACAATCAACGCATTCACTTAGCTCGCAACAACGCCACGACCTTCCACTACTTCTCACTCATCACCAAATTCCTCGAAATTTCTGATCCGGAAAAATTTGAATACCGAGCATTCAACGAAATTAACGACCATATCTATTATTTCCTAACCGGAAACAACCTCATTAGCATTCCATCTCTTATTGGAAACACAGATCAAAAAAATGAAACTCCTGAAATCCTAAAGCATCGCGAAATCTCTCGCAGACTAACCTCCGCGATGCTTCGCAACCCTCTTCTAGCTGAATCCGGCTTCCGCTACATACGCGCCGCCAAATGGATCGAAGATCCTATCAAAATCGACGAGTTAGCGAGAACCGTCATTCTTCTTGAAACCCAACAAAATAAATCCCGCTATAACTCCAGCAATCTCCCAGAGTTTTCAGCCGCAAGCTGGATCTGCTATCGTCTCAATGAATCTAAATCCCATAACGAAATCATCCCTGCGGACTTCCTCGCATCCATCGAGAAAAACGATCCCGAACTCGCCTCCCTTTTAAGATCCTTTTCCTCAATCAAAACCACCAAAGACATCGCTACATTTTGGGACTCAAGCGTCATGCAAGATGATAACTACCAAACATCCCGCTCCGTCATCCAACTAGCAGTCTTAGAAAAAATTGCGAACATCCCAGGCGCTAACGATTTCTTCATCTCTCGCATCAAAGCCCTCTCTCAAAATCAGATCTTCAACTCCAGATCGAATAGAACAGGAGAATACAATCACATCCCCCTCATTCGCGCAGCACTCACATCCTGCAAAAATCAAAGCGAATCCACCGTCAACAATCTCTGTAAAGCTATCGTCAATACCGTTTACGGAGAAAATTTCAACTTCTCCATCACGAACGGCGATACCAATACTCAGGACTACCAATTACTCAGTGGCGCGAGTAGCATCATAGACTCTTTGCTAAATAACCAATCCCTAGACCCTGTTACTGCAATCCGTGTTTTCCAGGCCTTCGACTCACACAGAGTCCCTCTGCAAAATCATTACTGGGTGCAAAGCATATTCCAAAGATCAGAAATCACAGATCACAAAGTAGCGATCGAATTTCTCGATTCCATGGGCTTGCTCAAAGACACCCAAGAATGGAAACCCATCGCATGCTCCACCATCACTAATCAATACGACCAAACCACCGGCACCTCAACCTTCTCTATCACTCGAAATCTTCTCAACGAAACGATCACCCAAAGTTTCAACTACCGTATGCGGAATCCAGAATTCGTTACTCTGCTTGAACAACGGAAACCCCAAACCTTCGGTTCTCTCGTCACCGCCGCCATGTTAAGCAATGACTCAACGCAACGCGAACGCCTCATGCTCAGCGCCTTCAAACACGCGGCCCCTCAACTCGCCAAAGCCTCTCCTAAGCAACTCGAAGACTTCAACCTCCTCGTATCTTACCTTCCTCCCGAAGCTATCACCATCCTACCACCAAAACTCCAAATCAAAGCCAAAGAACGCAACGACCAAATCGTCGCCACGATCCTGAAAAATATCGATCAACAATTCAAACAAATCGACGCCAATCCAAACCAAGATCCCTTTAACGCTGTCGATAGCTACATCCTCCAACTCGCTCCATACGACTTGGATAAAGCCGCCGAAATTTTCCTCCGCGCTCATTCTGTATTCAAAACGAACATCGCCTACTTCACTGGCAATCAAACCAATCTACACCAAACCTATTTCAGCAGCATCCTCAGTTCTTTCTCATCAGATCGTAAAATTCGTCCAGAAAGCGCAATTAAATTCTATCGTGCCGTTCTCAGCAGCCCTAACGGCTCTGAGTTTGGTTACACATCCCGTGATTACGGTGCATCACACCTCAACATCCTTGGTTCACAGCTCTACTCCCGCCTCAACTCCTCTATTCACAAAAACACCCACCATTCTCTCCGTCCTTGGCTCATTGCCAACCAATTGCCCGAGGAATGCCAAAACGACGCCCTAGCAGCCACACTCTGCTACACCCTCCACCAGCAAAACTCTGGTCCGAGCATCGCCGAACTCATTCCCATCCTTGAGAAAACCGAAGGCCTCTCAGAGAAGAGCCGCGAAATGATTATCAGTTGCGCCCACATCACCAATCTTCGGAATCTTACTCCAGAAAATCGCACCGCCAGCGCACAACATCTCTCCAAATTACTCAACGACCCCAGCTTCACCCCTAACACCCGCATCCAAATCGCGCTCTCTGCCTTAAGCTCTATTGAAATCTTAACCCTACCAGCCGTCGCCGAAATCTACTCGGAAATTTTCACCGACCTATCCAAACAAGATCAGAGCATGGTCAACTCTCTGGTGATCAATTCCTTGGCCGCCGTCTCTAACACCGAGCTCACCGCCGAATCCATCCCTCACCTCAAGAAAATCTCCGAAGCTTTCTGGGATAATGCCAACTCCCCAAAATCCGGAGGCCATCCCACTATCAGTAAGGAACAAGCAGCCAACCTTTTTCAATTAGCTATCAAATCAGGCGACGCAAAATCAAGCAAACGCCTCTTCCCCATTGTTCAACCCTCTCTCATCGGTAAACTCTCATCCATCATCCCTCTGATATCCGGCGGCCACTACGAGTTCGCTACCGCCCTAATCCCTGACGATCATACTCCCTTCGAAGCTCATAACCAACTCCCCCGTTACACCCCAGAACTTCATCAAAAAATCATCGCGCTCAGACAATCCGACATCAACCCCACCAGACTCCTAAAACTCGAATGCGCTCTCCTAAAATTACAAACCCCTGATGGCAACCATGCAACCCCGAGCTTCACTGCTGAACGCAGAGAATACCTTACCAAACTCATCGCAAAAAATCCCATCGCGGCATCCACCACACAAATCGAAATCCTCTCCGCGCTCGCCACATCCACCGACCCTTCCAACATTACCTTCGCCGCAGAAATCTCCACCCTCTCCGAAACCATCGATCCAAACGAGACGATCAACGAAATGGTCAAATCCACCAGCGTCAACCCAACATCTACTCTTCGCTGGACCATCCTCTGTAAAGCCGCATCAACCCGCCTCTGCCAAGGCGATCCCGCTCCCACCATTTCCCTTATCAACTCCATCACCAAATCCACCGGCTCAGCTCCCAACGCAGCCGGTGCCGCGCAAATCCAACTATTAACCTACCTACTCCCTGCAACCTGTTTTGCCATCGCGGATAATCAAAACACCGCCTTCTCCGCATTAATCGATCCGCTCTCAGATCTCGTCGTAGCATGTGTCAACACTGATAACTATGATTTCAGTACAACCTCCGAAATACTCACTCTATGTGAATTCATATCCACTTGGAAAGATCGTCCAGACACCCTCTCTAAAACCATCGCTCGCCTCAAAAATAATAAGGACAAATTCGAACAGGAATTTGCATTCCCCAGAAGATTCCCTTGGTTATCCAGCAGATACTTCAAAATCAACGACCACGGCGGATCAAGCCCTGAACTAACCAAAGCCTATATCAATTTCTTATCAGCTATCCTATCTCATCCAAACATGAGCGATCTTCTCCCAGGTCACTATTACTTGCTCGACGTAAATTTTGCAAATAAAGGGATGGAGAAAGAGATCATCGAACTCGCAAACGGCCCCGAAGATACATTCACTCCCGGCGGCCGTGCCATCACCGCCTACCATCGCGCCATGGACGCGCGTAAGAACAAAAGATACCCAGAAATCGAAAAAAATCTCCGCGAAGGTCTCTCCCATATTCCCGAAGGCGATGCATGGTGCCACTTCCGCGGAATCACCAAAATGTTCATTGTTAATTACATACTAACCGATCCTTCAAGACTAAACGAGGCTCGTCCGATTTTTGAAACTATCCTTCCAAAAGAGGTCTCTCAAGGTCACAATGACTTTTATCAAAGCGTTCGCAATAAGCTCCCAGCTCTAAAAGAAGCCGAAGAAGAATAACCCCTCATGACCATCCGCCCAGAAATTGAAGAACTCGCACGCAAGATCGCGAAACGCCACAATGGCTTTCTCCTGCGTCGTCATTTCATCGCCGCCTTGCTCGTCACCTCCCTGGTCGCGATCCTAGCCTCGCTGTTCTATGTCACTCGGGGCTTCTCGGTTCCTGTCATCATTCCCACCGTTCTGGTCTGTTTCGGCATCATCTCAACCATCGCCTATTATCTAACCAAACGCATGGACAACCACGCGGCTGTCATCGAGGCCGATCAATTCTTTCATCTCAAAGACGGCGTCACCACCGCCCGCCATCTCGCTGTCCACGCCCCAGACGAACCCACCACCATCCTCCAGTGGAATTGGCTCTCACCAAAATTACCAAACTGTGATCCATCCACCATCACCCAACCCTTTCCCAAGAAACTCGGCGGCATCGCATTCGTGCTGACTGTCGCCGCCGTCGTTCTCTGCATGCTTCCTCCATCCGCTTCTGTTAGAGCCGAACAAGAACTCGCAGAAATCACCCGCGAACGCGTCGCAGAATCCAAACAAGAACTCGAAAAACTCATCGAGGAACTCGAAAAGGACATCGTCGGCGAAGACGAGGATGAAAACATCGACATGGATGAATTCCGGAAAATGGTCAAAGAGATCGACGAAACCGGAGACCGCGCCGAAGCAGCCCGCCAATTCGCCCGCATCGAACGCAAAGTCCGCGATGCCACTCGCGGCCTCGACCAACAACGCGACGAAGAAACCCTCAAACTCGCCGCCAAAGAACTCCAGAAATCCGACGATACCGAGGCACGAAAAATCGGCAAAAAACTCGATGAGAAAGAACTCAAAGAAGCTGCCGAACTTATCGAAAAACTAGCCGCGGAAAAAATCGATCCCAAAGATCTGAAAAAAGGAGCTGAGAAAAAGCAGGAAGCATTGGATGAGGCGAAAAAGGATCTAGCAAAAATGCGCGCCGCCACAAAGCGCCTCGCAGCCGCAGGCAAACAACGCCAAGCCGCCCGCCAAGCCCAAGGTGGCGGCGCAGGTGAAAACGCAGAAGGCGGTGAGGGCGAAGGCGCGGAAGGTGAAGGCGAAGCCCAAGGTGAAGGAAAACCCCTCGAAGACATGCTCGCAGAACTCGATGAAGCCGCAGAGGAAATGGAAAAAGATCTCGAAGAAATGGAATTCGATCCCGATGCAGAATGGGATGAAGAAAACGAAGAGAACGAAGGTGAGATGATGAAGATGAAAGGCCAACTAGGACAACACCTCAAAAAAATGAATGGCAAGCGTCAGGCAAAATCCAAAATGGACGCGCTTCGCGATGCCCTCGCCCAAGCTCAAGCTAATGCCCAAGGACAAGGCCAACAACAAATGCAAGGCCAAGGCCCCGGCGGCAAAGAAGCTGGCAAAGGTTCTTCCTGGAGTGAACGCAAAGAAAAAGACGACTCACAGAAAAATGGCGCACTCGCCGAACTTAAAGGCCAACACGGCGATGGCCCATCACTCAGCGCCGTCGAAGATTCCGAATCCGGTACCGGCGTCTCCTCCCGCAAAGGCTCAGCCAAAGAACGCGACTTCAATCGCCAAATGGAATCCTTCGTCCAACGCAACGATGTCCCAGAATCCCTAAAACTCGGAGTCCGCAACTACTTCGAAAACCTCCAATCAGCCGCTAAAGAGTAAATTTCAAATCTCAAATTCCAAATTTCAAATCTCAAATTTGTTTCACCCTTCACTCTTCACCATTGACTTCACTTCGCTCCGTCCAAGCCATTACGGCTTCGCCTAAATCAAACCTGCTCGCTAACGCTCGCTCTGCTTTCACTCTTCACTCTTCAACATTCACTCTTCTATGACTACCACCGAACTCGAACCCGCCGTCGCTCATTTCACTGAAACGTTTGACAAAATCCGCACCGCCGTTTCCACCTTCATCGTCGGCCAACAAGAAATCATCGATGATGTCCTCATCGCCATCTGCTGCGGTGGACACGTATTGTTAGAAGGTGTTCCCGGTCTTGGAAAAACCTCGCTCATCAATACGATCGCACAAGCCATCGATGTCGAATTCAAACGCATCCAGTTCACCCCGGACCTCCTCCCCAGCGATGTCGTCGGAACTCAAATCCTCATGGATCGCAACGGCCAACGCGAACTCGTGTTCCAACCAGGCCCCGTGTTCTGTAACATGCTCCTCGCCGACGAGATCAACCGCGCAACTCCGAAAACCCAATCCGCATTGCTGGAAACCATGCAGGAAAAGCGCGTCACCGTCGCCAACCACACTCACTCCCTCAGTCTCCCGTTCTTCGTCATGGCAACCCAGAACCCCATCGAAAACGACGGCACCTACCCACTCCCTGAAGCCCAGCTCGACCGTTTCTTTTTCAAACTCCAAGTCGGTCTCCCTTCGCACGACGAGTTCCGCCAGATCCTAGATCGCACCGGCGGAAACTCCCGCCCTCACGTCAAATCCGTCGCCCACGGCGCAGACATCATCCGCATGGGTGAAACCCTCCGCGAAGTTCCAGTCAGTCCGGAAATCCAAGATTACCTCGTCCGCATCGTTCGCGGTACTCACCCTGGCGAAGGCTCGGCAAAATCCATCAACCAATTCGTCCGCCACGGCGCATCTCCTCGCGCCGGCCAAGCCATGCTCGCCGCCGCCCGCGCCCGCGCCCTGTTAGATGGCCGTTACCACGTCGCCCGCGAAGACATCGACTCCGTCGCCCTCCCCGCCCTCCGCCACCGCCTCATCCTCTCCTTCGAAGGCGAAGCCGAAGGCATCAAACCAGACTCACTAGTCCAAGACGCCATCAAAGCCGCGAAGGCTTAAATTTCAAAATTCAAATTCCAAAAATTAAATCGCCATCTTCCTTGAAACTTGAATTTTGAAAATTGAACCTTGAGTGAGTCACTAACAGATCCCGCCTTCATCAGCCAACTTGATGCACTGAACCTGCTCGCACGTCGTGTGCTGCGCGGTTCGTTGCAGGCGGATCGCCGCACCCAACGTCGCGGTACGGGCATCACTTTCGCTGATTACAGCCAATACAATCCCGGCGATGATTATCGCGCGATCGATTGGAAAATCTACGCCCGCACGGATGAGTTATTGATCAAACTTTTCGAGGTCGAGGAAGACACCACGGTTTACATCCTCTTCGATTGCAGCCACTCGATGAAATCGAAGTTTCACTACGCGCGCAAACTCGCCGCTGCTCTAGGTTACATCGCCCTCAACGGCATGGATCGCGTCGTTGTTCATGGCATGGCGGATAAGCTTTCCACCATCGTCGATTCTGCTCGCAGCCGCAGTCAGGTCTTCACGTTTTTACGTGATCTCGAAAACGCTCACACCTTCGGCACCGATACCGACTTCACCGCCTGCGCCCGCACCTTCCAAGCACGTCACCGCAAAAAAGGAGTGGTCTTGGTCATCTCGGATTTTCTTTTCCCAAAAGGTTACGCAGAGGGAATGAAGTTTTTGCAATGGTCCGGGCATGATGTGTTCGCCCTGCAAGTTCACGATCAAGCCGATCTCGATTGCCCGTGGCTTGGCGATCTTGAAATCCAATGCGTCGAAACCGAAGCAACCCAACGAATCACGATTTCGGAAAAGAAAGCCAAGATTTATCGCGAAACCATCGCCACATGGAACGATGACCTCCGTGCCGAATGCGCGCGACGTGGCATAGGCCTCGCCAGCACCACTTCCGATGTGCCGTTCGAAGTCGTGATCCAATCGATGTTGAGAAAAGGAGGACTCGTCGCATGACCTTCGGATTTCCCGCATTCTTCTGGGCCAGCCTCGCCCTCATTCCACTCGCGGCTGTTTATTTCATCCGCACTCGCCCGCGCCGCCAACCGGTCAACGCCTACTTCCTCTGGGAACGCGTGTTCCAACAAAAAGCCGCGAGCTCTCTATTCCAGCGCCTTCGCAATTTACTCTCACTGTTACTCATCGCCATCGCTTTCCTCGCAGCCATCTTCGCGCTCACTCGCCCACGCTTCGACGATGGCGAAACTCCCGATCTACTTATCATCATCGATAGCTCAGCCTCGATGCAGACGGTGGAAAACGGTGAGACCCGCATCGATGCTGCGAAAAAAACCGCTAGCTCATGGATCCACGCACTCAGTGGTTCGCAACGCGCCGCCATCGCCTCGGTATCGGATCGTATGACTTATCATTCCAATCTCAGCAACCGCGCACGCCGCTTGAACGAAGCACTCGATGCCATCAAACCAACCGATCTCGCGCTTTCCCCTAACGCCCTCGGCGAGCTTTCCCTGCTCGCCCCTGCCACTTCTTCTTCGAAATCCCGCATCCTTTTTCTAACCGATCTACAGTCACAGGACATGAAACTCCCCGATGGCATCGAGGTTGTCCCCGTCGGCAAAGAAACCCCGAACATCGGCATCACCGCAGCAGATCTCCGCTGGAAAGCTCCGGGCGAAGCCACGTTGTTCGCCACGCTCACCTCCACGTTTCCCGAAGAACGCGAGGTCGAATTGGAAATTATCTCCGCAGGCGATGACGCAAATCTCGTCCGTCTGTTCACAGTAAAACTTCCCGCAAACGGCCAAATCAGTGAATCCATCGAGATCGATTCCATCCAACCCGGCGCATGGCTCCTCCGCGCAAACATCAAAGATTCACTCGCCATCGACAACTCAGCCCCACTCGGACTCAACTCCCCGCAAGCCATCCCCGTCCAAGTCAAAGCCGAAAACCCGTTCTTCTTCAACCAAGTCATCTCCGCTTTCTCTCGCGCCGATTCCTTATTCGAACCCATCGACGATTTCGCACGCCTCTCGCTCTCCCAAGGCAATCCCCCACAAACCGAAGCCGCTGTCGTATTCGCGCCTGCGGGTGAATCTCCTCTCTGGGAAAAATTAGGCGAACCCCTTCCTCCCGGCCCACCGGAAATTATCGCCCAAGATCATCCGCTGCTCGCACGCGTCGATCCCTCATTGCTGAACTTCGAAGGCGCTCGCCAACTCACTGCACCGAAAGGTTCCGTCATCGTGCTCGCCCACGCCGATGGCACTCCCCTGCTCTACACAATTTCCACCGGCGCGCAGTCAGCAGTCGTGTTTAACTTTGATCCTACCCAAGACGATTTCTTCCTCTCTCCCTGGTTCCCTGTTTTTGTTCATGATGCCGCCGTTCTTCTAACAGGACGCAACAACTCCTTCCCATCATCCATCCCCACCGGCAGCGAAATCGAAATTCCCGGCACGGAAACCACCGGCTCCGCGAGCTTCCTCGTCGCTAATAACAAAGAAACCATTCCCTTCGAAACCAACGCCAAGATTCAAAAAATCGGCAACTACACATTCACCCGCAACTCCACACCATGGAATCTCGGCGGCGCATTGTTCGCTCCAGGAGAATCCGGAAAAGCCACCACAAAACCCGAAACCACCACCTTCCAACCCGCCGCCGGCTGGCCTCTCTCACTCTGGTTCCTCCTAGCCGCCGTCCTAGTCGTCCTAACCGAAGAAGCCCTCTACCACCGCCGCAAAGTAGGTTAAAGACACCAGAGGCCAGAATCCAGAAACCAGAAAACTCAGATCCTCTCTTCTAAAAACATGAATTCTTCACCCACTTTCGCACATCCATTTCTGACTTCTGGTCTCTGGTCTCTGGATTCTGAACTCTGAACTCTGACCTCTCCACTCTCCGCTCTCCGCTCCTAGCTCTCCGCTCAAATGCAATTCTCCACCCTCCTACCTCTCTGGCTCCTTATCGCCTGTGCCATCATCAGCACAATCGCGTGGCGTCGTTCTTTGGTAGATCGTTCTCCTTTTAAAAAATGGCTCGCCCACGGCCTGCGCCTTCTCGGCATCGTCTGTCTGATTCTCGCGATTTGCCGTCCCTACCTTCTAACCGATAGCGATCACCTCCACATCGTTTACCTCGTCGATATCTCAGAATCCATGGATCCCGATTCCATCCGCCTCGCCGCTGATGAAATCGAAACCTCTTCATCGAAACTGAAAGCCACGGATCGCTTCAGCGTGTTGGCTTTTGGAAGCGGAATATCCACCACCAATCCCAAAGCCCTCCGCGACCTTGCCACGGAAGCCAAAAACGGCACCGCAGAATCTACGAGCCGCAACTCCACCGCGCTCCCCGAAGCCCTGTTAGGCTCGCGCTTGGTGTTCGATGCGGAAATGGCGCGACGTCTCGTGGTTTTTTCCGACGGGGTCCCCACCACTCCCGGCGCAGCGAATGCACTCTCAACTCTGAAAGAAGAAGGCATCGACGTCCGCTTCCGCCAGTCCCTCGGACTCAAGCAACCCGAAGCAGCAGTCATCGCGCTTGAACCCATGACCACGGTTGCGTTCCGAGGTGAAATCGTCCGCATGCGTCTCACGCTCCGCGCCAACGAAGCAATGAAAGCCACCGCCCGCATCCTCCAGCGTGGCGTCGCCGTCGCATCTGCACCAGTCGAGCTCACGCCCAACAAAGACACCATCGTGAACTTCGATGTGATGATGAACGCCTCTGGTGAAAGTCGTTGGGAAGCGGAACTCCTCCCAGAAAAAGATTGGTTCCCCATCAACAACCGCGCCGCCACCACGATCACCGTAAAAGGCGAGCCACGCATCCTTGTCCTCCACCGCGATGAAAAACAAATGCGACCTCTCGCCCGCGCGATGAAAAAGCAAGGACTCGATCTCGAAATCCGTGGCGAACGTGGCCTTCCCGACAGCATCCCGGAAATGCTAGCTTTCGATGCCATCGTTCTCGCCGATGTCCCCGCCACTTCCCTGAACCAAAAACAGATGGAATTCATCCGTCGCTACGTTTCCGACTTCGGCGGTGGTCTCGCGATGCTTGGCTCAGAAAACTCCTTCGGCCTCGGTGGATATTACCGGACTCCTGTCGAAGAAGCCCTGCCGCTCACTTCTCGCTACGAGAAAGAAAAGCAAAAGCCTAGCCTCGCGATGGTGCTAGTCATCGATAAAAGCGGATCGATGAGCGGCCCACCCATCGAACTCGCCCGCGCTTCCGCAAAAGCCGCCGCCGAACTCCTCAGCGCACAAGATCAAATCGCCGTGGTAGGTTTCGATAGCGAAACCCGCGTCGTGCTCCCGATGACCGGGGCTTCCGATAAAGGCACGATCCTCTCCGCCATCGAATCTCTAACAGCCGATGGCGGAACCGACGCCTATCCAGGTATGGTGAAAGGCCACGAAATTCTTCAAAATGCCGTCGCGAAAGTGAAACACATGATCGTCCTTTCCGATGGTCAAACCCCAGAAAACGATTTCGCCGGCCTTGTCCGCAACATGCGTGCCCAAGGCATCACGGTATCCAGCGTCTCGCTCGGCGATGGCGCAGCCAAAGAGATCATGCAAATGATCGCCCAAGAAGGCGGCGGCCGTTACTACGAAACGAACGACCCAAACAACATGCCGCAGATTTTCACCAAGGAAACCATGCAGGCCTCCCGCTCCGCCATCAAAGAAGACCTCTTCGGCGCAGTCGTCACGGGCGATCATCCCATCCTTTCCGGCTACGAAAAAACCGATCTACCCTTCGTGCTCGGTTATGTCATGACCCAACCCAAACCCACC
Source organism: Akkermansiaceae bacterium (assembly GCA_031422775.1). Lineage (GTDB taxonomy): Bacteria > Verrucomicrobiota > Verrucomicrobiia > Verrucomicrobiales > Akkermansiaceae > Luteolibacter. The sequence goes on along the minus strand of JANPMK010000020.1, from coordinate 5,107 downwards.
GCCCAACTCCTACTCGCTGCAGAAACCGGCGATCCACTCATGGCGATCTGCCGCTACGGCCTCGGCACCGGCCTGTGCTGGACTTCCGATCTGTCAGAAAAATGGGGCAGCGAATGGCTCGGCTGGGGCAGCGGCCCCGCTTTCTGGTCGCAGATCTTCCGTGGCATCGTTCGCAAAGAACAATCCACCGGACTCGCCGCAACTGGCTCCATCTCCCGTGAACAATGGCAAATCGATATCAACCGCCGCGATGAACAAGACCGACCCGTCAACCAAGTCAAATGGGACACCAAAGCCATCGATGGCAACGGCGCGGAAATCCCTGTCGCTATCCGCCAAACCGGCGTCGGCCGATACGTTGCAAGCGTCGATCTACTTGGCCACGAACGCATCAACCTCAGCCTCCGCGACACAGATTTCTCACTCATGAAAACCCTCGGCTGGCAACGCGACTACCCCGCCGAATACCGGCTCGATAAAGAACCCGACCCCGCCATCAACAAACTCCCCCGCTTCAACCCCAACAAATCCCGCGACGACATCCAAAACACCAAAGTCTACCAAGACATCTCCCATTGGTTCGTCTTCATGGGCTTTGCGTCGCTCATCTGTGGTGTCGCATCTCGGAGAATCTAGAGGGCTAAATTTTAAAAATAGCTGTTTTTTAAAATTAGGGTGAATTTCCTGTCATCATTAGCAGACAAAGGTTTGGACATTACAGCCACGAAAAACAACAACACTATGAAAATTACGAATTATTTGGCAGCTTCACTCGCTACTCTTGCAATTTACACCGGCGGCCCGGCACTTGCCCACGGCACCTATGAACATAAACTCACAGTAGCGCTGGTTTTATCAGAGCAAATTGACAACCCAGACAGAGAATCAAACAATGGTATCTCCTACTCGTCCTTCATTTATAACCAAAGGATCTCAAATAAAAATTTGCTCGAAATTTTCGTCGATGAAGGCGTAATCAATGAAATCTATGGCTGGTCAATTGTTGCCATCAGCGAGGAGGGGGACATCCAAGGTTTCGCCTTAACCAAGAGAGGTTATCCTTCTGTAAATGTGTCCGATTACTTCGAACTTGGGACTGATCCCAATGTTTCCTACAGCTTCAAAGGCTACCAAGATTTCAATAACGAAACTTACTCGGATAACTATACCACACAGGCATTAGGTTACCTTGATTTCAGAACACTCGACGATTCATTTGAGATGTATCTTGATGCCATTGTTAAAAAACACGGCACATTCTTTGAAGACTACGTATTAGAATATGAGTCAGACAGACTCTTTTCTGCCAGCATCGAAAGAGGCATCGGCGATTTATACGACTTTGACGAATTCATCGGAAACCTAGATGGTTCATACAAAGTAGGTAATGGAATCCTTACAAACATTGTACTTTTCGATTAGTCTCCGTCATTTTTTCAATTCAATCTTCCGATACTCAATTTTCATCGGCGGCCCGACGTGGACTTGCACACCTAGATATCCTTCGGCAACTCTCAACTTCGGGTCGAGATCTTCTACTTCACTCATCAGGACATCATTGATGTAATGTTGGATTACGTTTCCTTTGGCGACGATGCGGTAAGTATTCCAATCCTCTTTTTTGACCGCCTGCTGAAGCACATCCTTTTCGCCGATCACTCTAACAAGCTCGGGTTTGGCCTCGGGTTTTAAAACGACGCTCTGCCCGCGATACGCAAGAAAGGTCCGACCCCTTTCCTCGTAGTTCTGCCCGCTCCAGCGATCCCCTCCATCAATGTCCGCCTGATAACCTGTCAGCGCCCATTTGAGATCCGGCGTGATCACGCTGCGATAATTGATCCCAGAGTTGCCCTGAGCAGAAACACGATACTCTACCAACAACTCAAAATCGCCCACCTTGCCGCCCTGCCATATTAAAAACGAATTCCGTTTAAGCAAAGTCTCCGCAGTCACTTCACCAACGATCACCCCACCCTTCACACTCCAATAAACCGGATCTCCATCCCAACCCTCCAACGACTTCCCATCAAACAAAGAAACAAACACATCCTCCCCTTCCGCCTGCATCACAAACCCAAGCAAAACACATAAGCCAAATAATCTGCACCCATTCATCCCCCATATATCAACCCATCACCCAAAATCTCCAATCAAAAATATGGAGATTAACCACGAAATTCCCAGCAACCCAAGCCTTCCGTCTTATTTTATCCCCAAGATTTTTCTGTCGGAAATCACACTCAACCCAAGTCTTCTCACTTCTCACTGCTCACTGCTCACTTCTCACTTCTCACTTCTCACTTCTCACTTCTCACTTCTCACTTCTCACTTCTCACTTCTCACTTCTCACTTCTCACTGATCACTGATCACTGATCACTGATCACTCGGCACTACTTCTCTTCCATCTTCCTCAACCCATTCGCCGCGTACAACCCAATCGCAATCCAGATCAGCCCAAACGACATCAACCTAACATTCGTCATCGGCTCCCCATAGATTTTCCAACCGATGAAAAACTGCATGGTTGGCCCAATGAATTGGAGCATCCCAAGAGTGCTCAGCCGGATATTCCGACTCGCGAACGCAAACGCCAGCAACGGAATCGCCGTCACTACCCCGCTACCCGCAAGCAGCAACCCGTTCTGCCAGTTTCCACCGAACGCATCCGCTACGCTCGCATGTGTCCACAACAACCAACCCAACGCCACCGGCACCAGCAGACTCGTCTCTACAGTCAAACCATCCAACGCGCCGAGGGATGATCGTTTTCTAACCACTCCATACAAGGAAAAGCTCAAACCCAACGCCAGCGCCACCCACGGAAAATGCCCCACCCCCGGAATCTGCAACATCACTCCAGCGAACGCCGTGACAATCGCCACCATCTGTAACCGATTCTGCCTCTCACCAAACCACAATGCACCGAACAACATGTTGAAAAACGGATTGATGTAATAACCCAGCGCCCCCTCGATCATCCTATCATTGATCGTCGCCCAAACATAAAGCACCCAGTTTCCACCAATCAGAACCCCGGAAACCACATGCCAGGAAAGCGTCCGCAGATCCGCATGAATCCCCACCTTCCTCCACCACAACAACGGCCACAACATCAGGCACGTCCAACACGTCCGCTGCGCCACAATACTCATCGCCGGAACCGACTCCAAAACCTTCCAATAAATCGGCAGCACTCCCCACAATCCAAACGCCACCACCCCCGCCATTACCCCTCGTGTGTTTCCCGTCACGCCTGTTTGATAAGCCACCCTTTCACTCTTTCAAATCAAAAATTAAAAATCGTCAATCATCAATCGTCAATCGTCAATAAAACCGAATGTGAAAGCGATCTTTGGAGCCATTTTCTAACATTGTATTTTCACTTCACTTGGAAGATTTATTGACGATTGATAATTGTTAATTTTTGATTTTTGATTTATTAAGAATTCCACTTCTTCATCCAGCGGACTACTCACTCCCAGCCCATGACTCATCGACACATGGAGATAAATCTCGGTCGTCGTAATATCTTCATGACCTAGCAAATCCTGAATCGTCCGTAAGTCTGTCCCATTTTCCAACAAATGCGTCGCAAACGAATGCCTCAGCGCATGACTCGTCACCCGCTTCTCAATTCCCGCCTGCACTGCGCCACGCTTGATCGCTTCACTGTATACTTTTTCGTGCAAGTGATGACGTCTTCTGATGCCGCTCTCCGGATCCACCGAAAGTTGTTTCGCTGGAAATAACCAAAACCACTCAAACGTTTCCGCTGCATTACGGAACTTCCGCGCCAACGCACCGGGAATGTAGACACCGAGCTGCTTTTCACTGCGATCTTGTTCCCACATGCATCTCACCCGCTCAATATGAGCGGCAATATCCTCCAGTAAACTTCGCGGCAAAACCGTCATCCGATCTGTATTCCCTTTGCCTTGTCTTACCGTCAGCGTGCCGCGGTCCAAATCCACGTCCCTGACCCGCAAGTTCACCAATTCAGATAAACGCAAACCCGCTCCGTATTGAATCCGCGCAGCAAGCGCGTAACGCGCATCTTGAGACTCTAATTTCTCAAACAATCTTCTTGTCTCGGGCTTGGACAAAACAACCGGAATCCTTGTCCCCGTCTGCTTCAGTCTGACCCCAAAGACTGGATCTGCGATATCGAGCACATATTTAAAAAAGAACGCCAACGCATTGAGCGCCTGCTTTTGGGTAGAGTAAGAGCAGTCCTCATCTTTCACCACTGATGTTAGGAATCTAGTAGCGGTCTCCACCTTCATCACCTCGCGCTCATCTTTGGCAAAATGCGCGTAACGCGCCGCCCATGCACCGTAACATTGCTTGGTTCTCAGTGCCAAACCTCGACGAGCACAGGCCGACCGCACCGCTGCGCGAACCCGTTCTGCTATGCTACGGTGATCAACACCAGCCTCGGCACACGAATCTAACCATTTCAAATACCACTGAATCGCATCTGACCATTGCTCCAACTGCCATGTCTCCCGTTTACGATCCTCTCTGAGAACCTCATGCCGCCAAAATGCTTTTGCTGCATCGCGACCTGCCTCCAATTCGTTGCGGAGACGGAAATTTTCAAATTATTCCAGCACAAGGAGAAATCCAGATCGCTCTCGATCATTCAAACCACGGAATTCAGAAAGATCTTTCCGCCAGCAGCAGCGTGTTTTGGGGGTAGACATATAACCTTAAAAACAGCTTTTGCCGTTTCCGTCAACTTAAAAGTGTTCATAAGAACATAATATTTGAATCTGCCCAAAAAACGCATAAACCGCAAAACTCATCCACGAAAACCAGGGTACTATCAGCAAAGGAAGTTTTGGGAAAATCAGCGGATTAGGATTTTCTGATAGTACCCACCCAACCTAACAAATTCCTTGTTGTTATTGAGATATTTAGATTGGATCTAGAAGTTAACCCCGCCTGATATACACATGTGGGACTCTACTAATAAAAACTGTTAGGTGAAGGAAACGCTTGCGAGAAGAAATTCTGCCGGTGAGTAAAAGTGCTCATTTGAACAGTTCCAGCTTGACGCCGTGAAACGGCTCAGTATCATCGAGCGAAGCGAGCGGGAGAACAGGA
>JANPMK010000019.1:0-56185 GCA_031422775.1 Akkermansiaceae bacterium | reverse complement strand
TGGCAACGGCAGCGCGACCAACACCCTCATCTTTAATGGAGGCACCCTGCAAGCGACCGGAACTATCACCTCACCGAACACGCGAAGCGTGACTCTGACCAGCACTGGTATCATTGACACCAACAGCAACGCCGTGAGCATAGCTGGCATCATGTCCGGAGCAGGTGGTCTTACTAAAAACGGCCTCGGTACATTGACCCTCACCGGAGTCAACACCTACACTGGCGCGACGACGATCAATGCAGGCACTCTTCAACTTGGAAATGGCATTACAACTGGCAGCTCCATTGCACTCTCATCTGTAATTACCGTTGATGTTCCCGGCACTCTCGCTCTCAACCTTGCGAATGGAGAAACCTTTACTAACAGTGTTATCAACAACGGCCAAATCCGCTGGATTGCTAATGGTGAGAATACCCAAGCTGTTTCCAGTATCTTCAGTGGCACCGGCAATATGTTGATTACCGCACCGGGAACAACCGAGCTATTAGGAATCAACACCTTCACGGGTGGCACCACCGTTAATACCACCGGCCTTGTCCTCGTTGGTAACCCTTCAGCCTTTGGCTCAGGACCATTGACGATTACCAACGGAAGCATCGATACGGTTGGCGAACAATCGCTTCAGATCAACGTGGGAACCTACAACCAGTCTGGTGGCGAAATTGAGATGCATCTCGGTGGAACGGCGCTTGGCCAATACACTCGCTATAACGCGAATGGTAATCTCAACCTCTCTGGTGGCACAGTGTTCGTTTACGATTCGACTGGTGCCTACGTACCTCAAGGAGGTGATGTCCAGACGATCATTCAGGCCACTGGTGTTAGAATGGGCCAATTCGCATCTAACTCCCCAGACTCGCTATTCTTCAATGCGGCACAGAATCAAAACATTTCTTACGCTCAGGGGAGTACACTGCTTTATCCAACAATCACTTATGATTCGGATGCTGCAATGGTCACTTGGGTTCAGGATTCATTTGTCAGACCTAATGGTACCCGCAATCAGAATGCGTTGGGTAATGCACTCGATACAGGAGCAGCACCATCTGCTGTGACTGATTTTCTCAACACACAGAACATTGCGCTTCTTCCAGGGTTCTTTGATCTTCTCGCTCCTGATGAATTGACTGCCCTTTATCAAATGGGTTTTGCGGCTTCTGAAATTCAGAATAAGAATATCCAACGCCATCTCGAAAGAGTGCGTCTTGGTTCACCTAGTGAAACCCAATACACAGAGACCGTAACCGACAGCAAAGGCGGTATGAGTCAGCAACAAGCCACGAGAATGAGCGATGCAAACCGTTGGAGTGTCTTCCTTGAAGGAACCGATGGTTCTGCAAGTGTTGATGGCGATGCAAACGCCAGTGGTTATGACTTCGACACCAGAGGCGCAACTTTGGGCGCTGACATGCGCGTGAGCGACCGTCTCGTTGTCGGTATCTTAGGTGCTTATACAGAAGCTGATGCAAGTCTTGTTGGTGGCGGATCGATTGAAGATGAAGCCTACAAAGGCGCTATCTATGCCACTTACTATGATCAGGCTTTCTATGTGGATGCACTTCTCGGTGTCGGCAGTCACTCGTATGAGTTCAGACGTGTGGGTCTTCTCGGTCTTGCTACTGGAGAGACAGACGCATGGGAAATCGATGCGATGCTTAACACCGGTTATGACATCAAAAGTGGTAACTGGACATACGGTCCAACGGCTTCGATTGCCTACACTCGTATCGAGTTAGACGCATTCTCGGAAACCGGTTCATTGGGACCGCTGAGCTTCCCTGAGCAACATCAAGATTCGTTGCGTTCAGAGTTGGGTGCAAAAATTTCCTACACCGCAGAGTTTGGCAGCATGAGAATCACACCACAGGTGAGAGTCGGATGGCAACATGAATTCATGGATAGCACTCAATCCATTAATTCGAGTTTTGTTGGTGGAGGACCCGGCGGGTCGTTCTCATCGAACGGACCTAGCATGGACGAAGATCGCTTTGTGATGGGCGCAGGACTCACCGTCCAAGTCACCCCAAACTTCAGCATCTACGGATCCTATGACGGCCATATCGGCAGCTCGGATTACGACTCAAACCAATTTACTGCTGGTATCAAATTTGACTTCTAAAATCATCAGATCTCTCTGATTTAATCAACACCTCGTCAGTTACTGGCGGGGTGTTTTTGTTATGTGGGGTAGTGTTGTTCGCGGACAGAAAATTTTGGGTAGAAAAAATCTGCGTCCCCAACGGGGACAACGGTGAAAGCGAAGGGTGCCAATCGGCACCCAGGTATGTGAATTGCACAACCCCGCGCCCCCACCGGGGGCCCCGGACGGCACCTTCATCAACGTTCATGTTTTATCGGCCTCCGTGCGCCCTGTTGGGGCGCAGATCATTATTTGAATCGCGTTCCAGGGTGCCGATTGGCACCCTTCGCTTTCACCGTGAGCTCCGTTGGAGCTCCATCACTCAACCTCCAATTCCACATCCGGCAACGCGATGATTCTGCCTTTACTGGCGACTACTTGTTTAGGTGAAACTAAATCTAACAAACCATCGCGTTGCGCTGCGTCCAGCTCAAGTCCTGAGTAGTATAGCGCTGCCACCACGATGGTCGAGCAAATGTAGTCCCGTCCAATTTTATGGGAATGGCTGGGTTTCAAATTCGAGTTCCACAGCGCAAACATACCGGAAAAATCATAACCTGCCCAGTGACCTGCTTTGGATTGCGCAAGCTCCACAAATTCGTAAAGCCGTTTCTTGTCGATGCGATTCCATTGATCCAGCCGATACGAATCCCAGCTATGATCTTCGAGCGTATCGATGTCCTCGCGGATGTTCGCGCCTTTGAAGCTCTGACTGGAAAATAAACGTAGCTTACCCTTATTCTCTGGATCTTTCACGACGATCGCAAGGTGACCGTAACTCAGCAAACGGTAGCCGATGCTGTTGAAATTGCCTTTGGATATCGCGCGCCGGGCCTCGCCTTTTTTCATCCAGTAAGCCACCAAGTCGCCTTCTCGGAGCGTGGCTTTGCGCGATCCAAAAGTTTCCGGCTCATCCTCATCAAAACTCGTGATAAAATCGAACTGTGTGCGGTCTTTCGGATCGGCTTGTTGGGAAACCCCGTGTGCCGCTGGTTTCTCAGCCCAACGCAGCGTATGCCAGCCTTGGTTTTTTTCGTCCTTCGCGCTAGGCGCACAGGCGGCAAGTGCAAGCAGGCAGATGGCGGCGATCGATTTCATCATTTTTCAGAGAAGAAAGCAGAGCGGGTGAGGAGTCGAGAAAGAATGAATCCAGTCACGCAATCCAAAACGAGCCGCCCGAAAAAATTGCGATCAATCGTAGTTAAGAAATCGACCCCGTTGACACCGCCAGCAACCTCTGATAATCAGATTTCATGGAAGAACCCGAAGACTTAAAACCATGGTTTATCACTAAAGAAGGCGAGCGCTGCGGCCCGTATTCGCTGGAAGAATTAAAAGCCAAGGTGGAGCTACACGAATTAAATCCTCGGCTTGATATGGCATGGAAAGATGGGATGGAGGATTGGATACCGATGGGTGAGGTTGAGGGCTTATTCGAAAAAAACACCACTGCGGAGAGTTTAGAGAAAAAAGATCACAAGGATCAAAAAATCAATAGTAAGAAAAAAGAGGAGAGAGAAACCAAGTCAGCGTTCGGCGAAAGCGAATTCGAGGATGAACCTTCAAACAACCCTGAAGATGAAGAATGGGAAGGCGCATCACGCGGTGGATTTTTCTTTTTCATCTACATCTTTCCCATCATATGGTTAGTGGGACTCTCTTACGCATCGAAAATGATGGGTGGGATACTGGGCGAAGATCTCGTCCCAGTTGTCACTGGTTGCCTTGCTCTTCTGCCGCTTTTGACCGGTATCTTCGCCATTTTGCAACGTTTCCAAAACCTCACGATGTCACGATGGTGGTTTTTCGGCTTGTTCGCGCCACTTTTAAACTTCTGGCTTGGCTATCGTTTGTTCGCCTGTCCTCCAGGTTACGCAGAACATAAAAAACTCGGCGCGCTCGGTTGGATTCTCGCCATCATCTACTGGCTGCCGTTGGTTGCTATGATAGCTCTTGGCGCACTGGTTACGATCAAAGGCCCAGACATGTTTAAAGATGTGATCGAAAAAAATCGCGAGCAATACGATCAGTTCATGTTGAAGGCGAAGGAGATGGCCGAAACCCCAGAACAAGCCAAGGCCAGAGAAGAAGAGCAAAAGGCCAAGGAAAAGGCTGCGAAGGGCCCGTCCATCATTCCGATCCGGTGATCTATACCACGAAACAAACCGACGAGCTTCTCCAAGCAGCCAAGCGAGCAGCGAAAGCTTCCGACGAAGCAGTGCTTACCACCGAGTGCTGGTGCCTACACGGCGCCGTAGGCGCGGCGTCCGATTGGCGCTCGCTTGCATCAGGCTTCGCCAAACACGGGATATCCACCCGCGCGGTCGATCTCTGGCGGTTTCTCCAATGCGAAAGCGTACCCATGCCTGAGTTCGGGAAACGTTTGAACGCAGATGCCGAAGGCGAAGTTTCCAGAAGTCAGCGCCGCATCTTGATTGGCTACTCGATGGGCGGTCGCCTCGCACTGCATGCATTGTTAGAAAATGGGCCGTGGGATGCCGCCGTTATCATTTCCGCAAACCCCGGCCTACGCGATACTCAAGAAGCAGCCCAACGCCGCAGCCAGGACGCACAATGGGCAACCCGAGCCCTAACCGAATCGTGGTCGGATTTCCTATCCGCATGGAGCGCTCAACCCATCCTCGGTGGCGCACTGCGCGACGAACGGGAGGATAAGAAACTCATCCAACGTCGTCGTGAAATCGCAAGGAGCTTTGTCGATTGGTCACTCGGGAATCAGGAAAATCTATGGGATCGCCTAACAGAAATAAAAATCCCCGTGCTCTGGATCGCAGGTGAGCATGATGAAAAATTTTCCGCCATTGCCCAGGAAGCCGCCGCGAAATCTCCAAACTTTTCCCTAGTCATCGCCCCCACCGCAGGTCACCGCGTGCCATGGGAAAACGAAGCATGGCTTGCTGAAAAGATCTATGATTGCCTAATAAAATAATAAGCATGCGTTCCAAGACACAAATTCTTATCTTTATTCTGGTCAGTAGCGTTGTGGTCATAGTTTTGCCTCACCTACTTCACATTGAGAAACCCGTACGGAAGCCCGTGCCAATAGAACCACCAGATGGAGAGCTCCGAATTCCGCAAATGAAATCCACAAAGCGCGAGTCTGAGCCTAGTGACTTCCATACGAAGATTCCAAAAAATACCCATCAGGATAAAAAATCGATTTATGATGATGTTCTAAATATTTTCAACAAACCCGAAAAAATCGATCTCGAGTCACAGCGGCTTGAATCGTTAGATTTGCCGACACTTATGAAAGAGAAAAATATGAAAATGGGTGCGCCTGTTTTTATCCGCGCATTCAAGGAAGAGCGCGAACTGGAAGTGTTTCTGCAAACCGATGACGGAACTTACAAACTCCTCCGCACCTATCCCATTGTTGCCGCCAGCGGAGAACTCGGCCCGAAATTTTTTGAAGGAGACAGCCAAGTCCCCGAGGGATTTTATTTTTCCAGCCAGCAATCCATGAAACCCGATAGCGCTTTTCACCTCGCGTTCAACATTGGTTACCCGAACGCCTACGATCGCGCCCACGACCGCACCGGCTCCTACATCATGGTCCATGGCTCAAACGTTTCCATCGGCTGCCTCGCCATGACCGATGAAAAGATCGAAGAAATTTACGCCCTCTGCCAAGCCGCCCTCGATGCTGGCCAACCCTTTTTCCGCGTTCACGTTTTCCCCTTCCGGATGACTGAGCAACGCATGCAAAAAGCCTCCTCAAGCGAGCATCATGACTTCTGGAAAAACCTCAAAACCGGCTACGACCTTTTCGAGAAAACCCGCATCCCGCCCAACACCGGCGTCAAAGACAAGCAATACACTTTTGAGTAATAAGCTCCATCATGCTCCCAGAAACCCATCCACTCATCGATTCCATCACCAAGCCGCTCGCGGACAACGCGGAGATGAAACTTTCTGCGGTGCAGATTCTGGAACAAACTTTTGATGCGGAGCATCCAAGTGTGCCGCAAGCGATGCAGCGATTGGAGGCGCGGGATAAAAAGAAATTTCCGGCAATTGGTAAGATCGCGATTTGGGTTTCGGCGGTGTCGCTGCTCGGGTTTGCGATTTCCTCGGATGTACGAGTTTTCTTAAAGATCTCCGAAATCTATGATTGGGAATGGCTAGAAGATATTGAAGTTCCGCCTGCACCAAGGAAGCTTAACCAACAAGAGCGTTTGATGCTTGGGGATTCAGATATCTTTGACGTTACAGTTAAACGAAGGCTGTTCGAAACAGATCCTACGAATCCCGCCTACTTCGCCGAGTATGCAAGTGAATATAAACGCCAACATAATTCTCTTCCTCCTGATTACTTGGAAACAGCTGAACGCATTGATCCAAGCAATTCATTTTTTATCTACTGGGCCGCTGGGGTAATTGGAAATAAGTCCCTCGAAAGGAAAAGCTTCAAGCGGTCTAAATCGTCATTTCGTATTATCGATGGGGTTAAGCTACGTCCACTACCGAGGGAGCAAGAATACACGATCAAAGATCAAGCGGCGTATGAAGAAGCTCTGGCATTGCTCAAAAAAGCATCTGAATTGCCGAAGTTCAGAACTTTCACAAATCAGATGACTGCGGCAAAAGTGCGATTAATTACGACAGACAACTTCGCCAGCTATGAAAACGGTTACGAATCTAATTACTTTACACACGCGTGTGGCGTTTTATCACTGTATGGCGTTTTTGAGGTCTTCTCGGCCCGTGCAGAAGAGCTTTCTAAAAGCGGAAATGAAAGCGAGTTTCAGTTGCTGGCCGCGCAACAAAAAGCCCTTTTATTGGCATTGGCTTACAACGAGGATATTAACTCAGCTAATGAGTATAACTATTGGATCATCGCCTATGTGACAGTTATTAATTTTCATGCGGCGGCTGAGCGTCTCGGGCTGAGCGAAGTAGCTGAAAACTATCGCAAGCAAAAGGAGGCATTCGTTGCAGAACAGGATTATTTTCAGATCAGGGCAAAGAAAAGTGAACACACATTTCAAATAAATCGCGCCTCACCCTTGGGTGCTTCTTCCCATCTATCCACAAATCAATTTACCCGTGTCATACCACCCCTCCACGATTCCTATCTAGAACCCATGCGATTGGTTGAGCATGAACTGTTAGGGCGTTTCGGCATACTCTTTGTCTCGATATTTCTCATGATTGGCGCGCTGACGGTTTATCTTTTCCGTTTTCTTACGACAAAAGCCATCCTTCTCCCCGCAAAACGGATTGCGATGCTAATCAGGCTTTCCGATTGGATCTGGATTTTCAGTTTTGGCATTGCTCTGCCAATTCTTGTGTTTCTCTACATCAGTCGCCTGTCGCCCGTGAGCGGCAGGGATTACAGTTGTAGTCATTTCCAATTTGCATTCCCCGGCCTGCATCTCGTCGTGCTGTTGCTGACACTATTACTCGCTCCCGCCATCGTCACTCGCTGGCGACTCACGCGCCGAACCGCTGCTTTCGAATTCGGATCGCGTCTCGATCTTCTCTCGCTGCCTGTCATTGGGGTCATGCTGGTCTATGCGATCGTCGCTTATCCGGTGTTAGTGAATGTCCGCCTCAACGACCTCACGCGTTTTGGCCTGTCTCTGCCACTGCTCGGCTGGCTCGCATTTGTCTTTTTTAACGGGCTGCGCATTTTCCTCGGCAGCGCTCGCTCGCGCATCATTCAAACCGCGACTGCGCTCGCCGTCCTTCCCGCCTACCCATTGGCGATCCTCGCTCTTTGCCTCACGCTTCCCATCTACATCAAAGCTGAAAGACAGGGCCTAGCTGAAGATAAGCGCATCTTCATCGATCCCGTGTCCTCAGAACTCGGAAGTTACGAATACAAAGTCGCCGCCCAAAAGCGCAAAGAGATCAACGTGATTTTGGGATTTGAATAACTCTTTTTCTAACACCATGCTCCCTGAAGCCCATCCACTCATCGATTCCTTCACGCAACCCCTCGCGGACAATGCGGAGATGAAACTTTCTGCGGTGCAGATTCTGGAACAAACTTTTGATGCGGAGCATCCAAGTGTGCCGCAAATCATTGAGCGCTTGGAGAAACAGGATAAGAAAAAATTTCCAGCGCTAGGGAAAATCGCGATTTGGGTTTTGACGGTGGTGGGGCTGGGGTTTGCGATGTACTCGGATAGAGAAGCGATCCGATTGGTAATCAAGTTTGAGGATTTGTCTGGATATGGCGAACCAGAATTAGCTCCGCTACCCGCCGGACTTACCGAACAAGACCAACTTTTGTTAGGAGAACCAGGGCTTGATGAGCAAACGCAGAAAAGACTGCTCTTCGAAAGCGAACCCACCAATCCCGCCTACTTCGCCGAGTATGTATCAGGACTGAATCATCTACCTGCAGATCTCCTTGAAATCGCTTTGCGCATCGATCCAAACAATTCATATTTTCTCTACTGGGTCGCGGGAGAAACCGACCAAGAAGTTGTTGAAAAGAAAGACTCCCTGATGCCTAAGCCGGCGCCTCGTTTCGTGGATGGCATCAGGCTTCGGACGCTACCAACGGAGACGGAGTATATCATCAATGATCAAACAGCTTACGACGAAGCGCTAGAATTAATCAGAAGGGCCAGTGATTTACCAAAGTTAGAGAGCTATGTAACTCACATGATGGTTGCTAGAGCGCGTATCATTAATACAGATAGTCTTTATGGCTATCAAATGGCTTTGCTTACAGCTGCGGGTAGTTCATCTCATGCCATTTCTGCGTTGATTAAAGTTTCACGCATCATGTCTGCTCGCGCCGAAGAACTTTCAAAAGCTGGACGTAAAGAGGAATTCATTGCTCTGGCTACGCAACGCGATATGTTATTGTCAGGGTGGAGCAATAACAAGGACATGCATTTATTTGGAGAATTGGTTTACGCTGTCTTCGCATTTAGCACAGCGGTAAATTTTCAAGCGGCAGCAGAGCGCTTGGAGCTTCCGGAAATGGCCGAAAAATATCGTAAGCAAAAAGAAGCATTTACTGCCGAACGTGATTTCCGTGATCTTCGTCGTGATGATCAAACACTGCTGTTAGTGAAGAAGCACGGTTCGATGTTAAGCGGCCTAATGCTCCCGTTGCTTGATAAACAAGTGCAATCCCCTCCACCTCTTCTGGACTCCGATCTCAAACCCATGCGCATGGTTGAGCATGAGCTGTTAGGAAGGTTTGGTATCTACTCCGTCGGATTGATTCTGCTATCAGCCACGTTCTTCGTTTTCTTGTTCCGTTTCATCGCGCCAAAAGCCGTCCGATTGCCTGCCAAACGCTTCGCATGTTTGCTCAGGTTATCCGATTGGATCTGGATTTTCAGCTTGGGCATCGCCTTGCCTATCCTGGTGTTTCTCTACATCAACCGCCTCTCTCCGGTGAGCGGCAGGGATTTCGGTTCCAGCTATTTCCTCTTCGTCTTTCCCAGTCTGCATCTCAGTGCGTTGTTGTTAACCTTGTTACTTGCGCCCGCCATTGTCACGCGTTGGCGCCTGACACGCCGCGCCGCCGCTTTCAAATTCGGCTCGCGTTGGGATCTGTTATCATTGCCTGTGATGGGCGTGATGCTGGTTTACTCCGTCGTCGCTTATCCCGTGTTGGTGAAATACGGACTCAACAAACCGGCTCAAATCTTCCTATTAGCACCGTTGGTCGGTTGGCTGGGTTTTGTCTTCTTCAACGGCCTACGCATCATTTTAGGAAACGCCCGCTCACGCATCATCCAAACCGCGACCGCCATCTCCGTCATTCCGGCCTATCCGTTGGCCATCATCGCTCTCTGCCTCACCTTGCCACTCTATCACGCTGGAGAAAAACATTGGCTGCCCCAAGACAAGCTTCACCTCATCGATCCCAACGCCCCGGACCTCGGGGCCTACGAATTCAAAGTCGCTGCGCAGAAGCGCAAAGAAATCAATGCGATCATGGGGATTGAGTGAAAGGCTCGGGGGAAAGGAAAAACGGGGCAATTCATCAGTCATTTGTGGAATGCGATCAACGAGGCAGATCCATCCAAAGTTGCTGTGGTGCGGTTGATGCACTAGCGGTCGGGACTACGATGCGCGACTTACGCAGGCGTTCCCAGAATTGAAAAAAGCCGCCGGTGGCGAAATGCCGAATTTTTAGATCCTCGGGACGGTCGATGAGAATCAGGCAAACGCCGGCCTGGGAAAGACTCGCGCGCAGGGCCGTTAGAGAGTCGTTTAAGGGGCCTACTTCCGGACGCAGGGCTGCCACTTGTTGGAGGTTGTTTGATTTTGCCCAGCGCAGAAGCGCGTCAGCGTGAGGCGAGAGATTTTCTAGGATTGTCGGGACTTTCCAATGCCGCTCGGCACGCGTGGTGGCATCCTGTAGGGCATCGGAGAGCCATTGTTTTTTAGCGACTGGAAATCGATGGTGCTCCCAGCTCTCAGCATTGGCTGTCACGAGGACTGCCGAGAATGAATGTGACGCGAGGACAGAATTTTCCACCGAGAGATCCTCTTCATGAATCCAAAGCCCAGTAGTGTTTGATAGATCCAATATTTCAAGCGGCCAATCGGGACGAGTGATAGGTGGCTTGAAAATCAGGTCTGGCTGAAGCGCCTGCGGTTTCTCAAACTCAGCAAGACCGTTTGATAAAGAATCAAGAAGCTCAGGCGCCATGTATTTCTCAAGATTGCTGCGGCGGGCAAGGTAGGTTTTTCCGGGAGTCTGCAAACCTGCCACCCAACGCCATGATAGAGTGTTTGAGGCAGGATCGCCATCGAGCAGATGCCGGTAAAAGAATGCCGCGCCAGCCTGCCATGGCAGGCGTGCCTCATGAACCCACCAGGCTGCGAACCACATGCGCGCGTGATTGTGGAGATAGCCAGTAGTCACCAACTCGTTGGCGAAATGATCGATTACCGCGTTTCCGGATCGTGAATCTTCAATGCACCGGACAGCCGGATCTTCCACCATTTCCGTTAGAGACTTGAGATAATCAATCCAGACTTCGGGACGCAGCGCTAACCACGATTTCCAGTATCGCCGCCAATAGACCTCTTGGATAAATTTCTCCACACGCCCAAACGGATGAAATTGCAAAACCGCCTCCACAACTTCCTCTTCGGTGATCAAACGGTGGCGGATCGCTGGCGAAAGCTGTGAAACTGACGAGTGGCCAGGCTTCACATGATTTCTGTCGCGAGCATAGAGTCCGGCGATGGGTAGGAACTTATCCAACTGACCGAGTGACGCGGTGCGAGAGGGTGGACAAATCATGGCGTAAGCTCGTTGCTAAACGACTCTGCGCAAGTGCGAATCCGAGCTGTGAGCCGCGTCTGCGAGGTTTCGTCCACGTCAGCGAAGAGGTGCCAGAAAATCATCGGCTGTTTTCCGCTGGTCGTCTTATTTCTTAGTTGTGGATGTTCATCAGTGCAATTATGACGCTTTGAACTCGTCATTCAATCACTCGGCCTTTTACGCAAGGATTTTTGGCTAACAGTTTAGATTTCGCATTCAAATGAAAATCTACGAGATGTGCAGGAAAGTCTCATTTGTAAGCAAACAAAAACTAGCGCGACTGGATACTTGGGTTAAATTGCCCAAGTGAATCATTTGTTGAATCATACCCAAAAAACATCGAATGCTGGATTTTTCATTTCCCTGGCTGACGGTGCAGATCCCATTTTTTTCTAATGACCCAACCTGACAGAGACGATGTAGAGCGCCTTAGCCGCGGCAAACCGACAAAGGCCAGGATCGGTAGCCGCCGAGTTGGCCACCGCCTGACGCAGAAGGAGCGCTTGCTTTTCGAGGCTGCGCAGCGGCAGGGTTTTCTCAAGCTTCCCGTCGCCGGAATGAGGGAAAATGTCGTGAACGTTTACCGTCTCTGGTGTGAAGCGGCAGGCCGTCAATTCATCGTCAAGGGCGGTCCGCCCCAGTAAAATGTTAGTTTTATGCAGGTGGGTTCGCGAATTTTTCAGGGATCACGCCACTAGCCGCACCTAGTAAACTACCGACGACTGCGGCACGGTGGCAGTTATCCCCGCCGACCATGGCGTTAGCGATGATGCCCGCTGTGAAATCGTCATGATATTTCCACGCCAGATAGAGTGCGGCAGGCATCGCCTCGGCAATGTAGCAGGCTGGGCTGAAACGTTGACCGATGACATGTTCGTCTGGTTGATCGCACCAAGATTCCGCCTTATTTCCGGAAATCCAATCGCCTGCTTCGCGCCGCATCGCATCCCGCAGAGGCTCGCCCTCCGCAAGCGCCCATAACAACCGGACAAGGACATCAGCTGCCCGCAGGACATTCGCGTGAGCGTGAGTGAGGCCGACATGTTGTTTGACGATGGCTCGCAATTCCTCTCGCGTTGTGCCTTCCAAGGCGGCGCAAAGGGCCGGGACCGTGGCAAGGCCGCCGATATGCTCGTCACTGATGCCGCATTTCCGGGGCGGGTTGCCTTGGGCGTAGCGAGTGAAAAAGGCGCGATGATATTCCTCCACATAGGTATCGCGGTGCCACCCTGGTTCTAACATTCGGGCGATGTAGCGCTCTAACCACGCGTCCGCGTCATAGCCGCGGAGTTGTTTCACTGAGTCAAAAAGCTCCACCGCCAGTCGGTAGTTAAGCGTGTTTTCTCCAGCTTTTAAAAACTGATGATAGTGAATTTCCCGCTGGCCCCAATATTGTGCCTGCTCGCGTAAGATATTACCCCGCTCGTTCGGCGGCACATAGCTGGACCTCCATAAAATGCTTCCAGGGTGGGGATTTCGTGGTGCTATGAAATGATCCACGGTGCCATAATCCCGCCTTAGTGCTTCGCGGTCATAATACCAATGCACCGGCATTGCCAACGCGTCGGCCACCAGCGAGCCTTTGTATCTACTCATCCATCGATTCATCGCAGGTAATAAATACGGAATCCCCGATGACGCATCTTTTTTTTGCATCGGCAATCCTTTGGAGGTGAATCACGAGTCAGGCTTGTTGATATATGGTGTGATTTTTCATTATACCTGAAAAACGATGTGCTTCAAAAAACGGGGCAACCGATCAGTTATTTGCGGAATGCATCCCGACCAAAAAGTAATCAGGTTGCATTCGAGAAACTCCTTGACGCTTAAAGGGCGGATTCTAGTGTCGCGACTCTACAACTTGAATACATTTTATTTACTCTGAACGCTTGGCTTCATGAAAAGACACAACTTTCAGAAGCGTAACCCAATTTCGTAAAATCCATTGATCTCTCATCGCTTCAAATTAACTTCCACCATGTTTAGATCGCCCCGCCTCATTCCTTTCCAAATTCTCGGCGCATGGTTGCTCGCCTCAGCTTGTGTTTCTGCGCAAAATCAAGCGGGTCAGGAAATTCTCTATCCCAGCGCGGCATTCTCGAAGCTCGACACCTTCGAAGGGGTGAACTTGGAAGACGCAGATAAACTTTATAAAGCCTCAGACTTCAATGGCGCTTACGCCGCTTACAAAGCCTACTCCTTTGAGTTCCCAAAAAGCAAGGCGATGCCTTACGTTCTGCTCCGCCTCGGCCGCTGCCTCCACAAGCTCGATAAGCGTAACGCTGCCATCAAAGGTTATCAAGACGTGGTCGATTACTACCCGGACGATGTCGCTTACGCCGCCGCCGCGCTCTATCACATTGGAGAATGCCACGGCCAGAACGGGGAAGAGGACAAGCAAACTGCTGTCTGGGCCCGTATGGTGAAAGACGACGGCTATGTCTCTCAGCCAAACTCCGGCACCGCCCTGATCCATCTCGGCAGCGCGATGCAGAAACTCGGGAAACACGAAGAAGCTGCCGAATATCAATGGCGCACCGCCGTCGCTTTCCTGAAAACCAACCCACCCGCAGCGGAAGTCGCACGCGCCGCCGTCATTGCCCACTACGTCGGCCGAAATCCCAATCACGAGAAACTCAAAGAATTTTACATCGCCGCCAGTGGATTCGATGGCAGAGGGCAGAGCACCGATAAGCCAGAAGATGACGCCCGCTACTGGAGCACCGCGCTCCAAACCGCCCTTGGTATCAAAGACGATGCCCCAGCTCGCGAAAAAGCCTGCGCTTACTGGACCGCTAAGCTCGGCGACCGTTTCACCGATAACGATGAACTCCGCCGTTTCTGGTGCGATGCCTCCTTCGTCCACGAGAAAAAACAAGATTCCTGGCAGGCACGCATGGAAAAGCAATTTTCCCTCAAGCCAGCCACCATGGATCGCGTCCTACAATGGTGCGGGTACTATAAATCCAACCCAAAACTGCGCTCCGAGTTTTTTGCCAAGCAATCCAAGACCATGCTCGCTGCCATGAAACCCAAAGAACTCATGGATCTCATCGGTAAACTCCAAAGCGGGCATCTGGACATGAAAGAGGAAGCTCAAACCGTCGTCCGCTCGATTCGCACTGATTCCCTAACCGACGCGGAAATCCAACGTTTCGCCATGCTCGCCTCAAACTACCAAACGGAGGAGGAAATTCTCCGTCACCTTGCTCGCATCAAGGATCCTCTTTTCGCCACCAAGGCTCGCTTCGACTACTACCTCTCCAAGAGTCACAGAAATCCACCCTACATGGAAAAAGCACTCGCCGAAATCCCTGAACTTGCGAAATCCGCCCAGTATGCTGAGGGCCTGACATGGACCAAAGCCACTTTGCTCCAAAGCCTTGGCCGCCACGAAGAAGCCATCGAGGCCTTCCGCACCGCGAACAAACAACCCGATTCCACATGGGAAATTTCCAATTGCCTCGTCGCGCTCAAGCAATATCCCCAAGCCATCAGTACGGTTAGCGAGCTCGAATCTATCGGTGGCGCTGTCGCCTCTCGAGCCAGCCTTCAGGTCGCGAACATCTACAAAATTTCTGGCGACAAAGCGAACGAGGTCTCCCAACTCCGCACCGTCCTCCGCCGCTACCCGAAAACCGGCGAGTCCGCCAACGCTCACGACCGTTTAGAGGCTTATGGTGTCGCTCTTGTCGGTGGCGAAGCCGAAGCCAAAAAATAATCCCGCCATTTAGTAAGAATCTCGCTAATTTCCTCAGTATACGACCCTCTACAAAATCCGCCTCGATCCACCGGCATGAAGTCTATGAACCCTCTCCTTA
This sequence comes from Akkermansiaceae bacterium, assembly GCA_031422775.1. Classification (GTDB taxonomy): domain Bacteria; phylum Verrucomicrobiota; class Verrucomicrobiia; order Verrucomicrobiales; family Akkermansiaceae; genus Luteolibacter. Next base: position 40,947 of record JANPMK010000019.1, on the reverse strand, counting down.
CCCGCGCCTCCGCAACTCTCGCTCTGGCCACCGCCTTTTTCCCTACCTTCGCCTCTGCGCAGGAAAAAGAAGCTCCTCCTGCTGAGCGCCCACGTGTCTCTGCTACGGAAGTCGATCCACAATCAAAACACCTTTTCGATAAAGCCATGGAACTCATGGACTTCAAGCAATACGAGCGCGGGCTCGCCATGCTAAACTCCATCGTCCGTGACAATCAAGGCACCATCCTCGCCCACCGCGCTCACATGGCCATGGGCAAACACTTTCTCGATCAGCGCGTCACCGCAGACGCCCTCAACCACTTCATGCTCCTCACCCGTGTTCTCGCCCCCGTCCCTGGCGAGAAACAATCCGATGACGAAATCGCTCTCTATCAGGAATCCCTCTTCCAATCCGGCTTCGCCCAATACTCCGCCGGCCAATACGCCGCTGCATTCCCGATGTTCCGCCGCCTCACCGAAGTCGCCGGCAAAACCACTTGGGCCAACCAAGCCTACTTCTACATCGGCATGAGTCACTACCACATGGGGAACTGGAACAAAGCCATCGACTCCCTCTCTCTCGTCGGCACCGAAGTCGCTGACACCGCCGATGATAACCTGGGTCGCATCGAAATCGGCCAGCGCTTCTACGCCAAAATCGTCGATGCCGATGTACCTGTCATGCGCAAGCTTGAGCAGCCCATCCAGGCCATGGTCAAAGTCAGCAGTGGCGACTCCGAAGTCATCACCGGCGTGCCTGTCCCAGGAAAAGATAATGAAATGCTAGCTTCCGCGCCAACCGCACTAGGCGTCGCCAAAGCCAACGACGGCGTGCTCCAAATGGTCGGCGGAGACACCCTCGAAGTAACCTACCTCGATGACAGCACCCTCGACGGACAAAAAGGCGTTCCCCGCACCGGAAAAGTCCGCGCCGTCAGCACCGGTACGGTCGGTTTCTACCTCGGTGATAACTCCACTCCCGCCTACATCGCTTACCCCGGCCAACCGCAAGTCATCATGCTCCGTGATGCCGATCTCGATACCTCACCGGCAGCCCAATCCATCACCCTCACCGTAAAATCCTTTTTCAAAGCCGCAGATAAAGAAGCTGCCGAAGGCGATAAGTTGTTAGACATCTTCGCTCTCAAAGACGATGAAAAAGATCAATGGGTCGAGCGCGATAGCATCACCGTTAACCTCACTGAAACGGGTGATGGTCCCGACATCCGCACGGGTATCTTTCTCGGAAACATCCCACTCGCTCCTCTAACAGAAGGCACCGAACCAACCAACAAAGACCAAATCCTTCACACCGCAGAACTGGACGAACTCTCCATTTCCTACACCGATGCTGTCCACCTCTACGGAGATGAGCCACGCGATTCCGAAGTCCGCATCAAAGTTTCCGGATCAGTAAACTCCGGCGTCACAGCCGATCAATACGTCGTCTTCGAGGAACTCCTTAAAGCCCGCAAAGGCTCAGTCGAAGCTGAAGCCCTCGTTGGCCTGGGTTCCATCTACAAAGACATGGGCCTCGACCAACGTGCCGCAGAACGCGCCAATGAATCGCTCAATAAAATCGATCCCATTATCGTCAATCGCCAGAAACTCCCTGGAGATATCGTTGAGCAAGCCTTCAAACTCAAATGGGAAAGTGAACTCCTCAAAAACGATTTTACCGCTGCCATGGCAACCTGTCTTGCGTTTAACCGCCTTTACCCCGAGTCCGTCCTCGCAGACCAAGCGCTCATGACCCTCGGTCGCAGCCTTGCCGACCGCGGCGATTACAAACAAGCCGTCGATGTCTACGGTCGCGTATTACAACTTGAAAACCCCATCTCCGCTGCCGAAGCGCAGTTCCGCATCGGCGAAGTGCTCGCCAAAGAAGCCGAGGAAATCACCGCCGCCGCTGATGAAACGAATAGCAAATGGGGCAAAGCCGGCCTCAATCCAGCCACCGCCCTGCAAGCTCGTATGGGTCCGGCCATCATCGCTTACCAAAAAACCTACCAAACCTATCCCGAAAGCTCCTTCGCCGCAGAAGCCCTGGGTCGTGTGGTTCGCCACTACGTGGAAACCGATAGCTTCGCCCAAGCCGCCGGATTGTTAGAAAGCGTGTTCGCAGAATATCCTGATGCCGCTTTCCTCGATGAAATGCTTATGCTCTGGGCAAACGTCGCTTTCCGCATGAACGACACCGCCACCGCTAAAGCAAAACTGCAACAATTGCTTTTCGACTACCCAACCAGTCAATACGTTTCCGAGGCTCGCAAACGCCTCGCTGGTCTCGAAGGGGAAGCTAAACCCAAAGAAGAATAAAATTTGTCCTATAGGTCCTATCAGTCCTATCTGCCCTCTCTCTCGGAAAAAATGTCTCATCCACCCAAACATCTCCTAGCTCTAACAGCCATTCTGCTGTTAGCCCCGTGCCATATCCACGCCGCTACCTTCGACGAACAACGCGTCATCGTTGCCGCTTCTGTTGACACACAATCCGAGGCAGCCATCCTAGCACTACTCGATGCCGGAATTGCGGAAAACCGTCCCGCGCCCGCTGTCGCCCTCACCAGTGAATGGCTGCGCCGCAATATCCCAAAAAGCCCGGCACTCCTCTTCCGTGCCGCCCGCGCTGCTGAACTCAGCGGTGAAATGAAAAATGCCGTCGCTTTCCACCAGCAAGCTCTCAAACTTGCCGATCCAAAATCTGCAGAAGCGGGGGAATCCATCACCGCTGTCCACACTCTCCTCATTTACCGCCTTCTAGATCCCTCAGGCGCTTACGTCTTTTCCCAAAACGAATCGGAACGCCTCTCCGTTAACCCCTCCTTCCGCCAGTTTGACAAATGGTTTCTGGACGAGGCGGTCAAGCGCAATGACCCCACATCGGTAGCTGAACGGCTAAATACTTGCATCACCGCCGGAATTTCTCCGGATCTCTTGAACACCAACTACAGCCAGTATTTCATCTGGCTGCTGGATTCGGTCGATGGCTACTGCGATCAACCCGGGAGACCTCTATCTCAAGACCTTTTCGATGCGATCAAGGATCTTTGTGGCGTGATGACTCACAGCGAGGAAATGAAACTGCGCCTCGACTGGGCGGTTTCGGTCAAGGCCTACAATTTGGCAAAAGTCGGCGATGCAACCAAAGGTAGGGTCGGCTTTGGCGGTTCCGGTAAGAAAAAAAAGGGCAAAAAATCTTCCGATCCTAAACCAATCGAAGAAAAGAAACTCGAAGTCAGCGATGACGTAGCACCACCCATCGCGGAGGCTTCTGCGCTTCTAGAAAAATTCCCTCACTACGCGATGTGGGTGATGACTGGTTGGGCTGGCGGCGGAAATGGCCAGCATTATCGTTATGATTTTAAAAAATACTGGCCGCATGAGGCCGACGCCAAAATGGTGCCGATTCTCTCAGCTCTTTCCAAGTTGTCTCCAGCTGAATCAATGGAAGTGTTGTCTGCTGCTGCAAATGGCGGTTATGTCGGCAGCCCCGGAATTTTAGAACTAAAGTCGGTGCAGGATTACCTGAAGGCGACCCCTACTTTGTTGAACAACCGGAATGGTCTAGTTCTTCTGGAAAAGGAATGGAACAAGTATACTCCGGAAGAAGCTCAGAAAGTGGCTCTTTCACTGGCGCAGAGCACCCATCCGCTCGCATCACTCATGCGTGCGATCGCTGCAGGCGGTAAGGATTTCGACTTGGTCATGGCAGCCTTGCTGGGCTCCGAGGCATGGCGTCTCGGTCCCGAATTAAATGGAACTTACGCCGACTCGCTCTGGCAGTACTGCGGTCGCCCAGGAGGAAATGCCAAGCGGGATGAATGGATCAATAAATCCAAAGCGCTGGCAGCAACTTTCGCAACGACTGACCCGAAAAAAGAAGACCCAGCAGATAAGCGCATCGCAGCGTTTAGGAATTTATGGGCGGACTACAAGTCTCCTCAGCCAAAAATTCCTGCCGTGCGCTCACGCTTGGTGGCAATTTTGAAATTCACTCCCGAGGTTATCACGGAGCTTCTCAAGGATCCGCACCCTGATACCCAAGGCTTGGCTCGCGATGCGATTGCTGCAGGGATGGAGGACGAGAAAGGACCCATGGGGATAGATGCGCGTATGAATAGCGTTAGCCTCAGCGTGTATAATCCATGGTTCTACAGGATGGCTCAAGGCACATACGGTGGACTGAGCAGGATTAAGGACGATAAAGAACGGTACAAGCCCCACCGGCTTGAGCCAGTGTTGCGCGCCGCTGTGTCAGAGCGATTGGCACAGGGAAAAATCGAGCCCTGGCTTGCGATGGCCTGGATCAACGTGCAGTTCCCGGAGAACAATGTCGAGCAGGTCAAGTTGATGCAGGATTTGTTCAAGACGCCAGCTTGGGCGGGGCTGCCCTTCCATGTGCAATATGGTGCCCGCGAATGGTTCGGCAAGGAAGCAATGACCCCGGGGCAGATCGCCATACTCGATGCCATGGACCCTGCGCGGCTTTCCAAAACTCTGAACGAACTCCCCAAGGAAGCCGATGCCACCGCCGCTATCGCCGCGCTTACGAATGCGGTTGAGGGCGTTCGCAAATCTCCTGTATTTTATGAAATCCAAGGGGTAGCAAAGCTCGCCGCGATTTCCGACGAAGCCTTCGCCGATGAGAAACTTTACAAGCTGTGTGTGGAACTCATCGACAAACGCCTCATCATCGAGTCTACCGAACTTTTCGGCAATCGCATTTTCGCCGCCCTCTCAAAACGCAACAATCCTGCCGAACTTCTCCGCACTTCCGGCTATCTCTGGCGTTATGTAGCCCTTTTTCACCGCCCACTTCCCGCCGTGTTGACCTTGGCCGAGTCATCACTGGAAACCAACCCTTCCGTCTCCTACATCTTGGCTAACGACGGCTTGGGCGTGATCGAGCGCCACGCCGGCGGCCACACTTGGTTTAAAACTGATTCCGATGTCCCACGCCTCAAATCCATTCGCGGCAAGTCGGCGATGAAACTCGGGCTCGTCGTCATTCCCGTGCCGCCAACACATCCCTCTTACCCCATCTATCAAGCCCAAGCGGAATGGATATCCGGCAACGAGGACAGCGCATGGAAATCGGTCGATGCAAACTGGGACGCCTTTGTCACCATACACCGCGAGCTCTCCATCCCGTTCCTGATGTGGACACTGCAGCGCTCCATCTTCAGCCGCAACGACGCCCGCCAAGAGTTTCTCGTAAAATCACTCATCGCCTGGGCTGGCGATGCAAATTCCCCTCTAACAGCTAATGAAAAAGCCTCCGTCGAACTCGCCTACGGCGACATCGCTCTTCAACGCGGCCAACTCCCCCAAGCTCACGACATCTACACTCGCATTAGCAAGAATCCCGCCTACGCGGAACTCCTTATCCGTCACGAAGCCACACTCCGTCGCGTTCGCACCGAGCGAATTTCCAAAAACTACGATGCCGCCCTCCAAACCCTCACCGACCTCGAATTGGAACGCGTCCCGGAAATCTGGACGGAAGTCCGCTTCGCCCGCTCCGAAGTACACTTCGACCGCGAGGATTTCGACGACGCCAAAGACGATGTCGATTCGATTCTCGCCCGCGATTCCAACCATTCCGATTCACGCATTCTGTTAGGAAAAATTCAACTCAAACGCCAAAAACTCATGGAGGCCACCGAGGTCGAGCTCGGCTCCACCGCAAGTCAGAAAAACATCGTCCCCGGCGAGCGTTTGAAAGTCACCCTCAGCGATCCCACCCTCGCCGTCTCTGGCGCAGGAACCGAAATCGAAGTCGTCGTCTGGGCGGTGTCCGGTGATAAGGAAACCTTTTTCCTTCGTCAGTTCGGTGATGAGAAAACCAAATTCCGCGGAGAAGTCCCCACCGCTCTCGGCGCACCTGCCGCTGGCGATAACATCCTCCAAGTCATCGGCGACGATGAAGTCTACTACGCCTACTCCGAGAACTTCCGCAAGAAGATGAACAACCTCGATGAAAAGCGCGGCGGCCCCATCACCATCTCCTCAGATGCGATGCTCATGACTTCCGCTCGCAAACTCCTTACCGAGGCCGAGCAACGCAGCGCCGACATGCAGCTCATCATGGACGAAATCGGTGGCGGCGCAAATAGCGAGGCCGCAGCCAAGGCTCGCATCGCGTCCGGAGAGGCAAAAATTGATCACGAGAAACACATCGCCACGATTGTCAAACCCGGCAATCCCATCCACGTCCGCGTTACCGATCCCGATCGCTCCCGCACTCCAAAAATCGATGAACTAACGGTGAGTGTCAGCGCTAACAGTGGCGATTCCGTTTCCCGCGTGACTCTCAAAGAAACTTCTACGCACTCTGGTGTATTCGAAGGTCGCATCCCGACCACTGGCGCCCAAGCCAGTGCCTTCGCCCAAAACTCCGAGCCAGGCCGCGCCCCCAACATGGTCATCAGCCCGTCCACGGAATATCCCGCATGGCGTCCGGTTGCCACCAAGGGCGCCACCCCAGATTTCACCGTCGATCTCAACGACAACCTTCCACTCGGCGAGCTCACGATCTCCGCTCGTGAACCTGGCGCAAAACTCAAAAAATTCCTCGTCCAAACCGCGATGAATCCCACCGATTGGACCACGGTCGGCACTTATCCAGTTTCCAAAATTGCCATCGCCGATCCATGGAAACCATCTGTCATGGTTGTTAATGAAGAACAACAAAAAGCCCATTACGGCGCGCGTTCAGTCCATGAAATCGAGCAGCTTCGCCAGCACATGAACACAGGCTGGCTAGCTAATGTGCCGGATATGGCGATCGCGAAAAACGTCGCTGGTGTGTCCGATGCATTGCCATCGTCCATTCTCACGGATGTGAAATGGATGCGCGGCACCTACCAAAATCCCGCCGTCGTCGTCCGCTTCCAGGCCTACTTCTACGAAAAGGAAGACGTCACCCGCCGCTTCGCCCTAGATCTCGGAAATATTCCCGAACAGAAAATTGCCGCCGATGCAAAACAGAAAGCCGAGCACGCCCAGTTTCTCATCGCCGTAAACGGCAAGGTCATCACCGCCAAAGACCAACGCCAACTCCAAGGCGAAATCAACCTCCGCCCCGGCATACACAAGATCGAAATCTGGGCAACCGGATGGATTTCTAACATCGGCTTCGGACGCGAGGTCAAACTCCGTGCCAACCTCACGAACCCAGAACAACTCACCGATTGCCCAGCTTCCCTGTTTGATCCCACCACGTTCCCACCGGCCCTCGTCGATACGCGCAACGGCGCAGCGACCGTCGCCGCCAATACCGACTCCACCGAGTTCAGTGTCAAGTTCGACAAAAACTCCCGCGCGCGCCTCATCCGTCTCGTGATGGTCGAAAATGAGGGCTCCGTTCCTGCTCTCAATAAACTCGCCCTTACCAAAGCCGATGGCTCCAAAATCCTTCCCGTCGCCAGCGACTTCGCCGAGCTGGGTAAAAACGAAACTTTGGAAATTCTAACAGGAGATAAAATTTCCGTCCGATATGTTGATGACCGCTTCGTTACCAAATCTCGCGAACGCCATGAACGATTCCTCGAAGTCTCTTTCACAGATGCACGTATCGAGTTCGCCGATATGGAACCGCGCTTCAGCAGCCGTAGCAATAAAGACGAGCCTTACTACGAAAAACTCCTGCGCTTTCTCCACAACAAGCCGCTGTCACTTGCCATCCACGACGCCGATATGGACAGCACCGTCAAGCCGGACAAAGTGAAAGTCTCTCTCGAAACTTCTAACGGTAACAAAGAGTTCGAGGCTATCGAAACGGGAGACTCCACCGGCATTTTCAGGCTCACCGTCAAACCCGTTGCCACCGCCTCCAAAAAAGCCGATGAAATCCAAGTCACAGATGGAGGCTCTATCACCGCCCGTTACGTGGATGAGGAAAACAATCGCCCTGGCGTTGCGACCCCACGCGTCGTCACAATTCGCCACGCCGCTTTCGTAGAACCACAAATCCTCCTCTCACACATCACCGCCACTCCCATCGTAGGGAAGGGGACTCCCTCAACTCTTCATCATGGCTTCGATGCTCTCATGAACGATAAACTGGATCCGGCGGCAGAATCCATTAGTGCTACTTGGAAGCTCAATCAGACGTCCGTGCCCAGTAAGCAGCCCCCTGAAGGCGGTTTTCAAGCCGCTCTGGGCCAATTCTTATCCTTAGAAATCATCGCCCCTCAAATGGCTCTTGGCACGTCATCTAACATTGAAGTCTATGCTCAGACAGATCAGGGTCGTAAAGCCGCCGGCAGCACCGGAGAAGGTTACAACAAAGATGCGCCTGGAACGATTCTGTTAGAAGCTAATCTCGGTATCCTGCCCGGTGGTGGTGGACAATGGCAAAATATCCCTCTTCTTCCCATCTATCAGGGCGAAGTCATCTCGCCTTTTGGTAGAAATCCGGAAATGGATCGCTTTTTCGTTTCCGTTCCTCTCATCCCTGGCGTTCTCCCAACTCAAGGTGCACTCAACTCTCAAGAACGTTACGAACTCGCAAAAGCTACCCGAGATTCTCTCGATGATTCGGCAAAAGTAGATTTCGTCCTCAAAGGCCTCGTTGTCCGCCCCGGCGAAAATATTTATCTCGGCTTCCGCTACACCGCTCCGGATGGCAGCGAGAAATGGGCGACGGCCACCACCAAAGCCGTCACCCATCCCGCCTTCGATATCATGGCGGAGGATTATCGCTCTAACGTGACCGCCGCATACGTCGGTGAAAATCTCAACCTTCGCGTCGTCGATCTTGGCGCCGATCTAACGGATGCATCCGATACAGTCAGCATTCTCGCCCAAGCGAAATCCGGAGCCAAGCACACGCTCGTTCTCAACGAAAGCGGCCCTCACACCGGTATTTTCAAAGGCTCCTATCCAATCGCCTACGCAGATGCCAAACCCGCACCTGCTCCGGAAGGCAGCGCTCCTGCTCCCTTCGATGTCCGCATCAACGGCTTCCCCGTCACCTACGGCGATACCATTGCTGCTCGCTACACGGATACCAATGGTCTGAAAACTGAAATCCAAACCGTTAGCATAAGCAAAGGCGCCGATGGCACCATCGAGCCGTTCTCGAAAACTTACGACGATCCAGAGATCGCCATGCGCACTCAGTTCTCACTTGCCGAGGCGTATCTCGAAGTCGCCAAACGCCGCCGCAAACTGGGTGAAAACAAACTCGCCGATCTCGATTATCAGACCGCGAAACAACTTCTCTCCAGCGCAATGGATCAGTTTAAAGATTCATCCACCCGCGCTCACGCCGAATATCTGTTAGCCAGCCTCACCATGGAAGAGGCCGATGCCTCGACGGATGCGGAAACCAAGGAAACTCGTTACCGCGCCGCGCTTACCCGTTTCATCAACGTCACTGGCAGCTACTCTGAAACCCTCCACGCATCGAAAGCCCAATACCAGATCGCCACGATCTACGAGCGCCTGAAAGAACCGGATATCGCCGCGCAAGAATACGTCAAGCTCGCTTACAAATACCCGGACTCGGAATACCTCGCCGTTTCCATGGCTCGTCTTGGCACGCATTTCCTCAAAAAAGCCTCCGAATACGAAGCGAAAGCCAAGCCGCTGTTAGAAAAAGGGCCTGACGACAAAGACGCCGCCTTCGAGGGCGCGGCTTTGAACAAATTGGCCATCGCCGAATATCTCAAAACCGCCCAGATCTTCGGTCGCCTGCAACAGCGCTTCCCAACCGATCCTCTCGCCGGTCAATCCGGCCTCCGCGCCGGTCAATCGTTCATGCGTGCCGCAAAAAACCAGGAAGCCGTGGATGCCTTCAAACGCGTCATCGACGAACAGTCCTACGATGGTCCCACCATCCGTGCCCAAGCCATGTATTGGTCAGGCATGTGCTATCAAAACCTCAAACAACCCATGGCCGCTTACTCGCACTTCAAGCGCCTCACCTACGACTTCCCCGAAAGCGAATGGGCGGCTTTTGCCCGCGGTCAACTATCCCAAGAGGGCTTGTTAAACCTCGAAGACAAACTTGAGCTGGAAAGACTGGAGGGTGAGAAAAAATGATTTTAAAAACACATAAAACCGCATCGTTGATGTTTCGTATATTCTCAATATCACTCACCTTGGGTTTGGCTACAGCCGCTCCTCTGAACGACCGTATCAAGGCTTTCAAGGCAGCGCCGACCCAAACCGAAGCCGCCGTTTCCGAAATCCTCGAGCTCGGACTATCAGAAAATCAATCGGCAGTTGCCTTCGCATCCGTAAAGCCATGGCTCGCCAATAATGCTGCGGAATCTGCTAAATTCCTTTTCCTTGCCGCACGTTCCGCCGAGTACGCCGGAGAATGGCGCCAAGCCGTTAGCTTTTATCGCAAGCTTCTCAAACTGGGAGATCTCGATGCCTCCACTGCCTCAATCGCAGCTCCAAGCTGCTACCGCTTGCTTATCAACCACCTCGGCGATGCCGAATCCGCCTATCTTCTGATGCGCGAGGAAGGCCTTCGTCTTCGAAACTTTGGTAACAACCGCCAGTTCGATGCATGGTTCTTCGCCAAAGCCAACGAGCGCAAGGATCTCAGCTCCACGACAAAGTGGCTCACGGCGATTTACCAAAGCGAAGAGCCGCGCGAAGCCTATGAACCGGTTCTAACAGCTCTTCTCGAGGATCTGGAAACCTACACTTACAATCAAGCTCAGCTTATCACAGATCTGAAAGCTCTCGCTGCGGCGAAACACACCAACCCCATCGTCAAGGCAAGGATCGAGTGGGCCATCGAAGCCGTGCCGTTTACAGAAAAAATGGCGGCTGCTTTAAACACGAAAAAACCTGCGCCTGATGCCCTCTTGGAATCGTCCTTGCTGGCTGCCAAACAACTCATCACCGCCTCGCCGTATGAAGGCTCCCTCCTCGTCGCAAATGGCTGGATGCACTTCTCCGCCGGCGACTCCGGTGTTTTCGCAACCTTTGTGAATCCGCGCCGCGCTGAAAAAGCCGCGCCCATCCTCGCCGCGCTCAAAACCCTGCCAGTCGAACAAGCCCAGGAAATCATCAACCTCCAGGTGCCCTTCGCAAAAAACCGTAAGATCGTTCCTTACCTCATTTCCGATGAAGAATTCAAGGCTCTCACCAAAGAGCGACCCGAACTCGCCGCCGCTCCAAAAGCGCCCGCACAACCGAAAAATCCCAAGAATCCCAAAGTAGATCCAGCCGCTCCCAACGAAAAAGCCTTGGCCATGTCCCGCGAGCTTATTGAACTCCCGGCAAATGCAGATCCGGCAGCCGTCGAAGCGGCATTCAAAACCGTCCTCGATCGCGCCGCAAAAGCTCCTACCGCTTACCCGATCCTCGGTCTTGATCAAGTTGCCAAACTTCCCAACTGGTCGGATCCGTTGCGACTATCCGTTTACTCTCTCTTCAGTAAACAAGCACCCGTTGGTGCATATCCCAAAAAACAAGGTTACGAACAACTCGCCCTACGCGTGATCACTGATGCTACGGCTGCGAATCGCTCAGCCCAAATCGAAATCATCGCTGCCGACCTCTGGTCCGCCGCAGCTACAACGGAAGATCCGCGTTCCTACGCAGCAGCGGATGCCTTCGCAAAACTCGCAGCCAAATCCCTAACAGATGGCAACGCCTCGCTCGCCATGACCCTGTCCCGCTGCGGAACTCAATCCATTGCAGCCCGCACTCCTGCCGATGCCAAAATTACCGAAATTCTAACCAATCTTCGTAAAACCGCCGGCCTAGCCGCGTCCCAAGTCGGTGCGGTGGAAATTCCAGTCGACGAAACCAACCCCGCCTATCCGATCTACAAATCGAACGCTGAGTTCTCAGCTGGAAATTTAGAATCCGCATGGCAGCTCTATCTCGCTCACCCCGATCAGCTCGCCGCCGTCCTGCGCTCACTTCCGGTTAACTACGCTTTTTGGTTGTTAGAAAAATCCATCGAAACCGACCGTAGCGATGAAGCTGAAAACCTCATCAAAGAACTCACCATCTGGTCGCGCCAAGCCGAAGGCACGTTCAGCTCATCACAAGATGCCGAACTTAAAATCGCTTACGCCGATCTTGCTTTCCGTAAAGGAGCTCTCCCCACCGCGCGCGCATGGTATCGCAAAGTCGCAGAAGCAGCCGAATACGAAGGCAGCGAAGTCCATCTCACCGCAGCGCTCGGCTCCGTGAAAGTAGATCGCATTTCCAAGAACTTCGGCGCTGCAATGACGGAACTCGATAACCTCATGAAGTTTCCCAATGTGGATTTCCGCAAAAAAATCCGCTACGCCCGCGCCGAAGTGCTGATGGATCAGGAAAGCTACGCCGAGGCACTTGACGAAATCGAACAGGTTCTCCGCCAAGATCCCAAACATCCGGATGCTCTAATCCTGCGCGGAAAAATCCACTTCGAGATGCGTAAACTCGTCGAGGCCAGCGAAATCGAACTCGGACCTTCCCAAGATAAGACGGTCATCGTTCCTGGTGAATCCGTGAAAATCAACCTCCGCGATCCTACCCTCAACGTCTCAGGCGCGGGTTCAGAAATCGAAGTCGAAATTTGGGCGAAATCCGGTGACCGTGAACGCGTCCTTCTCTATCAACTTGGCGACAGCAAAGAAAAATACCGAGCCGATGTTGCCACCGTACTCGGCGCACCTGTTGCCGGCGATAAAATCCTGCAAATTCTCGGCGAAGACGAAATCCGCTTCGGCTATTCCGCTCGCTTCCGCGCGAAAATGAAAGATCTGCCCGCCGATCCGGATATCGTCATCGGCGTCGCCTCAGATGCTTTCTTATCCTTCTCCGCCGGTGCGTTTCCTCCACGCGAAGGCGAACGCCGCCTCAACATAGAAGAGCTCGGTGTTTCTTCCTCCCAAGCCGCCCTCGGCACTCGCACAGTCCGTCCCGGTAACCCAGTTTACATCCGCGTCACCGATCCCGATCGCAGTCTCACCTCCGGAGCGGACGAAGTCACCGTCAGCCTCCAGACTTCCAGCGGTGATGAAATCCGTCAGCTCGCCCTTAAAGAAACCTCACCTTACAGCGGCGAGTTCCAAGGCATCGTCAACACTGCTGGCGCTCAAGCCATCGCGTTCGCCTCAGAAAGTGCGCCGGGTCGCGATCCTAACATGGCGATCAGCTCACGCGAATATCCAGGTTGGCAGGGCAATGTGGGCGATGCAAATAAATCTCGCACCTTCGGCATCGATCTCAACGACAACGCCGCCGTCAATCAAATGACCCTCGATACGGGTGATGCTTCGACTCACCTCAAACGCTTCGTTCTCCAAACATCACTCGATGGTCGCAACTGGATCACCCGTGCCCGTTACCCAGAAACCACCCCTGTATGGGATGGCAGACAACTCATTTCCTCGTTCCCTACGTTTGGAACCAAGTCCATTCCAGTCTCCAAACCTACCAGTCGTGAAGTCCCTAAGGATTGGGCTGAGATCATGGACATTAATTCTAACAAGGAAGGGATCGAATATCTCTCTGCCAACGTTGTAAGCCTGTCCGCTGGCGCATTGCCTATCGTTCAAGCTAGCCACCCGGGTTATTCCTGCCTCATTCGCTATCGCGCTCTATTCTATCAACCCGCCGCAGCGATCCGCCGTTTCCAGCTCAACGGAATCCCCAATGATGGCAATACGATCTTCTTACTCAATGGCACACCCGCTGCGCCTGATACCGAGAACGCCTTATTCATCGAACGCGAGCTAGCTCCCGGTCTGCACGAAATCCAGTTCTGGCGTCACGAAGGTCGCGGCGATTTTCTACAACGCAAGCCGGTCCTCCTCTGCGATCAGGATGGTAAGCCAGAACTCGTGCCTTGCCCGGATAGCATGTTTAATCCTCTCGGATTTCCAGAAAATGTTAAGCCGATGATTCCCCAAGCGGCAAAAATCACCACAGCTGCCAACGGTAGCCTCGAGGTAGCCTTTGGTGATCAAACCCGTACGCGCCTCGTTCGTCTCGTCATCAATGGTTTCGACGGCGTCGCTCCAACTATCAAAAAGGTCACACTTAATAATCGTGACGGCAAACAGCTCATTCCTGTTACTCAGGATTTCATGGAGCTCCGCGATAACAATCAACTCGAAGTGCTCCCAGGGGATAGCATCAGCGTCCGCTACCAAGACCCGCGCACCGCATCACCCAAGCGTGATCGCCACGAACAACGTCTCAATGTCGCTTTCAACGACGCTAAAATCACCGCTTCTTTCCTCAACTATATCGAAACTGAAAAAGGTCGTGAATTGGTGTTGGAAGCCATCCGCCGCTTCCGCTTCGATGATGCGGTTGCCATCGTTATCGATGATCCTGACATGGACGCCGGCAACGAAAAAGACATGGTCGAAATTAAAGTGATTTCCTCCTCCGGTGGCAAAGCCACCATCCAAGCCATCGAAACAGAAGAGCACAGCGGACGCTTCCTCGGGCGTATTTTCCCAGTGGTCGGTCAGCCTGCCCGCGCTTCTGAAATTCAACTCACCGAGGGCGGAACTCTAACCGCTTCGTACCGCGACTCTGAAAACCTCAGCCCCGGCATTCCCACCGAACGCGAAGTCACCATCCAACACGCACGCTACTCGGACCCTGCGCTCTCAACTTATAAGGTAAGCAGCAAAGCCCTTACGGTTGAGCCGACCAAGCCATCAAAGAAATTATCTAACACGCCCGCCCGTTCATCAGGGCCAGAAGTTGTCTCGCCACGGCGCACACTTGATTTCGAACACAGCATTGAGACCCAGTCCCTCACTGCTGTACTCGGTTCGAGCGTCCGCTTCGATGTGGTATTTCCTCACCTCGCCCTCGCAGGCAGCAGCACATTGAATGCCTACGTTCAGACAGAGGCCGGACGCAAAGCGAAGCAAAGTGAAGTTAAAGGAACTTTCGACGTAGCAGTTCCCGGCACACTCAAACTGATCGGCACGCTACAGAACGCAAAAGTCGTCATTCCAGATGGCTATAAACTCGGCCAGTCACCATCCTCTCCCGGAAACCAACCGCCTCTTGAAGAAGGTCGCTTCTTCTTTGCTGTCCCACTAATCCTTGGAGAAACACCGGACCGCAGCTTCGCCACTAAATCCGCCGAATCGCTTCCAGCCTCATCCATCCCTGAAGGCCTCGCGGTCAAAGTCGGCGATATTGTCCACATTGGCTATGCTTACAAAGATTCATCAGATCAGATCAAATGGATCACTGCCAGCTTCGCTGTCGAAAGCCACCCGTTCCTTGATGTTATGAACGCCAACTTCACCGAGCCACTGGAGAAAGCCTTCGTTGGTGAAAAAGTGAACCTTCGCCTCATCGATCGTGGTCTGGATCGCAGCCCTGAGCGAGATACCGCCTCCATCACAATCAAAGCCGGGAAGACTACCTCTTCCTACGAACTCCAAGAAACCCAAGCGCACAGCGGTATATTCAAATCCGCCTTCGCGATCAGCTACGCACCGGATAAAATGCCAGCAAAGCTTCCGCCTATCGCGCTTAATGGCTTCCCTGTCCGCTACGGTGACGATATCGAAGTTTCTTACTCGGCTAACAACGAGACCCAGTCACTCCTGCTGAGTGTCAACAAAGGTGCAGACGGTTCCATCGAACCTTTCAGCAAACGCTTCAACGGTGACGAGATGGCCGTTCGCACCAGCTTCACTCTCGCCGAATGCTATTTCGAGCTCGCTAAAAAACACCGCGAACTCGAACAAGAAAGCCTCGCCCGCCGCGAAATCGCTCAAGCGCGTAAACTCCTCGCAGAGGCCATCGCCACTCACCGCGACGACGACCTACGCGCCCATGCCGAATATCTGTTAGGAAACCTCGCTCAAGAATACGCCGACCTCGCGAAGAACGATGAATCCAAGCTCCCGATGTATCAGGACGCTCTCGCCCGTTTCTCAAAAATCCCTACAGATTATCCCGATACCGAGTTCGCTCCGAAAGCTCAGTTCAAAACCGCACTCGTTTATGAAAAAATGGGAGAGACCGAAAACGCCGTCGAGGAATACGTCAAACTCGCTTACAAATACCCGAATCATGAATTGATCCCCTCGGTCATGTCGCGTCTCGGCGCATATTTCCAACAAACCGGCCTAGCCTTGAAACAACAGGCCGACCCACTCCGCGAAAAAACCGACGACGCCACCAAGGCTGAAGTTCTACGGCTTGATCAGCTTTCCTATCCCGAGTTTCTCAATGCCGCCATGGTCTTCGCAAAACTTCAGGAACGCTTCCCCGAGGATCCGCTTGCTGGTCTCGCCGGACTCCGCGCTGGCCAAAACTACATGCGCGCTCATCAATATAACAAAGCCGTAAAAATCTTAACAAACGTTCACGCAAACGAAAAATACGATGATCGCGAGATCCGTTCCCAAGCCCTCTATTGGATCGGTATCTCTCAGGAGCGCCTCGCGGGCCTCATGACAGAAGACAACTATAGGGGTCGCGGCGAAGCCATGGAGCTCGCTTACGAAACCTACCGCCGCATCACCTTTGATTTCCCAGACAGCATCTGGGCGAAATATGCTCGGGGACGCCTCGCTGATCCCGTCTTCGAAAAACGCATCGCTCTTGAAAATGAAGAGCGCGAACGCATGATCGAATCCCTCAAAGAAAGCAAAAAAAACAGACGATGAACCAACTGGAGTCAGCACTACTTGACGAACTCACAGACGGAGCCGAACCCGAGCTCCTGATGCGGTCCCGTACGCGCATCGACGCCGGACGTTGGTGGCGCCCCGCCCCCGTGTGGGTCTGCATCAGCGGTAGCGAACTCATCATTTTCGCCGTCGCCCGCCGCCGCTACGTGGAGCGTGTCTCACTCGCCGATTGCCGCACCTGTCATTACCTGGCAGCCACCGGAGAATTGGTGATCGACTCTGCTGAATCATTGCGTATGAAACGCGTCAACCTATCTCCTCGCGAAGCTCTTGATGTAATAGATTTTCTAACAAATTAATAACCATTCTTTCTAACCACACCTCAAAACTATGATCGACCAACTCCTTTTAGGCGGACCTCTGATGATTCCCCTTATGTTGTGCAGCCTCGTCGCAATTGCCGTCGTCTATGACCGCTGGTTCTCTTTCCGAGATAACCGCAAAATTGATGTCCGCTCGCTTCGCTCTAAAGTACAAGCCCGCTTGCGTGAAGATAACGTTGCGGGCGCCATCAGCGAATGCGAAGCCGCCGGCGGACCAGTCGCATCCGTTATGCTTTCCGGGCTACGCTCCTACAAACAACTTCGCGATAAAAAAGAAAGCACGGACATCATGCGCCAAGTCGTGACTCAGGTCATGCAAGACTACAGCGCTCAGGCGATGAGTGTTGTCAACAAGCGCCTCGATGTCCTCACCACCATCGGTATGGCAGCACCGCTCCTCGGCATGACTGGAACTGTCACGGGTATGATCGCTTCCTTTGCCGGACTCGCAGAAGCAGGTAGCACAGGCGGTGGCGGTGGTGCCGTCGCAAACGGTATCGCAGAAGCCCTCATCACCACAGCCGCCGGCCTCCTCATCGCTCTCGCCGCAGTCATTCCCCAGAGCGTCTTTTTCCGCTGGGCAGATGAAATCGAACTCGAGATCGAAGAAAGCACCTGCGAAATCGTAGAATTCATTTTGACGCATCACTAAAGCAAAAGCTCAGAACCTGTGAAAAACCGCCGCTCCAGTGATATTCCCGTCGATTCGTTTTCGGATATCGCATTCCTTCTCATCATCTACTTCATGGTAGCGACTACACTTGTTAAAGTGAAGTCGATCACTGCGGATCTTCCTGCTGGTGAGAAATCCACACAGGCGAAATCAGAAAAGACACCCATCATCAATTTGCGCGGAGGGGAAGTGTTCTTCAGTGATAAGCCTGTGAAAATGGACGAACTCAACGAGCGCTTGGCCGCTTTGGACTTGCCTAACCAAGACGGTGAAAAGCGCGTCATCATGCTGGAGGCAGCCAAAGGCACTCCTTACGAAAACTATTTCAAAGTCCTCGCCGCCATCAGCGCCAACGGCGGCGTGGTTGCCATTGTTGAAGATGAATAAGCTATGAGCCGCCGTAAGAAAAAGAAACGCAAAACGATTCCTATACCCGTCGCGAGTATGGGCGATATTGCTTTCTTGCTTATCATCTTCTTCCTCGTTTGCAGTGAGAGTATTAAAGACAACAGCAATCTTCCGGTTAAACTCCCTACTTCGGAACACGTTAAGAAGCCTAAAATCACCGTCATCGCATACGTGGTCATCGATGAAGATGGCGAATTGTATTTCGACGGACAGCGAGTCGATAGCGCTAAAGACATCGAATGGGGTGTGCGCGCTCTTCTGACCAACTCGGTTTCCGACGACCAACGCCATGTCCAATTCAAGTGTGACAAATCCCAGTCCAAAGAAGTTTTCCAGCCCGTTCTCCAAGCCATCGCCGAAGCCGGCGGCATCATCGAAGCCGTAGGCGAAATTGAACAATAACTCTCACTCATCCATCATCATGTCTAATCCCACTCAAGAAACCACCCCTGACCAATTGTTAGAGTCCTTTCGCGGACGAAGTTTCAAGTCCGTAATCCTTTTCACCGTTATCGTTCACGTTGTGATTGTTTGCGGTACTAGTATTCCCTATCTGATGAAAACGATCACTGGTAAATCAGCCTCCAAACTCAGTGAAAATGATCGCACGGAACTCGCCGCTCGCGAGGCGACCGAGGCCTTGCGTGACATTGCCACCAAGCATGGCATCAAACCACAAGACCTCAGCTCCCGTATTGCTGGCGGAGCCGCACCCAAAGCGCCTGTTGAAAAAGGGGAGGAACCCGCGCCTAAAGAGGAGCCGGTAACGCCGGAAACCGCACCCACAGTCGAGCCGGAGAAGCCCAAGTCCGAGATCGAGAAGGAACTCGAGGTGAAACAGGAAGGCCCGAAGGTGCCAGAGATCAAGGTTGAAGAAGCATCCGAAGAAGATCTTTTCAGTAAGTAATGATCGTAAGTTTGGAATTTTTCTAACCGTTAAGCATGATCTTCAACAGCGACATTTCGATTCCCACCGTGAAAGTGGATGAGATTCCAACGAATCCATCTCCTCTCAAGGCACGTGTGGTATCCATCGCTGTTGCATCCATTTCGGTTTTAGCTGCTGCAGCATACTATTGGCTGCCTCCTGGGTTTGCGGCCTTTCTTTCGAGCAATGCGGAAGTCCAGATCCTTTTCCAAAGCAATCATACGCATTCTTCTCTGAAGCTTGCGTTCCAACTCTTCGGCCTACTCAGCATCCTTTGCGCCGCGGGCGGCATCGCAGGGTTTTTCCGCAACCGCATCACTTGGAAGATTCTCCACCTGCCTCTGTATGCCGTTTATCTTATCGTTGGTTTTTATGCTTTTATCACATGGCAGGCATGTTTCTCAATTCTAGATAAAGGACTTAAAATTGGTGGCGAAGAACAGGATAACGCCACTGTCATCAAGCTTTGGTGGAGTGTCACTTGGCCAGCTCTCAGCATGGTAGCTTTCGCTGCATGGACACACGTCATGCTCCGCAGTCGGTCGGTTTGCGCTGCGTTCACTCGCGAAAAAGGCTCCGCCATGGTGGGGGATAAGGTGTTGGAAAACGTTCGAACCCACGGCCGCGATCCTCGTAACCGCCGCTCTCTCTATTTCAGTGCACTCACTCATTTTGTTATTCTCATTGTGATTCCTTGGATCATGACTTTGGGTGGCTGCGTGGAAGCATATAAAGTCCCCAAAGGCAGCGGTGAACCTGTCGTCGCCATGGTGAAAATGACCAAGCCGAAAAAGAAAAAGAAACAAACTCTCTCACTCCGCCCCAACTCCGCCATCCTTTACGAAATCCCGGATCTCGATGACTCGCAGGTTGATCAACAGATGGAAGAACAAACCCAAGCGAAATATGCCGCAAACAACGCAAAAGCCGGCAAGATGGGCAAAGGCGGCGGCAAAGAGGGTGGTTGGCCGGAAGGCATGGATAAATACAAAATCCGTTTCATCCGTCTCGAACACAGCGGTGCGGGCTGGGACGACGGCATGGATGAATCTAACGCCGATATCAACTTCCTGCGTGGCTTCGCTGATGCCACCGGCTTCAAGAAAATCGCGAACAAAGGCGAGAGTCACTCCATCGCTTTGTTGAAAAAATATCCCAAAGACGGATTTCCTCCGTTTGTCTTCCTAACAGGAAACGGCAACATGGGCAATGTCAGCACAGCTGATAAAAAGATCCTCCGCGACTATTGCCTAAACGGCGGCATGCTCATCGCCGACGCGGGCAGTGTGCAGTTCCACAACTCTTTCATGCCATTCATCCGCTCGGTTTTCCCAGACAAACCCCTCATTGACATCGCTGATGACGACATGCTCTATCAAGTGCCTTACGCTTTCCCAGACGGTGCGCCACCTTTCTGGCGCCTAGGCGGCACACGCGCACTTGGGATCAAACATGAAGGCCGCTGGATCGCCTTCTATCATCCAGGCGACATGAACGGCGCATGGAAATCCCAAGGCTACACCGATGTAACCCCCGAAATGCGCGAGGCAGCGATGAACCTTGGTATCAATCTCGTCTACTACTCGTTCAATCAATGGAACGATGCGATTTCCAAAGCGAAAAAATGAACCTTAACTCTTTCAGTATCCTCGGCTATTTCAGCGTGCTTCTCTGGCTCGCTGTCCCAGTCGTTTGGCTGCTGCTTGCTCGTCGTTTTAAACTGCCGGGTTGGTTGGCTCTCGCTCTCGCATGTGCTGCCTTCGTCTTCGCCAAGTTTAACTCAAGCAGCCACGTCGATCGCATCGAGGTCAAACAAGTCGAGCAAAACATCAATCAACTCGATGCGGCAGCCGCCAAACGCAAGGCCGTTGAAGAAGCACGCGGTGGAGAAGTCGCCGATATCCGGTTCGCTGAAGACGGAAATGACGATTTCATCGACAAGGCCGGCATGGAGGATGCCGATAAGAAATATCTCGATAGCATCGAAAAGACCGCCGATCCCGCTTGGAAGGGCAAGAAGAAAAAGCGCGGCGAAACTGAAAAGGAAGGTGGCGATTTGGAAGATGAGCTAGGGGGTAAAGAGGTGATATCCGGAGTTAAATCGGATGCTCTTCCTGTAAAAGAGGAACGCGAACCCATTTTCATGTCGCAGGATCACATGAACATCGCCCAAAGACTCGATAGCCTGAATCTCGACGCATGTCGCTGGGCGATTCTGTTGGGATTCATCATCCTGATCCTGGATTATCTAACACGTGTAAACTCCTACGATCGTTCTTATTTCCCGCTTCCTCTTCCTGCATCATGGAGAAACGCTTTCACGCCTGTGCCTACGACATTCCACCGCCCGACTTCCGCGCGTCGCTCTATCGGGCAAGAACTCGCATGGCTAGTGCGTCGCGGAGATATCTTCATTTGCTTCACCAATGACGCTAGCGGGTTGCCAACGGATCTTCCTCGCTTTGATAAACTCGGCAAACTCAGCAAGCCCATCGATGTGCTCCACGTGAAGGATAACGATCGCATATCCGATGAACTGATCTTCGAGTCCTTGTGGTATGGGCGCAGCTGTTTCGTGGTAGATTCCATCGATCGCATCAATCAACTCTTCGGCTCAATCTACGCTCAGCTTCAGCAACGCCATATCTCCCGCGCTCGCTCCAAATTCAACGTCCACATCATCTGGAACATCGATCAGGCACTCCATGAGGATGATATTGCCGCTTTCGAAGCCCTTGCCCGTCCAGCCGGATTCTCTCTGTTCATCTGCAACAACAACCCAATATGAAACCCATCACACTTCCCTCCTTCACCCCTCTGAGCTTTTGCGCGAGTCTTCTTTTTTCATTCGCCATCAACAGCCATGCTCAAGAACGTGAGACAACCGAAGAACAGCAGAAGGCCATCGAAAACGGCGGCGAAATCGTCGTGGAAACCATCCGCCCTGATGATCTCCCCGACCTCACCAAGGGCGAACCACTTCCACCATCCAAGAACAAACCCTTCCTCTATTACCTCGGGCCAACTGGCATTTCCTGCTATATGTCCGGCGGTGCGGTCGGCGACCAACTCCTTGTGGACGGTAACGTCAAAGGCTCTCCCGCCGATGGCAAATTTCTCAAGGGGGATGTCATCACCGGAATAAACGGCGTGAAATTCAAAGCCGGCGGCAACCTCGGCATGTTGATCGGCAATGCCATCATCGAGGCGGAGAAGGAGGAAAACGGTGGAAAAATGGTCTTCCAGGTCTGGCGTGATAAAAATTACCTCGCCCGCACCGGTGCCAAAAATATCGCTGGAACGGATATTGATGAACTCATCAACCGCGTCGAAGGCGACAACAGTCTCTACGATTGGAAAAAGGATGAAGAACGCAATGAGGAAGTCCGCAACATCGATATGGACAAATTCCCCATCGATCCCTCAACCCTCGAGATTGAAATCAAAATCCGCACGTTCCCCGCATACTCGGATACCGCTCCCTACGATTGCCCAAAGACAGACAAGATTCTCGAAGATGCCTGGAAAGTGTTAGAGCAACGCTTTGTCGTGGATCCGAAAAAACCCGGCTCAGGCAAGGGCGGCGTCCTCGAAGCCATGGCGCTCGTCGCTTCCGGAAAACCCGAGCATCGTGAACTCGTCAAACAGTGGGTGCGCAGCAAAAACTGCCCATGGCAGCCACCCACCCAACCCATCGGCGAGATGTTCGAGCCGGGCTACAAAGGCTACAAGGGCACGCAATCCTGGCAGCACGGTTTCACCGGTCTCCAGTGTGCGTTGTATTACGATGCCACGGGTGACGACTACGTGCTTCCCGCTCTGCGAAAATACGCCATCGAAACGGCCATGGGCCAGAGCAAGGCCGGCACATGGGGACATACCTTCGCTTTTCCGTCATTCAACGGTGGCAAACTGCACGAAATGAACCCCGGCTATGGCGGTCTGAACGCCGCCGGAGTTCGCTGCTTTTTCCTCATCGCTTTTGCGCAGAAACTCGGCATCAAACATCCGGAGATCGATCTTGCAGTGGAGCGCTCCCACAAGTTCTTCGGCTCTTTCGTCGACCAAGGTGCGATTCCCTACGGCGACCACGGAGCCGCTGGCACGGATGACAGCAACGGCAAAAACGCCGGAACATCCTTCGCCATGAAACTCATCGGCGACGACTATGCCGCTAAATATTTTGCCATGATGTCCGCCCACGCATCCTTCACCCCGCGCGGCGGCCACGCTCACGATTACTTTACTCAGTGGTCAAGCTGGGGCGCGACCTTGTGTGGTCCTGAAACACGCATACACGGCGAGCGCAACATGCGTTGGCGCCGCGCCCTCTGCCGCATGTATGACGGCAGCTTTGTTTATCATTCACCCAGCGAAAAATACCGGACCCTGCACGATCCCACCGCCACCGAGGTGTTCAATCAGGTTGTGATCCACAAACAAACCTTGATCAGTGGCAAAGATGCCGATGAGAAGATGTATCTTAACGAAAGAGATATGAAGCAGCTTTTGACAAGTGCTGCAGGTCAGTTCAATAATGACCATCTCAAAAAACTCGCCGGGAAACCCTGGCCCGAACGATCCACCGATGAGTTGTTAGATCTCTTGGACATGTTCATGCCAAAAACCCGTGTAGCTATAGCCGCGGAATTGGGCAAGCGCTTCAAGGCCGGAGAAGCCGCAATCGCACCTCGTCTCGTCTCGCTTTTAACTCATGAAAACGCACGCTTCCGTCATGGTGCATTGCGCGCTCTCGATGCTTGCGGCACCGATGTGATGCTTTCGAACCTTTCCAAGATCGTGCCCATGCTCGACGATCCGAAGGACTTCGTTCGGATCACCGCGATTGAATTGGTTGCCAAGGCGGGCGATGACAAGGATGCGCAACTCGCGATTCTCAAAACAGCGGTGGCTGATCAATACACGGAAGCTCCGAACAGCGTGCGTAACTCGGTCCAATCCAATTTATTTAGTTCCAAGGTGAAATCCGCAATTTCCGATTCTCCGTTCAAAGCGGGCTTCGATGATAAACTTGTCGAGCAGGCACTCACCAAACTCATCCTGGAAGAAACCGGCGGCGGACCATTGGTGGAATCCAAGGTGAAAACATGGGACAAGGACACGGTTATTCGTTTGGCTGGGCCTCTCACTTTCATCGCCGAGGAGGAACAAGTATACGACCAGATGTTCGGCGCAAGGAACGGGGCGGCCCAGGCCATGCTCGGCAAGTTCGGTTACCTTGAGGGCGTGCATACCAATGCCTACCGTATAGGGCAAAAAGCGGTTATCCCGCGCCATATACGCGCAGCTTCCAGCTACAAGGATCCCATGGTAAACCCCGCTGTTGTTTTCAAGCAGCCAGGTATTTTTGCCGACTATGTGGATGAGCTCAAAACCATCCTCATCGACAGCCCGTCCGAGATGATCATGATCAAGGATGAAACCACCGGCTTCGTACCAGTGACCACTCCGCTCTGTAAGGTCTTGAGAGCCATCGAGGCGAACAAAACGCCAGCAACTCTACCTAGCATTGCGGATGATGTTCGCAAAAACTTTCAAGCTGAGTTGAGTGCAGTAGATGGAGCAGGTGCGAAGATGAAACTCTGCCGCGATGCATTAGTGGATCCGCAGAGCATGCAAACCTTCCGTCAAATCGCTGCGATGGATGCCTTGGTTGAACTGAGCGGCCCGGAAGCAGTGAATGATCTTCTGCCGTATCTCGGTCATGAATACTGGCGCTTGAGCGACCATTCCCGCCGCGTTGTCGCTAATCTTGTTAAAGGCATGCCAGCTGCGCAGATCGCCAAATTGTTTGCCGAGGCCACCAATACTTCAACCAAGACGGGCTTCCTTGAAATGCTCACTATCAGTGGAGCGAAAGGCGGACTTGATACCGCGAAGCAAGCGATGAAACACGAATCTTCTGCGGTTCGCGCGGCTGCTATCGAGACGTTTTCCACACTCGGCGGTGCGGCTGTTACTGAGGACATTATCAAATTCCTTAAGACCGCAGAATCGTTGGAAGAATGCCACGCCTGCGAAGATGCGCTCTTGTCTCGGATCGGTGATGCCGCAACCGCCGGTCGCATCCGCGATCAACTCATTGCTATGAAGTCTGGAGCTTCAATCATGCTTCTCGATAGCGTTTATTATCTGTTAGCTCGCATCGGGGACGCGAAATCTGTCGAAGTCCTCCGTAATGTCGCGGCCACCGAAGATCCCAAGGAATTTGCCCGTGTCATGTTCGCTCTGTCCTACTCGCCTTCCCGGGAAGTGGATAAGGTGATGTTAGATATCGCTACTAAGAACGCCAAACGTGCAGCGATCGTTGGTGCCTATGGTGACCGCCGCATGGTCATCGGACCCAAAGGCTATGGCGACATCAGCAGCAAAGATCAGTTGGACTTCGCGGAAGCCATGCTCAAACTCACGCTCGATCCCCGTATCATCCAACTGCTCGGAACCATTCATGAAGCCCGCGCATTGCGTGCCCTGATGTATTGTTTGGAAAAAGGCGTTGGATCCGCCGCCAGCAGCATTGTCGCCAATGCCGAGGGCATGGATAAACTGAGCCCTGATGATGCTAAAATTGCTGCGGAAACCTTGCGCAGACTCATCGAATACATCGAGGTCTCCCATCTCCGTGGTGGCATCAAAGCCCACATGGACAAGGACGATAAATACACCGAGTGGAAAGCTCTCCAAGCTCGTGCCGGCAAGTGTCTGCTCAAGTTTCACAAACCTGAAGCCGCGCCTATCCCCACATTCGATGGCTTGGATCTGGATCGCTGAAATTAAAATCCAAATCATCAGATCATGAAGCTGCTATTATCTCTTTGCTTTAGTTGGCTTCTGTTAGGTTTTGCCTCTGCGGCAGAAACCCCGCCCAACGTCGTCGTCATTTTCATGGACGATATGGGCTACGGCGATATCGGTTCTTTTGGTGCAACCAAACAGAAAACCCCGAACCTCGATCGAATGGCGAAGGAGGGGATGAAACTCACCTCGTTTTACGCTGCTCCTGTTTGTTCGGTTTCACGCGCCCAACTTCTAACAGGTTGTTATGGCGCGCGTGTCAATGTTCCTGCGGTCTATGGTCCTGCTAGTTCTCAAGGCTTGAATCCGGATGAAATGACCATCGCGGACCATCTCAAAAAACTTGGCTACGCCACGATGTGCATCGGTAAATGGCACGTCGGCGATCAACCCGAATTTCTCCCCACCAAACAGGGCTTCGATCACTACTTCGGTATTCCATATTCGAATGATATGCAGCGCAAATCCACGGAATCCGGTCTCCGCGTCACTCCGTTGCTGCGCGATGACAAGGTCGCCGAACTTCTGACTGATGAAGAACAATCCCGCATCGTCGAGCGCTACACCGATGAGGCGATCAACTTCATTTCTAACAATAAAGAAAAACCTTTTTTTCTCTACCTGCCCCACACCGCCATCCACACACCCATCTATCCGGGAAAAGCCTTTCAGGGAAAATCTAACAATGGTCAGGTTGGTGATTGGATCGAGGAAGTCGATTGGAGCACCGGCCGCATTCTCGACACCTTGCGCGAGCTCAAGCTCGATAAAAACACCCTTGTTGTTTTCACCAGCGACAACGGCCCATGGCTGATCAAAGAAAAAGACAGCGGTAGCGCCGGCCCCTTGCGTGGTGGTAAAGGCAGCACATGGGAAGGTGGCGTCCGCGTCCCAACTCTCGCTTGGTGGCCAGGAAAAATTCCCGCTGCTTCAGCGGTCGATGCCGTTGCAGGAACGATCGATCTCCTCCCTACAGCTCTTACTATTGCCGGCGTAAAGGTTCCCGAACAACCTATTATCGACGGCCGTGACATTTCTTCTCTCTTGTTCGGAAAATCCCAAACTTCATCTCGCGAGGCTCATTACTATTTTTCTGGATACAACCTTCAAGCCGTTCGCCAAGGATCTTGGAAACTAGCCATTGCTCCACAGAATGAAACCATGGGGCGCCCGATTAGGCCTGATGCAGCAGGCGCCGAACCACGGCTTTACAATCTGGATAAGGAAATCGGAGAGCAAACCAACGTCGCTGCCGAAAATCCGGAAATTGTCGCAAAACTCACCGCTCTCGCCGAAAAAATGAAAGCAGAGATCGGCAAACCCAATGCTCCAGCTTCACGTCCGGCGGGGAAAGTCGAAAACCCCCAGCCGCTTTATCCTTCAGAGGGTAAAAAATCCAAATAGGTCGTCAAAACGCGTCTTCACATCGAAAAAGTGGTCCCGTCAGGAATCGAACCTGAAACTACGGCTTCGGAGACCATCGTCCTATCCATTGGACCACGGGACCTAACTCTGGCGTGAGGCGGAAGTATTTACCCGCTGCACTATGCCAATGCAAGCACATCATGCCTCGTAAACGGGGTGTTCTTAGTTCTTGGTTCCTAGTTCTTAGTTGGCAAATCCATCGCGCGAAGCCCACCAAGAACTAGGAACCAAGAACTAAGAACGGTTCGGTCTTGCCCCTTGGCATGGATTGGGCTACGTCCGCACCCGTTATGCCTATCGCAACTCCTGCCCAATACGCCGCCATGCTCGATGCCGCCCAGAAAGGCGGATATGCTTACCCAGCCATCAACGTCACTTCTCTCACCACGATCAACGGTGCGCTCAAAGCGTTTTCCGAATCGAAATCTGACGGTATCATCCAGGTTTCGACTGGTGGCGGCGAGTTCGCTTCTGGCACCGCTGTGAAAGACGCTGCCTTCGGCGCGATCATTCTTGCTGAGGCCTGCTATCTTCTCGCGGAAAAACACGATGTCCTCATCGCGCTTCATACCGATCATTGCCACCCGGAAAAAGTCGAAAGCTTCCTCAAGCCTCTTCTCCAAGCCTCACGCGAGCGCGTTGCTGCTGGTAAAGGCCCGCTTTTCCAATCCCACATGTTTGATGGCTCTGTTGTAGATCTGAAGGAGAACCTGAAAATTTCCAAAGAGCTCCTCAAAGAATGCGCCGATCTTGGCATCATCCTCGAAGTCGAAGCGGGTTGCGTCGGCGGCGAAGAAGACGGCCACGACACCTCGGGTCTCCCAATCGAAAAACTCTACACCACTCCTGAGGACATGCTTGAAGTGTATGAAGCACTCAGCGGCATTGGCCGTTTCATGTTCGCTGCTACTTTCGGAAACGTCCATGGCGCTTACAAACCCGGCGCAGTGAAACTCAAGCCATCCATCCTCAAAGATGGTCAGAAAGCCGTCACCGACAAACACGGTGCAACCGCAGAAATGGATCTCGTTTTCCATGGTGGTTCCGGAACTTCTAGCGAAGACCTCCAAGAGACCCTCGACTACGGTGTGGTCAAAATGAATATCGATACCGACACCCAATACGCCTTCACCCGCCCTATCGTCACTCACATCTGTGCGAACATCGAAGGCGTGCTGAAAATCGATGGCGAAGTCGGCAACAAGAAACATTACGATCCACGTTCCTACCTCAAAAAAGGCGAGCAAGGTCTCTGCGATCGCATGAAACAAGCCTGCGACGAACTCCGCTCCACCGGCAAAACGATCTACAAAAAATAACTGGAGAGCCGCGCTACCAGTCGGCTTCTTTATCTATTCAAAAACCGATCCCACATCCGGGGTCGGTTTTTTCTGTTTCAATATTTACTTCATTTGAGTGCTTTTCACCACCGCGGCAGCCTCGGCGACTTTGAGACCGTCTAGTGCTGCGGAGACAATTCCACCTGCGTAGCCAGCGCCTTCACCACAGGGGAAAAAGCCAGAGATTTCTGGGTGTTCGAGAGTATCTGCTTCTCGTGGGATACGCAGGGGAGAGGAGGTTCGGGTTTCGAAGCCCAGCAACAAAGCTTCAGAGGAAGCATAGTTGCGGATTTGGCGATTGAAGAGCTGGAGTCCTTGGCGAATGCGGCGGGTAATGGGTTTAGCAAGCAGCTCGTGCAGAGGTGCGGAGTTTAGCCCTGGGAAGTACGAGGTTTCTGGTAGATCCGATGAAATTTTTCCGGTTAGATAATCGGCAGCGCGTTGGGCGGGGGCTACCTGACCGAGCTTTGCGTTTCCTCCCGCGTGTTTGGCGGAATGCTCGATGTTTTCCTGAAATGCGATTCCCGCCATGATGCCGTGCTGGGGAATGAGGTTCGCGACATCCTCTGGTTCGATGGTGGTGACCAAGCCAGAATTCGCAAATGGCGAATCGCGACGGGAGAGTGACATGCCGTTGACGACGACTTGTTCATCGGCGGTCGCCGCTGGAACAATCCAACCACCCGGGCACATGCAAAACGAATGTACACCGCGATCTTCGATCTTGGTCGCGAGCCGGTAACGCGCAGCTGGCAGCAGGTCAGGCCGAGGTTGACCTTCGGGAATGTGATATTGCTGGCGGTCAATAAACGGTTGGGTATGTTCTATCCGGAAACCGATGGCGAACGGTTTGTGCTCCATCAAAATGCCTTTTTTAGCCAAGAGCTGATAGATGTCTCTCGCGGAATGTCCCGTGGCGAGAATCGTCGCATCGCCGAGAAACTCGCGGCCATCCACAGTAGTGACTCCGTGGATTTTATTCTGCGAGATCAACAGGTCATTCACTTTCGCTTGGAAATGCACTTCGCCGCCGTGGTCGATGATGGATTGGCGTATGGCTTTGACGACGTTGGGTAATAGATTGGAACCGATGTGCGGATGGGCGTCGGTCAGGATTTTTTCAGGAGCTCCGTGAGCGACCAACACCCGATAGACTTCAGCAACCGGACCGCGTTTGGTGGCGCGGGTGTAGAGTTTGCCATCCGAAAAAGTTCCTGCGCCGCCTTCACCGAAGCAGTAATTGGAATCTTCAATCACGCGACCTTCTCGCAAAATCGGGGCGAGATCAAAGCGACGGGCGGATGCGTCCTTACCGCGTTCTAACACAATGGGCTTCTGACCAAGCTCCAAGCAGCGCAGCGCGGCGAACAAACCTGCCGGCCCCGCACCGATGATGAGAATTCGTTTTGCATCGGTGGAAAGCGCAGGTGCAGACCAAACGGGTTTCGGCTCATCGGGCAATTTCTCATCCACAGCGAACTCGATACGCAACTGCACTTTCACCTGCCGTTGGCGCGCATCGATGGAATGTTTCCGCAATCGCATCCCACGCACACGTGAGGAATCAATTCCTAACGTTTTTGCTATCGCCTCTTTACGCGCCGATTCATTTTCAGAGCTCTCCAGCGGCAGGACGATATCAAGCGTGTGAATCATCTTGAGAAATCAGATGGCTCGTTTCTCGCCGTTGTCGTTCACCGAAACGAAAGTAACATGGGTTTGGAAAACGGGAATATTCGCAGAGTTTTTCGCGTCGGACACGACGACTTGGTAGGTGAGCGATGTGGTGCCTTTTTTCGCCAACGAACAGTTGATTTTCAAAATCGTGCCATCACCAACACCTTGGCGAAACTCGACTTTGTCCATCGCGATGGTGACGAGTTGGCAGTGAGGAAACTCGGCGGTAGCGGCGATCCATGCGGCTTCATCGACCCATGCCAGCATGCGCCCGCCGAACAGTGAACCGTAATGGTTCAGGTCTCCGGGCATGACTAAGCGATGGGTTTCCAAAATGATGAATGTGAAATTTACCAGTTACGGCGGCG
This sequence comes from Akkermansiaceae bacterium, assembly GCA_031422775.1. Classification (GTDB taxonomy): domain Bacteria; phylum Verrucomicrobiota; class Verrucomicrobiia; order Verrucomicrobiales; family Akkermansiaceae; genus Luteolibacter. The sequence continues at coordinate 10,359 of JANPMK010000019.1, read as the reverse complement.
TTCTTTGAGGATCATTGCATCTCCAGAGAAAGCGCCAGCACCACTGAGGAGTAGAGCGATACAAGGAATGAGAAATAACAGAGCGGGTTCTTTTGCTCCAGCGCCACCTGCCATGAACCAAGGCCCGCTCGCATGAATGTTGAAAGCGGCAACAGTCATGGTGAACGCGAGAATGAAAGCTGCAGGGCGAGTCGCTATACCAAGAACTATCAGGGCAGCGCAACCGACTTCCGCAGCGATCGTGGCACCTAAACTAAAAGGCGACGACATGTATTTCAGCGGGAAAAAATCAGGAACGGGAAAGCCTTTGGATTTTTCTGCGAACCCTTGGAGTTTTCCAAGTCCATGACCGAAAAACATCAGCAAGCCGGTGCCGACACGTAGAAAAAGCAAACCGAGAGAGGTGCCGGCATCGCGTGAGCCGCAATCGAATAAGAAGGTTTTCATGAAGGGGCGTTGGATTTGTTTTTGAGCGAAATGGTAATCCGCTTGAGGCGGTCGTCGCCGGGAGGAGAACTCGCCGAGACTTCTTCATCCGCCGCAATCACGTTATATGCCAAGCGGCGGTAATAAGCGTTGAGTGGGCGTACTCGGTAGAGTTTTCCTTGGGATTTCACCAGTTCGATGAGATCGCGGATTTCCTGATTGAGCTGATCTTCCTGCATGGTGCGGAAATGCTCGCAGTCCACCTTGATCCGTTCGGCATCGGGCATCTGGCGGCGAAGGATGCGGTTAACGAGATATTGGATGTCATCAAGGCGATCCCCATGGTCGCCAATGATCGACTCTTTCTCCGAGGAGAAAATTTGCAAACATGGACCTTCTTCGGTTTCTTGGATTTGGATTTGCGCCACAATTCCAAGGTGACCGAGCATGGCATCGAGGATTTTTTCGGCAAGTTCTGCAGCTTTCATAGCGGCACTTTAGCGAAAAGCTGCCCATGGTCAACTTTCGTGCATTTTATATTGAAGCTTCTGAAATCAGGCGGATGATTTTGCCCATGTCCAACCTTCCTTGGTCCGAAATCCTGTCCATCAAGCTCTTTGATGTCGTTAAAGTGCTGTTAACCGCCGTTATTATCCTGTTGGTGAATAAGGTGCAGTTTTTTAGTGATAAGCTCTCTGCCCTACTCATTGCCCTGCCGCTGACTTCCTTGCTGGCCATGATTTGGATGTGGCAAGGTGGTCAATCGACCTCAAAAATCGCGGGTCACGCCGAGGGGACGTTCTGGTTTGTCCTGCCGACCCTGCCGATGTTTCTCATTCTTCCATGGATGCTGCGCCACGGTTGGTCGTTTTGGAGCGCACTCTCGGTCAATTGCGCCCTCACTACGGTGTTTTTCTGGCTCACGGTGATTATCCTGAGGAAATTCGGCATCGATCTGATGCCTTGATGATTACAAGGAGCGGCGGCATTCTGCCGCCGATTTTATAAAGTGGGCAGCAGAATGCAGCCCCTCCTTGTGGCACAAGAACTCTGCGTAAATCGACACTTTGAAATACTTGCCAATTCGCCGCCGGTAGCTCTCGATACACCTCATCGTTCTGGTTACAAATTTTACCCATCATTGAAATGAAAAATATTCTCATCATCGGCGCCGGCGGAGTTGGCAGCGTGGTCGCTCACAAATGCGCAATGCTTCCTGAAACGTTTGGCGAAATCACTCTCGCGTCCCGCACAGTTTCGAAATGCGACGCGATCGCCGCATCTGTCAAACAACGCACCGGAAAAACCATCGCCACAGCAAAGGTTGATGCTGATAACTCCGATGAAACCGCCGCGCTCATCAAAAAAGCCGGCGCTGTCCTGCTCATCAACGTCGCTCTCCCATACCAAGATCTCAACCTCATGGACGCCTGTTTGAAAGCCGGCATCGATTACCTCGATACCGCGAACTACGAGCCACTCGACGTCGCGAAATTCGAATATTCGTGGCAGTGGGCGTATCAGGAAAAATTTGAAAAAGCCGGTCTCTCTGCACTGCTCGGCTCCGGTTTCGATCCGGGTGTGACCAATGTTTTCACCGCATGGGCGCTGAAACATCATTTTGATGAAATTCACACGCTCGATATCATCGACGTCAACGGCGGCGATCACGGCCGCGCCTTCGCGACGAACTTCAATCCGGAAATCAACATCCGCGAAGTCACCGCCGAGTGTCGCCATTGGGAAAACGGAACATTTGTCGAAACCGCCCCGATGTCGAAACACCAGCCGTTTACCTGCCCGCAACAAGTTGGCACCTACGAAATTTACCGCATGTATCACGAGGAGCTAGAATCTCTCGTCAAACACATCCCCACGATCAAACGTGCGCAGTTCTGGATGTCGTTTTCACAGAACTACCTAAAACATTTGGAAGTCCTCCAAAACGTCGGCATGACCCGCATCGACGAAGTCGAATACCAAGGCCAGAAAATTGTCCCTTTGCAGTTCCTCAAAGCCGTCCTTCCAAACCCCGGCGACCTCGGTGAAACCACCAAAGGCAAAACCTGCATCGGCAACGTCATCACCGGAATCAAAGACGGCAAACCGAAAGCCATCTACGTTTACAACATCTGCGATCACGAGGCCTGCTTCGCAGAAGTCGGCTCTCAAGCCATTTCTTACACCACCGGTGTCCCGGCGATGATTGGCGCGAAGCAAATGTTAGAAGGAGGCTGGAATAAACCCGGCGTCTGGAACATGGAACAACACGACCCCGATACTTTTATGGCAGACCTCAACATCAACGGCCTGCCATGGCAATACATCGAGCTCACGCCAGAACAAGCCGCTGGGTTTGTGGTGGCTTGATGATCTGCTCACCATAAGAAATTACTAGCATTCATTCATTCGCATTTCATTATGGATTAACGGGTGCGGGTTTAAAATGGGCCCTAAGCAGGCTAGGTTCCTCGGATTCATTTTTTTTACTGAAAACGACCTCATTCGTGCGCGGACTAAAAATGCCAAAACAATTTTGAATAGGTATGGAATGGCGCCGTCATAGTGGGGTCATGAATATAAAATCAATCATCGCTACCACAGCCATCGCGCTGGCTACGCTCGCATCAGCTAACGCTGGAGTTCAAACTTACCAAGGTTCCACCCGTTGGGCATCGACACTCTTCACTCCCGGTGTCCGCACGGGAATCTACTCCACGACCTATACTAGTTATTACGTTGTCGAAACCAGTGGTGGATATGTTGTAGATGCTCGCAGGATCGATGCCTGGACAACGGTGAATGGTCGTTTTTATTACATCGATGAAAGCTTCAGTATGGATTATGACTACTTTGGTATTGGTGGTTATGATGTCGCAGGTGGCATGGAGTCCGCTGACATGAGCACGGTGCTCCCTTTTCGCGGTCTGATCAGTTACGGCAGGCTTAGCTCGTTTATACTATATCCTGCGATCGATTATTATCCGAACAACGGAAACCTTGATATCACTACGATTACTGGATCAGCTCGCATCAACACGTATTTCAGTGGTAACATGTCACTCAACACTGGCATAAACAGAGTCTTGGATTATTTGGAAGCACGCGGTTACTACGAATACTAAGCATGAGCAACCGGAGTAAATTCATGGCAGTTGTTGCTAGTCTGATCATCGTGTTCAGCGCTGGGATTATGTGGGGTATGCACATGGCCCGGTCGAATCAGGAAACTTATGGATCTGATTCTTCCACGCCAGGTAATGGGAAATCTATCTCCACCACCGCAGGGAATGTGATGGGTCGCAAGCAGGAGCGAGGTTCGCACGAAGTGTCTGCGTCTCTCTCTCCAATGCAAAATGAGATCATGGGTGCTATTCGCAATGCCATGCTCTTACCTAAAGACTCCCGCAACGCGTCTTTACTAAAAGCGCTTGAGCAGACAACAAAGCTGCCATTGTCGAAAGTCTTGTTAGAAAAGATGCGTCTTATCATTGACGAAGGCGAAATTGAAAGCAGTCACTTTGTGTTATCGCTCATGGAGCAGCGCGAAGACAAGTTAGCTGTTGATTTGCTTTTGCATGCGGCCGATCACAAAGATCCTGATGTAGCAGATCGCGCGCTTTTCGCCCTGGAAGCCGTTGCCGGGACGGTATTCAAAGATCGAGATGAAGCTGCTAAATGGGCAGCTACTTGGCAGCCTGATCCGGAGCGTGTAAAGCTATTCGCTCCAGTCCAAGAAAATGAAGAAGCTCCCATTGCAACAGGCACACGCCTAACAGGTCCTAGAGCTAAAGCTCCAAAATCCTCATCACAAAATCCGGAAGAATAGGAGTCGGGAGGAAAGTATGTATGTTTAAGGAGTGATTTCATCATCCCCTTGAGCTGAAATTAAAAGGCTTAAACTCTATGGGCTAGCTGAGTTTGCATACGGGCTAGTAACTTTTCTAAAGCTGGCATTTTTATGCCCAGCTTATTTGCCCGGCGTAGGGGTTCTGCCCAGATGGGATCTAGCTCGAGTTCGCGACCTTCGATGAAATCGATCATGGTGGAGGGCTGGTAGGGTCCCATGGGGCGAGTGCGTTCGATATTTGCTTCGATGAGTTCAGGATCGAGTTGAATTCCTTGTGCCTCTGCAGCTGCGATGACTTCGTGCATCAGCGTGCGGATTTCGACTTCGATGATTGGATCCGCTAGTAACACATCGGTCGTTACTCCACCTTCGGCGACGGCGAGTCCGTTGAAAGGAATGTTCCATATCAATTTTTCCCATTGAGCTTTCGCCAGATCGTCGACTGCAGCGGCAGGGATGTTGGCTGCTTTGAAACGTTGGGCAATGATTCCTGCCTTGGTTGAAACTTTTTGGGTAAATGGCCCAATAGTCATTCTGCCGCCTGCGGTATGGCTGATGGTGCCTGGGGCGATGCGATTGATGCAGACGAAACAGAGTCCGCCAAACACCCGATCTGCCCCGGCGATTTCTGCGATGCGTTCGCAATTCCCCAAGCCGTTTTGCAAGGTAAGCACTTGAGTGTTTTCATGCATGAGCGGCGGCAATACGGTTGAAAGCAGATCGTTTGCGGTGGCTTTCCACGCGACGATGATCAGATCGACCGGGCCGATGTCTTCGGGCTTTTTAAAAACCGATATATCGGTTAGGTGAAAATTTCCACCTATGCTTTCGACCATTAATCCTGCATTTGAGAGCTGATCATAATCGGATCTCGCGAGGAATTTCACATCGATACCTGACTCGGCGAGACGTCCTCCGTAATACAAACCGATTGCGCCGGAGCCCACTATGGCGACGCTGTTGAAATCCCAAGACATGCGAAACAATATCTAACAATTCACGTTGAAGTCGTGCCTTGGAAGTTGTGTTGAGGTGTTGTGGTTGTCACAGCGGTTTTCTTAGGTAAGCAAAGCAGGGCCTCGCTGATGAGGAAAAACAGCACGGCGACTAGGAACGCGCGCCAGATATGAGTGGAGAGTGATGGATCGGAGGCTTGGCCTGCTTGATCGAGGAGGCGGTAGTCGGTGCCTTCCAGCATGGCATCGAGGTTTTCTTTGCTGGTAATTTCCAGTTCGTCTTCGGCAAGAGGGCGGTTGACGGCGGTTAGGCGATTACCAAGGCGGAAGACACCTGCGACGTAATCGCCATTATCTTTCGAGTAGTCGTCCACTCGGGTGCGAGTTTCACCGGCGACAGGGTTTGCGGAATCGGAACCGACTTCTGCGAGGAAGGATGCGTCAAAGCGCTCCGCGCCGAGGGCGAGGATGCGTTGGATGGCGGGAAGTAAGACATCGGCATCGCCTAGGTTTGACCATGTGTAATCGGGGATGCTGCCTATCGTCCAGAGTGTGCCTTGATCGACAATCTTACGAGTGATGAATGGTTCGCCATCTTCCCATTTAGCGAGGACGGCGGCATCGCTTTTTTGAATGGCGCGTTTGATGGCGCGCAGGCGTTCTGCTGGGATGGGTGCTCCGTCGATACCGTCACGTAGAGGTCCATCTGCGCGCTCCCAATCTTTCAGAATGAAAAATTTACCGCTTTCAGCGAGGGAGACAGGTTCCCATTGAGTGCCGAGAAACGGTTCGGTAGCGGGCTGAGCGGTGGGTAACAGGACGACCTGTCCGCCGCTGGAGAGGAAGTTTTGAAGAGTCTTGGCGCTTTCTCCGGTGGGAAGTGGAGCAGCCCATAGGATCATTGAGAGTTCGGCAGTTGAGGTAGCAGCGAAAGCGGCAGGCTCGATGCGAGTGACGGATTGTTTTTCGAAATTCGGTGGAGCGGCGGCGAGAGCGAGATAATCGGCAGCTTCGTTAGATGAAGAAACGATCAAGGATTTCATCGGGCGCGCTGGGCCGTATGCGAAGAAGACGGAGTTGTCGCGTGGGTTTCCATCGGCAGGGATGGAGAGCCAGCCGTGGCCGGATTCATCTTCGAGTTTGATAGGAATGCTTTTTTGGAAACGCAGGTATTGGTTAGGAAGAGTCATCATTTCGTTTTGTGAAGCTCCGTTGATTTGAGTGGTGACTGGAAGGCTAACGCTGCCACGGTTGTCTTTAGAACGGCTGAGTTCCAGATCTAGGATCAAGCCCTCAATAGTACGGCGGGTGCTTAGCAGACGAAAGGAAATGTTAGTGGCTGCGTCTCCGCTGATGGACAGGATCCGTATTGCAGGTTTTTCAGGAAGGCTTTGCAGGTTCGCGCGTACGGCGGCCCAACGGTCGTCATCGGGACGCCAGTTGGTACGTTGTAGATCGGATGCGAGCCAGATTTCCGAGCGACCTGTTGCTGATGATAGAACTTCCGTTGCGGTAGCTAAGAGGGATGGGATGTTCGCGGTGGAGTCGGTAGCGGCTGTGGCGGATAATTCCGCAAGGACATCGGGAGAGGGAATTTCTTGCGGTTTTCCAGTGGCGCTATCGATGACGACCAGACGTGGGCTGCCGATGTTTGACATCGCATCCCGGATTTTTTTCAGGACGAGCTCGCGTTTGGCATCTTGGCCATCGCCAGAACGTAGTTCCATGGATGCGCTTCGGTCGAGAACGAGAACTACGGTATCTATCGTACCAGTACCCCAGCCAAGTAGTCCGGAAACGATGGGACGAGCAGCAGCGAAGGCGAGTGCGGCGATCCCTAGCGCGCGGCATGTTAGAATAAGAATGTGGCGGAGTTTCTTTTTGCCACGTGATTCGCGTGTGGCCTTGAGGAGGAATTGCATAGCCGCCCATTGCAGAGTTTTATGGCGGCGTTTGTTGAGTAAATGGATGATGACCGGCACGCTCGCGGCGGCCAGGAACCAGAGAAGGATGGGCGAAAGGAAAGTCATCAGTGTTTTGCCTTGGGTAGGCGGGCTGTTAGGAACTCGCGGAGGAGGGGTTCGAGCGGGGTGTCGGTGGTGACGAGTTGGTAATCGGCGTTGGCGTCGTGCGCTTTGTCACGGACGTTTTTTAAGAACTCGTTGAGAGCGGAGTGGTATTCATCGGCGATGAGGTTGGGTTCGACGACGAGAGCGGTATTGTCTTCAAGATCGACGAAGCGGTGCGGGCGATCGAAGTTGAAACCGATTTCCTGCGGATCCATGAGATGGAAAAGCGAGATGTCATGCTTGCGGTAGCGCAGGTGCTGAAGTGCGTCTGCGAGTTCCGTGGTGTCGGTGAAGAAATCCGAGAGGATGACGATAAAGGCGCGTTGGCCGATTTTTTCAGCGATGGTGTGAAGCGCGGGGAGTAGGCCGGTTTCGCCAGAAGGCTCGACTTTTTCGATGGTGGAGAAAAAGCGTTCAAGGTGCGCGGCGCGGCGTGAGGGAGGGACTTCCAAATGGAGTTTGTCTGTGCAGATTGAGAGGCCGGCTGCGTCGCCTTGGTTAACTAACAAGTAAGCGAGCGATGCGGCAATGCGGCGGGCGTATTGGATTTTCGATTCGACGCCGGGGCCGTGGAAATTCATCGAGCCTGAAGCGTCGATCACGAAGTAAGCACGGAGGTTGGTGTCGGCTTCGAATTCTTTGATGTAGAATCGGTCCGAGCGGGCAAAAGCTTTCCAATCGAGGCGTCGGGTGTCATCGCCAGGAACGTATTTCCGATACTCCGCAAACTCCACGGATGAGCCGCGGTGAGGAGAGCGGTGCTTGCCGGCGACGTTGCCCATCATCGGCACGCGCGACTCGATCGGCAAAGAGCCGAGGCGTGAGAGGAGTTCGCTATCTATGAATGAGTGGGCGGACATTGTTACGGACTTTTTTCTACAAGAGGGAGGAGGATATGGAGGGGAGGAGGTTAGATTTTGATTCTCCTCATTCTCTTGTTCCTCCTCTCTCCTTGTTAGAAAAAGCAGGAACCTTCGGAAGTATTATTTATCCTTCATCTCAGAAATGAGTTTCTGGACGATTTTTTTCGAGGTCATGCCTTGGGATTCTGCTGCGAAGTTAGTGATCACGCGGTGGTTGAGGACGGCGGGTGCGACGGCTTCGATGTCTTCGATGGAAGCCATGTAGTTACCACGGAGGGCGGCGCGGGATTTCGCACCGAGGATGAGGTATTGAACGGCGCGCGGGCCTGCTCCCCAACCGACGGTGTCTTTGATCCATTGTGGAGATTCCGGTTGGCCAGGGCGGGTTTTGCGGACGATCTCGACGGCGTAGTCGTAAAGGTGATCAGGAACGGGCACGCGGCGAACGAGTTGTTGGAAAGCGATGATTTTTTCGCCGTCGATGAGTTTAGCGAGTGCCTGTTTGGCGGCGCCTGTGGTTTCGCGAGCGATGCGCTTTTCTTCTTCGGCACTGGGATATTCCACTTCGATAAGGAACATGAAACGGTCGAGCTGTGCTTCAGGAAGCGGGTAAGTGCCTTCTTGTTCAATCGGGTTCTGGGTGGCGAGCACGAAGAACGGTGGTTTGAGGGTGTATGTCTTGCCGAGCACGGTGACTTTGTTTTCCTGCATCGCCTCAAGCATGGCGGATTGGGTTTTGGCTGGAGCGCGGTTGATTTCGTCTGCGAGCAGGAGGTTCGCAAATACTGGGCCTTGGACGAACTCGAATTCGCGTTTGCCGCCGGTGGTTTCTTGAATAATGTCGGTGCCGGTGATGTCGGCAGGCATCAGGTCGGGAGTGAACTGGATGCGGTTGAAGGAGAGATTGAACGTTTGGGCAACGGAGGAAACCAGTAGGGTTTTCGCTAGGCCGGGAACACCCATGAGCAAGGCGTGGCCGCGGCCGAAGAGGGCAATGGCGAGTTTTTCAATCACATCGTCCTGACCGACAATGATTTTGGCGAGTTCAGCGCGGAAAGCTTGGTAAGTTTTGCCTAATTCGTCGATCGCAGCGACATCGTCTGGAGGGAGTTGGTTTAGGGAGGGTTGCGAAACGGATGATTTGATCGATTCGACGGGGATTTCTTCTTGTGTATCCATGGATATTTGGTGCTTCGGGGAAGCTAGGGATGAGTTAGATTTTGTCGAGGCGTGATACGCCTAAAATAAAAATTTCCTTACAATTTCGGGAAAATCATAAAAATTCTGGCTGTTTCGAGGATTTTTTCCATTTCCGGCTTGCCAGCGAGTAGAACTCTGGTAAATCACCCGCCCCGCGGGGCTTCCGGTATCGATCGGTGCTCCACAATTATCACGCGAAAATCTTCACAACATGGCACGCATTTTAGGTATCGAAATCCCCAATGAGAAGCGCATCGAAGCTTCTTTAACTTATATGTTCGGCATCGGACGCCCATTGGCGAGCCGCATTCTGGACCATGCCGGCATTGATCCGGACATCCGCACTGGTCAACTTAGCGAAGATCAGTTGGTGAAAATTGCGCAAGTGATTCAAGCCGAGCAAATCATGGTTGAGGGTGACCTCCGCCGTGAGCGCCAATCCCAACTTAAGCGCCTGACATCGATCAACTGCTATCGTGGTATCCGCCACAAGCGTGGTCTTCCAGTCCGTGGCCAGCGCACCCGCACCAATGCTCGTACCCGTAAAGGTAAGAAGAAAACCGTCGGTGTTAAGAAGTAATCCGTTGAGATTACGTCCCACTCTCCGGAAGTGAAAACTTCCATTTTATATCCAGACATATGTCCGAAGAAACCAACAACCAAGAAGCTGAAGAAGTAGCGGTCCCCGCTGCCGAGGCTAAACCCGAAACCCCGACTGCCGCTGTAGCGAAGTCGGATCAAAGCGTAGAGGCTCCTGCCGCGAAGGCAGAGGCATCTAAGAAGGCTGACGCGTCTGCTGTCCAAGACGGCGCACCGAAAAAAGAGCAGAAGAAAGACATCTTCGCTGAAATCGGTGGAGGCGAAGAAGAAATCAAGATTCACAAGGCAAAAGGTTCGAAGAACGTTTCGCGCGGTATCGTTCACGTGACCGCAACGTTCAACAACACCCTTGTGAGTGTGACCGATCAGTCTGGCAATGCGATCGGATGGTCGAG
>JANPMK010000018.1:0-2236 GCA_031422775.1 Akkermansiaceae bacterium | reverse complement strand
ACTAACGACCCGTTCGTCTATCGGTTAGGACTCCAGGTTTTCATCCTGGCAAGAAGGGTTCGACTCCCTTACGGGTCGCCATTTTCATGGATATAAGCCTCCGCTCAGAGCACTGCTCCCCGGAGGCTTTTTCATTCCCATCAACTCTTCCGATTCTTGACTACCAAAGAAAAAGTCGCAGCTATCAAAGCTAAGAAAGGTCCCGGCTCAATCGCCGCGCTGACCTGCTACGACTATCCTATGGCTCGTCTGCTCGATGAAAGCGGCACTGACATCCTTTTGGTCGGCGATTCTCTCGGCATGGTGGTCCTTGGTTTTCCTGACACCACCCACGTCACCCTCGCTCACATCCTTCACCACCTCGAAGCCGTCGCCCGTGCTAAACCTGCTGCGTTGATCATCGCGGATCTCCCTATCCATACCTACGATACGCCAGAACAAGCTCTTGCCACCGCAAAAGCCCTCGTCGCCGCTGGAGCCGATGCCGTGAAGCTCGAAGGCGGCATTCGCCAAGCGGAAAAAGTCCGAGCTATCACCCAAGCCGGCATTCCCGTTTGCGGCCACCTCGGTATGCTCCCACAACGCGTCCTTGAAGAAGGAGGCTACCACAAAAAGGGCAAAACCCCCGAGCAAACCCAAGCCATCCTCGACGGTGCCAACGCCCTCATCGATGCCGGAGTGTTCGCCATCGTTCTCGAATCCGTCACGCCAGCCGCAGCGCAAACCATTACCGAATCCATCTCCGTCCCCACCATCGGCATCGGTTGCGGAGAAACCACCTGTGATGGAGAAATCGCCGTCATCACCGATCTCCTCGGCTCCTTCCCCTGGTTCGTCCCACCCTTCGCCAAACCCGAAGCTAATCTCTCCAGCTCCATCACCGAAGCCGCCCGTAAATACATCGCCCGAGTCCGTTCAGTGAGTTAAAGGATATGGGATATAAGTGATTGGATATTAGGGTGCGCTACGCACTCTTCCTTGAAGATTGAAACTTGAAATTTGAAACTTAGTGCTCCTCTACGTCCACATCCCCTTCTGCCATCGGATTTGCCCGTATTGCTCTTTCTATAAGCACACTCCTGGTAACACACCGATTGGCGATTTCATCAAAGCCATCGGACAGGAAGCCACATGGAGAAAGGGCAACCTATCTGAGCATAAGCTCACCAGCCTCTACCTCGGCGGCGGCACGCCTTCTATGCTCTCGTCCAAGCACCTGAGCGACCTCTTCGATTCACTCAGGGAAAATTTTAATTTCTCCCAAATCCAAGAAATCACCCTCGAAGCTAACCCCGCCACGTTCGATCTAAAAAAAGCCCGCTTGTTCAAATCACTCGGCGTCACCCGTGTTTCTCTCGGCATCCAATCGTTCACCCCACACGTCCTCGAAACCCTCGGTCGCGAGCACTCCCCAAAGCAAGCCACCGAATCCGTTCATACGCTGCGTGAGGCTGGAATCGATTCCATTAACATCGACCTCATGTTCTCCATCCCCGGTCAGTCGCTCAGCGATTGGGAAAGCACCTTACGACATGCCGTTTCTCTGAAACCCGATCACATCTCCGCCTACAACCTCACCTACGAGGAGGACACCGCATTTTTCGATTCGCTCCAAAACGGCACCTATCAGGAAAACGAAGATCACGATGCTGATCATTACCACCTCGCTGAAAAAATTCTAACAGCAGCTGGCTTCCATCATTACGAAACCTCAAACTACGCCCAATCCAACCATCACTCACGCCACAATCAAGGCTACTGGATGGGCAGCGATTATCTCGGCCTAGGCCCATCCGCCGTCTCAACCCTGAATGGTACCCGCGACAAAAACATTCCCGACACCGCAGCCTACATCCGCCAAGTTTCCAGCCTTGGTAACGCCATCCACGAAACCGAAATCCTCACCCCCGCCCAACGCCGCATCGAACTCATCGCCCTCGGCCTCCGCACGACTCAAGGCATTCCTCTCGAGCTCTTAGGCGATGCATCTCTAGAAAGAGCCAAGACCCTCGCCACCGAGAATCTTCTCAGAATTAGTGATACTCACCTATCTCTCACCCAACTAGGCAGACCCCTAGTCGACCCCATCGCCGCGGAATTAATTTAGTAGCTGCTGCGTCTCGCGGCAGGCCGTGCAAGCGGCGTCCCGCCGCGCCTAACAAAACAGGTAGGGTCAACTGGCCCAGTTGACCGTCGATCGCTAGCTACTTTAAATCCACTTCCGACTCTAATGATT
>JANPMK010000017.1:0-7109 GCA_031422775.1 Akkermansiaceae bacterium | reverse complement strand
GACGCGAATGGTCGAGACTGGACGCGAATGGACGAGAATGGACGCGAATGGACGCGAATGGACGCGAATGGACGCGAATGGACGCGAATGGACGCGAATTTTGGGTTAATGAAAACATATTGTGGGCTGAATCGAAATCATTTCATTAAGTACTCATTTTCCAAAGCCACATGCATCAGATTCGCGTTTATTCGCGTTCATTCGCGGTTAAATATTCAGAAATTCGAACAGGGCTCTCCCTAGCTTGATCGCCGTTGGCTGGATCTAAAAATCGCTGCCTTGCTTTGAAAGGTCTTTTTGCCCATAACTTTTAAAGATGGCGGTAAAATTCAGGGATTATTACGAGATTTTGGGTATCGGTCGCGATGCCTCGGCGGCTGATGTGAAGAAAGCGTTTCGGAAATTGGCTCGCGTGCACCATCCAGATGTCGCGGCGGACAAGTCGACAGCTGAGGAGAAATTCAAGGAAATCAACGAGGCGTATGAGGTTTTGAGCGATCCAGAGAAGCGGAAGAAATACGATGCGCTGGGTAAGGACTGGGATCGGCATGGTGGTGCGCCGCCGCAAGGTGCTTGGTCAGGTGGCGGAGGGCAGCAAATGCCCGAGGGGTTTGAATTTGGCGGCACGGGTTTCAGTGATTTCTTTGAACAGTATTTCTCCGGTGGAGGTGCGCGGCGTGCGGCGGGTTATGGAGGCGGTGGGTTTTCTGGTGCAGGTGGCGGCAAGATGCGCGGGCAAGACATCGAGGGCGATCTGATGGTCACGCTGCAAGAAGCTTTCACGGGATCGATGCGGACCATTTCTCTCCGCAAGGCAGATCCTCGCACGGGCCGGGTGACGACCGATGAAGTGCAGGTTCGAATCCCCGCAGGGATAGGCGAAGGCCAGCGGTTGCGAGTTCCGGGTCATGGTGGAACAGGCTCGGGGAGAGGGGAGGACGGTGATCTTTTCTTGCGAGTTCGCATGGCCGCAGATCCGGATTACCGCGTGAAAGGTCACGATCTTTTCCGTGAAATTTCCCTCGCACCATGGGAAGCGGTGTTGGGCACCACGATTTCACTCAACGTTCCTGGAGGCAAAACCGTTCAGTTAAAAATCCCCGCCGGAACCAACTCGGATGATCAATTGCGCCTCAAAGGTTATGGCTTACCGAAAAAAGACGCGCCGGGAGATTTGTATGTGGAAATTTCCATCGTCTCGCCACGGGAGGTCAGCGCAGAGGAGCGCAGCACATGGGAAAAACTACGCGACAGTTCAACCTTCAACCCTAGGGAGCATTGAAATGAAAATGATAGAACCCAATCCCCACCTCCTCCATTCCTTCGAGGTCGTCATTCGCATGACGGGTAGTTCGCGTCGGAAAATCATTTTCTATTGCCGCAAAGGCGTCATCCAACCCACTCGCAGCGAGGAAGAAGACGAATAGCATTTCAACGAGGAAACCATCCTGCGACTGCGCCACATCGAAACGCTTCGCCAACAACACCGCATGAACTGGGCGGCGATCCATACAATCATCGGCCTGGTCGATGAAATCGAAAATCTACGCGACGAATTGAGATTTCGTAGATGAGTCTTTTTTACACAAGCTGCTTTTCAAATAATGAATAGAAGACTACCCATAATCCCGTAAACCAGCGACTCTACGACTATCAAGCCCATGACTATTCCATCTTTCACCCCGCGCAGATTCAGTAAATCCATCACCTTCGGCCTTGCGGCTTTCAGTCTGGTGAACTCGTTCGAGCTCTCCCACGCCCAATCTTTCTACAAGGAGACTCCGCTCTTCTCCACCGCGCCAAGCGATACAGTGACCGTCAACTCGCTCACTAACTTTGGTCCCGTGGGTATTGCCATCGATCTTCATCAACCCGCTTTCACGATGAAGGTCGGCGATCTGGATCCGAAAAACCCAGCCATTGATGTGGAGCCCGGTTCTCCTGCCGCTGCCACCGGTGCTTTCAAAGCAGGTCAGATCATCGAATCGATCAACGGCGAGAAACTTAAAGACATCGACCCGCGCATTCAGCTCGGTCAGATGATTGAAAAAGCGGAAGCCACAGATGGAGTCCTGAAATTCATGCTTAAAGACGACGACAAGACGGCTGCTAAAGAAGTCATCGTCAAAATCCCCGTTCTCGGCGCTTACAGCAAAACCTGGCCGCTGAATTGCCCGAAGTCCGATAAAATTGTTAGAAATATGGCCGACTACCTTGCCAAGCCCGGTTCTAACAAAGGCTTCGCTGATTTCGGGATGTTGTTCCTGCTCTCTACCGGTGAGGAAAAAGATCTCGCTCCCGTGAAAGAATGGGTGCATGGAATGAAAGATAAAAACGGCAATGGCTACGCATGGCACATCGGTTACGGCGGTCTTGCGCTTTGTGAATACTATCTCCGCACCGGCGATCCCGTAGCGCTTCCCATCATCAAAAAATGGGTAGATGCCGCGGCAAAAGGCGAATACCTCGATGCATGGGCGGGCCGCAGTGGTGTGGTTAAACTCGGCTACGGCAACGGTCACCTCAATGCCGGCGGAACCCATGTCGTCACGTTTCTTCTCCTCGCCAAACAATGCGGAGTTGAGGTCAATGAGAGCCTGCTGAACCGCACGATGGTTCACTTTTTCCGCTACGCGGGACGCGGCATCAACCCCTACGGCGATGATAGGCCGGAAACTTCTTTCGTCGATAACGGCAAACACGGCAAACTCGCCTTCGCTATGGCCGCCGCCGCATCGCTTACACCTGAAGGTGAAAAATCGATCTACGCGAAAGCGCGCGATCACTGTGCGAAGACCAGTTTCTACACCACGACTTTCATGCTTCACGGTCACACCGGCGGCGGCATCGGTGAAATCTGGCGCAGTGCTTCGATGGGTCTGAAGTATGAGAAGGAGCCGAAGCAATACCGCGAGTTCATGGACAACCGCAAATGGCATTACGAAATGTCACGCCACTTTGATGGATCCTTTAGTATCCTCGGCGGTGCTGGTTACGACAATATCGAGTGGGGCAACTGCTACGCCATCACGTACACCATTCCGCGCAAAACCCTTCGCATCACCGGCGCACCGCCATCCAAGTTTTCCAAACCGTATCAACTTCCCACTCGCCCATGGGGCACCGAGGCAGATGATATTTTCCTCTCCATGGATCCCGTCCCCGGTGAACCCGGCAAGAAACTCGATCTAGCAGGTGAGACTATGGCGAAAGATTCCGGCAAGTCGCTCATCGCCCGTCTGAATGAAAAACCGCTCACCGATGATGAAGTCCGCCAATACGTTTCTCATCCGGAATACCTTATCCGCCTCATGGTGGGCGGAGTTGCCGGAGGTCTTGAAATCCGCTATATGGCACCCGCACCAGCTAGCGAAGTTCGTCCGAAATTGTTAGAAGAATTCGCTCAGCACGCCGATCCACGCGTCCGTAACGTCGGCTTCCGTGCCGCGACCAAAGCCTTCGATCCTACACTGGATTGGTCAAAACGCCTCTTCGACCTCGCGATCGAACGTCTCAAAGACGACAAAGAATCATGGTTCGTGAAAGACGCTTGTTTTTCCCTCATCCAAAAAGGCACGCCTGACATGATCGTTCCACATGTCGATATGATCGTTTCCTACCTCAAGCATTCCGAGCAATGGCTCCAAAACGGCGCACTCATGACGCTGGCTCAAGTTGCGACCGATCCTCGTTGTTACGAAAAAGTTCTCCCACCCATGGGCGAGTTGTTCCAAACCACTCCACGCCAAAGCACCACCGGAGGGCCGCTAAGTCTTCTGCGTGAAAAACTTCCTGCCGCAGATGAAAAAGTCCGTGTCGTCGCGCTCAAAGCCATGGGCAGCGCATACGAGAAATACAGCGCGCCGACTCGTTGGGAAGGTGGTCAGGATCTAACAGGACACCGTACTGAAACATTGGGTCGTCTTGCCGAAGCTCTCTCAGGTGTTCCCGGTGGATACGATTTGCTTTATGCGGTTTCCAAAAAACAATTCCCCAATTCACCGCTGCCACACGACGAGGTGTTCCTCTCTGCCGATCCCGATCAATTCGGCCCCGATTTGAAAAAAGTCATCCTCCCGCTCATTAGCGAGAAACTCGTCTTTCAATACATCGGTCAGAATCGCCGCAAGATTTTCGGCGAACTCGGCAAGCCCACTCAAAACGGCACGGTCATGAATTCCATCGACGGCCTTGTGTCGCTTTACAACAAGGTCGGAATCAAAGAATACGATTGGAAACCGTTCGGTCCGGATCTCAAAAATGTGGAATGGAATTACCACACTTTTGATCCTGCGGAAGAACTCGCCTACGATATAACACCGTGGCGTTATCGTCCGGTCACACTTCCAAAAGGCATGGAAAATTGGGTTGCGCCAGAATTTGATGCAGCGAAAGCCGGTTGGAAAAAAGGCATGCCCCCGTTCGGTCAATACAAAGGCGAGCTAACAGATAATTCCAAAGCGGATCGCAATCATTGGAACGAAACTCCGCGCACCCTCTGGGATAAAGAAGTCCTGCTTTTGAATGGTAAATTTGAATTCCCAGCCATGAAGCCCGGCCACATCTACCGCCTACGCGCCAGTCGTGGTCAAGGCGTTGGCGCGGGTGATGGATTCAAAATTTTCGTGAATGGCAAAGCCCTCGTGGAATCCAAAGAAGGCTTGGGTCGTCGCGCAGGTGATACCATTCAAGGCGGTTGGATCACTCCGGAATTCGTCCAGGAATTCACGAAAGGTCCGGTCACGATTTCTGCTATCACCTTCATGCGTTATGGCGACCGCGCCATCGTTCAAATGCCTCCTGCCGCACAAGGAATTTTCAGCATGTGGTTGGAAGAAAGAAAACTCCCGGCGCTCGATGCCGAGGTGCTACGCAAAGCCGCATCGTTCGTTCCCATGCTCTGCACCGCATGGCAAGACTTGCAGGATCCTGAAAAAACCACAGAAGATCCTGAGGAAGGAAAATTCCTCTATGATGGCAAGTTCGTCGCCAATCCAAAAGCCAGCGGATCATGGAGCGTTATTTCACAGGTCGCGAAAATCGAAGAGTTCGATCCTGCAGCGAAAGCTAGCATCGGCCGCGCCCCGTTCCAAAAAATCACTTTGCAAGAAGACGGTTTCACCCAAGACCCACGCTGGATCTGGTCAGGTGATGTGATGTTAGATTTAGATCAAAACATTGCCCAAAAAATCATCGCGAAAACCATAGACGGAACCGATTACCTCTTCATCGAGGCAGGAGGATTTGGCGCGAAAAATCCCGCAGGCTGGAAATCTCAACTCATCGTCCTGAAACGGAACTGATTCTCCGCAAGGAGAGCTGTATCCTGCTGCCCTCTTCTCTTTCTCTTTCAAATCAAAAATAAACAATCGTCAATCATCAATCATCAATAAAAACGAAATATCTAACACTTATTTCGCCTTATCTCACTTGGAGATTTATTGATGATTGTTTATTTTTAATTTTTGATTTGTTAAGAATTCCACTTCTTCATCCAACGGACTACTGAACCCCAACCCATGGCTCATCGACACATGCAGATAAATCTCCGTTGTCGTAATATCTTCATGCCCGAGTAATTCCTGGATGGTTCTCAGATCCGTTCCATTCTCTAACAGATGCGTCGCAAAGGAATGCCGCAACGCGTGACTCGTCACCCGCTTCTCAATTCCCGTCTGTACTGCGCCACGCTTGATCGCTTCACTGTATACTTTTTCATGCAAGTGGTGTCGTCTTCTGATGCCACTCTCTGGATCCACCGAAAGCTGTTTCGCCGGAAAGAACCAGAACCACTCACTAATGGTTTTATTGACGATTGATGATTGTTTATTTTTAATTTTTGATTTTAGAGGATACCGATTCACTGTCTGCGGTTTTTGTGCTCGATATGAAAATTGCGATCAATTCGCCGCATTCTTTGATTGCGCCGAATGTCAGCGCTTCACCTGCAAGTCGTTTGCGCGCAATGATTTTAAGCCAAATCACCGTTTCCCGCAGCTCCTTGAGCGAGATTTTCATCTTGTGAATGAAATCCTTTCTCGATTCCGCGCTGCGAGCTTCCCCGTAATTAGGTGCTGGAGAAGTTCCTGAACGAACCAACTGCCCAGCGATATGATTACCTGCCTTCGAGACAGGCAAATCTTCAACCACGCCAATTACCATCACAGCAAAATCGATCAGTCTATTTTCTAGTTCCTGAGGTTTCATATTCTTTTCTTTCAAATCAAAAATAAAAAATTAACAATCATCAATCGTCAATAAAACCGGATGATCTAACACCTTCATCACCTCCCGCTCGTCTTTGGCAAAAAAGGCATACCGCGCCCCCACGCCCCATAACACTGCTTGGTTCTCGGTGACAATCCCCGCCGCGCACAAGCCGACCGGACCGCTGCCCGCACGCGCTCCGCTAAACTTCGGTGATCCACGCCAGCCTCAGCACAAGCATCCAGCCATTTTAAATACCACTGAATCGCGTCTCCCCATTGTTCCAATTGCCATGACTCGCGCGGTCTGTCCTCACGTATGACTTCCGTCTTCCAAAAGACTTTGGCGGCGGCACGTCCTGCTTCCAGCTCGTTTCTAAGCCGGAAATTCTCGAACCATTCCAAGACCAACAGGAAACCAGTTCGCTCTCGATCAGTTAAATTCCGGAATTCCGAGAGATCTTTTCTCCAGCAACTGCGGGTCTTGGGGGTGGACATGCAACCTTGAAATCATATCTGAAATAATCCGTCAATCAAAAACTGTTCAAAAGAACACATTAAGCAAAATAATTCAAACCTCCCTCTCATATCCAGGGGTCAAAAATGAGAAAACGTATGTATATCAGAAATCCAAACGCTACCACCAGAGCCGAACAAAACGAACCTGATATACATACGTTTGGAGAATAAAATCCTTTTCAAATCAAGGATTTCTCTATCAGATTCGGAAATGACAGTCGCCGAATATCCGATCTCGATGTCCTACTAATAAAAACTGTTAGGTGAAGGAAACGCTTGCGAGAAGAAATTCTGCCGGTGAGTAAAAGTGCTCATTTGAACAGTTCCAGCTTGACGCCGTGAAACGGCTCAGTATCATCGAGCGAAGCGAGCGGGAGAACAGGA
>JANPMK010000016.1:0-30460 GCA_031422775.1 Akkermansiaceae bacterium | reverse complement strand
TTGCTCAATGCGCTATTGTTCCTGTGATCTGTATTAGCGCGCTGTATGGATTCTGCCTAATTATAAGATAGAATAATTATCACTAAGTAACGATGAAACACCCTACTGAAAACGAAAACTCAGGTGAGAATGAAGATGAAGCGCCCAGGTATCAAGATTGGCCTGTATCGGAATCTGACACCAGACCCGTTAATCGCGGAGTAGTTGGCAGCAAGCCTGCGTTTACTGTCCTACGAATCGTGCTTTGGCTATTACCCACCATCATCGTCCCTGTCGTTGTGTTTGGTTCCAATTTTCTGTTCAGGCAACTCAACGTATACATGTTCAGCAACCTTCTCTGCTGGGCTATATCTTTAACCGCGGTCGCTGCCCTCGGCTATTTCGATCAACGAATCGCCCTACAACAAAAGGGACTCGAATTGGCGCATGGGAATAACAAGATTACCGGTCGAGTAGTAATATTCGTTCTATGCCAAATCTTCATCACACCGGTTATATGGTTCACCCTGCTTTACGGATATTGTGTGATTTCAGACACAAGTTCTCGCTGATAATTGATAACTTACTTGAAGATATAAGCCGTGAACGACCCTATCACACCCATTCAGCCCAACTCTGGAAACAAAGCGATCACTATACTACGCATTTTCCTTTGGTTGATGCCTGCGATCTTTATTCCTATATCCGTTATCATTGCAGCCCAGTTTGTCGACCTCATCTATGGCAACGATGCAAATACCGCACTGGGATTATGTATCTTGGGAATAATGATCGCGACTGCAGCCGTTGGATATTTCGATCAACGACTTGCACTCATGCAGAAAAAAATCTCACCACCTCACAGCAAAAAAGAACTCGCACGTTGGACGATCATTTTCGTTCTCGCTCAAATTCTCATCGCTCCAACGGTATGCTGGAGTGTGCTCTATGGTTACTGTGTGGTCACAGGAAACATGTAGATCTAACATGAAATCCCATCCACACAATCCGCAACAACATGCTTTGGCTCTTCTCAGGATCTGTCTTTGGTTCATTCCGGGCGTCATGTTGGCTATGGCTTTATTCCTGATGCCTCATTTCGGACTCAGTCGCTCGTGGAGTTTTCCTGTCCTGCTGGTCGCATTCTTTTTCATCGGCTACTTCGATATGATGCTCAAACTACATATCGAAGAAACCGACCCAAAACCGATCAGATACAGCCTGCTCACGTGGGCGCTAGCCTTTGCATCGATTCAAATCATCATTGCTCCTGCGGTGCTTCTTTTAATCCATTATTGTTACCAGATATTTTGTAATATCGCTGGTATCCCCTAACACCATGGGCAGCCCTCTCTACTCCACACTCCTCATCGTCGGCATCTTGCTCGGCGCGGTTTATTGGGTGCGCGTCTCCAAAAACGATTCGCGCCTGCCGCTGATCTACATCGGCGGGCTTGTCGCAGCCTTCATCGGAGCAAAACTCGCGTTTCTTTTTGCCGAAGGCTGGATGTATCTCGATCACCCACAACGCATTCCCATTTTACTCTCCGGAAAATCCATCATCGGTGCGCTTCCGGGCGGCTGGATCGGGGTCGAGATCATGAAAAAATGCATGGGCTACCGCTCCATCACGGGAGACCGATTCGCCACAATTCTACCCGTCCCTCTCATTCTCGGCCGAATCGGCTGCCTACACGCCGGTTGCTGTGGAGGCATCACGTGTTCCTTCGGAAAATGGCCATCCGTTCCGGTTGAGATCGGCTTTCAAATCCTTGCCATGCTCGCACTCTGGTTGATGCGCAAACGATCCGTTCTAACAGGTCAACATTTCCACCTCTACCTCATCGGCTACGGTCTGTTCCGCTTTCTCCACGAATTTCTACGCGCTACCCCGAAACCTTTTCTCGGCCTCTCCGGCTACCAAATCATCGCTCTACTCCTCGCTATCGCGGCTAGCTTGGCATTTATAGCTCGTAGAAAGAGACAGAACTTGACATAACGAAATTTCTCGTCACGTTATTTTCCGTCACGATGAATTCCGCCCCTTCCTTCTTCCGCGCCCTTGCCGACGACACCCGCTGGCGCATTGTCCGTCTTGTGAAGGATCGCGCGCTTTGTGTTTGCGAGCTCGCGGATATTTTGGAAATGCCGCAGTCCTCCGTTTCCAGCCACGTGCAGATCATCCGCAAAGCCGGAATGCTCGAAAGCGAGCAATGTGGAAAATGGACTTACTTCCGCATCAACAAAACCCATCTCCCGCTGCTCACCAAAATCATCGCAACTTTTTCCGACGGCACCGACCACGCATCCGACATGGAAAAAGCCGAAGCCCGCCTTGCCGATCGCGCGGACAGTTGCTGCCCCGGCCCGGTGAAACTCGCCAAAGCGTTGAAACGCTAACCCAACCCAATCATGAAACTTTCCGAACTCACATCCCTGCTCGCCTCTCATCCGGATCGGCATTTCCGCATCCGCCTTCCGGACGACTCAGCCGTGCCTCTTTCCTTCCACGTCACCGAGATCGGCCATGTGCAGAAAACCTTCCTCGATTGCGGTGGAACGAAACGTGAAACCAACACCTGCCAACTTCAGATCTGGGTCGGCGAAGATTACGACCACCGCATCGAAACCGGAAAAATGGCAGGCATCCTCGAAAAAGGGAAAACCCTGCTGCCCGACGATTCCGTCCCGGTCGAGATCGAATACGAGGATCGTGTCATTTCGCAATACACCATCACGGAACATGAGCTGACCGATGAAGCTGTCATTCTCCAACTCGCCCACAAACACACCGAGTGCCTCGCACCCGAACTTTGCGGACTTCCTAACATCACCCGACTCCCTGCTCTGGGCGAAAAAACCTCCTGCTGCGGACCTAACTGCTGCTAAACCATGAAGCATCGATTTTTCGCAGAATTTCTCGGTACCTTCGTTCTCGTCTTCGCGGGAACGGGCGCAATCGTTGTGAATGAAATTTCCGGCGGAGTGATCGGTCATGCAGGTGTGGCCCTCACCTTCGGATTGGTTGTTGCCGCGATGATTTACACGTTTGGAGATGCGAGTGGCGCGCATTTCAATCCCGCGGTATCGATCGGCTTTGCGATTGCAGGTCGATTTCCCGCAGCTGATTTACTCGGTTACATCACGGCTCAGATGCTCGGGGCTTTGTGCGCAAGTGGCATTCTTAAACTTTTATTTCCTACCTCCGAATCACTCGGCATGACGCTTCCATCAGGCGATCCATCCCAGAGCTTTTTTCTGGAAATTATTCTAACAGCTATCCTCATGCTCACGATCCTTAGCGTGTCGCATGGAGCTAAGGAAAAGGGCATCACGGCAGCGATTGCGATCGGTTCTGTGGTGGGACTGGAAGCCATGTTCGCCGGACCGATTTGTGGCGCATCGATGAATCCCGCGCGCTCACTGGGTCCCGCCTTAGTCAGTTGGAACTTCAATTACATCTGGCTCTACCCCGTCGCAACCATCATCGGCGCTATTATTGCCATTCCGCTTTATCGAATCAGTCACAAACCAGAAACCGTTCCATGAAACCACCCGCCATACTCATTCTCTGCACCGGAAATTCCTGCCGCTCCCATCTTGCCGAAGCTATCCTTCGTAAGGCTCTTGGTGAAAACTTCCGTGTCGAAAGCGCCGGCTCGAAACCCGCTGGATACGTGCACCCGCTCGCGATCCGTGCGTTGGAAGAAATCGGCATAGACGCCACGGGTCATCACTCGAAACACATGGATCTTTTCCTCGATGATCAGGTGGAAACCGTCATCACCGTTTGCGGAAATGCGGATCAAGTCTGCCCGATGTTCCCTGGCCAGATGAACCGCCACCACTGGCCTTTCGACGATCCAGCCCACGCCACTGGCACAGAAGAAGAACAATTCGCCGTCTTCCGCCGTGTTCGTGATGAGATTTTGAAAGTCTTCACCGCCTACGCGGAGGGCAGGCTGGATAATAGAAAATCCTAAAAAACCCCTTGAAAATAACTATGGTATGACTATGGTTACTACATGGACATCACCGTCACCCAATTCAAAGCCAAGTGCCTAGGAATTATTGAAAAGGTTCAGAAAGAGAAATCTCGTATCACCATCACCCGCCACGGACGTCCTGCTGCGGAACTGATTCCTATTTCCTCAGGTAATTCAGGGAAAATTTTTGGTCGATCAAAGCAAACGACTTTGATTTCTGGTGATATTTTTAACACGGGAGAATCTTGGGATGCTGAACATTGAATCCCTAGTTGCTGCTGTTTTAGATACCCATGCTTGGGTGTGGATGTCGGCTGGCGACTCACGCGCTCGAACGCTTGAGAACTTTTCGGGTGTCGCTGTGGTATCAGCCATCTCGCTATGGGAGGTCTCGATGCTATCGATGAAGGGTCGGTTAGAACTAAAGCCTGATGAAGCGACCTGGTTTTCAGAAAACCTGGAATCCCCGGTTACCTTGAGTCCTCTAACACCTGAGATTTGCATCGCGAGTAGTCGCTTGCCCGATTTTCACGGTGATCCAGCTGACCGCATCATCGTCGCGACCGCGATGACGATGGGAATCCCACTCATCACTGCCGATGAAAAAATCATTCGTTGGAATGAGAATCAGCGATTGTTACAAGTGATAGAGATTTAACGACTGACTTACTTAAACAGCGTTTCATTTCAGTAAATCCTCAAGCGGCAATGTAGCTACACCCGACTCCTTTTGTAATTTTTCGAACTCTTTAAGGATCATAGATGTGAGAGACTGTTCAAACTTATCAATCGTTTCATCTTTAGTTTCACCCATCACCCACCTGTCATCTTTGTGGTTTCTGATGCTAGATACATGACTGTTAGCTTCCTTTGTACCTTGAGGAGACAATTGATAGCCCAAATATTTTCCTAACTTTGATTCTATGATGAAAACTTGATCGAGCGAATATTTCATTCCCTTCCATGGA
Organism: Akkermansiaceae bacterium; assembly: GCA_031422775.1. Lineage (GTDB taxonomy): Bacteria > Verrucomicrobiota > Verrucomicrobiia > Verrucomicrobiales > Akkermansiaceae > Luteolibacter. The sequence goes on along the minus strand of JANPMK010000016.1, from coordinate 25,527 downwards.
TTCTCCTCTGCATTAGGACCTGTAAGCGCACACATTTTTTTCATGCTTGCTCGGAACTCTTCGAGATCCTCCTTCTTGCTATCCTCTTTTAATAATTCTGATTCTATGAATTTAGATAACTCTTCATCGTTCATGTAAGACGAAATATCAGATTTAGTCAGCATGATCGATTGAATCATCTGAGATTTCGGAAGTGTGTCTTTGTTCACCAAAGGATCAAAGATGATGGGCTCAACAGGCTTGTATACCTTGACCACACAGTTCACTCCTTCGATCACGATTGGGAATTCATTCTTCGCAACCTGAGGAGCCGCTTGAGCGAACAGCAGGCTTGAGCAAAATAGGAAAGTAAGTGCGATGATTTTCATAGGTTGCAGGATTAGGTTAGTGGATCAAATTGGGGATTGAGTTAGGAAGAACAGAAAAATTTAGTTTTGAAAATGCTGATTCGCCGTATCTTTGATCTCGGCGAGGTTATCTTTAACGCAACAATTCGTCCATGGACGCAGGTGAGATAGCGGATGTCTCCCGCAACTTCTCGAACTCTTTCGTGATCATTAATGTGAGAGACTGTTTAAACTTATCAATAGTTTCATCTTTGGTTCCGCTCATCACCCACCTGCCATCTTCGTATTTTCTGATGCTAGATACATGACCGTTAGCTTCCTTTGTACCTTGAGGAGACAATTGATAGACCAAATATTTTCCTAACTTTGATTCTATGATAAAAACTTGATCGAGCGCATATTTCATTCCCTTCCACGGATTATCCTCAGCATCCGGCCCTGTCAGTTCCGACCTTTTTTTCATGCCCGCCCTCATCTTCTCATATTCAGCCTTCAAGTCAGCTTTATCAAACCGATCCGTTTTTACATTCTGAGAAATCATCTCATCCGTCATGTAAGATGTAATATCGCTACTGGTCAGCATGATCGAAATCATCAACTGGGATTTCGGCAACGAATCCTTATTCACCAACATGCTGAATACGATGGGTTCTGAGGGCGAGTACACCTTAACCACACAATCCACATCTTCAATCTTCGTGGTAAATTGATTTTTTACAGGCTCAGCGGCTTGGGCAAACAACGAGCTTGAGATAAACAGAAAAATAAGAGCGATGGTTTTCATAAGCTGGGGGATAAAGTTCGTGAGAATAGGAAAATTTAGTTTTGAAAAAGCTGAGTCGCCGCAGCTTTGATTTCGGCGAGCTTGCTCCGATCCGGCGCAGCTCCTCTAGCCTGATCTGGCTTGCCGCCGCCTTTGCCGCCGGCCATGGCAGCGAGGTCGCGCAGAAGATCACCGGCTTTGAGACCGGCTGTTAGAGCATCGGTTCCGCAGTGGGTGGCGAGGTGGAGTTTTTCGCCGTCATCGACGATTAACAACGCGGCTCCGCCGAAATTTTTCTTCTTCAGGCCGTTTTGCAATTCCTGGAGCAATGATGCATCGGACTCGAAGGAAGCGATGATAGACTCACCTTTCGCGATGAGATCGGCAAGCGCTTCGTCTGCAAGCGACGCGGCTTGAGCTGACTGGATTTTTTTGATACGCTTCTCAGCCTCAATTGCCGCTTCTTTGGTTTCTTCCAAAGTACGTAACCCATGAGCGTAGGTTGCGTTGATCTGGGAAATATCCGCACGCTCAACCAGCATCGCGCCCATGATGTGTGGGAACTCGTTAACGGTAATAATCTCTTCACCGAGTTCGGTCAGTTTCTCGTTAGCGGCTTTGAGTTTCTCTGCAGCAGCTTTGAGTTCGCTGTCCCATTTCTCGATCGACTCGCGAATGTATTCCCAAGCCGATCCCCCACAGGCAGCCTCGATACGGCGCACGCCGGATGCGATCGCTCCTTCGGATTTGATTTTGAAAAGTCCGATCTCGCTAGTGTTGCGAACGTGAGTTCCACCGCAAAGCTCCATCGAAGGACCGTCGAGTTGATTCGCGCTGCCGCCGATTTGAACGACGCGAACCGTATCGCCGTACTTGTCGCCGAAGAACTGCATGATGTCGGCGCGAGTTTTAATATCGGCGTGTTTGACTTCGGTCCATGAAACGGTGAGTCCCTGCTTGATGGCGCCGTTGACCATTTCTTCCATCTCGGAAAGCTGAGCAGAAGTGACGGCACCGCTGTTAAAGTCGAAGCGCAGGCGGTTTTCATCGACCGATGAGCCTTGTTGCGCGGCGTCTTTGGAAACGACCTCGTGAAGCGCCCAATGGAGAAGGTGCGTGGCGGTGTGGTGAGCCTCGATGGGGCGGCGGCGATCCTCGGCTATCTTGAGGACAACTTGATCGCCTGGATTGAGCGAGGAGTTTAGAGCGGAGAGCGAAGAGGAAGAAAGAACCAGAGCGCGGGCTTTACCGATTTGTTGGACGCCTGTGACGGGAATGCCGTTGATGGTTCCAGTGTCGCCGGACTGGCCGCCCATTTCGGCGTAGAAGACGGTTTTGTCGGTGATGACGAACAGCGCGTCTTCTTGCGGATGAATTTCTAACACGGTAGCTTCGACGGAATCGGAGTCGAAACCGACGAATTCGGTGATGACTTCAGTGGAAATGTCGAGTGCACGGACGACGGAAGATTTCTGAGCGGCTTGAGCGAGCTTGCGCTGCTGATCCATCAGTTTTTCGAAACGTGGCATATCCAGCTTCAAGCCGCGCTCGGCGCAGAGCAGTTCAGTTAGATCGATGGGAAAGCCGAAAGTGTCGTAAAGTTGGAACGCAACATCTCCGGAAACTTCATTATTACCAAACTCGACGAGCGCTTCTTCGAAGCGTTTGAGGCCTCTATCCAAAGTCTGATTGAAACTCGTCTCTTCTTGTTCCAGCGTTTGCCTAACAACATCCTGGCGGTTTTTCAACTCAGGGAACACGCCGCCCATTTCTGCGACGAGTGTTTCGACCAGCGCGCCGAAGAAGGGTTTGTCACCGGAAAATCCAAGCTGACGTCCGTATCGAACCGCGCGGCGGAGGATGCGACGGAGGACGTAGTTTCTGCCGTTGTTGCCGGGCATGATGCCATCGGCGATGGAGAAGGAAAGGGTGCGCAAGTGATCCGCGATGACGCGGAACGCGATGGCGGTTTTCATTTCCTCGGAAAACGCGGAGCGATCTGCCCCGAGTTCTGGGTAAATGTCGACGTAGGTTTTATCGCTGAGTGCTTCGAGCTTGCGGAAGATCGGTTGGAAAACGTCGGTGGCGTAGTTAGAAGGTTTTTTCGAGAAGTCGGTGAAACCTTTGGTGTTCTGAATGATCGAGCAAGCGCGCTCAAAACCCATGCCGGTATCGACGTGTTTGGCAGGAAGCTCGCGGAACGTACCGTCGGCCTCGGCGTTGTATTGAATGAAAACGAGGTTCCAGATTTCGATGCAGAGATCGGAGTCATTGTTGACGAGATTGCGACCGGTGACGGGATTGCCCTCAGGTGTTAGATCGACGTGAAGTTCGGAGCACGGACCGCAGGGACCGGTTTCGCCCATCATCCAGAAGTTGTCTTTGACGTTACCGTGAACGATTTGGATTTCCGGATCGCAACCCGCCGCGCGGAAAAGTTCTGCCCAGATGTCGTAGGCTTCTTGATCGAAATTTCCAGGATCTCCGGGTTTCGGTGCGTAAACAGATGCGTAAAGCCGGTGCGCCGGCAGCCCCCAACGCACGACGACGAGTTCCCATGCCCATTGGATAGCTTCTTTTTTGAAATAGTTTCCGAACGACCAGTTACCCAGCATTTCGAAAAACGTATGGTGATAGGTGTCGTAGCCGACGTCCTCGAGGTCGTTGTGTTTTCCGCCTGCACGAATGCACTTCTGGGTGTCGGCCGCGCGTGGTGGATTGTAGGGAGCTTTTTCGACACCGAGGAAATACGGCACAAACGGATTCATCCCCGCGTTGGTGAAAAGCAAGCCCGGCGACTGCGGAAGCAGCGACGCTGACGGCACGATGGTGTGCTGTTTTTCATTGAAAAAATCGAGGAAGGATTGGCGGATCTCAGAGGCGGTCATGGTGCGGGGCGGGAGGTTGGACAAAGTCGCTTTCGGAGTAAAGCGGACAATCTGTCATCATCAGAGCAAGGACTGGCGCACAGTGAAAAATAACCGCAGATGAACGGGATGAACGCAGATCCGGAACGACTAAAATAGTGTGGAACAACCCATTCTTTTACAATTTGGCGATGTAGACCATTTCCACCAAGCATTCTCTTCCATCTGCGTTCATCCCGTTCATCTGCGGTTGTAATTCATTTCCCTCACAAACCGCTGGTCGCCATGAGCCCAACTCATCGGAATTCCAGTTTTATCCGTAAATTGATCCTTCCAAAGCCCACTAAGCATCGAATCTTGGCATGATTAACGCTCCAAAAGAATTATTCCCGTGGTTAGCGGATGGGCTGCGGCGGATTCTAGTTTTCTTAACCGAAGGCTGTGTTCGCCGCAGCGATCCGAGTGGGTGAAAATCGTCTAAGATGCCTTGCCGCGAAGGGTTACATGTGTTTTTATCCGCGCCCCGCCCGAACGCGGGATCAATTTTATGGCAAATAAGGACGTAACAGACCCAGTGCGGATGGAGAAAATTGTCTCTCTCTGCAAACGCAGAGGCTTCATTTTTCAAGCAGGAGAGCTCTACGGTGGACTCAATGGTTGCTGGGATTACGGTCCGATAGGCGCCGAACTCAAGCGCAACCTCAAAGACTACTGGTGGAGAAAAACCGTCCAAGAACGCGATGACGTGCTCGGCATGGACGGCGCGATTTTGACGATGGAGGCCGTGCTTCAGTCTTCTGGCCATATTGGTGGTTTCAGCGATCCGATGTGCGATTGCTTACTTTCTAAAGCCCGTCTTCGTGCCGATCAGATCGACCTGCAAGATGGAACCGTTTATCATTTCACTGGAGCAAACTTACCTGAATCTGATTGGAAGACTGATAAAGCTTATTCCGTTCTCCAGCTTTCTGGCCAAGACGAAGCGAAAGTTCGTAAAACCGCCCGCGAATATTACTCCCAATTCATCAAAGAATCCGTGATGAGCAAAAAGGAAGCCATCAAGGCGATCCAGCTTGAAGGAGAAACCACCGAACAGGTCACTGGCACAACCAGCTACAACCCAGCAAACGGCTCCCTTCTGACAGAGCCCCGTGAGTTCAACCTCATGCTGCAAACCAACTTTGGAGCCACCGGCGAACAAATTGCCTACCTCCGACCTGAAACCGCGCAGTCCATTTTCTGCCAATACAAAAACGTGCTGGATTCCAACCGGGTCAAACTCCCCTTCGGTATTGCGCAGGTCGGTAAATCTTTCCGTAACGAAATTAACCCACGGAACTTTACTTTCCGTTCCCGTGAGTTCGAACAAATGGAAATCGAATATTTCTGCCACCCAGATGACGGCATGCGCCTCACTGAGGAATGGCTTGAGACCCGCCTCAACTTCTATGCAGAAATCGGCATTCCACGCGACAAGCTTCACATCCTCGATGTGCCCGATGGCGAGCGCGCTTTCTACTCGAAAAAAACTTACGATATCGAATACGAATTCCCGTTCGGCATTCAAGAGCTCGAAGGCGTTGCCTACCGCACGGATTACGACCTCGGTGTCCACGCGAAAGGCTCCGGCAGGCCGTTGGAATACTTTGACGAGGAAACCAAAGAGCGTTTCCTTCCACACGTCGTCGAGCCATCCGCTGGCTGCGATCGCACGGTGCTCGCACTGATTTGCGAAGCTTTCGACGAAGAAGAACTCGGCACCGATGGCAAAAGCGACATCCGCACCGTGATGCGCTTCATGCCAGCAATGGCACCAATCAAACTCGCCATTTTCCCTCTCCTGAAGAAAAACGATGAACAAGTCCGAATCGCCCGAGAAATCCAGAAACAACTCCAACCATGGATGAATGTCTTCTACGACGATGGCGGAGCTGTTGGCCGTCGTTACAGACGTCAGGACGAAATCGGCACGCCTTTCTGCGTGACCGTCGATTTTGAGACTCTCGGAGAGGAAAATCCCGATCTTAAAGGCACGGTTACGATCCGTCATCGCGATTCGATGGAACAAGAACGCCTCGCGATCGAAGACCTCCTACCGTGGCTTTTGGCGCGGGTCAGATAATTAAAAGTTGCAACCTACCCTTTCCTGATGCATCCAAGTGGAAGGGAAACCACTCACTACCATGGCAGATAAAGAAGATAAGAACGAAGAGAACGTCGGCGGAAAATTCTACGTCGATAGCCAATGCATTGACTGCGATCTTTGCCGTGAAACTGCTCCAAGCAATTTCACTCGCGCGGACGACGAAGGCTACTCTTTTGTGTTTAAACAACCGGAAAACGCCGAGGAAATCGCACAGTGCAAAGAAGCCATGGAAGGCTGCCCTGTCGAGGCCATCGGCGAAGACGGCGACGCGTAAACCCCTTACCTCCATGGTCGCGCCAAGGAAACGGAAACCCAAACCGACAACGCGACGCGAGGGAATTCATGAAGAGCTGATGTATGAATGGCTCGGCTGTGAAAAGCCCCTGAACCTCGGAAAAAATATTTCAGCCGCGGCCGACTGGATTGATGAAATTCTCAAAAAGCAGTTCTTCGCGGAAGGGATCAACGAAGAGGAAGTCAAAGCAGCATGGAAAGAAATCGCTGGAGATTTCATCGGCAGCAACACCGAGCCAGTTTCCGTGAAAGAAGGCCATCTAGTACTGCGCGTGACGCAACCCGCGATGCGATTCCACCTCGAACAAATGAAGCCGGAGCTGCTTCGCAAAATCAAAGAACGCTTCGGTAAAGATAAAATCAAGTCGGTCAAATTCACCTTGGGCTGATCCGTCACAGCCTCTAACAAAATTCGCACCCATGTTTAAAAACCTCATATTCGATTGGTCCGGCACTTTGGTGGACGACATGGGGCCAGTGATTGAAGCGACCAATGTGGTGCTTGAGAAATACGGGATTGCGCCCTACGACCGCGAGGGTTTCCGCAGAAACTTCCGTCTCCCCTATCATGAGTTTTATGAAGAACTCCTCCCCGGGATTGATCTCGCGGAACTGGAAGCCCATTTCCGCCCCGCCTTTGATGGCGCTACCAGTTTGGTGACCGTGCTGCCACATGCTCGAGAGAAACTGGAATGGGCCAAACAACGCGGGATGCGAATGTTCGTGCTGACCTCGATGGATCCGACGGCTTTTGCGCGGCAGCTGAACGAGTTCGGCATGCAGGATTTCTTCGAAGAAACCTACGCAGGAGTGTTGGATAAACGTGAACTTATCGCGCAGATCCTCGAAACCCACGCGCTGCACAAAGATGAAACCGCATTCATTGGCGACATGACCCACGACATCGAAACCGCCCGCCACGGTGGTATTTCCTCGATCGCGGTACTAACCGGTTATCACCATGCGGAGGTGCTCGCAGCAGTCCGCCCCGATATCACCGTTCCCGATCTCGGGGTGTTGGTAAAACTTTTTGATCGAAGAAAGGCCGACCGCCCCATCGCAACTGTCGGCGCGCTGATTCACGACGGTGCAGGAAAATTACTAATGATTCGCACCCACAAATGGAGCGATCTTTGGGGAATCCCCGGCGGAAAAATCGAACGTGGGGAATCCAGCGAAAATGCTCTGAAACGCGAGATCCGTGAAGAGACTGCCTTGGAAATTTCCGATATCCGCTTCGTGATGAATCAGGACTGCATCGACTCTCCCGAGTTCATTCGAGCCGAGCATTTCATCCTGCTCAACTATCTCGCCAAAGCATCGTCTCATGAAGTCACGCTCAACGACGAAGCTGAGGACTTCCGATGGGTAAGCATCGATGATGCTCTTAAATTAGAACTCAACCATGCGACGAAAATTCTTTTGCTACGCGTGATCGATGAGAAACTGCTGCCATGAATCCTGATGAAATAGAAATCCGACGATTGGAAGTGGAATGTCATATCGGTGTTCCAGATGAAGAACGCGCAGTTCCGCAAAAGCTGTGGGTCACAGCACGCATGCAGCCGTCACAGGGATTTCTTGGGCTCCAAGACAAGGTGCAAAACACGGTCGACTACTACGAGGTTTCTCTGAAAATCACTGAGCTCGCCGTGGAAAAACCACGGCATTTGATCGAAACTCTCGCGACGGATCTAGCTGAGATGCTGCTTACTTCCTATCCGTTAAAAGCGGTGAACGTTGAGATCGAAAAGCGGATTCTTCCAAATGCTGAATACGTCGCGGTCAAAATCCACCGCGGCATCGGGTAACGCTATCTCTTGTTAGAAATCGCATTTTCATCGACGGGAATCGCTTTCGGTGGAATCACCGGCTTACCCTCATCATTCAATGGCAAGGTCCCAAGATGGCTCTTAATCAGAAACCATATTCCGGTCGCTAGAATTAGACACAGGATTTTCGCTATCCAACTTCTCGTCGGTTTCAGTTTCACTAACAGCTGTGGCAGCGAAGAAGATTTCGGAGATTCGTTCACGGAATTGTTTTTCGGTTAAGTTGCGCTGTAGAAGACCATTTTCTGAGATCGAGATACTACCTGTTTCTTCGCTGACAACAATGGCAATTGCATCCGTGCGTTCCGTCAAGCCAATCGCGGCACGGTGGCGTAGTCCAGTCGAACGATCCTGCATTTCCTTTTCAGTGACAGGAAACACGCAAGCTGCGCCAGCCACCCGATCATCCGCAATGATCATCCCACCATCATGAAGTGGAGATTTTGGAAAAAAGATGCTCATCGCGAGTTCAGCTGAAAAGTGCGCATCAAGCATGACGCCTGTCTCAAGCTGCTCTTTGAGTGAAATATCTCTCTGGATCGCTATCAACGCACCGATGCGTTTTTTGGAGAGAATTACAACCGCGTCCGCCAAGCGTTCGACGAATGCCAAACGTCTCTTGCTGGAAAATGAAAAAATTTGGCTACTGCCCAAACGGGCTAACGCATTACGCAACTCTGGTTGAAAAATAACTAAAAGGGCAAACGCCAACACCGCGGCTGAACGTGTGATCAACCAACCGATTACTTCAAACTGGAACAGTTGAGTCACGAGCGCAATGGCGACGAGAATGAACCCAAGGCCAACGAGAATCTGAGCTCCACGAGTGGCGCGGAATGATCGGTAAATGAGATAAAGACAGAACGCGAGAACGAGTATTTCGATCCCATCACGCCAATATTTTCCTATAAAATCCCACATGCTCGGGAAAATTTAGCGCATGAACGAAGCTCTGTCACTTTCAAAGCTCGTTTCCAAGTATTCCATGAATGCGTCTTGCTGTTGGCCGTTGACTCGCCTTTATTTGCGCATGCACGAAGAAATCAAACTTTCCCGCGAAGTTTCCGCCGTCCAGATCCCAAGTGGCGATGCGATGATCCTACCCACAGGAACCGCCGTATTCATCACCCAACGACTCGGCGGCACCTACACCGTCGCGACATCCCAAGGTTTGGCCCGTATTTCCTCCAAAGACGCGGATGCCCTTGGAATCAATCCCGAGGAGGAAAAGCAGAAACAGGAAGATGCGGTCCGGCTCAAAGACGCTCCGTTGGAAGAGCAGGTTTGGGCTCAACTCAAAGGCGTTTACGATCCGGAAATCCCAGTCGACATCGTGAACCTTGGTTTGGTTTATGACTGTGCGATCGAGCAACAGGGCGATAAAAAAGTTGTCCAAGTTAAAATGACCCTCACCGCACCGGGTTGTGGCATGGGCCCAGTGATTGCTGCTGATGCACAGGCCAAAGTCATGACCATCGACGGCATCGATGAAGCCCACGTAGAACTCGTTTGGGATCCTGCTTGGAATCAGGACATGATCACCGAAGAAGGGAAAATGAAATTGGGGATGATCTAGTCCGACGTCTGATCGATATAAGCGATGATGGTTGGAATTGCCATTTCCAAAACCTCTGCCACATCCTGGTAGGCGCGGCGCCCCATTCCGATGGGATCCGGCACATCGGCTCCGTATCCAATACCCGGCAAATCCACAAATTCACAAACGAGATAGTATTTGTCGGAATACTCAGGAAACCTTCCCTCCAAAGCAGCCAAGTGACCCTGTGTCATGGCGAACACATGAGTCGCTTCTTGAAGCAGTTTTGCCGAAACTGGCTGACTCTTAAATCCTTCCAGTGCTGAGCCAGACTCCTTGCAAATTTGCGCCGTTTCTCGGCTGCACGCAGATCCTTTAGATGCCATGACTCCAGCGGACTTTACCGAGTAGTCGGAACGATCTGAAACATTCTTGCGGAAAAGCGCTTCAGCCATGGGGCTGCGGCAGGTATTTCCTGTGCATACAAATAGAACCTTTTTATCGACAGACATCTTGGCAGAGCATGCCTAGTGGGACTCATGTCGTCAAATCAAAGCAGGAAATCATCCTTTCATAATCTCCACAGCCTCTTTGAAATTTTCAATGAAGACTGGGTCTTTGGTCAAATCACGAAGCCAACTCGCCAAAGGAGCCAATACTGCCATCAAACAAAATACAGAAATGACGTACCAAGTTGGTGATTTGCCCTCTGGGGCAATATACTCTTTCAACCATGTATCTTTATCCACCACAGAAGTGCTGAACATCTGGTTCTCATCCTTCAGCATGGTCAGAAGCTTATTCACCGCCTTTGGCTTACTGGATTTGTAAAGATGATTGAACCGACGCCCTGGCGCCAGAGGAAGATCGATTCTTCTCATGCCTTTAGGAGTATGTTCAGCAGGTCTTAGAGTGAGGATGTGAATTTCTTGCACGAACTTCACCTTCAGCCAACGATCAATAGGAGTGAGTTGCATAGGATTTCGATTTGGTAAGTAGGAATCTCAACTGCCGCCCTGCATCATCTTCGGTCCCATCAAGAAGATCGGCAAGAACGTGCCAACAAACACAGCCGCGATGATTAAAACCGCAATAATTAACACAACGAAGCTGACCGTAGCCGCAAACACGGCCATATAATTCTCTGCGTCCTCTTCATACATCAGAGTAAGCATTTCTAACTGGGAATCCAGCGAAGCGGATTTTTCACCAATCGAAAGCATGTGAGTAATCTGTGAATCGACAGAGGTGTATTTCGCGAACGCTGTTGAAAGCGGAACACCCGAATTCTCATACTTATCTGCCGCTTCTCTAAGCTCAGCATAAAATGGTGTCCCTTTAACACTGTTCGCAGAAACCCGAATAGACTTCGCCAAGTTGATACCGTTTGAGTGCAGAAGTTTGATCGTGGAAAGGAAGGTCATTTGGCGAAGCGACATGATCAACAACCGAAACAATCTCCATTTTGACATGGCTATACCCATGATCAATGACTGTACTTTTTCTACTTTCGCAATAGCTATACCCAATGCGATGGCAGAAATAACAAAAATATGCCAGATTGATTGTACAAAATGACTGACTGCGAATGAAATCGCAGTCATGCCATCCGGCTTTGCTCCTACACCGTTCAACATTTCTTCAACTTGGGGGACAATTTTCACCTGTGATGCAATAAATGCGCCTAACAAAACTGCTATGATGCAACCCGGTTGAACCGTTGCTTTCTTGAGTGCTTTTTTAAATTTGAGCTCACTGACGAGACGCATCGCTAATGCTCGGAACGCCTCATGCAACTGACCCGCATCCGAGCCCGCTTGAATAAGTCCGATAATCGTATCATCAAACCGCCCACTCCGACGAAATGCCTCGTGAACGTTAATGCCTGCCGCGATATCTTCACGAATTGCATCCAGAGTATCGCTTATGCCCTTATCAGAAAGTCCCTGTGCATAATATTTTAAAGCATCAGAAGTATTGATCTGAGCTCTCAACATCGATCCTAACCCACGAAAGATTCCTATCAGATCCTTTTTGCTGAATAGCTTGGGCTTAATTGGCTTACCAAATACGTCTTTCTTTTCTTTCGTCGCAGTTGCAGATGAAAGTTTATTGGCAGAATTTTTATCTGATGAAGAATCACTCATCCGTGTAGGTCATATCGATGACCTTGCTGAGTGCAGCAAGATCTGTTTTTCCTTCCCGTAGAAGCTTCAAGCCACTACGGCGCAAATTCGGGAGGATTCCTTCATTTGCAATTTTCACTTCCAATTCATACGGAGTCATTTCGCCTTTGGAAAGCTGATCTGAAACTTTTGGTGTGATCGGAATAATTTCCAACACAGCCGTCCGTCCAGAATAACCCGAATTACGGCACTCAGAGCAACCTCCATCACGCGCTTTGTTAATTGGAACATCGGCCCAAGATTCATCTAAAGAAAAGGTCTTACGCTCAAATTCAGAAATTCCCGCTGCCGGCTCCTTACAATACGGGCAGAGCATCTTCACCAAACGCTGAGCGCAAGCCGCTTTAAGGGTTTGGGCAATTTTCCAGCGCTCGATACCGAGCTGCTCGAATCGCTCAATGATCTGAGATGCCCTTGCGGTGTGAATGGTGGTCAGTACTTTGTGTCCCGTAACCGCCGCCTCAATGGCAAGTTCTGCAGAGTCAAGGTCACGTACCTCACCCATCAAAATAATATCCGGGTCAGAACGCATAAAGGAAGCGATCATCGGCTTGAATTCTTTGGCACTTCTCAAGTCGCAGTGCGTGATGCCTGGAACCTCGTCTTCCACGGGGTTTTCCAAGGTTAGAATGTTGACCTCAGGTCGATTTAGCTCACGTAAGATAGCATTCAGCGTAGTTGATTTACCTGATCCTGTAGGACCAGACATCACAATGATTCCAGAAGGAATCTTCATAACTTTACCCAGTGCGAACATTGTCTGCTCATCAAAGGCAAGAGTTCCTTTACCGAGTGTCACGTTGATATTGCTCTTATCGAGAAGACGCATCGTCACGTGATATCCGCGATAAGTACGATGCCTCTCGTAGCGAATATCGATAGGCCGGTGAAAGTAAGATATTGTGAAGCGCCCGGAGATACCCGGAACGGTATTGCGAATCTCCGTAGGAAGGCGCATCAAGTTCAGCAGGAATGCATCTAGCCTGTCCTTGAGCTTCATGGGGATTTCTACCTTCCGCCCAATATCACCATCTACCCTGAACGCGTAGTAGAAAGACTCTTTTTCAACCTTGAAATGGATATCCGATGCTTGAGTTCTAACAGCATCCGACATAACCATGGCGATGAGTTGCGCCATGGGCTCGGCATAGTCAGTGGTGACGTCAAAGTCGTAAATTCCATCATCGAGATCCTCAACATCGATCGCTTCTAGATCTGACCGGCTTGGCCCATTATTAGTCGCGACCGACTCAATGGCATGAGCGATTTCAGTAGCAAGCGTAACTACTTTGACGATCTCTAAATCTGGAAACCTAGGTGCAAGATATTCTTCGGCAATTGGGTTCCATGGATTTGCTGTGATAACAATCAGCTTATCTGTGCCAGACAAACATAAAGGAGCAAAGAACGCACGGGTCATGACCGTTGCATCGCAATATACGTGCAGAGTTGGATCACAGAACTCCGCCACTTTTGGGAAAAAGGCTAGTCCATTGAGTTTTGCCACCAGGGCCATAAAGCTGTAACGCGTGACACGGTTCGGAACTTGGTCTTGGGATAGCTCTGAGAAACTGGGATCATGATTCCCCAATTCTGCCATAATCCGATTACTGATCAGATCATTGAAGGATATGCCATCGAAGTCGATCACGTGCTTACAGATTTAGGATTAAAGTTCAAAATGCTTACGGCAAAGAAACGACCATGATTCATAGTCCATTCTCGCAATCGTGATAAAAGGTCGAATACCAAATCGTTTGGAAACCACTTGATAAATTTGTTCACTGAAAATCTTGGCTGCAATTGGATTTACTGAACCAGTCGCAATCGCATCCGTATCTTCGGCATAAAGCACTGGCACCAATAGAAGTTTGCCGAGATGATGCAATGCATCAAAAGACTCATAGAACGCTGACGGTGCGATGAGTTTGCTAGCGAAAGGGATGTGAGGCGGTGAGGGGCTCATCGTTGATGCGACGGCAGAGCTCAACTCAGAAATCGCTTTACTAATGTGCTCCTCATCATGGCCTAAAACCCTTGCCGTGATTTCAATTAAATCGACTGGTTTCCCACTGTTCTGAGCCTCACGAGCCATCGTGAGGGCTTTGAAAATATTATCATCTGAGGCGAGTTCTGTTTGGCTTAAAGCCTCCGCTGTTTTGACGAGGCAACTCTCAATAATCGCAGCATAAGCGTCACTCGCGTGCGCTTCTGGGGTCTGAGGTGATATTTTGTATTCTGCCGACATACGATATGCGTCTTATGACCGAGATGAGTCAATTAGCGTTTGTGTCTGGCGAACTTGGGCTTTGTAGTTGAGTTTGAAGGCTGTGCCTGATTCAACTCATCTGCCCTAGGATAGTATGGAGCCTCCGCAGGGCGCATACCACGGAGCGTTCTATGAAGATTAGGTTCGTGCCCAGGCCCAGGGTTAGTGGGATTCGCTGAGTCATAGTCATACGAAAGCTCTGTCTTACTTTTTAAATTTTCAGTAACCCGATCGCTCTCTCCAGCTTTTGTAGGATTATAAGAAGATGGAGTTACGATGAATACCAAAGATGTCTGTTCTTTACTGGTCTCTTTACTTTTGAATAAGAAGTTCAGAACAGGAATGTCACCTAATAATGGAACTTTGTTCTTATCATTGCTTTGAATTTCACCATAAAAACCACCAACAATCAGTGAATCACCATCAGGAATTCTGGCGAGAGTTTGGACCATCGATTCAGTCACCCTAGGGTAACTGTTTCCGGCTCCAACACCCTGCACAGTCCCAGTAATTTGTGATGAACGTGGGCGCATTTTCATCCTAATCGTCCCATCTGGCAGCAATGTGGGAGTCACGGCAATGGAAATGCCGATCTCGCGATGGTTCTCAGCATCCTCAGTGATGGCTTTATCCGATGCATCGATTTTGTAACGGACTTCCTCACTCACTGTTGGTGTCCCAGTGGTACTTGGGGTTGTGGTGGAAGTGATGATAGGAATACGATCAATAATGGAAATAGTGGCGGACTCGTTATCCTCTGTAATCAACGTCGGGTTAGACACTTGATTTGAAAGGCCTGCATCATTCAAAGCTTTTAGAACTCCGTTAAGTTGCACAGGAGATAAAATAATGCTCCCTCTTTCGGGGCTGAACACTCCTCCCGGAGATGAGAGACCCGTTAGAGAATTTAAACTAGTTGGTAACCCAAAAAGATTTCCAAGTTGACCCCTCGTTTGAATCGGGACGCCCAAAGTTCCTAAGTCATTCGCCCAGTTGACGCCCAGTTTTTCACCTGCGGTAGAATTGATCCTGATGATTTTCGTTTCAACAATGATCTGACCTTTAGGTTTGTCGATGCCATGCAGTAGATTACGTGCGGCTTCAATACGGGTCGCTGTATCGATGATGACGATTGTGTTGGTTTTAGGCTCGAAGTTTACAATTCCAGTGCCTGTGGTTAGCATAGGCATGATGAGTTGTTTAATTGACTCGATATCGGTGGGGCGTAAATACTGGAGTTGATAGTGCCATTCCGCACTGGGCAATTTAGCTAACTGAGCTTCTGTAAGGGCGTAAATCGTGTTGCCTTTGGTGTGAAGGGAAAGCCCATACATAAAAGCGAGTTCCTCCATCTGGCTGAGTGGCTCCCCGTCACCGAGATGGCCCGTGACTTGGAAATCTGGGCCATTAATTGAAAGGTTATGGAAATACTGACGACCCGCAGATTTAGCCAGAAACTGGAAGATATCGTTAAGAGCAGCGTCTTTGATAATGTAACCTTCAGGCGTTTCTTCCACTGCTTTCGGGTCTACTGGAGCATTCGGGTCTACTGGAGCATTCGGATCTATTGGAGCCGCAGCGCCAATCTCGGGAAGTTCGGCAGGAGCATTCGGATCGGCCGGTATAGTCGGGACGCCTAGAATTGGATTCTTAACCTCTGGAACTGCATCCTGAGCATGAGAAAACGTTGATACGCTAAGGTAAAATACAGCGAGAAATAGTTGAATTTGATGGATTTTCATGACGCGAATTAAAGCTATCTTAACAAAAATTAGAAATTAGCCAAGCAATTTACTTAATTTCTAGAACGAGGGGTTGGTTTTTGGTGGGTATAACCATTCCGGCAGGTTTCAGTCTATCATCGCCAGCTTCCATTCCGAAAGGTAAAACCTCTATTTTAAGGGTTGCCTCTTCCTTCGAATCAAGGTCTTTAAAAACAATTTGTTTCGCTTCGACCTTCATAACTTTCAGATGTTTTGTTTTGCCGTCTTGATAAGTGAGGGGAAATTCTTCCGCTTCTTTGAAAACTCTATCTGCCACTAGAAAGCTCTTTTCTTTGACTATGATGGTGGAAACTTTGATTTCATTAATGATTTCGGTGAGTGATTTAGCGGCAATGTGTATAGGTCCTTTTTTAGCCAGCGTTGGAGTGTTATTGATAGGAGGTTTAAAATCAGGATCCTGATAGACTCCGAATATATCCACCGCCCTGTTTTTCATGGAAAAATCTGCCATGCGCGCTGTCGTGTATAGTTCAATATTCCCAACCGCATAACGAGAAGGCTTTGATTTTATCAAAGCAATATCTGGATTTGACTTGGTCAAATCACCTGATGCTATTGTCTGTGGTGAGTCGGAAAGAGATTGAAAGATATTCGCACTTTGTGCTGAAAGGCTTGGAATCGAAATAAAACTCAAGCATGCAATTATTCTCGCAGTTTTTACTGCAATGACCGTTGTGATGCTGGGTTTAGTTTTCATTTTTTCAGCCTATAAAGGTTATTTCTCCCAAGCGGTATAGGTCACTTGGACACTGAGAAGGGATGAGCTCGAGGTGGTATTGGGGTCAATGCGAAGATCCTGCAACTGCAAGTTAGGCATGCGGGTTTCCAGTTCAAGCAGAGCTTTTTGCGTTGTCCTGTAAGTCCCCTTGAGATTGAATCTCAGGCCTTCAGAATTCTGTGCCGAGACAGTTCCAAATCCAGTTTTATTAGCCATTCGCTCGGGAAGAGGTTGTTGGAACTCTTTGGAAGGATGTTTCCTAGCTAAAATTTTCATATTTGCGTTAAGTAGGGTAAAGGAATCCTGCTCTAAGACTTCTGACCACTGTTTAAATAGATCCCTTTGTTTAATAATTTGCCCCTCGATCTCCACAGCCGTCATTTTACTGATTTGGTAGGTTTTATATTGCTCGACCCTTTCCTTGTATGTAGCCGCAACAGTCCCCTTAATCTGCGAGCAAATTATAACGATTATAGCAGCGATCGCCAATGGGATCACAATTCCGAAAATGATGATGGATTGCTTATACATAAAGTAATTACGGTGCTTTAGCGATGGGAATCGCCAATTTATCAGTCGCATCGAAGCGTTGGACGATCGTCAGCTCAAAGGTGTAAGAATAAGATGTTGGGTCTGAATCTTGGATATCTTCGATGGGTCTTGAGACGAATTTTAGATTTTCTGCAATTTTCAAATTGGTCACAAGATTTCGAGTTGTGGGCGTTGGATCGAAGCTGGAATCACCAGTAATCTTTGAAATATCCGCAAACTTGGCCGTTATTCCCTCACGAGTATTCATCAAATTGAGGTAATCTAGGGTCTCGGTTCTAGCCGATCCTTTAATTTTCCATTCTTTAAAAAATCCTACCTTCGCTTGCTTGGGGGCAGGCTCTGTGCGAATGGCAAGTTCGAAGCCGTTCAGCAATACCCCAGATTTTTCTGGAAAGAGCCGAGCCATCATTTCCATGGAAGACCATGCCTTAGCGCGGTCATCCAGCAGGACATTCCAGTGCTCAATCCTAGCTCTTTCGGCTCCCAACATGTTCATTTTCTGCTTGACGATGTTTGCTTCAGTATCATTGAAGGTCCATTCTGGCTTACTGATATAACCATATACGCCGAAAATCATTGAAGAAATTAGCAAAATTAAAGCTACCAGTATGACTTTTTTAGCGATTTTAAAATACCTGAGTAAGCGGATTTCAGCCTGCGATGGAAATAACGCCTGATCCTGAATGGATATAGTTAGGAAATCTTGGAGGAACCATCGTTCCGCGCGCAATTTACCAAAGGTATGGCTCTGATTCTCGCTATTCTGCGCTGTGGCATCGGCTATACTCAATTCAGGCTCCGGAGCCCATGCTGGAAGCGGTAATACTTCTGGAAAATAAGCTGTTTCGATCAGAGAACTAGGAAAGTTTCTTTTCAGATCCTCGGAAATTTTTGTGTCAACTTGTTCGCCTAATGGCAGGAGATAAATGTCTGGATCTTCAAATTCAAGTGAAGCATTCGTCGTTGCAAGCGACGACCAGAAGTTTGCCGGGCAGCGTTGGCCTCGATGTTGAAGTGAGCGAACCAAGCGAAGATCCGCGTGTTCATTGAAAAACGCCATGGCAGTAAACCATGGATATTGAAGAATTGCGACGAACGGCTTGTTACTTGCTGTATTAACAACCGATGACAAGCTCATCATAGCGACCAGCGGGGCGCTAAGCGTATGAGTGATTATGGGAAAATTTGAGTCATTTCCTAAATTCCGAAGGATCTTGAGGAATGGTTCCAATCTCCGAGAGATCCGGATCGTCGTGGCAATCATCGGACTTCCCGCTGCTGGGTAAGGTATGACTCTCCATGAAGCTTGATCGGGCGATGCTGAGCTATCCTCAATCACATCACGCGGATTTTCATAAACCGTTTGGCGCATGTCATTGAGCGCACCTGGATTATTAAGTTTCGATTTAATCTCTGTTGTGACGAATTCATCTGCTACGTGAAGCACAATGCCCAAATGACGTCCTTTTAAATCTTGAACTTGTTTGATTAAGCTCTGGCCCAGAGCGAGCGTTTGTTCAGGATCGGCTATTTCCTCCTCGGAAACAGGCATCCCAGCAATCCACGAATGATTGCTACGACTGAAGAAATAGGTATGGACGGATGCCCCGTCTACAATGATGTGGAACTGGAAATCAAGATCCAGTGCCTCTTTATACCAAGCGACTTGGCTTGCTCGACTTGTATTCTGCAGTACGGAGCAAGCTTGGAGGTATCTTTTTAGGACATTTAATGATGTCGGATGTTGGAGCGTTATCAAACTTTTGGGTTAATTAATTTCTGGAAATAAGAGGGATAGAATGGAAATAAAAAACAATTGAGTGACTTATGGAATATGGATGAATTCTTGCTGACGAATTTGTTGGAGGCAAGTTGTTTCTTACTCTCTAAGAGCCTTCAAGTGGAGATCAGTCATTACTTTTATTCATCTTTGCTGATTCGAAAGTTTCTGGTGTAATTAAGCCAATTTTGGTAAGTCTCTCAAGGTTTGCGTCCCATTGGATATTTCCGGCACGGCGGATGACGTCTTCGAGAGATCGGGCGCCGCCGTCGTAATTGGCAATCGCAGATGCCACCGCATCATCGTTGTTCTGCAAGAATTCATAAGTCAGCACTCTTTTCTCAATTCCATTGAGCAATCCCTGGGAATGGATAAAAATCAAGATCTCAGATAAGCGGGAAAGGACAGACATATGACTTTCACGGGGGTAAAGCTCAAGGATACGACCTATCGTCTTAACCGCGCCAGTGGTATGCAGGGTTGAAAGCACCAAGTGTCCCGTTTGGGCCGCTTCCATACAGGTTTCCATGGCCTCTCGATCCCGAATCTCTCCGAGCAAAATGATATGCGGAGCTTTCCGAAGCACATCTTTCAGGCCTTGCTTATAATTCAAAACATCCCGGCCTACTTCCTGTTGAGTGACGATAGATGGCGATGGGATGCGGTGACCGGGATAAACTGGGTCATCCATATCATCTGGATATTGATACTCGATCGGATCTTCAACCGTTACAATGTGCTTGGGATGATGTTGGCGAACCCAATCTATCAGGGAGGCAAGAGTGGTCGATTTTCCAGATCCGGTTGGGCCTGTCACCAAGCACAGTCCCGCACGCTTCAATACACCATGGCGAAGAGTGGACGCTGTATCTGGGTCTATCCCCAATGAATCGAGCGTTGGGATGTAATCATTAAGGATACGGCAAGTAACGCCTAGCCCTGATGAAGATAAATGCGCTTGGATACGCAGACGACCTGAGCGTTCTCCAGTATCGCCAAATGGGACGCCTTCACATGAGAAATCCGCGACCATTTTTTGTTTGAACTCATCGATGGCTATGCGGATTTTATCATCCACTCGCAACTCAAGAGCGTCATTGGTTCCAAAACCATGGGATGCGGATTCCCTATTACGGATCAACTCCTTAAGAATGTCATCCATATGGATTGCGCTGAGATTCCCTAGGAAATCGAGCGTCTCCATCCCCTTATTCGTGTGAATATACACCGGCCGCTCAGAGCGCATTTGAATATCTGAAACACGACGCTCACGACAAACGCGGAAAATAATTCCAAGCGCCTCTTGGCCACTCATTCCTGGCGTAAATCGTGAATGTTCCAAGCCGGGTGCACGACTTGGTGGCGGTGGTGGCTGAACGGTTTGCATCTTATTGAAAAATGATGGTTGGATTTTATCTAATTCTCGCTCGAATCAAAACGAATGAATGGCGTGAGACAGACATGGGTTTAATGTGAGCATCCTGATCTTTATTGAAAATTTCAATAAAATAGAGGTTCATTTCAATTTAGCTTTCCTAACTACTGTGGCAATCTCTTTTTTAGGTAAGCTGATCGCTTTCAGACGTCCCTTTTTGTATACCCAAAACTTATGCAACACCGAATCGATGATTTTATCAAATTTCTTGCCATCGAGCGCGGGCTTTCTGAGGCATACCAACTCTCCGTTCACCAGACCCTGCAAAGCCTCGCCGATTGGATGGATCAACGAAAGCTTGCGATCAACGAAATGGGAACCGATGAGCTTTCGGAATTTTTGAATCATCGCAAAGCCGAAGGTTTGGGATCCTCATCTCGTCGCCTCGCGACCGTGCATTTGAAAATATTCTTCCGTTGGATCGCAGCAAAGGGCGACATAGCGATGGATCCTGCCGAACCCCTTCAAGCAGCCAAGCCCGAGCGAAAATTACCCTCCACTCTCTCCGCCAGAGAAATCCGAAATTGGTTAGAAGGCATTTCCACGGAACATCCGTTAGGTCGGCGTGACAAAGCGATTCTAGAACTCTTCTATTCCTCTGGACTCAGATTGGCGGAGCTTTGCGCGGCGCGTCTTGAATGGTTAGATACGGAAGAAGGATTTCTGCGCGTTTCGGGAAAAGGGAAAAAAACTCGCTTGGTTCGCGTAGGCAAAGACGCGCTGTTAGCGATTACGAATTATCTCTCCAATGAACGTCGCGAGTTAGTTAAACCTAACAGCTCATCGCAAATATTTCTCAGCGTTCGTGGTGGCCCGCTCACTCCTGAGCGAATTCGCCAGATTGTCAAAAAACGCGCAAAGCTCGCCGGAATCGACAGCCAGGTTTATCCGCACCTACTCCGGCATTCGTTTGCCACGCATCTGTTAGAAGGCGGCGCAGACTTGCGCGTGATCCAAGAACTCCTTGGTCATGCCGATATCGCGACGACGCAAATCTACACGCATGTCAGCACCAAGGGGCTCAAAGACACGCACCGGAAATTTCACCCGCGGGGTTAAACCTTAACGCGCCGCCACAAGATCATATCCGCGCCAGTCGCCAATTTTCACCTCAGCGAAACTGCCGACCGGAAGTTTTTCATCCACCATCACAGAGCCATCGATTTCCGGCGCGTCCCACTGCGTACGACCTACACCTTTCTGTTCGACCAAGACCCGCACCTTTTTGCCGACTTGAGCTTGGTTCGTTTCGGAAGCGATTTTCTGAAGCGCACTCATCGAGCGTGACCATCGGCTTTTACGAGTCATGTGATGAAGGTGACCATCTAGTTTGACCGCGCGTGTTCCCTCTTCTTTCGAGTATTGGAAAACACCCGCGCGTTCAAATCGGAACTCTTCGATGAACTCCAATAGCTCTTCGAAATCCTCTTCCGTCTCGCCAGGGAAACCCACGATAAACGTAGTGCGAATCCCTAAGCCCGGAATTCCAGCACGCATACGGCGGAGCAGATCACGAATGTAATCGCCACTCGTCACTCGTTTCATCGCAGTGAGCATTCGATCGGAAATATGCTGAAGCGGAATATCGACATATTTCGCAACCTTATCGCATTCAGCGATCGTTTGGATCAGCTCATCCGACCAATGCGCCGGATGGGTATAAAGCAACCGCACCCAGAAATCTCCTTCGATCTTGTTGATCTCACGCAACAACGTGCAAAGCGAATTACCGCGTTTGGAATCAACCGGTGAACTTGGGTTTGGACGTTGTCCCTCCCATTGATCCATGCCGAAATAAGTTGTGTCTTGAGAAATTAAATTGATTTCCTTCACTCCGCTTTTCACCAAAGCCTCCACTTCACGCACCACGGAATCTTGAGTTCTGGAACGATGCGTGCCGCGAATTTTCGGAATGATGCAAAACGTGCAAGTGTGATTGCAGCCCTCGGCAATTTTCACATAGGCATAGTGATCGGGCGTCAGACGGAAACGAGGTGTTGTATAATCGGGAACGTATTTTGGCTTCAACGTCACGTAATCGCGAGGATCATTGGTTGCCGCCGGACCTTCATCTTTGATTAAAATCGGTGCGTTTTTCTTCCCAAGCAAATTTTCAATGATCGGCGCGACTTTGGTGATCTGATCCAGCCCGATAAACGCATCTACCTCAGGCATAATACCAGGGAGGTCTTTTGCAAAACGTTGAGAAAGGCAACCAGCTACGATGATTTTCTGCTTCGCACGATCAGGATTTTCACTACGCTCATTGACCGCACCGAAAATGGCATCGATCGATTCTTGCTTCGCCATATCGATGAACGAACATGTGTTCACGATCAGCACATCTGCCAACTCGGGATCTGGCGTCAGCATCATGCCAGCTTCCGCGAGGTGACCGATCATGACTTCGGAATCGATTAGGTTTTTGGCGCAGCCCAGAGAAATCAAGCCTACAGTTGTTTTTTCCATAAGAGCGAAAAGTAAAATTAAATTTGAGGTTGGATAATGAGCTCATCGCCAGCCTCAGGCACCACTGGACCAAATCCAGGCATAGGACTTCCGATCGCACCGTCGGATGAAACGTCCGTGATTTTTAATCTACCAAGAATCCCTGTGTTGCGACGAATCACTAGAATATCACCAGCTTTGATAAGCTCTGGCATTACAACTTCAATGACGGCAACCCCTCCGACCTGTGGATCATCGAGATACTCTGTCACACGCCCAATCAGAAGTGCGTCGCGTATCAGCCTTGCTCGGCGCAATTCATTGTCACTTTTTTCCAAATCCATTTGCCCAATCAATCCCGCTTCATCGCGGTAAGTTGATGCTTTTTTTTCCGCTTCCAGCTTCTCTTTCGCAAGCGCCGCCATCTCAGCCTCCTTGACTGCAAGCTGGGCTTTCATTTGATCAACATTTGAGCCAGATGATGAGCCTCCATTCTGCACATTGCGAAACTCTTGCATCTCTCTCTCAAGTTTGAAGCGCTCATGCTCAAGCTTCAATTGATCGATCTGCCCTTGCAGGCGAGCCAACTCCGCAGGGGGTGCGTTCTTCACTCCATGATTCATATTTTGAAACGACAAAACCACCGCCGCAAGCAGCAGGGCAAATGTTGCTCCGAGTAAAATGGACATCGTGTTCATGGCGGGAAAATGTCCACAGTAAGGGACAATGTCAACGTCACGCATTTTTTATCGCTGCCCAACTGATTACTCGCCAAATCAGCCTAGCTCATGAATGCTGAGCGCGTGGATCTATTCTCCGATATCCCATCAAAGGAAAGCAAAGCCATTTCCGTGACCCAATTGGTTCGTAAAATGAAACGAGCCATCGAATCCGGAGTGGGTAAACTCTGGATCGAGGGCGAGGTCTCCAATCTCAAAAAACAAGCTAGCGGTCACTGGTATTTCTCCCTCAAGGACGATGGCTCGCAAATCCAATGCGCCATCTTCAATGCGCGCAGAAAAGAAGGCTCCGAAGCCCTCGAAGATGGCCTAAAGGTCAAAATTTTCGCAGACGCCACCATCTACGAACCCCGAGGTCAGCTCCAACTCATTGTTGAAAAAGTCGAAACATCTGGCCTCGGTGACCTCCAGGCCAAATTCGAAGCTCTCAAACGCAAGCTCCTCGCTGAAGGGCTTTTCGATCAAAATCGAAAAGCCGCATTGCCCATTTTTCCACGCATCATCGGGATCGTCACTTCTCCAACTGGAGCTGCAATCCAAGATATTTTAAACATCCTCAAACGCCGCGCACCATGGGTGCAGCCAGTCCTTTTCCCCGTCAGAGTCCAAGGCAAGGGAGTGGAGCATGAAATCGCCAATGCCATCCAAAAACTCAATCAACCGAAATCCTACGGATACCCACGTTGCGACCTACTCATCGTCGGGCGCGGAGGCGGTTCGCTTGAAGATCTATGGGCATTCAACGAAGAAGTCGTCGCACGCGCCATTGCCGCTTCCAATATTCCCATCATTTCAGCCGTCGGACATGAGATCGATTTTACCATCGCAGACTTCGTTGCAGACTTGCGCGCACCCACTCCCAGCGCCGCAGCTGAACTCGCCGTTCCCGATTCTGCCGAACTAAAATCACTCCTAAATAACGCAAAAAAACGAATTACCCGATCTCTCACCCACGCCCTGCGTGAACCAACTCAGCGCATCGATCAATTGCGGGAATTGTTACTCGAAATCGCTGAGTCCTCTCTCCTTACCCACAAGCAACAGTATCGCGAACTTCTGCTCAGACATGACAATCTCCATCCTCGAAAAATTCTGGAACGCCGGATGGAAAAAATAGGCGATTTGCAGCGTCATCTCACCCAATTGGCTCGAAGGCAATTATTGGATCGGTCTCTCAAACTAGAAAACTTACAGAGCTTGATCCGAACCCTCGGCCCGGACTCCGCTTTCAAACGCGGCTTTTCCATCACCCTGAACGAAGACGGAAAAATCATCCGCTCCAGTAAAGATGCAAAAGCCGGTATGCGCTTGCGCACTAAACTCATCGACGGAGAAATTTCCTCTACCATTTCATAAAATATCATGCATCTCTCAACTACTGATTCCCTTCCGCTCCCTTCAGATATCATTGGCTATACCTGCCTCGCGCTCCTAATCGCGATCTTTTTTCTCGTCCTTCGAATCAATTCTAAACTTTCTGGGATATCTAATCATTCCAGTAAGCCCAGCCGTCCATCTCCAAGCTCTACCGCTTCTGAAGAAACCGAACATAACGTCGAAGTCGCACCCGGAACCCCTTTCGAAGAATTTCTCAACGAAGATCCATCACGCCGTTCACTGAGTAAAAAAGAACAATTCGCCGCTTACCGCGATTGGCGCTCACAAAAAGGACTTAACTGGAAATAATTTCTTCCGCCGCAGGCTTCATGCCTGGCAAGCACACTAGGATTTCCACTCTAAATTCGTACAAAAAAAGAGCCCCGTTGTAGGATTAACTACAACGGGGCAAATACCTGGCAACGACCTACTCTCACAGGACCTATCGTCCC
>JANPMK010000015.1:0-30973 GCA_031422775.1 Akkermansiaceae bacterium | reverse complement strand
AGCTTCCAGAACGGTAAGCTTGCCGAGTTCTTCTACGAGGTTTGCAATATTTGACATGTTATTTTCTCCTTTGCGGTATCGTCGCCCCCGGAGCTTCCGGAGATTTCAATTTCCCTGCTGGGAAACCGACGAGGAACCATTTTAATCAGGTCATTGCGTGGAGACGCGACAGACCATCCATTCAGATTGTTTATTATTCGGCAGCTGCCGCTTCTTCAGTTGGTTCGGTTTTAGCTTCTTCAGCAGAATTTTTCGATCCTTCCGATTTGAAATGCGCGCGTTCTGGATCGAATTTCTCGAGCAAGATACGTGCGATGCGAGTTGCCGGCTCGTTGATGAGGCCGAGAAGTTGTGAGAGAACCGCTTCGCGAGAAGGGATGTCGGCAAGCATTTTGAGCTTGGCGGAATCGAGGATATCGGTTCCGAGGATACCGACCTTCATTTCGGGTTTCTTGAATTCCTTTTCGAAATTCTTGAGAACTTTTGCAGCGGAGAACACTTCGGAATTTCCGGTTACGAAAGCGGTTTGACCGACGAGATCGGCACCGACATCCGGAAGACCCGCTTCGGAAAGGGCTTTGCGCATGTAACTGTTCTTGGCAACAGTGCACTTGGCTCCGTTGTCACCCAAGCGGTTGCGAAGCTCGCTGAACTGAGGAACGGTGAGGCCAGTGTAATCGATGACGATCACATAAGGAGAGTCGTTGACGCGTGACAGCAGTCCATTGATGATGATTTGTTTGTCTGGATTCATGGTCGTTGGGTGCTGGGGTTATGCGGTTGCTTTGGCGGTGTAGGATGCTGCCTCAAGTGGCAGACCCGGAAGCATCGAGGCAGCGAGAGTCACGGCCTGGACGAAGTTTCCTTTTGCGGATGGTGGTTTGGAACGAACCACGCTGTCGAGGAACGCACGAGCGTTTTCTTCGAGTTGTTTGTCGTCGAAGCTAGCTTTACCGATGGCTCCGGAGATGTTGCCGTTTTTGTCGAGCTTGTAATCGATACGACCGGCTTTGACTTCTTTGACGGCTTTCGCGACGTCGTCGGTAACCGTTCCGGTTTTCGGGTTCGGCATCAAACCGCGAGGTCCGAGGACACGAGCGATTTTACGGACTTCGGCCATCGCATCTGGAGTGGCGATTGCGGAATCGAAGTCAACGAAACCTTCTTGAATTTTCTTGATGAGATCTTCGTAGCCGACGTGTTCTGCACCAGCAGCAACGGCGGCCTCAGCGGCAGCGCCTTGTGCGAATACGACAACGCGGACGTTTTTACCCGTTCCGTGAGGAAGGGCGACGGAGCCACGAACCATTTGGTCGCTTTTCCGTGGGTCGACACCAAGCTTGAACGAAAGTGTCACGGTAGGAATGAACTTCGGTGCCGGTAGATTCTTCATGGTGCTGATCGCATCCTTGAGAGAATAGGATTTATCGGAGCCAACCTGTTCGGCGGCCTTTCTGTAGCGTTTGCTGCGTTTAATTGACATGTGTTTTGTTGGTTTGCAGTGATAACGGATGAGTCGGGTGACTCACCCTCTTGCGGTGTCCGAAGACCGTTTTGAAACGGCCAGCGGACTGAGAGTATTACATTCCTTCGACTTCGAGGCCCATCTGACGAGCGGTGCCAGCAAGAATGCGGGCTGCTGCTTCTGGATCTTTGGTGTTAAGGTCAGGCATTTTGATCTTCACAACTTCCATGAGCTGAGCCTTGGAAATTTTGCCGACTTTTTTCTTGTTAGGTTCGCTGGAACCGGAAGCAAGTCCTGCTATTTTTTTGAGCAAGTTGCCTGCGGGTGGACGCTTGGTGATGAAGGTGAAGGATTTATCTTTGTAGACAGAAATAACGACTGGAAGGATGTCACCTGACTGGGATTGGGTCGAAGCATTGAACTCTTTGCAGAATCCCATGATGTTTACGCCTGCTTGACCGAGAGCTGGTCCGACTGGTGGTGATGGGTTGGCAGCTCCAGCAGGAATCTGGAGTTTGATGATTTTGATAACTTCCTTGGCCATAGTATTAGTATTTAAAAATTGGGTAGCAGATTGTCTTAAGAGGTGATTTGAAATTCAAAGGGATCATTCGCGCTCGACCTGCCAGTATTCGAGTTCGACTGGGGTGGTGCGTCCGAAGATATCGACGGCCACACGGAGTTTACCGCGCTCTGGGTCGATTTCCTCGACCACGCCGTTTTGGGATTGGAATGGACCATCGGCGACTTTGACCGTATCACCGACTGCGAAAGAAATTGCAGGGCGAACGGTTTCTTCGCGTTCTTGGATTTGGGAAAGCATAGCCTCAACTTCGCGCGGACGCATCGGAGCTGGACGATCTTTGGTGCCGGCGAAGCCGATCACGCCTTCGATCTCCTTAATGAAGAACCAAGTTTTTTCTACGAGCTGGTTATCCGCAGTAGCGAGATACATGTTAACGATGATGTAACCTGGAAAGAATTTCTTCTTGGTTTCGGTTTTTTTGCCGCGTTTGATTTCAGAGACGATCTCAGTCGGGACTAGCACCTCGCGGATGTAGTCTTGCATTTCCTCAGCTTCAACCTGGCGGGCGATGCGCTCACGCACCTTGCCTTCCATGCCCGAAAGCACTTGGACAACATACCATTGGTCTTTATATTCTTTGGAATTAGGCATTGGAGAAAAGGAGTTAAGCGGAAAGAGAAAATTAGATGAAAAGTTTGGTCAGGAAGCCGACCACGTAGACTTCCAAGAAGTCCCAAAACTGAACGAAACCTGCAAGCAGGATGACGGCGATAAGAACAACGATCG
Source organism: Akkermansiaceae bacterium (assembly GCA_031422775.1). GTDB lineage: Bacteria > Verrucomicrobiota > Verrucomicrobiia > Verrucomicrobiales > Akkermansiaceae > Luteolibacter. The sequence continues at coordinate 28,196 of JANPMK010000015.1, read as the reverse complement.
TAGAGTCTACCAGTTCTTTGTATTTTTTGAGGCCGCGCGCTTTAGGATCGGAATCCCATGGCCAACTGGCTTTGCGAAGCTCTCCTTTGACCTCGCTGATAAAGTTCGAGACTTTGGCAAGATTGCGGATCAACACGATGAGCAGGACCAGAAGGAGAGTATAAACGACTCCAGTGGCGATCCAATTATCGCTGATCTTGATGTATTCGAGAAATTTCATTCGCTGTGAAGGGGTAACGGAAAGTGGCACGCCAGGAGGGACTCGAACCCCCAACATTCGGTTTTGGAGACCGACGCTCTACCAATTGAACTACTGACGCGTTTGATTGAGAAAATGTTAGGTTTTGAGGCGACTTTAGGGCACCCCGGTTTAGCGGGGTGCCCCAAGTGCTTGGCTCATCTGTTAGTTTTCACTAACCGATTCACCGTTGATTTGTATTACTTGATGATTTCACCAACGCGACCTGCACCGACGGTACGGCCACCTTCGCGGATAGCGAAACGCATGGTTGGTTCCATGGCGATTGGGTTGATGAGTTCAACTTCCAAGTTGATGTTGTCACCAGGCATCACCATTTCGACTCCTTCTGGGAGTTTGATGCTGCCGGTCACGTCGGTCGTGCGGAAGTAGAATTGTGGACGATAGTTCGAGAAGAACGGGGTGTGGCGGCCACCTTCTTCTTTAGAAAGAACGTAGATCTCGGATTTGAAGATCGTGTGACCTTTCACGGTGCCTGGCTTGGCCATAACTTGACCACGCTCAACATCGGTTTTCTTGAGACCACGGACGAGAAGTCCGACGTTGTCACCTGCACGACCTTCGTCGAGAAGTTTACGGAACATTTCGATGTCGGTAACGGTGGTTTTCTGTGTGTCACGGATACCAACGATTTCTACTTCTTCCATTTTCTTGACGATACCACGCTCAACACGACCGGTGCAGACAGTGCCGCGACCTTCAATGGAGAACACGTCTTCGATAGGCATGAGGAAGGTTTTGTCGATTGGACGCTCTGGCTCAGGGATGTAGGAATCCACTGCGTCCATGAGTTTCATAACATTGGCCATGTGCGTTGCGTCGCCTTCGAGGGCTTTCACAGCGGAACCAGCAACGATTGGAATGTCGTCACCTGGATAATCGTAAGAGGAAAGAAGATCGCGGATCTCCATTTCGACGAGCTCGATGAGTTCTGCATCATCAACAAGGTCAACCTTGTTCATGAAAACAACGAGAGCAGGAACACCCACTTGGCGAGCAAGAAGGATGTGCTCACGTGTTTGAGGCATTGGGCCGTCAGCAGCTGAAACTACGAGGATGGCGCCGTCCATTTGAGCAGCACCGGTGATCATGTTTTTCACATAGTCGGCGTGTCCTGGGCAGTCAACGTGTGCATAGTGACGCTTTACGGTTTCATATTCAACGTGTGCAGTGTTGATCGTGATACCGCGCTCACGTTCTTCGGGAGCAGCATCGATATCCGCATAGGATTGCTTCTTGGCTAGACCTTTTTCAGCAAGCGTATTTGTGATAGCTGCGGTGAGGGTGGTTTTGCCGTGGTCGACGTGACCGATGGTGCCGATGTTAACGTGCGGCTTATTGCGTTGGAATTGTTCTTTGGCCATTTTCGTATTGGTTTCGCTGAGAAGTTTCTGAGAAGTTTTTGCTAGTGTATCATGGAGCTCGTGGGGGGAATTGAACCCCCGACCTCATCCTTACCAAGGATGCGCTCTACCCCTGAGCTACACGAGCAGTTTGGATTGTTGTGAGCTCGTCCTTTCTAGCGACAAAAGAACCGCGTCCTGTCACATGTTGAGTGAGACTGGGCGCGGGACCCCTGCTGCTGTGGGGATGAGCGGGCGGAGACTATCAAAGAGTTGCACTCTGTCAAAAAAAATTTGGTTGTTTCGCAACTTTCTCTCAAACCCTTTATTTTACGGGATTTCGATCATTCAACAAATCGGTAATAATCCGCGAAATCGAGATAAATACTCGTAAAAAGTCCCTCATCCATCCTTTTGTGCTTCGCAATTCAGAAAGGATCGTCATCCACCCACTCATTTCCGACATTCCATACCTCGACGAGGTGTTTCGGAAAATCATCTAAAAAACGTGAGGGTCGGCAGAGGATATCCCCCGTGTAACTTTTCGGGTTCATCATCGGGTAGGATAAATAAAGCTGATCCTTCGCCCGTGTCAGCGCCACGTAGAATAAGCGCCGTTCTTCTTCAAATGCCGCATCGTCATCCGCTTCAAGTATCCGGCCGTTCGGAAACTGCCCGTCCACCAGCCAGATCAAAAATACCACTTTCCACTCCAAGCCTTTCGCTTGGTGAATGGAGGACAAGGTTACTTTATCGTCGTCGTTGTCAGCCTTTTCACCGGTCGGCTCGCCATCCGTAGTGCTCATTAAGGAGAGTTGAGCTAAAAATTCCAATATATCCTCAAACGTCCCGCTGTATTGGATAAGCTGCTCGATATCGCCGCGCCGACCTTCGTAATTCTCAAAGCTTTCCTTCAAATACTCGTCATAAACCCCTTCGAGCACGCTGAAGATCATTTCCGCCGGACTCGCGAAAACTCCGTGCGGGGTCAATTCGTCGAGGGTGTAGCAAAACTGCTGCCAATGCTTCGCCGCCTTTTTGGGCACGGGGTATCCTGAAAAAACATCCGACCACATGACAGGCGGCTCGGGATTTCCCGACAACGGATCGCGTAACCATTTCTGCCACAGCTTTTCCGCCGCGCCCGGTCCGCAACCCGGCAGCAGCTCAACCATTCTTTTGAAACTGACCTCATCCTTGCGGTTCGTCACGAATCGCAAAAATGCCGCCACATCTTTAATATGTGCCTGCTCGAAAAACCTCAGTCCACTGGTGATCGAAAACGGAATGCCACGCCGCGTGAGCTCCATCTGGATTTCCAAACTCTGAAAATGCGCGCGGTAAAGCACTGCCATTTCTGTTAGCTCTATCCCCTCTTCCTCTCTCAACTCCAACATCCGCTGCGCAACAAACGCCGCTTGACTCGTCGGATCCTCCACCGGCACCAAAGCCGGTCTCGCCCCCACTTCCGACCTCGACGATTTCAGGTTTTTCTCAAACCGCATCTTGTTCGCAGAGATCGCCGCGTTCGATAAATCCAAAATCTCCGGCACGCTCCGATAATTCGTCTCTATCGTGTGGATGACAGATTCTGGATAACGTTTCTGAAAATTCAAAATGTGATCCACCTCCGCGCCGCGCCAGGAATAGATAGACTGAGAATCATCACCCACCGCCATCAGGCTGTTAGAATCGCCGGCCAACAGATCGATCAACTCGCTCTGCACCGCATTGGTATCTTGATACTCATCGACCAAAATATTGCGGAAGCGTTTCCGATAAATCTCCAACACCTGCGGATGGTTTTTCAAAAGCTCCACCGTGAGTTGCAACATATCATCGAAATCCACCGAATTCGTCGTGCGCTTTTTTTTCACATACGCGGTATGGACTTTGTCGAGCTCGTCCATCCACTCAAGGAAATACGGATACCTCGCTACCAACACTTGTTCCAGAGTCGCTCCGGTGTTCGCGATCAAACTGTATAACGAGATCAGCACATCCGGTTTTGGAAAACGACGTTGCTTCGTATCGATATCACAACCCGCGACCACACCTTTCATCAGTGATTTCTGATCATCTCGATCCAAGATCGAAAACGATTTCGTGAAACCAATCTCCTCCGCATGCCTGCGTAAAATCCGATTACAAATCGAGTGAAACGTCCCCGCCCATAAATCCGCCACATCGCCCGCAACCAAACTCTTTACCCGCTCGACCATTTCACGAGCGGCTTTATTGGTAAACGTCAGTAGCAAAATATTCCGCGCCTGCTCACCTCGATCTAACAACCACGAAACCCGATACGTCAGCGTCCGGGTTTTTCCCGATCCAGCACCTGCGATCACCAACACCTTACCCGGCGCCGAGCTGACCGCGCGAAACTGTTCCTCATTCAGAGCACGCTCATAATCAATTCCAGAAACCGAAGACGATACCTTGCGCTGAATTTTATATTCTCTTGCCATGCTTGTTACGCCAGTTGCTTGCGATAAATCACGTCAGCCATTTTCAACATCCTCATTAAATAGAAACTTGCCTACCAACCCGCAAGTCACAATGCCAATTTGATTCACACCCGCGCATTTATTCATTACAACCAACCCATGCCCTCACTCAAATCCCCCCTCATCGCTCTTTTACATGGGCTACTTCTCTGTTGCACAGCTTCCGCAGAACCGCTCAAAACGATGACGTGGAATGTGAAATGGTTTCCCGGCGGATACGCCGAAGCCACGAAGGCCGAACAGACCGAGCACATCAACGCCGCACAAAAAATCGTCGCTGCCGCAGATCCCGATATCTTCCTCGCTCAGGAGATCCGCGACGAGACTGCTTTCAAAGCACTCATCAAAAACAACCCAGATTTAAAAATCCATGTGATGTCTAAATTTTTGAATTTCGAGGACAAAAAGCCATTCCCGCAGCAATGCGCCATCGCATCCAAACTCGAAGCCCACAGCGCATCTGAAGTCCCCTACAAATTCATCAAAAACCTCCCCAGCCTCAATCGCGGTTTCGCCTTCGCCGCACTCAAACATCCCGACGGCGGACTGATCATGACCTACTGCGTCCACCTCCGCAGCAATCGTGGCAGCGAAGACCCGAATATGGAAAAGATCATCGCCACCACCCGCGCCGAGGCCATCAAACAGATCATCGCTCACAAAAATGAAACGGCCAAAAAGTTTGCCGACCAGAAAATCATCGGCTGGGTCATCGGTGGCGATTTCAATTCCAATCACGACCGCCAATTCCCCCTCTGCACCGCTATCGCAGACCTAACAAAAGCAGGCTTCCACAACACATGGGATAAAACCCCACAAAAAAACCGCCTCACCTGGCGCAACAACCCCAAATTCGAAGACTTCAAATCCACCACTTTTGATTACATTTTCACTTCAGGCTTCGCCAAAAACCAAGCCGCGCTGATCCCGAATGTTTCACTGAAAGTTTCAGATCACGCGCCAGTGATCTTGGAGTTGAGTAAGCCTTGAAACTCTTTTTTGTTAGGGTTCTGCGCGGAATAGGAAATCATTGAGTTATTCAGGCTTTTTTTACCACGGAGAGAAGGAGGCAATGGAGGACAAGGAGGAGTCATTTAGTATTATCATCTATCCCCCTTATTTCCACAAAAGTGATATTCCACTCCGAGTTTAAGCAGTTCAGCTAAATCCAATCCACTATTTGTGCAAAGCTTAGGATCAGCTCCACGAACAAGAAGCAATTTTAATACCGAATATGATCGAAATACCGCTGCTTGAAGAAGCGGAGTATAACCTTCAATATCTTTTAGATCAATTTGCGCATTTTTCGAAAGTAGCAAATCGGCCAATTCGACATAATCAAACTGCGCAGCAAGATGCAGTGCTGTTTGTCGATCTGAGAAGGTAGCATCAGGGTTAATATCTTCTGAAATATTTTCGTGCCAACTTGAGCGACTAACGATGTCTTTCCATTGTATATTGGCTTCCTCTAAATCTTCTGAACTCATGGGCAACATTTCCTTATTGAAAAATTACTGATCGCGATTGCAAGTCAGCGATGACACACTAACCAAAACTCTTCTCCAGCCAGAGGTCGATTCTATCCACGATGGCTCCATATGATTCCGCATCAAACGAGTGACCCGCTCCCGGAATCTCGATGAGCTTTTTATCGCAACGCGCCGCTTCAAATGCTTGCCGACTGTCCTCGATAGGAACCACATCGTCTTCCGTTCCGTGAATGAGCAACCATGGACATTCGATCCTTGCTGCATCTGGCAACAAACTGCCGATTTCTTTTAAATCATTCACATAACTCTCGGAAAGCGGACAATTCTCATCATCCCACATCAAACCTTTTCCCGGCACCACATCGCCAAACTCACGCTCCACAAAACCCGCGGTATCCACCATCCCTGCCAGCGAAATCAAACACTGAATCGCCATCCCGCGCGATGCGGTTTTCACACCCACCGCTGCGCCCATGCTGTGACCGATATACGCGATCCGCTTTTCCTGAGGCACGGTGTTCAGAATCGACCACAAATCATCGACCTCTTTGCTGATATTAGAATCTTCGAATTGTCCTTCGGAATCGCCGTTTCCGGAAAAGGAAAACCGAATACACGGCCAACCTTTTTTAGCTAAACCTTTGGCAATCTCGATCAACAGCGGCCTGTCTTTATTTCCCGTTACACCATGACCTAATACAACCATCGCACCCAAATGAGTTCCCTGATGAAAATCGACATCCAGACGTTCACCTTCGCTGTTTAAAATGCGGCTGCTTGTTTCCATGGTTTAGAGATTTTGTCCGTTTCTTCCTGGGAAAGTCAGCTCGGCGACCACGGATTTATCCAAGTCTCCTAAACCGAGTTCTATGAGTTTCCGATACTGGGCTTCGGTCGCACGCGAGAGCGGCGTGTCCACACCAGCCGCATTCGCAATCGCGTTGGCAATTCCGCTATCCTTCGCGGCATGCGATGCGGAAAAATAACAATCATGCTCGCGTGCGACCATGTCATCGCCGTCCGTTTCCAAGACGCGAGAGTTCGCACCCGTTTGGGCAAAAATTTCTCGGAGCATATCCAAGTCCAACCCTAAAGCAGCACCCAAGCCAAGCCCCTCCGCGAGACCTGCTGTATTGATGTTCATTACCATATTCACCAGTGCCTTGATACGCGCCGCATTCTCCACGGGTCCGACATAGCGCAGTGAAATCGACATATCTTTAAGCAAAGCTTCATGCGTATTGAACGTCTCCTCTTCCCCGCCAATCATGAGATACAAAGTTCCCTGACGCGCTTGCGTGATCGACGATGCCATACTCGCCGCCAAGGTTTTTGCTCCCACCTTTGCCGCTGCCTGCGCCGCTTTCATGTGCGCTTCCGGGCTCACCGTCGCGCAGTGAATGAATGTTTTCCCCTCAGCACCTTTGAGCAAGGAATGATCGCCGGAAAAAATTTCCTCCATCGCCGCATCATCCGTCACCACCGTGAAAATCACATCCGCCGCCGCTGTGACATCCGCCAGACAAGTCATCGCCTTGGCTCCAAGCTCATCAGCCATCGATTCCGCGACCTGATGGAAATGATCAAAAATCGCAGTCACCTCATAATCCATATCCGCCAACCGACGCGCCATGTTCGCACCCATACGCCCCACACCCACAAATCCTACTTTCGTTTTACTCATTGCCCCACAGGTAAAACCCTAAGCCCAAGACCCGCAACCTCAAAAGCGGGTTCATCATAAAAGGTAGGGTCAACACGCCGCGTTGACAGATTTCAAAAATCTCAAACGCAGGATTACCCTAAATGAAATGAGACCTCCTAAATCCCGTCTCTTGCAATCCGCTATCGACAGAAAATGACGGTCGAGCGAGCCGCTCGACCCTACCTTTTTTAGACGGCTATGCTTCATTTTTTCGCCTTAGAAAAAAGCCGTGAAATAGCTAATTCTTTCACAGATGCCCATTGGTCTGTATTGCAGAGATCTGCGGCAAGTTTGTCGTTCTTATTCTTGATGGTTCGATCTGCTCCTGCATCAAGCAAAAGTTTAACGGACGCAAGTTCATCGGCATTCACGGCGCAATGTAGGGCGGTGTTCCCATGGGTATCGACTACATTAAGAGCAGCCCCCTCGTGGATTAGAGACGCGAGATTATCGGGCGCATGTATCGCCAAATGCAGAGGTGTCTTATCACTAGGTCCATCGATGTATGTCCCGGTCTTAGAGTTCACTCGTGCGCCATATTGAACCAGAAGTAGCATCAACCCGGACTTATTTGCTGCCGAGTTGTAGAGTGGGGTGGCACCGTGACCATCGTCAACATTCACGTTAGCACCGGCCTCAATCAGGAGCTTTCCGATCTCTAGTTGAATCTCTCGCCTCAACTCCAACTCCTTTTCGGGAACTTTCACTGCTTCCTGAAGACGATACTCAAAGTCCTCCTCGGTGTTCTCGATTTTACGAGGCGGTAACGGCCAAACACTCGCTTCGCTCAATGCCAGAAGAGCAGTCCAGCGTCGGTATCCTATTGGGTAACCCAAATCCCACGGATCTTGGAAGACTTTGTCCGCCTCATGATCGCCGTATCGCAAATTCACATTAGCTCCTTCGGCCAACAGTCGCTTTACGTCTTTGACCCGCAGCCTGTATGTCGCCTCGATTAGTTCACGCTCTTTCGCGGTGGACTTATTCTCTTCAGCAATGACTACTGGAGCGAGCATCAGAAGCAACATGGAAACGACTGGAATTTTCATTGCATAACGTGAAGTGTTCATACGGGAATGATTGAATTGTTTTTGAAGTGACGAATCATTTGTCCGTCCCTTTTTGCATTGCTCCCGCTACCGGAAGCGCCCCTCCGATTCAGGTTGAGGTTTGTCACTACCCTCCGACTTCGACTCATCAGGGTGGGTATCGGGTTGCCCAGGGCCGGTTTCTTCTGCAATTTCTTTCCTGAACAACTCGGGCAGGTTTCGATGCTCATAAGCGATCTCAGCAAGCCAAGTCGGCTCATCACCAACAACCCGTTCCACCCGTCGATGAAAGCAAATCAATGCAGAGTCGGCTATTATACCAATCGACGCTGAAGAGTTGCCCCAGCCTCTACCTAGTTTGCGCGTAATACACTTCCCAGACGTTGGGTCAAACCGAGAGAAATTCAGAGTGGATTCGGTGCCGTCGAAGCCCATCCACGCCACGTATGCAAAACCATCCTGAATCACCAAGTTTGAGTCCTTAGGGAACCAATAGACCCGTATCGGTTCGCCGATGATGGTCGAGTGTAGCCTTTTCATGGACTTTGAGTCGAATGAGTGAAACGAGAAGGGGAAGTCTACACCCTCCTTTTTCGGTTCCTTCGCCGAAGCTGTTAGAACAATAGTCTTATCTGAAATCGCCGCGCCATGAACAATGCTCACAAACGTGTCGTTCCAGTCTAAAGGAACCTTCGCAATCTTCTGATCTACAATCTTAACCATGAACGGCTTGCCGTTATGCTTACGCTCCCACTCAGGGAAGACGAAGAAAGCGTCTTTTGTCGGAACATTGATTCCTTCGATCTCCTCAGCTAGGGGAACTGGGGGTGTTATCTCGGGCGGGGATTGCGACTTCTGACGTCTTGAGACAAAGGTGCCGTCTGCGGCAACCACTGTCTTGTATGTTTGATTATCAGTAGTGTTGCGAAAGTAGACAGCGAAACGACCGTCCTCCATTAGAACCGAAGGATGGATGTCACCGGCGTCATCCTGATGCGCGGACGCGACCGTATAGCCTAGGATAATGCAAATCAAGAATGCTAGGGGCGCACGCATCATTTTAAGCAGAACAGGATAATCATCCGAGCGGTGGGTGATCACGGTAAAAGGCGTCATGGATGGAATTATTTTTTCCGCCTTATTCATTTCAGATTTCTAATTCTTCTCCACCAGAACGCCAAGTTTTAAATTCCTAAGAACATCGAGATGGCGGTCGTATTTTTAAAACGACCCATCAAAAAACAACTCGTCGTATGATGACGATTAGACTATAAGGTAAAAATGAACCGAATCGTAGCACTATTAGCGGCAATCTTTCCTTGTATCCTACATGCACATCCCTGCCCGCACGACTGGAACATTTTCTTTAAAGAAGAGACAGAAATCCAAGCAACATCTCTCAGCGATTTCGTGACAAAGTTCAACGAAGCAGTCAGCAAGGAGACAGAGGGAAAGATTCCGAAAGCGATCATCTACGAACCTAAGCCCGACACGTTTCTTAAAGTTCCCGCAGACTCACCGTTCGCTAAAGATATGGATGTGCTGATCCAGAGTTACATCAAAGTCACTGATCCATTGAAAGAGAAAGGCTTCCGCGAGTTTGGAACGGCTCCTATGCATGTTAGTTTTACTGCAAAGTTTCATGTAGCCTGTTTCTTGGCCATGGAATTCCACGAGCCATTTACGACCTATGTTGAAATCAAAGAGGGCGCAAAAGTAACTCTGTGTCGCTCCGAGCTAGAATGCCGATCTTATAAAGTGAGCGATAAGTTTCTTGTAAATGTAGCGGAGTGGGTGCGCGAGGGTCGAATCCCGGCAGGCGAGCAAGCCGCTGCGAGCCTTTTTGCCAGTTACAGTGAAATGACATGGGCATTTTATACCCAGCCAGATCCTGAAAAGGATGTCGTTGAGCATTCCATACTTGAGGGTGTTGCGCACTACCTCCCTGAGAAAAAAATCATGTTGGTGATTGATACGAAAGCCAAGCACGAGCAGATCACCAAGGGGATGCTTGACCGAGAATTCATTGAGGCCGCAGAACCTACAAAGGCTCCTAACAAAAAGTGATATCGATAGAAGATCCGATAGCGAACATACTAGCAGAATTAAGGCTGTTTTGGTGCATCTTTTTCGATCCTCCATTGTAGAGAATCACGGTCGTGAGATTATTTGTCCGTCCCTATTTGCTTTTCTGTGAGCGTCATATCTACGGTAGCCCCGCGTTCCACCGGTACTGTGCGGCGCAGAAATTCCCGATCCGCTGCTTGGCCGACAATCGTCCATTTTCCTGGTTTGAGATGCCCGAATCGGTAGGTGCCGTCGTTTTCCAATTCATCGACGGGAACCACGATGCCATCCGTGGACTGCGCGGATAAACGGAAATCGCCCTGCGCAGACAAGATCTCGCGTTCGATTCTGCCGGTCACATGTCCTCCATCTCCCAATGCATGTTCTCCGAAGTCTACTGAGGGTTTGTCTGCCTTGCGTGTTCCCAGATCGCACCAACCGCCGTCATCGTCGCGGGCGTGGACGAAGTAATCATCTTCTGGGAGATAGCGGATAACGAAATCCCCTTCGTCATCGGCGCGTGAATGAAAAACCCGTCCGCTGCTGCGACCCACCGCGATCAATTGAATTAAACGTTTTGTTTCACGAGCAGAAGTCACCCGTCCGCTCAGGATTCTACTGCCGAGTCCAATAGTGATCGGAACGCGCTTCTCCCCGATTTCGGCGATGGTTTCAGCCCGCAGTCCTTCATCGAATCCGCGGCTGCCGAGCCAGTCGGAAATCCGAATCTTCCAGCGGCCTGGTGCGAGATCTGAAATCGCAGGTGGAGAATCATGATCAGGGCTCCATTCTACCGAATTCGCCGTGATGCCATCCACGTCCAGCACATCGATTCGGAGCATCGGCTCACGATCGGTGACATTATCCACTATGCGGGCACCCTGATAGACCGGAATGGCTTCCTTGTTATCAAACAGAAACCGAAGCGGCTGCGACCATCCCCCGCCCTCCCCCTCGAAGCGGGTTTCCGTAACTTTGCCTTCCTTTACGACGACTGTGCGAACCACAGAGTTGATGATGTCCGCACTCTCATGATAATCGAACATAACGCTCACTTTACCCACCGGAACTCCATTTACATGAAACCTGCCATCACCATCAGTCTTGAAGGACATGAACGGCTCGTGGCTTTTCGCTCCGAATCCATCGACAAAGATCTTGCCGTCGGCAAAGCGCCATGCTTTGTCCGGCGTGTAGGGCTCATTCGCGATCCCGGTGATCGATCCGGTGCCATGAAGTGTAAGCTCGCCGAGATCGACGTCCTCGCCTCCGATTTTCACGGGAAGCAATAGTGGAGTTGCGCCTTTTGCGATGATCCTGAGTTGGTATTCACCCGTGCGAAGGTTGAAAATGCGGAGCGGATCCCCACGATTCGCGCGGATCACTTGGGTTGCGAGAGGCTTTCCGGGAAGATCGGAGCTGTAGGAGTCTTGTGGTTCGCGATCCGAGGGTTCGATGCGGATTTCCAATTCGCCAGCTGCTTCTGGAATCACGAGGCGGCCGGAAAGGGAAAACCCAGGCGAGAGAACGACCTGAAAATCACCGACCTCCAGCGTGGCTTGTGACACAACGCCCTCCCACGGCGCGGCACCCACGGCGCGTATGCCTAGCCAATAATCCGTGCCTTCGTCGGGCAGAGCTCTCGGCTGAAAGACAAAGCGTCCGTCCACTCCTTCAACTGTTGATTCCACGCATTCGTAGTCGGACGGATTTGGGCCGGGGCCGCAGACTGCTGTGAACGTGCCGACCGGCTTTCCATCGGCACGCACGACCCGCCCGCGCAATTGTGGAAGTGGGGTGAGTGTGACATCCAGCCCATCGGCAGCGGCTTCTGCCTCCTCGTAACGATGGTCGTTGAAGCCCGCTTTGAAAAACTTAATCGCCCACTTGTCGTCGCTCCACTTTCGCAAACCGAGAAGTGTAAAGCGCCCGTCCTCGCCAGTTCGTGTGCGTTTCCCCGATCCATCATCCACTACCACGTCGGCCAAAGGCTTGCCGGAAGGGTCACTCACTTTTCCCTGCATAGTGAGTCCTTTCTTTAACTTCACGGTGACGGTTGTTTCGCCGTCCTTCAGGTAAACCTCCTCTTCAAGATAATCCGAGTGTTGGGCGGCGAGCATACCGGCCACTCCCCGCAGTGTGAACGAGCCGTCCGCTGCGGTTTTCACGGTCCTTGCCCAGTCCGGTGAGAAAAGAGGAGGCGTGAAAATCAAGGGCGACACCAACACATCCGCCAGTCCTTTTCCGCTTTCGTCATCGACGAGCTTGCCACTCACTGTCTGCCCCCGCTCGAACTGCACTTTCAGTTCCGTCGCACCGGATTTCCGCTGCACTTCCCGGGGCGAGTTGAACCCTCTGACAAAATCTGGATGTTCGATAACAAGTTGGATGAAGCAATCTTCGGGAGCCTTGATTTCAATCTGTCCGTCTTCCGTGGGGAGGGGTTTAACAAGTAACGGGTCCCACCGCCCGTCCTTGCTATCGATCTGATAGGTGAAGCCGAATGCGCCCAGTGATTTCCCGTCTTGGTCTGTCACTCGGATGCGAACCTTAGACCACTCTGGGTTGTTTTTTACCAGAGTTTCACGACTCACCCAGCGCCCGTTTCGCTGGTCGGTCCACGCTCCGTCCTGCGGGGTGAGCATCCAGCGAGTTTTCCCGTCCACCTCGACATGTAGCACGCCGTTCGCTTCTTCGACGGTTGCGGCGGCCAGTTCTTGATTTTCAAGATAATAGGCTTCCCCGTTGCCCGTGATTTCCAGTCGTGCGTCGCAGCAATCTCCGTCTTCCGCCTCGCGCACGAGAAAGCGCTCTGCGGCGGAAGAAACGCCTAAGCTACAAACCAGATAGAGGACTGCTAGGAACAATAGCGATTTCATGGATGATACGGATCCTGTCATAGCAGTCGGTATCAAGTCCAGAGGTTTCGAGTGATAGGATTGTATAGTCTGAGAGTTAATTTTATGTATGACGTAACGCATATACTTCCCTACAGAACAATAGAGTGGTGACACCGGCGGACCAAGTTACGATTCAACTAGGACGGTTACGCCGGTTGCCACTCACGATTGTTCGCTTTGGTTTTATTCTCGTTGATTCAAAACGTTCTATAATTCCCATTGCTAAGTCTCTGCCTATTCAGCAAACGGGTCCTCAGATGGATCAGGATCCTCAAACGTGACTGTCTCCTTACCTTTGACAGCAACACTAAGATCGAGCTGCACCTTTGTCTCCCGATCTTGTCCCTCGGCATCACTGTCATCGTGATTCAGAGAATAGCGACCCGGCTTAACATTTTGAATGACGTATTGGATCGTATATCGCTGGATACTCTCAAATGGTCCTTTTGCATCGTAGCGTTCCTTAGGCCGTATAAAAATATCCATGCCTTTAATAACGACTGAACCAACGACGCCCTTGGCAGCAGCATTCATCGCTATGTTCTGAATGGATAACACCAGCTTTCCTTCGCCATCATATTCATAGCTCACTTCGATAGCCGAATTCTTGGGCTGCAGTTCACTCTTAGCTACAATGGTGCCTATATCAGGTTCATCGGCATTACCTGAAAGGCATGAAACAAAGAAAGCGATAATCAGTAAAATCTTCATTTAACTAGCGGAACTAACAAGTAGCGATCTACATGAATGCAAATCCCGAAGTTGCTCTTTAAGATCTAGAAGTGTCTCCCCCTGCGTCCAGTGATCAGGATAATCATTTAAATACCCGAGAAACATCCCGTCATCCTCTTGCCAGTAGGTGAACTTTGTTTTGATAGTGATAGATTACACCTCTAGTCGATAGCTGTCTTGCTTTTTCTGCGGTCGAATTCGACGATTTAAATAATTTGTCCGTCCCTATATGCCACCGCCGTAGGCCCTCAGACTGCTGCCCCGATGTGTCGGGGTAGCTCTCAGGGTTGATGATGAACGAACGGAAATATCCGTCATTACTTAAAGCCTGCAGCACCGACTTTAGTTAAACAAATCATTCAATCGCTGATGTAACTGCTGCAAATACGCGATCCGCTTATTATACGCCGCGAATTCATCCGCTGACCCCACCTCACTCGCCGCCGCTATGCGATGCGCGATGGTTTTCCTAAACTGCTTCATCAACGCCTCATCCTGCTGGATCAGCACATTCAACTCCTCCGCTTTTTGCATGGAGAACACGGAAAAATTCGCCGATCCCATGATCACGGTGCTGTCATCGATCATCATCAATTTCGAATGGATCATCCGATCCGCGAGATACACTTTCATCGGAGTGCTGAGATAAAGTTCATGCATTGATTTGTAATTGATGTCGTTCCCCACATTCGCCTCGCGGGAAAACAACATTGTCACCTCCACCCCACGCGCAGCCGCCGCAGCAATTCCCGCGCTGATCTCAGGATCGCCGATGTAGGCCATCTCGATATAGAGCGAGGTCTTCGCCTGCCGCATCAATTCAAGAAACCTTTCCTTAATTTCAAACCGACGCCCACCATTACGCAACGAGTTCAGCACAAACTCCAAACCCCGCGTCGCATCGTGCGGCACTTGCAGCGACTGACGTTGGCGAAAGCGCTCGATGTGTTCACGACCTTCGATCTGAATCATGTAGTCCAAATAACCCCTATGCCTGTCCTCGATGTTGATGCTTCCGGTCAGCATGACTTCATCGTCAAAAAGATAATACTTCGTATGCGTGTGATTCACCCACTCCATCGTGACGTTCGGATGATTCATCAAACTCCAACCCAGTTCATCCGTGCGATCGTCTTTGCAAAATGTGTTAGGAAACGTCCTCCCGATAAGCCCGTAAACCAAGCAGCTTTTGAAAGAGATCGGTTTGTTAAAAAACGACTTCCGGTTCATCTCGATGCGCTCATACATGAAAGCCCCCACATCCTTGATGATGCGCACCGCCACCCCACGCTCCGCCGCCTCCAGAACCGCCTGACCAATCACATTTCCAATCGCATCATTCCGCCACACAAACATATGAATCTCAATCGATCGCCGCGCCGAGCGAATCCACTCCTTCACCAAACGAAACGTCATCTCCGCCCCATCGGGGTTTTCTAGGTCGGATAGGAGGGTGATCATGGGTGTGCGGAACGCTAAATGATGACAACTTCAACGAAAAGTTCCGAATTCGATCATTCCACCGCCGGAGGCTCTGGACTGCTGCGCCCATGACCTAATCCACAACTCGGCGACCGAAGATCGCCGCTATGTGACGAAAAACCCAAAAAGGCACTCTGGACAGATCGGCTTTCCTGCGTGATATTGAACCCGTTCGTTATGTCAAAAACCCTGTGCGCCGCCCTCTTACTGCAATTGGTCTTCACCTCATGTGGAACCATGAAATCTGTGAAAGAAACGGCTTCGAATGCGACAAGATCCGTGAAAGAAACAGCCTCAAATACGACCCAGAACATCGCTGATTTTGCCCTAATGCGCCCGAAAGTCGCAGTCGTCGAGGCCAGGGAAAAGGACATGAAACAAATGCCAACTGGCAAAGAGCGCGCCCTCGCGTTCGACCAAGCACGCAAACGCTCCTTCTGGTCATTCGCCCTCCCCAATTTCAAAGAGCCGAACTTACCCGTCGTCACCGGCGACGAATCAGACGGTTCTTTGCTCCCGCCGAAGTCCTAGTGAGGCATTAGGCTCTATCTTCCTTTCAGCTTTTCAGGATTTTAGCTTTTACTCAAAGTCCTTGCCCATCCGCCTGAATTCTCACAAAACAACCGCAGATGAAAATACTTGTTGTTGGAAAAGGCGGTCGTGAACACGCGCTGCTTCATACCCTCTCCCTATCTCCGCAGAAACCTGAGCTGTTTTCCTTCCCAGGAAGCGATGCCATTTTCCAAATCGCCAAGCCCACCACCGCGACCGATCTCCCTTCTTTGATCGACTGGATGAAAAGTCATGCCATCGATCTCTGCATCGCAGGCGAGGAATCCTACCTCGTGACCGGCGAGGGCTTGGCAAATCTCTGTGAGAAAAACTCCATCCCTTGCTGGGGGCCGCCGAAAGAATCCGCGCAGTTAGAAGCCAGTAAAGAATTCTCCAAAGAATTCCTGCTCCGCAACCAAATTCCCACCGCCAACGCCACGGTTTGTGATTCGTTAGAATCCGCCGTCGTCGCCATCGCTGAAAACTATCCAACCGTCCTGAAATTCGACGGGCTCGCTGCCGGAAAAGGCGTTGCCGTTTGTCCTGATGAAAAATCCGCCCTCGATTTCCTCAACGAAGTTTTTACCGAAAAACGATTCGGCCCCGGTCGCTTATTGGTAGAAGAATGTTTGATCGGCCCGGAAGTTTCCATCTTCGCCGCTATCGTCGATGACCAATACCTCATCCTCACCCCTGCCCGCGATTACAAGCGCCTGCAAAACGGCGACCTCGGTCCGAACACCGGCGGCATGGGCGCGGTCGCTTCAAGGAAACTCATATCCGAAGAACTCCTCAACATCATCGACGAATCCATTGTCGCACCGACAGTCGCCGCGCTGCGCTCGGAAAATCTTCCTTACCGCGGCTTCCTTTACTTCGGCCTCATGCTCACCCCAGATGGCCCGAAAGTCATCGAATACAACTGCCGCTTCGGCGATCCCGAATGCCAAGCCGTCATGCCACTACTCCAAGGCGATCTCGCGGCGTTCTGCATGAACGGCGCGAAAGGTGTGTTAGATAAAAACCTGATCCGCTTCACCGATGATTGGTCGGTCTGCGTCATTCTCGCCTCGCATGGTTATCCGGAAAGCTCACGCAACGGCGATGTGATCCACGGCATCGACTCCACCGGCCAACAAGTTTTTCACTCAGGCACCAAAAAAGTCGGCGATGAATGGCAAACCAACGGTGGTCGCGTGCTCGCCTGCGTCGCCCAAGGAAATGATCGGCTCTCCGCCGTCCAAGCCGCACACGCTGCCGCAGATCAAATCACCTTCGCCGGCCTGCAACGCCGCACTGATATTGGAATTATGAATTTTCCCGAAAGCAAATCCATCGACTCCGCCTCCATCAAACTCACCCTCGATGCCGCGCAAATCAACCAAGGCATCGAAACCCTCGCGCAAGCCATCCGCCAAGCGAATCCCGAAGGCATGATTTCACTCGTCGGCATCCGTTCACGCGGAGACGAGGTCGCCGAACGACTCCTCACCCACCTTTCCGAAGAAGATCGCGAACTCAACTTCGGGGTGTTAGATATCTCGCTCTACCGCGATGACTTCGAACACCTTCGCGAAAATCCAAAACTCCAGGAAAGCGACATCCCTTTCACCGTCGATGGCGCGCACATCATCTTGGTCGACGACGTCCTTTTCACTGGCCGCACCATCCGCGCCGCACTCGATGCACTCGCCGATTACGGTCGCCCCGCAAAAGTCGAACTCGCGGTGTTGATCGATCGAGGTCACCGCGAGTTGCCGATCCACGCGAACTACATAGGAATTCAGTTAGAAACCGACCGCCACGATCACGTCCACGTCTCTCTCGAAGGCACCGATGGCGAAGACTCCGTCAACGTTGTCGCCGCACCTCGTTCATGATCCCCACTCAGAAAAAGACCCAAGAAGAGCTTGCCGCCCTGCGCGAGGAGCTCGGTGTTTTTCAACCTCCAAATTCCGCACCTCCGACCCCGCAGCCTCACCCCGCTCCGGCACCGCAGGAACCTATGGAAATCAAACCCAAGAAACGCAGAATCCACACCCTAAGGAAAGTAGAACTGCCACTGGCTCCCGCTTACCAGGTCCAAAACAAAACCTCCATACCCCAACCACGCCACGATATAGCCGACGTCGCTGAAGCCAGACGCCGCGCGGCTATCGCCGAATACTCTACCGCAAGCGGCGACCCCGCAGCTCATCTAAAAAAGCTAACCGCACACCCCATTCTGTTGGTTTTCGCCTATCTTCCAGCCTTCACCGCCATCTACACGGCATGGAATACCTATCATTTCATCACCCCAATTAGCCTTATTTTCGTTTCAGGCTTGCTGACGGCTTATATTTTCTGGAGAAAGAAGCGCTCGCGCCACCACGCAGCCATCTTGCTCATCATACTAGTCATGACTCTCGTTTTCGGAGGAATCCATTACGCACCATACTTTTCCACTTATGCCTCGTAAAGACCTGCTGGACATCGCATCGCTCAAGCGAGAGGAGATCGACCTCCTCCTCGATCAAGCCATCCCTTTCAAAGAACTCTTCACCCGCTCGGTGAAAAAGGTTCCAGCCCTCAAAGGCAAATCCGTCCTCACCCTCTTTTACGAGCCATCCACCCGCACCCTCTCCTCCTTCGAGGTCGCGGCCAAACGACTCTCCGCCGATGTTACCAACTTCGACGTCCGCAACTCCTCCATCACCAAAGGCGAATCCGTCCGCGAAACGGTCGAGACCCTGCAGGCAATGCGCACCGACTACATCATCGTCCGCCACTCCCGCTCCGGCCTCCCCGCCACCATCGCCGCCCAAACCAACGCCTCTGTCATCAACGCCGGTGACGGCGCACATGCCCACCCTACCCAGGCACTGTTAGACGCCTTCACCATCAAAGAAAAATTTCCCGACCCCACCGGCAAAAAAGTTCTCATCATCGGCGACATCCTACACTCTCGGGTCGCTCGCTCCACCTCCTGCATCCTGAAAAAACTCGGCGTCCACGTCGCCTTCCTCGGCCCCGGCTCCCTGCTCCCAAAAAACGGACCCGAAGGCATCCAACGCTTCACCGATTACTCAGAAGCGATGAAATGGAACCCCGACATCGTCTACCTCCTCCGCGTCCAAATGGAACGCCAAGACGCCCCCTTCTTCCCCTCCGTCCGTGAGTATCACAAACTCTACGGAATCACCGACGCACGCTTAGAAGAAATCAGAAAACGCGGCCTCTACCTCATGCACCCCGGCCCCGTAAACCGCGGCGTCGAACTCTGCGACGCAGTCATGGACTACGAACGCTCCCTCATCAACGATCAGGTCGAAAACGGAATCGCCACAAGAATGGCCGTCCTCTACTACCTCAAGCCGAACTGCTAGAAACTTTAAGTTTTAAACTCTAAACTTCAAATATCTGAAATCAGACCTTCCGATTTCGACAACCTGCTTCTGGGTCGGAATTTTTAAATGAAGAGAACATCGCTATCGATGCCCTGAAATGGCAAAACACGATAGCCTAGGGCATGCCCTAGGTCACATCACCCGAACATATTCGGGGCAAGCGAAACCCTCCGCTACATCACCAACACCGCCGCAGCCCACACCCCGTATCTTCTCCGCCCTGAAAGGGCAACTTATGCCAGCCTAGGGCATCGCCCTAGGTCACATCACCCGAACATATTCGGGGCAAGCGAAACCCTCCGCTTCATCACCAACACCGCCGCAGCCCATACCCCGATTGCTGAGTTATCTGTCCCAATTCATTTTGTTTGTCCCTTTTTACCCTTGAAATCACCTAAATGTGATCATTCCCCGAAGCTTTTATCTTTCTGGTCTAACTTCGCTAGAACCTTATCAAAAAAATCCAACGGCAGCATGAATTGAGATTCCAGATAATCTCCTCGTCCCTGGCAAATGATAGGATGCGCTCCAAACGATGCGGAAATCGCGAGCGTATGAGAAAGCAAATATTCACCCTTCCTATACACTCGTAAGGACCCGATGAAGAACGATTTCTCGCGCTTGGCTCGCGAATACGGCGGAAAACAACGCGGCCACGGCACGACTGCCAATGCACGACGGGGATTGCTAATTCGATTCTTCATTCTCTCAAGTCGCCTTCTCATGGCATTTTTTGACGAAAAACTCCATCGCTGTGAAAGTGATGTATCGAAGAGTTGATTTGCGACTATATCCACAGTGAGTTCACACCTACCTTGATGCTCCGTGATCTCAAAAGTTATCGTAGGTAACGCCATTTTCTTCATACTGAACTTTAAGGTTCAAGTTGTTTGTCTCTTTTTATCGAGAGACGTTATCGCCGGTTGCCTCGCATCACTTGTTCGGTTTCTGATTCTGTGGCTGGTCTGGTGTAGCGCTTCAACTTCTGCTCCGAAAGATCAAAACGAGTTCCAGACGCGACATCCACACATGCCGCGCAGTATGTGTCACCCCACGGGCATCTTGTAGCTGTGCTGCCAGTTACACGGATCAATGAACCCATCGGTAAAGTCTGGACAACACGTTGATTGCTTCCAAGCCCTTCCGCCGGATGCTTCCAGGCCGCCAATCGGCTAAAGGTGTTCGCAAGATCGAGATCAGTTGTCAAAGTAACCATTTTCCCATGATACTGACGCGTCTCGGCGGTTCCCTTGGAAGGCACGGATACGAAACATGCGGAGAGCAACAGAGGAACAAGTAGTGCTAGAAGGCGCATAAGATTTTCTGACCGAACAGTATTCTTATCTGACCGGTCGGGTTTGCAGGTTAAAAGGCGACCCAGTTGGAACCATTTCTTCCGCCTCTTACATTTAAATTTCTATTTCTTCTCTACCAGCACTCCAAGTTTTAAATTCCTATAAGCCCCGAGAAATCGAGGCAGCATTACAAAGCCCGCGGCGCTCAGCCCATCCATACAGCTGCGACCCTCAAGTCTTATGTCTTCAGTCTCCAAGTCTAGCGTCTCCCTAAATTGTTTTATTGCGAAAGCCTTCTCCCTCCTCATAAATCATCCGCGTAACGCAGGATACGCCGTTAGCCATACCGCCTGACCCCATGCCAAATTCACATTCCATCATCAGCGCCCCTCTCGATCCGGGTTTCAAACCAGCCATCCTGTTCAATCGCGAGTATTTGCGCAATCTCCGCGCCACCGGCAAAGGTGTCCCGTTGGTGCTCGGCCTCGAAAGAGAAAACGGCCTCATTTCCCGTTTCGAAACCCACGTCTCCCCTCACGCCGATCCCACCACGCTATTCTATGTCGAGCGACTCGTGAAATTTCTCATCTGGTCACGCGGCGGATGGAAACTGCATTTCGGTGGTCCTGCAGTCATTGGCGAAGCGATCAAGAAAACTTACTCCTCTCGTGGCGCTCGCAAGTTCGATTGCAAGATGATGGCACTTGCCTACGGAAAAAATTTCGAAGTCCATCTAACAACCGCCGCGAAAGTTCCTACCGCCAAAGACATGGAAGTCCCAGCCGGTGGTCATCTCGCTGGCTGCCGCATTGGTTTCGATCTTGGTGCGAGCGATTACAAAGTCTCCGCCGTGATCGATGGCGAGGCGGTGTTCACTGCGGAAACTCCGTGGGATCCAAAAAACCAAAGCAATCCAGAATACCACTACCACCACCTCTCCGCCGCCCTGCATCGCGCTGCTGCCTGCATGCCTCGCGTCGATGCCATCGGCGGCAGTTCCGCTGGCATCATCGTCGATAACGAAATCCGCGTCGCGTCCCTGCTGCGCTCGATTCCGAAAAAACACTTCGCCACCGCCGCCGCCGTTTTCAAACGCATCGCCAAAGAATGGAACGTCCCCTTCGTGACTATGAATGATGGCGATGTCACCGCACTTGCTGGCGCGATGTCGTTAAAACAAAAAGGCATGTTAGGCGTCGCCATGGGTTCCAGCGAAGCCGTGGGTTTCATGGACAAACGCGGTCGCATCCTCGGTTGGCTCAACGAGCTCGCCTTCGCTCCCGTTGACTACAACACCGAAGCCCCAGCCGATGAATGGTCGGGCGACTTCGGGGTCGGCGCTTTGTATTTTTCCCAACAAGCGGTCAACAAACTTCTCCCCGCCGCGAAGATCAAACTGCCCAAAGACATGGGGCTTCCCGAACGCTTGGTCGAAGTCCAGAAACTTATGCTCACCGGCGATGAACGCGCCGCGAAAATTTATGAAACCATCGGGGTCTACCTCGGCTACACGATTCCACATTATCTCGATTTCTATGATTTCGATCACATGCTCATCCTCGGCCGCGTCACCACCGGCGAGGGCGGCGACATCGTTTTGAAGAAAGCAGCGGAGGTCATGAAACAAAACTTCCCGAAATGCGCGGAGCAGATTCAAATCCACGTGCCCGATGAAAAAACTCGTCGGGTCGGCCAAGCCGTTGCGGCTGCCAGCCTTCCTAAACTGAAAAAATAAACTCATGCGGCTGCACCATCCCTCAGCGGAAATTTTCATCCCCGACCAAGCACCCATTCCGGAGGCTTTGAATCGCGTCACCCACCTCGGCATCGGCGCCCACCAGGACGATCTCGAATTCATGGCGTTTCACGGCATTCTGAAATGCTTCGACTCAAATGAAAAATGGTTCGGCGGCGTCACCTGTTCCGATGGCGCAGGCAGCTCCCGCACCGGGCCTTTCGCCGCGTTCAGCGATGCGGAAATGATGGCGATCCGTCGTCAGGAACAAAATACCGCTGCGGTCATGGGAAAATACGCCGCAATGATCCAGCTCGATTTCCCTAGCCGCATCATCAAATCCCCAACCGACACTTCCCTCAAACAAGATCTGTTAGAAATCCTCACCGCCACCCAACCCGAGGTCGTCTACACCCACAACCCCGCCGACAAACACGACACCCACATCGGCGTCATGATTGCGACGCTCCAGGCTCTCCGCGAACTTCCGGAAAACCAAAGACCCAAACAAGTCATCGGCTGCGAAGTTTGGCGCAACCTTGATTGGCTGCCCGACGATAAAAAAGTCATCATGGACGTCAGCGGACGCGACGACCTCGCCGCCGCCATCAACGGAGTGTTCGAATCCCAAATCGTCGGTGGAAAACGCTACGATCTCGCCATCCTCGGCCGACGCGCCGCAAACGCCACCTTCTTCGATTCCCATTCCACCGATGCCGCCACGCAGGTCATTTTCGGAATCGATCTCACCGCACTCATCACTGATCCCACCGCAGACATCGCCGATTTCATCTGCTCGCTCATCGGGCTTTTCCAAGCAGATGTGCGTAACAAAATCACAACCCGACTTGGCTAACATTTATGGAAATTATCATTCAGGAAACCGCAGAGGACGCCTCCAACGTTGCTGCATCCATCATTGCAAAACTCATTAAGGAAATGCCCAACGCAGTCCTCGGACTCGCCACCGGCAGCACACCCCTTCCGCTCTATCAGCGCCTGATCGAGCTGAAACTCGACTGGAGCCAAGTCACCACCTTCAACCTCGACGAATACGTCGGCCTGCCTCGCGATCACTCGCAGACCTACCACACCTTCATGTGGGAAAATCTTTTCAAACACACCAACATCAATCCCGCCAACGTCTTTATCCCCGATGGAAACGCTGCGGACATCGCGAAATTCTGCGTGGATTACGAAGCCCTGATTTTAGAAAAAGGTGGCATTGATATCCAAGTGTTAGGAATCGGAACCGACGGCCACATCGGCTTCAACGAACCCACCTCCTCCTTCGCCTCCCGCACCCGCATCAAAACCCTCACCGAACAAACCCGCAAAGACAACGCGCGTTTCTTCAACAACCTCGACGAAGTCCCCATCCACTGCATCACCATGGGCATCGGCACCATCATGGACGCCCGCCAAATCATCCTCCTTGCCTTTGGATCTACCAAAGCACCCATCATAGCAGAAACTGTCGAAGGCCCTCTCCAAGCCATCAATCCCGCTTCCATCCTCCAGATGCATCCCAACGCAACATTCTGCATCGACAGCGCCGCCGCCTCACAGCTGAAACGCAAAGACTACTACCAATGGGTCTACAATAACAAACCAGAGTGGCAGAAATTCTAAAAACATAAACCGGTAGGGTCGCCTCGCCGCAGTCGACCCAAATCAAAACGCACGGGCACGATCACTTTATCAAAAGTGAGACCAACCAAAGGATTCAAATTCTGTGTCCCAATTTACTCTAGGCAGACAGCGCGTCGTGTAAGCACATACCCCAAACCGTCCCCAAGATTAGCGACGCCCCAAAAGCAAATGCCAGCCCAACAATAGGCATCTTCTTATACAGAGCCAAGACCGAGACGCAGCTAAGTAATAAGACACCAATGGCACAAACACGCTCTTGACCGGAATAGTTCCAAGGAGAAAAGACGATTATTGGAGATAGAAATGAGTATCCAACAACTGCTGGTAAATCACTGAGAGAAGACTTGTAGAGAGATCCTTCCTGTACCAAGTATCCGATCATTGTGCCAAGCGAATTACCCATGAGTATGCATGCAATCGTCACTACGAAAATGGTGCGCTTCGAGAGAATCATTTTTTAAAAATAGCATTTCCACAAATTCAATTGTGCATTCCGATAGTTCAATTCGAATTGCGTGTCCCGCTTTACCGAGGGACATCCTTCGACGTTGGTGAGAACGGGAGCCGAAAGGCAGAAGACCCAAAAGAATTTCCTATTCTTGAAGTTTAAAATTTAAAACTTAAAATTTAGAAAGAGAGTAGCCTTACTAGGACTCGAACCTAGAATGACGGAATCAAAATCCGGAGTGTTACCATTACACTATAAGGCTGTTCACAGGAGCATTGCCCCTGGGCGCGGGAAACTACATGAGCTTTCGACCACTTGGCAACCCGGAAATTTATCCCGTTGGAAATTTTAAGAACTACAGACTCATAGAATGCTACGTATCACTCTCCTCATTGAAAGACTAGCCAAGATGATTTCAGCCGTTTAAATACCAGCCATGACTTCACCCGTTATCCTCTTCTCCGGACAAGGCGCTCAAAAAATCGGTATGGCTCGCGATTGGATCGAGTCCTCAAGCATCGCCCGCGATCTGGCGGCGAAAGCCGATGCCGCTTTGGGCTATTCGCTCACCGATATCATGTTCGATGGCCCCGAGGAAGCCCTCACCGCCACCTCCAAATGCCAGCCAGCCCTTTATCTTCATGGCCTGATCGGGCTAGCACTGTTGAAATCCCGTTTACCGAATTTCAACCCCGTAGCCGCTGCCGGACTCTCGCTTGGTGAGTTTACCGCCCACGCCGCTGCCGGAACGTTTTCCTTCGAAGACGGCCTGCGCCTCGTATCACGTCGCGGCACCTTCATGGAAGAAGCCTGCAACGCCACCGATGGCGCAATGGCGGCCCTAATCGGTGGCGATGAGGAAAAAATCCGCGAGCTAGCGAAAGCCACCGGAGTCGATGTCGCTAACCTCAACGCCCCGGGACAAATCGTCATCTCCGGTTCCACCGCTGGAATCGATGATGCGGTCGCCCAAGCCAAGGATTTCGGCATCCGCCGCGCGATCAAACTCAACGTCGCCGGTGCCTACCACTCATCCTTGATGGCATCCGCTCAGGAAAAACTCGCCGCAGAACTTGCTACCACAAACGTCGTTTCCCCACAGATTCCAGTAATCGCGAACTTCACCGCCGCCCCTGTTTCCTCCGCTGAAGAAATCCGCTCCACCCTCACCTCCCAAGTCACCGGCTCCGTCCGTTGGATCGAATCCATCCAACACCTCGTTTCCCTAGGCCACACCGAGTTCATCGAAATCGGCCCCGGAAAAGTCCTAGCCGGTCTAGTTGCAAAAATCGCCCCCGATGCGAAAGTTATCTCCATCGAAGACCTCCCATCTCTCGAAGCCGCCATCGAACTACTATCTTAAGAAAGAGTCGAACCACTGATGGACACAGATAAACACTGATGTAAGAGTTTGATGTCATACAATTAATCAAAAAACCACCTACTTACATCCCCCTTCCACTATCAGTGTCCATCTGTGTTCATCAGTGGTTAAAAATTCTTGCTCTTCATTCAAAAATCCAAAATCCAAAATCAACAATCATCAATCGTAAATCGATTCTTCTCTAACGCTCCATGCTCTCTCCATCTCTCAAAGCCGATTTTCCCATCCTTTCGGAAAAGGTGAATGGCAAGCCGTTGGTCTATCTGGACAACGCCGCCACCACCCAGAAACCAATCGCGGTGCTGGATGCTTCGCGGCGTTATTATGAGAAGATCAATTCGAACATCCATCGCGGCACCCATCACCTCGCGCGTGAAGCTACCGCCGCACACGAGCACGCGCGGGAGACGATTGCGAAATACATCAATGCCAGCTCGCCCGACGAAGTGATTTTCACATCTGGATGCACGGATGGCATCAACCTCGTCGCTAACATCCTGCCGATTTCCGCTGGCGATGAAATTCTCATCTCCGCCCTCGAGCATCATTCTAACATCGTCCCATGGCAAATGCTCGCCCAACGCACCGGTGCGGTGTTGCGAGTCATTCCCTGCGATGATCACGGCGTCCTCGATCAAGCAGCTTTCCAACAACTCCTTTCAGAAAAAACCAAAATCCTCGCCATCACTTGGGTTTCAAACGCTTTCGGCACAGTCAATCCCGTCCGTGAAATGACTGCTGCTGCGAAGAAATTTGGCACCACGGTATTAATCGATGCCGCACAGGCCATCCCGCATCTCGTAGTCGATGTGCAATCTCTCGGGGCCGATTTCATCGTCTTCTCCGGACACAAAGTTTACGCACCCACCGGGATCGGTGTGCTGTGGGGTCGGAAAAGTTTATTAGAAGTCCTCCCTCCTTGGCGCGGTGGTGGCGAAATGATCAAAGAGGTCACCTTTGAAAAAACCACCTACAACGATCTCCCTTTCAAATACGAAGCTGGAACTCCCAACATCGAAGGTGCCATCGCCCTCGCCGCCGCCTTCGATTACATCCACGGCATCGGCCTCGCAGAAATCCAAGCCCACGAGGAAACCCTGATCCATCAAGCCGCAGCCGCCCTTTCCGAAATCCCCGGCATACACCTCTACGGCCCAGCCGATAGAATCGGCGCGATCTCTTTTGCCATCGAAGGCGTCCATCATTACGATCTCGGAACGCTAATTGACCAAATGGGTATCGCCGTCCGCACCGGCCATCATTGCTGCCAACCCCTCATGGCTCGCTTCGGAATCACCGGCACCACCCGCGCCTCCTTCGCCCTCTACAACACCGAACAAGACATCGCTTCTCTAGCCCAAGCCCTAACCAAAGCCGCAGCCATGCTGCGCTGAAATTTCAAATCTCAAGTTTCAAGTTTCAAAAAGAAAGCGCTTTAACTGAAGCTAAACTTCGACTTGTCACCATCACTCACTGACTTACTCTGTTACTTGAAATTTGAATTTTGAGATTTGAAACTTAAATGAAAATCATCCTCGGCATCACCGGATCCATTGCTGCTTACAAAGCCGCCGATCTCGCATCGCAGCTTGTCAAAGCCGGGCACGGCGTGCATGCGGTCATGACTCATTCCGCTTGTGAGTTCATCACTCCCCTCACCCTCCAGACCCTCACCCGCAATCCGGTGTTGGTCTCGTTAGAAGACGAAAAACATTCCTGGAAACCCGGCCACATCGAACTCGCCGATACCGCGGATCTTTTCCTCATCGCACCCGCGTCAGCCAACACTCTCGCCCTCCTCGCCAACGGCCACGCGCCCGATCCTCTAACATCCATCTACCTCGCCCTCCCACGCGAAACCCGCGTCATAATCGCCCCCGCCATGAACGGCAAGATGTGGCTACACCCCGCCACCCAACGCAACGTCGAACAACTCCAAAAAGACGGCTGCCACTTCATCCAACCCGCTACTGGTGATCTGGCTTGTGGATATCAGGGGATTGGAAGACTGGCTGAAGTTTCGGATATTTTAGCAGCGGTTGAGAAGTGAAGGATCTTGTTAGAATCCTCTTCCGCCGCAGGCTTCATGCCTGGCAAGCACACTAGGATTTCCACTCTAAATTCGTACAAAAAAAGAGCCCCGTTGTAGGATTAACTACAACGGGGCAAATACCTGGCAACGACCTACTCTCACAGGACCTATCGTCCC
>JANPMK010000014.1:0-41557 GCA_031422775.1 Akkermansiaceae bacterium | reverse complement strand
TCGTTTGCGGATAGGAATGGAGTCATCGCGGCGGTGGTCGATCCCTATGTAAACGGAGTGCATGTTTCTCTGCTTGAGCACTCGGATATGAACCCCATCGAAGAAGCACTCGCGCGGCGATGCCTGAGAGAGGGGCCGGATGCATTGGATAAATCCGAGCTGGCGCAATTGCTTTATCTCGCTCCGGCCATGCTGATGATGCATCGCACCGTTTGGCTGGGCCTGCCCGAAGAAGTCGGCAGCGTGTGGATGCGTGCGGTGGAAAGTTACCGTCGCCGTGGGGATTTAGTGGTGGAAACAGGCTGATTTCTCCGTGATTCCGAGGCTTGCCAAGGATTGTGACTAAGTTACACTGTAGCCACTCCATGAAGTGCTTTATTTTCACAACTGCCGCTATGTTTCATGGCGTAACGATCGCTAGCGCCGCAGAAGTTGCGCCGCTAAATCAGACGAATTTCCTCGAAATCCTCAAAGGCGGCGGAATCATGATGTTTCCGTTGGGGCTCATGTCCGTGATCTGTGTGGTGTTGATTTTACTTTTTCTCATCACGATCCGCCGTAATGCCGTTGTCAGCGACCGATTCATGAATGCTGCCGAGTCGATGATTCGCAAATACGATTTTCACGGATTGATCGCTTTAAGTAAACGCCGCAACGAGTGCATGGCTCGCATTGTCCAGAAGACCCTCGATTTTGCCACAGCCAATCCCGGAACCTCGTTTGAGAACGTCCGCGACGTAGCGCAGGTGGAAGGATCACACCAAGCGGGAATGCTCACCTCACGGGTCACTTACCTCGCCGACATCGGAGCAATCGCGCCTATGGTAGGCTTATTGGGAACCGTATTCGGAATGATCGAGGCGTTCATGCAAATCTCCTCAGGAGAGGTCCAAGGAGTGCGCGAGATGGGAATGGCTGAAGGGGTATCCAAGGCCCTGATTGCAACGGCCGGCGGGCTTGCCATCAGTATTCCCGCACTGGCCTTTTATTCGATTTTCCGCGGGCGGGTCCAAAAGTATAGTTCTGAGCTTGAAGCTGCGGCCACCTACTTTATCGCCATGCTCCACGCACAATATGAGCGCCAACCCAACCAAGCAGCAAATGCATCCGTGCCGCCCGCTCAGCAGCGCGGGCGTGACGGTTTTGCTATGCCGGCGGCATCTCCTCTCTTGGGTGAGAGGCCTGATCTCCACGGAATCTAATCGATAAGAGGATGAAGTTTACTAACAATCAACCTCCAGCAATAGCCATCCAGTTGGCTCCGATGATCGATATCTTGCTCTTGTTGTTGAGCTTTTTCATCATCAGTTGGCAGTTCAATAAGGCTGAGACGGAACTCAACGTCGCCGTCCCAACTGCTCAGGAGGGCGCAGATCCCCAACGTCAAATTGGTGAAATCGTCATCAATATCCTTGGTGATGGCGTGATACGCGTTGATGGAACTACGGTTGACCTGCCGCAGTTGTTAGAAAAGCTAGCGAAAATTGCAGAGAAATTCGAGAATCAGCCTGTCCGTATTCGTGGCGATGGTGGAGTTCAATACCAACGCATCGTCGAGGTAATTGACACATGTCAGAAAGCCGGAATTTGGAATATTTCATTTGCCACTCAGCGCCCAACCCCTTCCAAGTAAGACGGTATGTCAAAATCCCACACATTTTATTCGCTCCAAATTCCTTGCTTGTTACTCGGTAGCTTCCTAACTCTACACGCGCAGCAAGATCCGCCGCGTGCAGGTGTGGTTGAGGAAGCGCTACAAACCGATCCAGGAAATGATTTATTCAATCGCGGAAAGAATATTTTCGATGCGGCCCAAAATGTCGCCGATGCGGAGGAGCGGCGCGAACATTATCTCAAAGCTACGAAAATTTTCAGTGATTATATTAATGAGTTCGGCCGCCACCAAAATGCTGAGGCTGCGTGGTGGTATCTGGGAAGCAGCTACCTACAAGTTGGAATGACAGATGATGCGAAGCGTTGCTTTTCCACGCTTCTCAATGGTTTCGGCGAGGGTAAATACGCCGCCGTGGCAGCTTACAGCATGGCGTTGGATCATTACAACAAACGCGAATACGCATTTGCTGCGCCCCTTTTTGAAAGGTTCGCTGCAAATGGATCGCGTCCTGAGGATAAATCCAAAGGCAAGCTGATGGCTGGAAGTTGCTATCGACTAGAAGGCCGGGATCGTGATGCGATAAAATCATTCAAAGAGGTGATCGATGATCCGAAAGGCGCTCCCTTGCATGATCAAGCGAGACTCTACCTTGGGCATGTTACATTCAAACAAGGAAAAGTTGAAGACGCCTTAAAACTCTTTGAGGAAGTTGCGAAATCGGAAGCTGCGGAAAATATCCGCGCAGAGGCCGCGCTAAACGCAGCGATTGCCGCAACCAAACTTGGAAAATCAGACGTCGCGGAAAAATATCTACGCGTTGTGTTAGAAAAGCCAGGCATGGAATCTTCACGTCCCGATGCGCAAATTGCATTAATGGAAAATTATTATGCGGCAAAAAAATATAAGGAAGTTGTCGATACTTATAAAGAAAGCACCGTGAAAGCGGAAGGCGAAAAAGAAGCGGCGAGGTTGATGCTTGCTGCGCGCGCGATGTTGCAACTTAAAGAAGTTTCTGAAGCTAGTAAGTTGTTTCGTGAAATCGAGCGAGCTGTCCCGCCTGAGAATGATCTCGCCTTCCAAGCATCGTATTATCGCCTGAATTGCTTTTTCCAGATCGAGGGCGAGTACGTCGCAGAGCAAGTGGATGCGTTTCTTCAAATCTACGAAAAAAAGCGTCCCGACGACACCCGTATCCACACGGCTTTACTAATCAAAGCTGAGACGTTATTCTCAAAAAATAAAATCCCCGCTGCCGCCGAAGTTTTCGCCAAGGTCGATCCGAAGTTACTCAGCGAATCGAATCGCCCTGGATTTCTTTATCAACGTGGCTGGTGCCTTGCGGAAGCGGGAGACAAACAAGGATCCATCCGTTCGCTCAGTGAATTCATCACCCAATATCCTAAAGATGAGCGAGTTCATCACGCATTGGTTAAGCGGGCCAAAGCATACGTGGAGATAGGAGAGTCGGGCAAAGCGATTGTGGATTATGATCTTGTCGCCGCCGAAAAGAAAGCTCCCGCCGATCTCGTTTCGCTCGCATGGCTGGAGTCGGCACGCGCGCGTCGCAAGGAAGGCAATATCGAAAACATGTTGGTCCGCTACAAAGGCCTATTAGAAGTTAAAGATCTTAGCGAAAACCTCCAGTCTGAGGCGAAATATTGGATTGGCTGGGGAATGGTGAAAACCAATCAACCCAAAGATGCGGTGCCGTTTTTAAACGAGGCCCGCAAGCTCCGCAAAGATGCCTACGGTAAGCATGCCGGATTGTTACTCGCGCTTTCCCATTTTGCCTCCCAAGATCCCATTCAGCTAGCGGCTGAAATCGAACTCGCGATCGAGGGTAAATACGCAAGTGAGATTCCCGCCCAAGCCATACAGTGGGCCGGCATGCAATCCTTCAATGCCAAGGACTATGCAGCAGCTGCCAGGTTTCTTAGTCTTACAGTAAACGATAAAGAGCCGCGAACCACACCCAAAGAAGTTTGGCGCTACTTGGGGAAATCTCGCCTCGAGATCAAGCAGCCCAAAGAGGCACTCACCGCGATTAGCCACGTGCTTGAAGTCGAAGACCAAGCGGCATGGAAAGCAGATGGACTGCTCGACCGAGCGCGCGGTCATTATCAATTAAAGCAGTTTGATGAAGCTCGTAAAGCCGCAGACGAAGGGCTGGTTCTCAATCCCCAAGGCCGCACATCCGCTGGGTTACGCAACATCTCAGGTGACTTACATACTCAAAAAGAAAACTACGGTGAAGCAGCTGCAGATTATTTGTATGTCATTGGGTTCAGCGAGGATTCGGATCTAAAGCCTCTTTCGATCCATCAATATATTATCTTATTAGAAAAACAGAATAAGACTGCTGAAGCTGATAAATACAAAACCCAGCTCAAGACAGAGTTTCCAGATTGGAAAGCACCGTAATTTCTAATGTAGAGTAAGCTTCTAAGATTTCATTTCCCATGATAACAACACGTCGCCGAATGTTGCAGCAGAGTTTCTGCTTTAGTGCTGCGTTGATGCTGGGAAGAAAATCCTTGGCGGCCGAAGTGCCAGCGGGCCCTGTGGCCGGAAAGTTTCATGCCTTAATGATTGGAGATTGGGGTTGGCATAATGATTTTCGTCCGCAGACGGCAGTCGCCCGTGGCATGGCTGTTTACATGTCGGATAAGAAAATTCAGCCCCAGGGCATGTTTTTGTTAGGCGATAACTTTTATGGTCCTTTCAAAGACGGTGTAAAATGCACGCGCTGGAAGGAACAATTTTCCGACATCTATCCGAAGAAGGATTTTCCATTTCCATGCCACGCGATTTTAGGTAATCACGATTATGATGACGAACCCATTACCAAATTGGAGGCGGAGTTAACTTATCAGAAAGTTAATCCCGGCACGCGCTGGAATATGCCTGCGAAGTGGTATCGGTTAGAATTGGGGCCAGCAGAGAAACCGCTCGTCACAGTCTTGGCCTTGGATTCGAACTTCAAAAACTCTAAGGTTTCCCTCACGCCAGAGGAGCGCGCTGCGCAGTTGGCGTGGTTCAAGGCCGAGTTAGAAAAGCCGCGTAAGACTCCTTGGTTGATAGTCATCGGTCATCATCCGCTCTATAGCAACGGCATGCATGGCGATGACAATGAGCTGATCACGGAATGGGATCCGCTTTTCCGTCAGTATAAGGTTCACGGTTATTTTTGCGGGCACGACCACGATTTGCAGCACATCGAGTTCAAGGATCATCCTACCTCTTTCGTGATCTCCGGCGGCGGAGGCGCTCGTGTGCGTGAGCTAGTTCATGAGCGCGGTCCTTTCGCTAAGGCGGTCTATGGCTTCACGCACATAGAATTCGATGAACAGACGTTAGTCGTCCGTCACGTTGATGCGAATCGCAACATCCTACATTCATTTGAGAAAAAAACCGATGGCACTTGGCGCGTGATTTAAATGAGCTCTTGCGAAAATATTGATGGGGAAATGCAGCAAGCTTTAGTTGCCGGAGCTGCGACGGTGCTCGCTGCCGCCGCCGCGCTACCTGAGCGTGATGGCCTTGCGTTAGAGATCGCAACTGTCGAGGCAGCTGCCGCGCGTGGTTATTTTCTCCCGGATGAAGAAGAATGGGTGAAACTACGATATTCGCAGTATCTCAGCTTACGCGCATCGTTGCTGGCTACGATTGAAGAAATCGGGGCTCTTGCAGGGCGCGGCGGCGTGGAATGGAACTCACGTTTGCCCTTGTTCGCCACCGCCTTCGCCGCAGCTTGCATTTTGCTGCGTGCGAATCGTTTCATCGTCGATCTCGCCGATCAACATCCAGTTTTATGGAAAAAGCTCGATGAGGAAGATAAGATTTCCGGCATACCTAGGAAATCATTCACCATGATTTACCAAGCACTTACCTCGCCTCGA
This sequence comes from Akkermansiaceae bacterium, assembly GCA_031422775.1. Lineage (GTDB taxonomy): Bacteria > Verrucomicrobiota > Verrucomicrobiia > Verrucomicrobiales > Akkermansiaceae > Luteolibacter. The sequence continues at coordinate 36,043 of JANPMK010000014.1, read as the reverse complement.
AACCAGCTGCGTTTCCTGAACGCTGCGGATCATTATATCCAACACCGCGATGAAATTTTCGCGCTCGCCGATGATGCAGTCATGCGGCCCATCATCGATTTGTTAGAATCTGAAGAGCCTTTCATCGAGCGCCGCCGCCGCGAAGTCGTGAAGCGCCGTATTTCCTATAACTGGTTTTCGTTTCTCAGACGGCATCGCTCTGCATGGAAAAATGTCATGAGGGGGATGTTTGAAGTCTCGGGTCGTGCAGTCGCTGAACTTCGTCAACCTGGTATCAAGCCTGCTGGCGCGCCGAAGCGTATTCATACCCAGTTACAAAAACAAATTCTCGAACATGCAAAACCGGGTGATGTGTTCGTCACGCGCCATGACGATGCGTTGAGTAATTTATTCCTACCGGGCTTTTGGCCACATGCTGCTTTATTTCTTGGTGAATCTGCCAACCGCACTTCGGAATGGGGAGAGCTCCCGCCCACAGGTGATATCGATGCATGGTTTCTCGAGTCGAAAAAGGATGGAGTCAAAGTTCGCTCTATCAGCGAAACACTGGCGCTGGATGCATTGGTTGTATTACGGCCTCCTCTGGCTGAATCCGAACTCGAACGCGGCCTCCAGCGCGCGCTCACGCATCGCGGAAAACCCTACGATTTCCTCTTCGATTTCCGGACCGCGGATCGCCTCGTCTGCACCGAGGTCGTATACCGCGGCTTTCATGGGGTCGCTCCCATCCAGTTCCGGCTCCGTGAGGTCGGCGGTCGACTTTGCCTCCCTGCAGAAGAATTTCTCGACCAAGCACTCGAATGCGGCTTTCAACTCATCCTCACTGCCGGACTGAATGGGGACCGAATTCTGACCGGATCTGAGGCAGAACAAGCGTTTCTGGCTAGTCGAAGCATGATTTAGACAGTCTAGAATGATTGAACTGAGGTGAAATCTATACCTTTAAGGGTTATAGATCCGGTTGCTTTCCACATTTACACTCCGACACGGAAATTAAACACTGACTGCTTATCGAATTATCACCATCCTGCCTTTTTAAAATTCAGTCAGCACAATGTATTTTGATTAGATCTACATTTTTCTAACCGTCTAACAAGCGGCGCAAACCCAAACTCATGAAAAACCCCAAGTTTTCACTTCTTTTTGTCGTAGTCATTTTTCTCGGATTCTCGATAATTTTCTGGCCGCGCTCCACGCAGACGCCGCAGAAGGACTCAGAGTTGCCGCGAGCGATAGCCGAGAAATCCACGCCTCACGAAGTAGCGATTTTGCCACATGTAGGGATTCAATCGGAGTCCCAGCCCTCGAGCGTTGACGCGCCTTCCTCCAAGTTGTCAGAAAACGCGTCGGCGTTTGAGCGCTTTAACGAGTGGGCATCCCGTTATGTGGCGGCATCTAAGGAACAACGCAGAGAACTCGTGGAGGAAGGAATCGAGATTGCCCAGGCTAGGCGTGCGGAGTTGAGGGGACTGATCGAGACCGATCCACGGCGGGCCATTGAGAATGCAGTGCCCCCTGTGGTGCGCCAGCAATTACCACTCGCTATCGCGGAGTTGCTTGAGGAGCGCGTGAATGAAACGGGGTTCTACGGAGTGCTCGGTGCGCTGCCTTCAGCGGAAAATCCAAAGATAGCGCCATACCGCCGCGAGGTACGGACGAGCGATGGCGGGCGCTACCGTGCCTTTGTCTATGGCAGCCGCTTGAATCAGCAGACCACGGAAAATGCCTCGATTGTAGGCATTGCCGTGGATGACATGATGGCGATCGATGAACGTCCTCTGCGCACAGTCGCGAGCGGCGAAATTCCGAATCACCGGAACAACCTGACGCGGAACCGGGCGGTAATGATGTTTGATGAGCAAGGTTTCACCAGCGGGCGAGAGGTAATCACGACGCCCGCCCCACCGCGCGATGTCGTCGAAATCTGTCCGGTTTCCGGCGAAATCACGGAGCCGGAGAGAACTGAAGACATTGTTGCGGTAACAACAAATGAGGTCGTAGTAGAGGCAAAAGGGCAGTTCCATTACCTTTGCCGTGGCGGTCATATCGTGGAGTTTGAAGAACAGCTTATCGCAGGCGAAGGCGGCAATGGCGGCCCGGTGCTGCCGACGAGCCCGCCAGCCGGGACGCAGAGCACCGGTTACAAGTCGCACCTGATGATGCGTATCGCTTTCCCTGAGGCAATCAAGGGAAGCGTGACTGAGTATGAAGCCCACGACCTCGGTAAAAGGGTTCAGGATTGGTTCACCGATAACAGTTATGGCGCGATGACTTTTATGACCACCGTGACTCCGTTGATCATCATGCCGCGGACCGAGGCTTGGTATGTGAGTCAGGATACCGGCGGCGCCGACGAGGTGCTGATCGATTCGCGCGTCGCGGCGAAGGCGTTGGGCTTCGATCCTGCCAATTATGCCTTTGACACTGTGATCTACACCGGCACGCCTGGTGGCTTCGGCGGGCAGGCCTACGTTGGCGGAAAAGGCTGCTGGCTGAAATCGGGCACCTCCCTAGGGACCGCCTGCCACGAATATGGTCACAACTTCGGGCTCTGGCATGCGAACTTTTGGCTCACGTCCAATGGCTCCTCCATCGGCGGCGGCTCGCATGTCGAGTATGGCGACAGCTTTGACACCATGGGCGCCAGCGGAAGCAACGGCGAATTCAATGCGTATCAAAAAAATTACCTCAACTGGATACCCAACCCGCTGGTCCACGAGGTGACCACGAGCGGGACGTATCGGATTTACCAGATGGATCAGCCGGCGCAGAACCCGCGGCTGCGTTATGCCTTGAAGACCCGTAAGGACGCAGACCGCGATTACTGGGTGGATCTCCGCCAAGACTTTCCAACCAATGCTTGGGTGCAGGGCGGCGTCTTCCTCCATTGGAGTCCTTGGGCCACAAGTGGAGGCGGATCGCATCTGCTTGATGCAACACCGGGCTCCATCGATGCGAAAAACGACGCGACCGTCGTCATCGGCCGCACTTTCAGCGATATGGAGACTGGAATCCACATCACGCCCATCGCGAAAAACGCAACCACGCCACCGAGCGCGGATGTCGTTGTAAACCTCGGAATGTTTCCCGGTAACTCCGCGCCCGTTATTGCGGTGGGCGCTAGCGCCACGAGTGTGGCCGCGAATGTCGCGGTCGATTTCACCGCAACTGCGAGTGATCTCGATGGCGACGTGTTGAGTTATGCGTGGGATTTCGGCGACAAGAGCTTCAGCACCACCAACTCGCCGATCGTTTCCAAATCATGGGCCACCGCTGGGGATTATCGTGTGACCTGCACGACATCCGACATGAAGGGCAAGACGGCAAGCTCATCGGTAATCGTCACCGTCGGCACGATCTCGACCTTCCGTATCTCTGGCACCATCACTGCAGGCGGGCAGCCGCTTGCCAATGTGCGTGTTCATAATTCTCTGACCGGCACCAGTTATCGTGAGGCCTACACCGATAGTGATGGGACTTACACGCTGACGAGGCTCGCCACAGGTACCTACACCGTCGCCACCCAGCTCTACGGTTACACCCTGACGCCCACCGGCAGCGCAAGCGTGGCGGTTGGTCCAAGCAAGACCGGCGTGAATTTCACTGCAACGGAGCAGCCGCTAGTCAGCCTCGCCGTGCAGGATGCGGACTGTAGCGAAGGTGCCAATACGGGTGCCTTCCGCATCTCCCGCACCGGCTCCACGGCGGCGGCGCTGACGGTTTCACTTTACGGACCGAGCGGCTCCGCCGCGAAAATTACGGACTACACACTCGCGCCAGATGTGGTCGCCGTGAGTCCATTCCAAACATTCACCATCGCAGCCGGGCAGGCCTTTCTTGATGTGGTCGTGACTGCCGCCAATGACACGGGAGTGGAAAGTTACGAGAGCGTCATTCTGGAGTTGGTGCCATCTACAAGTTATGTGATCGGCGCTGCCACCGACACACTCTGGATCGGTGACGGCGACACGGCAAATCCGCTCGTGCGTCTGCGCGTGGCTGATCGAGATGCGGATGAAAGCGGGGACCCCGCTCAGTTTGTGATCGAGCGTATCGGATCCACGGCCGCTGCTTTGAACGTTATTGTTGCGCTCAGTGGCACCGCGACAAATAGCACCGATTATAGCACTATTTCGACGACGATTACCATTCCAGCAGGCTCGTCGTCCGTGCCGGTGAATGTCACGCCGTTGCAGGATACGGCTATCGAGGTATTGGAGACTATTATTTTAACGATCAGCACCAACGCCGCCTACACGCGTGTTGCGTCAAGTGCGGACTATATCGGAACGGTGAATTTGCACGATGACGACCAGCCCGTTTTGACCGTGGTCGCAACGGATAGTGCCGCCGCCGAAGCGAGCAATGATCCCGGTGTCTTTACTGTCACCCGCACTGGTTCGACGGCAGCAGCGCTGACTGTGAACTACGGGATCACCGGTAGTGCGTTGCATGGCACAGATTATGAGCCGCTTCCGGGAGTGCTGACCATTCCAGCGGGCAGTGCAGTAGGCACTGTCGCCATCACGCCTATCGACGATGCCATCGGCGAACCCGACCAGACTGCGGTCTTACAACTTCGCGGCGGAACCGCCTATACCGTTGGTTCGGCTAGCAACGCGACCGTTACGATCGCTGACAACGACGCGCCCTACGCCTCCATTGCCGTCACGACTGGACCGGCGATTGAGGGTGGGACAGCAGGCGTGTTCCGAGTCACCACCACCGGCACCGGCACCGGAAACATCACCTTGCTCTACACCGTGACCGGCACCGCCACCAACGGTACTGACTACACGGCGCTCACCGGCTCACTTTCGATTGCGAAGAATGCGACCGCCACCTTCAACATCGCAACATTACAGGACACCACGGTGGAGGGCTACGAGACCGTTACCGTCACACTCACGCCCGATCCGGCTTATTCACTCGCCCTCGATTCTTCAGCCACGATGAATCTTCAGGACGACGATGCTCCGCAAGTGAATGTCTCCAACACCGACGACGCTTTTACCGAAACGAATGGCAGCCTTGCGAAGTTTTATATCTCGCGCACCGGATCGACGGCCAGCGCGCTGACCGTGAATTACACTCTTGGCGGCACCGCCACTTCGGGCAGTGATTACACCGCGCCGAGCGGTAGCGTGACAATTGCGGCCGCAGCCGCGGGTGTCTTCTTGGACATTTCAATGCTCACCGACACGCTCGCGGAGGGTACGGAGACCATTGTGCTCAATGTCACTCCGGGGGCTCCTGCGTATTCCATCGGCATCGGCTCCGCCACGCGTTACATTACGGACGCGCAATCGGCATCCGTGGCTACGCAGGTGGGCTTCTCCGCTGCCAGCAGTAGCGCGGCGGAAAGCGCGGGCACGGTGAACATTCCCGTGACACTCAGTGCCGCAGCGGCTGGCGCGGTGACGGTCGAGTATTACATCAACGGCGGCACCGCGCTCGCCTCAGGGGTCGACTATACACTCAATCGCGGCGTGCTCACTTTCGCCCCCGGCGAAACATCAAAGAACATCTCCGTGGCGATCAGCAATGATACGCTCGACGAGAGCAATGCGACTCTCATCATCGCACTTGCTAACCCGAGCAACGCCAAGCTCGGCACTAGTTCCTACACACTCACCATCACGGACGACGACGCGCCGCCCGGAGTGACCGTCGGCTTTGCCGGAACGACGGGCAGCGGCTTGGAATCACAATCGCCCGCGCTGCTCACTGTCGCCCTCAGCACGGCGCAAGCCGGCCCCGTTACCGTAAATTACGCAGTCACTGGCGGTACGGCAACAGGAGGAGGCACCGATTACACGATTGCCTCAGGCACACTCACTTATGCTGCAGGGGAAACGGTAAAAGTAATACCGAACACGATTGTCAATGATGCGTCCGCCGAATCGGATGAGACCATCATCCTCACTCTCAGTAGTCCGGTCGGAGCCGCGTTGAACGCTAACTCTATTTCGACTTACACGATCACCGATGATGACGCGGCAGTCGTCACCATCGCGGCAACCGATGCGAACGCCGCCGAGCCCGGAACCGATACTGGGCTTTTCACGGTGACGCGCACTGGGCCTACCACCGCTGCGCTCACGGTGAATTTCAGCATCAGCGGCACCGCAACGAGCGGCGCTGATTACGCGTACATCGCCAACTCTGCAGTGATCGCAGCGGGAGCCAGTAGTGCGACCGTGCTGGTCACTCCGTTGGACGATAAAGTACTCGAATCAGCTGAGACCGTGACTTTAAATCTAACATCAGGTGTTTACACGATAGGTGCGCAGAATAGCGCGACGGTATCCATTACGGATAATGAGTCCGATGTACTCGTTAATATTACCGCGAGCGACGCAGTGGCTGCTGAACTTAGCAATCCCGGCGCATTTACCGTCACCCGCACTGGCAGTACCGCGAGCGCTCTCACCGTGAATCTGAGTGTCGGTGGAACCGCGACCTCCGGCAGTGATTATACTGCCTTGGCAACTACTGTTGTCATCCCCGCCGCCTCCGCTAGCGTAGTTATCCCTGTGTCACCGTTGACCGACGCTTTGAACGAAGGCGATGAATCAGTCGTCCTCATCGTAGTTGGCAGTGTTGAATACTCGCCCAGCAGCCCAGTTTCCGCGACCGTCACCATTTCCAATACCGACGATGGTTCTCCGCCAACGCTGGCTGCCACTGACTTCGTTGACAACAAGGGTGGTGCCTCGGTTTTCATTGATACCCTCGTTACCTACACTGTCACTTTCAGTAAGGACATGGACGCCAGCACCGTCACTGCGGCCGATTTCGGTAATGAGGGCACCGCAGCATTCACGATCGGTTCGGTCACGGAAACCACGCCGATCTCGGGTGTCTTCACCGTTGAGGTCATGCCGACTGGTGCCGGAAGTCTCCAGCTTAGAGTAAATGCTAGTGCCGTCCTGAAGAGCGTCTCGGGCACAAATCTCTCTACCACCACGGCCATCCTCGATAACACGACTATTACGGTATCTGGCAATTCGCCGCTTGCCACTGCTCTCGATACCACAGGACTCACTTGGACCACGAGCGGAAATCTGCCTTGGGTTTATCAAACCACGACCAAGAATGATGGTGTGGACGCCGCGCAAAGTGGTGCCATCGGTTTTAGTCAGGTCAGTTCCATGGAAACCACGCTGACAGGTCCAGGAACCCTCACGTTCTGGTGGAAGGTTTCTTCAGAGGCAGGTTATGACTGGCTCACTTTCTACATGGATAGCGTCGAACAAACCGGATCGCTTGCTAAAATTGCGGGTGAAGTCGTATGGGTGCAGAAGACGGTCACTATTCCTGCGGGTAGTCATGTTGTAAGTTGGAGCTACTCGACAGACTCCAGCGTCGCCAGCGGTTCCAATGCCGCATGGGTGGATCAGGTTGTTTATACACCATCCTCACAACCTGAAATTGCAGTCGAACAACCGTTAAATACAGGACTCGTGGACGGTACATCCACCATTGATTTTGGTTCTGTCAACACGGGTGTCAACACCCAGCTTGATTTCACGATCAAAAACGTCGGAACAGCGGACTTATCGGGTATTTCGGCTAGTGTCAGTGGTGTCAACAGTGCGGACTACACCATTATCAATCCCACTCCCTCAGCCACCCTTGCCGTAGGCGCCAGCACAACTTGCACGGTAAGATTCACTCCTGGGGCATCAGGTGTTCGTACGGCAGTTCTTCAAATCGCCAGCGATGATGCGAATGAAAACCCTTTCGATATTAATCTCACGGGAACCGGAGTTGGTGCCGGCTCGCTCGCGGTGACTCCTGCCGGAAATTTCGCTCCTTCTGGCAACTTTGGCGGGCCATTTACAACGACGCAAATCTACACACTGAGTAATCCAGGAAACACTCCTATCAACTGGACCGCCGCCAAAACCCAGGCTTGGACAACTCTCAGTACCCTCACCAGCGGCACCCTCGCCGGCGGCGCTAGTACCACCGTCACGGTCTCCATCAACACCGGGGCAAACACGCTCAATGCGGGTAGCTACAGCGACACCGTTACTTTCACAAGCAGTACCACGGGCACCACTACTCGAGGTGTAGCTCTAACAGTGAATCAGGCTCCTGCCACCGTCACCTTGGGTAATCTCGCGCAGACTTACAACGGCTCACCAAAAACCGTGTCGGTCACTACCAATCCTGCCAGCCTTGCGAATACGGTCACCTACAACGGCTCCGCCACCGCTCCGACCAATGCAGGGACCTATGCCGTGGTCTCTACCATCACCAACTCGAACTACACCGGCAGTGCTTCGAACAATCTCGTCATCGCCAAGGCATCGCAAACCATCACTTTCAACGCACTCAGTCCAGTGCTGGACAATGCTGCGCCCTTTGCACTGACCGCCAGTGCAAGTTCGGGACTTGCGGTTGCCTACACGAGTTCTAACACATCTGTTGCAACGGTGTCGGGAAATACGGTGACCATCGTGGGCATTGGTTCGACCACCATCACCGCCTCTCAGACCGGCAATACCAACTTCGATGTAGCACCTTTAGTTGGACAAGCTCTAACTGTAAACCGTTCCAATCCACTCGCTGTTCCGGGTGGCCCATACAAGGTCATTGTAGGGCAATCGCTCTCTCTCAACGGCAGTGCGTCCGAAGCGTCATACGGCAATGCCATCACGGCGTATGAGTGGGATTTGAACAACGATAACACCTTTGGTGACGCCGTTGGCGTCAACCCCGCCGCCATCTCTTCCTCCACTCTAACAAGCACCTGGGGCATGACGACTTCCGGAGCCAATACGATCAAACTCAGGGTCACAGACTCCGCTGCGAAGACTTCGACCATTACAACCACTGTGGAACTGATCAATGCGCTGACTTGGGATTCCAACGCGGCCACTTCACTTCAAACCAACGGCGGCGGTGCCTGGCTCAATCCAAGCCAATGGTGGGATGGCACTACCAACCTGACTTGGACTCCTGGTGCCAATGCGGGCTTCGGCGGACCGAGCACTGCTGGCGGTGCTGTGACCCTCGCCTCACCGACGAGCGTCGGCTCCCTTACGTTCAATACTTTCACGGGAACTTATACCTTGGGCACCGCGGCACAGACACTGACGATCAATGGCGGCATCAACAAAACCGCCGCTTCGGGTGCAGTCACTTTCGTCAGCCCGATGGTCCTGGGAGCTCCGCAGAGTTGGGCAAATAATTCGACAGGAGCGCTCACCATAAGCGCCACTTTGGACAATGGCGGTCACCTGCTGACATTTGATGGCAGCGGCACCACATCATTTGCTAGCAGCGTCAGTAATGTCATTAGCGGAGCAGGTGGAATCACCATGAATGGCTCAGGCAGGCTTCAGCTGGGAACGGGCGCGGTTCCCCTTCATACCTACAGTGGAACGACCACGCTTAATGCGGGCGTCACCATGGTCTCTAACAACAACCTTGGCACGGGCAACCTCACACTGAATGGAGGGGCGATTGAGTCCTACTGGAACACCAACTTTATCCGTGCTCTTGGCGCGGGAGTCGGTGAGATGCAAATTATTGGCGGAGCCAGCGGTTTCGGTGTGAATGGTAACACCGCCGCGAGTGTCATCATCGGAAACAGCGCTGCCATTGAGGCAGTTTGGGGCAGCGCCTATTTCAATCCCTCCGCACTGGTTCTTCAGACACCCTATTCGCAAGGTGCATCCTCCATCAATTTTCAAAACAAAATCGATCTCAACGGGGCGACCCGCACGATTCAGGTTTCCGGCGGTGTTGCTGGAACGGCGACCGCCACCCTCTCCGGGGTGATTCGCAACAGCACCGGCACTGCAGGCCTCATCAAGACCGGAAGCGGTTGGTTGTTTATCTCCGGTGCCAATACCTACAACGGTGCCACGACCGTCAGTGAAGGCATGGTGGATTTTGCCGCCATTGCCTTGAGTGGCTTTGGAGGAGGATCGGGACGCAACATCAGCGTTGCCGCCGGCGCGGGGGTTCGCCGCAACGCGCTCGACAATGCGTTTCTCAACCGACTTGTCGAAACCACCGACGAAATCACTCTGATGACTGGGGCCACGGCTAACAACCTCGATTTCAGCAGCAGCACGGGAGCTAATTTGCCGAACGCCTTCCTTGGATGCTGGGCCAGTAACGGCGCTAAGACTGAGTATACCGGCACGATCACGCCAGCGGCCGACAACTACCGCTTGGCAGGAAAAGGCAGCTCAGGTTTGCTGGGCATTGTTGGCACTAACAAACTGACTGGCGCTCGGGGTCTTCTCGTGGGGACCACGACGGGCGGTGGACGAGTCGAACTTGCCGGCGCGAATAATTTTTCTGGAAATACAGTGATACGCACAGGTGCAAGGCTCACGTTGAGTCACAATCTTGCGCTTCAAAACAGCGCCCTAGATTTGGGATCCGCCGGTGGCACGTTTTCTCTATCAGATGGTCTCAATGCTGGTCGCATTACCGGTGGTGTCGCCGCTCCGAGTCCGACCTTTGGTGGTCTGATTGGCAGTCGTAATCTCTTGTCGGCGTTTTCGGGTGCTTCCGGGGGTAACAACGAGAGTGTTCTTGCTGCTACCGCAGTCACAGGTTTCACCCTCAATCCCGGCACAGGAGTGTCTTATCTCTATTCCGGAGTGATTGCTGACTTCGCTACGGGCACGACCCTCACGAAAACAGGAGATGGTAAACAAATCCTCTCCGGAGCCAGCACTTACACTGGCGCGACCAATGTGAACGCAGGAGCTTTGATCATTAACGGCAGCCTCAGTAACGTGCTAGCTACATTGAATGTCGCTAGCGGTGCGACACTCGGCGGGACAGGAACGATCGGTCGCAACGTCACCATCGCCGATGGAGGCAAACTCGAGTTTGACATCAGCACGAATGCAGTAAGCCACAACCCTCTCGATATTTCCACCGGACGGGACTTCGGTTTCACCGCTACCTCCGTGCTCACCATCACTTCTACCGGTGGAGCTTCAGCTGGAACTTACACCTTGGTGACAGGTGGCAACAACATTGGCGGTGTCGCACCGGCCACGATTAACTTGCCCGTAGGATGGGCGGCCACGGTTTCCATCAGTGGCAATAGCCTGATTCTCAATGTAACCTCAACCTCAGGAGGTGCAGGCAGTCTTGCGGTTGTTGGCACGGGCGGATTGTCATCATCCGGATATGTCGGAGGCGGGTTCTCACCTAACTCGGTGGTTTACACGCTATCCAATCCCGGACAGGCAGCCACCAATTGGGAAGCAACCAAGATTGCAAACTGGCTCACTGTCAGCCCTGCAAGCGGCACCCTTGCCGCAGGAGGCACGGTTGATGTCACTGTGTCCATCAACAACACCAATGCCAATGCGCTTGGTGCTGGCAGTTACGGTGATACGGTCAGCTTTACCAATCTAACTAACGGGATTGGAAATACGACTCGAAGTGTCTCCCTCACGGTTAATCCGCTGGGTACTTATATCGTAAGCTATGACGGTAATGGCAACACGGGCGGAACGGCGCCCATCAATCAGACAAAAGTTCAGAATGTTAATCTAACACTTTCAGGCCCCAGTACTCTGGCGCGCACCGGATATACATTTAACAACTGGAATACAGCGGCCGGTGGCACAGGAACCCCCTATGCCGCAGGTGCGAACTACACCCTAAACGTCGCGCTCTCGCTTTTTGCCCAGTGGACGCCAAATACATACACGGTGGCCTTTGATGCCAATGGCGGTGATGTGCCGAGCATGACCAGCAAGTCCGTCACCTACGGTTCCACTTATGGCGGTCTGGCGACCACCACCCGCACCGGCTACACCTTCAATGGTTGGTTCACTGCTCCCTCTGGCGGAACTCAGGTTTCGGATTCCACCACAGTTAGCACCGCCAGTAATCAGACTCTTTACGCCCAGTGGACCGCCAGCACCTCCACCGTCACCTTCAACTCTAACGGTGGCGATGCACCCAGCCCCGGAACCAAGGTGGTTAGCTATGACTCCGCCTACGGTGCTCTGGCCACCGTAACCCGGACCGGATATGACTTCAACGGATGGTTTACGGCCTCGTCCGGAGGAACTCAGGTTACGGAGGCGAGTTTGGTGACAACCGCATCCAATCACACTCTGTATGCCCAATGGACACTGAAAACATACATGGTAAGTTATGATGCTAATAATGCGAGTTCCGGCACTGTGCCTTTAGATCAGACCAAGACTCACGATGTAAATCTAATCCTTCAGTCGAATAGCGGCAGTCTGCTCCGCACAGGCTACACTTTTGGCGGTTGGAGCACTGTCGCGGATGGTTCTGGAACCACTTATAATGAAGGGGCACTGTATACTGGGAACGTGGATCTTGCGCTATTCGCCAAATGGACGGCTAACACATACACTGTCACTTTCGATGCCACTGGCGGAGCTCCCACACCGACCAATGCAACAGTAACCTTCGGTTCCGTTTATGGCACGCTGGCCACCCCGACTCGTGTAGGATACACCTTCAACGGTTGGTATACCGCCGCTTCAGGAGGAGCTTTGGTGGCAAGTGGCGACATGGTAACGATGACGTCTAACCACACGCTATATGCCCAGTGGACGCAGGTCTCGGCGGAAATTAATATCACTGCCCTTGGATTCCCTGATATTCCGATTGAAGTTGGAAGCTATGAATCTGTTAGTAACTTGACGGCGGGCGCGGAGACTAAACGGACATACGTGATCAAAAACGACGGTAACTCCAATCTCACTCTTGCGAACGCTGTGATCAGTAATGCAAGCAATTGTTCGGCTACCATTGCCAGCATTGATCAGCCGTCCGCGTCCGTGATACCTGCGGCCACTACGAGTCTGATCGTGGCTGTCATTCCCACCGCATCGGGTGCATGGAGCTTCACGGTTTCCATGGTCAATAATGATCCGAATGAAAATCCCTACCAGTGGACAGTTCACGGAGTGGCGGCAAGTTCAACGTCGTTAACGCTCACTGCTATAGCCGATACTTACATTAATGCGGCTGCCACTGGAACCAATTATGGAACTGATACAAGTTTCAGTATCTTCAATCGGATCCAAGGACAAAGCAGCGTTCATCGCTATGGACTTCTTAAATTTGACCTAAGCACCATTCCTACGAACGCAACGGTCACTTCGGCATCTTTGAATCTTGTCCAATCTAATGCGGTAACCGGGTCGGTTGACATTTATGAGGTGACTGGAACTTGGGCGGAGACCGGAACGGGCGGGGCGACATGGAGCAACAGTAATACCTTGTTTGGAGTATCCCTCCTAGGCACGGCTCCTGCGCCTGGTGTTGCTAATACCGGTGTGCCCACCATCGGCCTGAACCTGCCAAAAGTGCAGAGCTGGGTTAGTACGCCAAGCGGGTACTTCGGATTCGGCGTTAAGACCACGAATAGCGGTAAAAATACAGAAATTAACTTGCACTCAAGAGAAGCCACCACTGCTGCATATCAACCCAAGCTGAACGTCAGCTACACACTTAACCCACAAGTCGCTGAAATGGACGTTACTCGTGCCGGTTCTGCTGTGGCGGACGCAGGAACAGATGCCGTAACCGGCTCCATCGCCAGCTCCGGAACTCAACTCACCTACACTATCGCCAACTTGGGTAACGCTAATCTGACGCTGACGACGCCGGTTTCAGTATCCGGCACATCGAACTGCTCGGTCGTAGTTAACAGCCAGCCCACTAACACGGTGGCAGCATCTGCCGATACCAGCCTAGTCTTCACCGTCACGCCGACTGCAACTGGAGTTTGGTCCGCCACTTTGTCCATCACTAACAACGACCCTAACGAGGCTCCTTACAACTGGACCATCAGTGGCACGGCGGTGAACCTCTTTACAGTCTGGGCTGGCAACAGTGGATTAACTGGTGGCAATGCTGCTACCGGGGCTAACCCTGATGGCGACAGTCTAACTAATATCCAAGAGTATGCTTTCGGAATGAATCCTAGCTCATCGGCTATGACTACTCTTGCCTTTGGTGGTGAAGTGACTCAAGCGGGAATTCCTGTGCTGAGATATGCTTCATCGAAATATCACGCAGTGTTTGCGCGTCGGAAAGATTACGTAGCTGCTGGGCTGACCTACACAGCACAATTTAGCGCGGATCTGAAAGTATGGACGACTAGTGTTGCAGGCTTGAGCGTGCTAACGGGTGCGGGCTCTAGCGAATTGGAAGCTGTGAGCATTGAGTTTCCAGCAACTGTTCCAGTGGATGGCAGCGTCACGCAGCAAGCGCCTAAATTCTTCCGCGTCGGTGTGCAGTAGAACTAAAATCGCGCGTGGTAATCAGTTCATTGTGAGGGTTAAAATGCTCATTCGCTGTCGTTTGATAGGATAGGCGAAATCAATTCATGCTTTCCGATGGTTTGGGAATGAAACACGATCCAGTCTTCGACGATAGGGTGAACGTGAAACGATCTATAACCATGGCCAGAACTCCAGATAACGAAAGCATGCAAGGCTTAGCTCCGGCGTCTTGGAATCGGCGTAGATTCATGCAGTTAGGTGGCGCTGCTTTCCTTACTTCATGGGCGGTTGGTCAGGAGGTTGTAGATCAGTCATCCATCGATTTCCCCGGAAGCGATCGTTACCGCCTCGCGTGCACGCTGTTTAACAGTCGGCTAAACCCGAAACCTGCTGGGGTGAAAAAGTGCCTCACGGAGAATGATGTGATCTCGGGTATTGAGTGGGCGCGCGGCCAGAAGAAATCGATCTCTATCAAAAGTGGCGGTCATTGCTTTGAGGGATATTGCATGGCGGACGACTCGCTTTCACTGGATATGTCGGGAATGAATCAGATGTCGCTCGATAAAAACACACAAACTCTCACCGTCGGCCCCGGTGCGAAATTGAGACAAATCAATGATTTTCTCTTGGCGAAAGGACGCGTGTTGCCGGCTGGATCTTGCGCCGGAGTTGGGATCGGCGGGCTGACGCTCGGCGGCGGCTACGGTTTGTTGGCGAGACAATATGGGTTAACGTGTGATCAACTGTTAGGTTTACGAATGATTGATGCGCAGGGAGCGGTTCATCAGTGCGAGGGCGATCACGAATTGCTCAAAGCTTGTCGCGGTGGGGGAAATGGAAATTTTGGCGTGATCACGCAGTTTCAGTTTCGCACACAAAAAGCCCCGACACATCTTTATAATCGCCGATTCAAAGCAAAAGATCTGACGCCAGAAAAAGTAAACGTCTTGTTAGAAACATGGTTTGCTTCAACCCAAGATTTGCCGCGCGATGCGTTTTCGGCTTTTGTGTTAAATGGCAAATCCCTGACTATCTTGCTCACTCATTCAGATCTAAAAAGCCAAAAAAGTATCACTGCGATGATGAAGCCGCTGGAAAAGCTCGTCAGCACAATCACACGCTATTACGCGCCTCTCTATCCAGCTGCGATCAAAACCTATTATGGACGCCCTGGTCCGCTGCCTTTCAAAAATGCCTGTGCTGGGATGCTTCAAGGTTTCGATGAGCTGAAAGACGTGGTCGAAGCGCTGTCTCAACAAGTTGCGGATACGAGTGGCGTGATTTGGCAGTGCAACACGCTTGGCGGAGCAATCCAAGATCCAGCCTACGCGGCAGCTTCAGTATTCGCGCATCGCGATTGCAGTTACATGTCAGAAATTCAGGGTTACTGGGACGATCCTAAACGCGAACCACGAGTGATCAAAGCCGTGGATGATATTCAAACTTTGTTGGCGAATCACGGTATCAAACGCCATTACTGCAACTATCCCGATCGTAATTTCGCCGATCCCCAGAAATCCTATTTTGGAAATCTAGATTTCCTCCAAAAAATGAAACGCCAATACGATCCAAACGATATTTTCCATCACCCTCAGGGAGTGCGTTTGTAAGACGCAGAGTTACTTCACATCAGCAGCAGGGATAACCAAAGTCGGCACAAAGGCTTTTCTAACCATGCCTTCTGCAACGCTACCGAGGATGAGGGCGGCTACGACACTGTGACCGTGGGAGCCTAAGATGACGAAGTCAGCGCTGACTTCTTTAATTTTGGATTCTAGTTCGAGGAGTGGACTGCCATCTGCGAGGTGGGCGGTGGGAGTGATTCCTGTTTTTGCGGCGATCTCGGCTACGATACTGTCTAACGCTTTTTGAGCACGTTTGCGCGATTCTACGTGAAAGTCATGGATAGCCGGAAACTCGTTTGGGCTTAGGCCGTAGGCAGTGTAAGTTGGCTCTGCTTCGATGACATGGAGTAAGTGAAGTTCTGCGCCGAAGGCTTTGGCCATTTCAGTGGCGGCAGAGACGACACCCGAGGTGGCGTTGGAAAAATCGATGGCAGCAATAATCTTTTTCATGCCTCACTTTAGGAGGAAGATCCCGCGCAGCAAAGATAAAGATTTAGGGAAATCCTACGCGAACAGTTCTTTGATGACTTTGGCAGGTTCCACACCGGTGAGGCGTTGGTCGAGGCCTTGGAATTTGTAGGTCATGCGTTCGTGATCGATGCCGAGGGCGTGCAGGATAGTTGCGTGGAGATCGCGGATGTGCACGGGATTTTTGGTGATGTTGTAGCTCATGTCATCGGTTTCGCCGTAGGTTTGGCCGCCTTTGATTCCGCCGCCGGCCATCCAGAGGCTGAAGCAGCGAGGATGGTGATCGCGGCCGTAGTTGGTTTCTGTGAGTGTGCCTTGAGAGTAAACCGTGCGCCCGAACTCACCGCCGAAAATGACTAGGGTGTCTTCTAACATTCCGCGTTGTTTGAGATCTTGAATGAGGCCGAAACAACCTTGATCGACATCTTTACATTGTGAAGCGAGATCGCGAGGGAGATCGCCGTGTTGATCCCAGCCGCGGTGGAAAATCTGGACGAAACGCACGCCGCGTTCGAGCAAGCGGCGCGCCATCAAAGCGGAGTTGGCGAAAGTGCCGCGGTTTTTGCTGTCATCGCCATAGAGCTTGTAGGTGTGTTCGGATTCGCCTGAGAGATCGGCGAGTTCTGGAACAGAGCGTTGCATGCGGTAAGCCATCTCGTATTGCTGCATCCGAGTTTGGATTTCAGGATCTTGGATGGCATCGTAGGATTTTTGATTCAGCTTTCCTAAACCATCTAACATGCTGCGGCGGAGTTCGCGAGGAACGCCGGGAGAGTCTTTGAGGAAAAGGACAGGATCGCCGAGAGAGCGGAGTGAGACGCCGGAGTATTTTCCGGGAAGGTAAGCGGAGCCCCAAAGTCTTGAGGAAATGGCTTGGACGTTGGAGAAGGGGGAGGTGTGTTTGGCGTGGAGTACGACGAAGGATGGTAAATCTTCGTTCATCGTGCCGAGGCCGTAGGACAACCATGATCCCATGGAGGCTTTGCCGTTGACCATGGAGCCGGTGTAGATGAGTTGGTTGGCGGGTTCATGGTTGATCGCGTCCGTGTGCATGGATTTGATCACGCAGAGATCATCGGTCATTTTTGCGTGCCATGGTAGCAACTCACTGATCCATGTGCCGGATTGACCGTGTTGATTGAATTTAAAAATGGATGGAGCGAGAGGGAACGCTGCTTGGCCGGCGGTCATTCCGGTGAGGCGTTCGCCTTCTTTTGCGAGGTAAGTTTTGAGATCCTCTTTGAAGCGTTTTTTCAGCTCGGGTTTGTAGTCGAAGGTATCTAACTGAGATGGCGCGCCGATCAGTGAAATGTAGATCGCGCGTTTGGCCTTGGGCGCGAACTGTGGGATCGACATGTTGCCTATGGGTTGGGCGGCACTGAGTCCTTCTTTATTGAGTAAGGATGCCATCGCGGCAACGCCGAGTCCGGTTCCGGTTTTGCGGAAGAACTGACGGCGGGTGTATGCTTCGTTGTAAAGATCTACTGGATTCATCGTAGTTTAACGGGTTACGGTTTCATCAAGGTTGAATAGCTGGTTCGCCACCAAGGTCCATGCGGCGAGGTCAGAGGTTGGAAGGGTTTGGTCGTATGCAAATTCTCCGATGGTGAGTGCGAGTTTCGCTTCCTCGGGTTTCTCGAGATAATATTTTTCTGCGGCGGTGTAGGTTTCTTGGATCGCGGCGCGTTCTGCGGTCTCCAATTTACGGTTAAGCAAGCGCAGGGTCATGATGTCGAGGCGTTGATCGAAATCTTTGCCTCCTTTCATAACAAGAGTGGCGAGAGCTCTTGCGGCTTCGACAAACTGCGGATCGTTCATGAGGGCGAGGGCTTGCAGGGGAGTGTTGGTGCGTTCGCGGGCGACACAGAAAATCTCTCGGGTGGGAGCATTGAGAATTTCCATGGTAGGCGGTGCAGCGGTGCGTTTCCAGAAGGTATACATCGAGCGACGGTAGAGGGCTTCTCCGGTGCCTTGTTTATAATCCTTGGTGTTAGATTGCGGCATGGCTACGGCATTCCATACGCCTTCGGGTTGGTAGGGTTTCACGGATGCTCCGCCGATTCTTTTGGATAGGAGATTGGAACTTGCGAGGGCGAGGTCACGGATTTGCTCAGCGTCGAGGCGTGTGCGTGGACCGCGTGCGAGCAGGTTGTTCGCGGGATCGGCTTCGAGTTTCTCTGGAGTGATGTTACCGGCTTGGCGGTAAGTTTCAGACAACACGATGGTTTTGACCATGTGGCGGAAGTCCCATTTGCTTGCGATGAATTCGGAAGCAAGCCAGTCTAGAAGTTTTGGATGAGTGGGGCGTGCGCCCATGATGCCGAAGTCGCCGTTGGTTTCGACGATGCCTTTACCAAAGAAGTAGTACCACAAGCGGTTCATGGTGACGCGAGGAGGGAGAGGATTTTTTGGATCGTTCAACCACATGGCGAGACCACGGCGATCTTTCGGAGCATCTGCGGGCATAGGCGGAAGCATGGCGGGCGTTTCAGGTAAAACTTTTTCAGCTTTGGCGCTGTATGAACCACGCGTTAGGACATGGGCGAAAGGCGGGGAGTTCTTTTTCTCTTCGTAAACCAGAGTCATCGAGCCGCGATCGCGAATGATTTTATCTTCGGCTAACAGTTTGTCGCGCTCGGCGAGAAATCCGAGAGATACAGGATCGACCACAGTGACGTAATGTTCGAAGAGCGCATCGTTTTGTTGTTTGCTGCGCTTGTCTTCCGGGAGAGAAGCCCATTCTCCGATCATTTGAGAATTCGCTAAACGAGCGATTTCCTTCTCATCGAGGAGGCGGCGATAGAGACGGAAATCTTGGAGTGCGACCTTGGTGGTTAGCTTGGAATCGCCATTTGCACGCGAGCCGAGGGTGAGGGGTGTTTGTGTGACGATGTTTCCGCCAACGGTATTGGGGTAAATTTTAGCGCCTGTTTTTTTACCATCGATGTAAAGCGAGAGCGATTGGTGACCACTTTTTGTGCCGTCGAAAGCGACCATGATGTGATACCATTTCTTGGGCTTTAGTTTACCGTCGGATTGAATTTTACACGCGGATTTATCCCATGAATCGATCACGTGAGCGCCGGGTTTTCCTTCTTCTAACCAAAGGTCCCAGCCGCGGTAGCTTTGTGCGGGATCGATTTTTGCGATGATAGATCCATTGGGTTGGCCTTCAAACCAGACGAAGCCGCCGTAGGTAACTTGGTCAGCGCGGGTGAAATTTCCGATATCGCCGAGTTCGATAGGCTTGTCGGAAATGATGACGGCTTTACCGAGTGGGCCGTCGATGCGGTTGGGTTCGGCGGGCCATTCTTTACTAACGCCGTCGATGGTCCCGGTGATTTTACCGCCATCTGCAATCAGCGGGAGATGCAAGGAGAGTGTGGAATCGATCTCACGACTTCCCTCTTTGGCTGCGTTAGTGAGCCATGCTTGGTAATCATTTTTCGCTGCGGCTTTGCGAGAATCGATGCGTTTATTTACATCTGATATTTTTACTTGGAGTTGGCTCCATGGTTCGCGGTCTTCTAGGAGAGGAGCGAGGATCGATGGTGGATGATTTGCGTTATTTCCATCCAATGCCGACATCGTGTTGTTCCGGAAAAACGCGGTGAGTTGATAGAATTCTTTGGTCGAGAACGGATCGAACTTGTGATCGTGGCAGGATGCACAACTTGCTGTTAGACCGAGCCAAACTGCGCCGATGGTATCGACGCGATCGGTTGCATAAATGGCTTCGTATTCTTCTCCGATCGCCCCGCCTTCACCAGTGGTTGCAAGGCAACGCAGGAAACCGGTAGCGATTTGCTGGTCGAGATTAGGTTGGGGTAAGATGTCCCCGGCGATTTGTTCGGTGGTGAATTGGTCCCATGGCATGTTAGCCTTGAAAGCCCGAATGACCCAATCACGGTATGGCCAGATGGCGCGGTAGTTATCGATGTGGATGCCGTGAGTGTCGGCGTAGCGGGCGGCATCAAGCCAGTGACGGGTGAAGTGTTCGGCGCTGGCGACGGTTTCTAAGATCCGTTCCGCTTCGGCAGAAATGGCAGCGTCTCGATCTTTTGCGTAGGCGGCGACGAAGGCGTCTGTATCGGTGGGCTCTGGTGGAAGTCCGGTGAGATCGAAACTCAAACGACGGTGAAATCTGCGTGGATCCTCGGGTTCGTTGGGTTTGAGTCCCGCTGCGGTGAGTTTTTCGTGGATGAATCCATCGATGGGTTTATCGGACCAATCGTTTTTCGGTGGATCGACCCGGACGACCGGTTCATAGGACCAATGGCCCTCGTATTCTGCGCCTTGCGTGATCCATTTTTCGATGAGGGCGATTTCCCGAGGTTTCATCACCTTGTGGCTTTTTGGCGGAGGCATGATTTCGTCCTGATCCGTGGACTTGATGAGTTTGATGAGCTCGGATTCAGCAGGTTTGCCTTTGATGATGACGGGAGTTCCGGATTCGCGAACTTTGAATGCCTCGGCCTCGATATCGAGGCGGAGGGGTTCCTTTTTCGGTTCACGAGTGCCGGAGTCTGGGCCGTGGCAGTGGTAGCAATACTCGGAAAGCACGGGCTGGATGTGCTCGTTGAAAGAGATGGTTTCCGGCAGGACTGCGGTGGTTTCCGTGGCTTTGTCTGCGGGTTTGTCGGCAGGCTTTTTAGTAGATACAGTGGAATCATCCCCGCATCCGGAGAGCAGTAGGAAAAGGGGTAAAGCAGTGGCGTAGATGACTTTCATCAGGAGAAAACGGGGTTAAAGCGTATTTCGATACGGGAGATTGGGTTTGTTCTATCGGGTGTGTGGAAACTTTCCACGCAATTTAGTTCCGTAAAGCGCCTGTTGGCAAATGGTAATCCCCGTTGTTTCGGGCATTTTGCAGGAAATGATGGCTCGGTGGAATTCATTATTGGACTTTGCGGGTTGAAACTTAGAGTGCGCTGCATGAAACGCCTTTTCTTACTCGATGGCATGGCCCTGATTTATCGGGCGCACTTTGCCTTCATTCAAAATCCCATCCGCAACTCCAAAGGTGTCAATACTTCTGCGCTCTACGGTTTCATCAATACCCTACTCTCGATTTTAGAAAAAGAAAACCCAACTCATCTCGGGGTTGCGTTCGATACCTCGGCACCGACTGCGCGGCACATTCGTTATCCTGCCTACAAAGCGCAGCGCGATGAGATGCCGGAAGAGCTCGCCGCAGCGATTCCTCATGTAAAAGCACTCTGCCGCGCCTTCGCCCTGCCGGTGCTGGAGATCGATGGTTTTGAGGCGGACGATTTGATTGGGACTTTAGTGAAACGCGCCGAGCCGGATGGTTTCGAATCTTACATGGTCACGCCGGATAAAGACTTCGCCCAGCTGCTTTCCGATACCACGTTCATGTGGCGGCCAGGCCGTAAGGGCACGGATCATGAAATCATCGGCCTGAAACAGCTTCCGGAAATCTGGGGAGTTTCCGAGCCGCACCAAATCATCGATTTACTCGGCTTGATGGGGGATGCCTCGGACAACATTCCCGGCGTTCCGGGGATAGGCCCGAAAACCGCGCAAAAACTCATATCCGATTTCGGAACGATCGAAAATCTCCTGAAAAACACCGATCAACTCAAAGGCAAGCAGAAGGAAAGCATCGAGGCGAACGCGGATCTGGCACTGCTTTCCAAAGAACTCGCCACCATCATCATCGACTGTCCGCTCGAAGTGACTTGGGACGATCTCATTATGTCCCAACGCGACGACGAAGCGCTGAAGCAGCTCTTCATCGACTTCGAATTCCGCACGTTGACGAAACGGCTTTTCGGAGAGGACGTGGCGGCCCCGACGAGTCGGGACCAAGCCCAATCATCAACCGTCGTAACGCCAACGCTTTTCGAAACCTTCAAAACCATCCGCGAAGTCCCGCACACTTACACGCTCGCCGATACCAAATCGCTTCAAGACCAACTTTTCAATCACCTCGCCGCCCAAAAATCTTTTTGCTTTGATATCGAAACCACGTCGTTGGATCGCCACTCCGCAAAATTGTTAGGAATCGCGTTTTCATGGAAGGCGCACGAAGCTTGGTATCTACCGTTTTCCGAAAATATCCTCACTGAAATCAAAGCTGTCTTACATTCCTCAGCGGAAAAAATCGGCCATAATTTGAAATATGATTTATCGGTGCTGCACTCGCATGGGATCGAAGTGAGCGGGCCATATTTCGATACGATGCTCGCAGATGCGTTAGCGGTTCCCGAACGCCGACACAGCATGGATTATCTCTCGGAAATTTTACTCGGCTACACGCCGGTGAAGTTGGTGGATATTGCCAAGCCTGCATCCATTGTCTCCGAACAAGGATCCGATGACCTCTTCGCCTTCGCCGAAAAAACCAAGCCATCCAAGGAGCTAGATATTGCTGCCATTCCTCTCGAAACCCTTGCGGAATATGCTGCCGAGGATGCGGATGTTACTTTCCAACTCGCCGAAAAACTCCGTCCTCTACTCATTCAAACTGGCCAGGATAAAATCTTTTCTGAAATCGAAGCGCCTTTGTTGCCTGTGTTAGTGCGTATGGAGATGGAGGGAATCGCCATCGATCTCGGCGCGCTAAAAACGATTGGCGACGATCTTCAGTTGACCATCGATCAGCTCGCGAAATCCATCCAAGCTCACGCTGGAACTCCGTTCAATATCGCCTCTCCGAAACAACTCGGACAAATCCTTTTCGATCATCTTAAGTTGTTAGATAAAGCCAAGAAAACCAAAACCGGTCAATACAAGACCGATGAGCAAACGCTTTCCACTTTGTTAGGTATTCATCCTATCATTGAGGAAATTCTCGAATACCGTGAGGCGGCCAAACTCAAATCGACTTACCTCGATGCGTTGCCAAATCACATCGCGCCTGAGACGGGCCGCATCCACACGCATTTCCACCAACTCGTCGCCGGAACAGGCAGGCTCGCCTCATCCGATCCGAACTTGCAAAACATCCCGGTGCGTTCCGCTGCGGGTCGGAAAATCCGCCAAGCCTTCGTGCCGCGAAAAGGATACACCTTGCTTTCCTGTGACTACTCGCAAATCGAACTACGCGTGATGGCCGCGCTCGCCTGCGATCCGACGATGATTTCAGCGTTCCAAGACGGTGTCGATATCCACACGATCACCGCTGCGAAAGTCCACGGCGTGACGCCGGAAGAAGTCACTCGTGAAATGCGCTCTGGTGCGAAAATGGTGAACTTCGGCATCATCTACGGCATCTCCGCTTTCGGTCTCTCGCAACGCCTTGCAATACCCCGCAACGAAGCGGCGGAAATTATCGATGCGTATTTCCGCGAGTATCCCGCGATCAAAGAATACATGGATCGCACCATCGCGGAGTCCCGTGACAAAGGCTACGCCGAAACGCTTTCAGGCCGCCGCCGCCATTACCCCGATCTTAATTCCAGCAACGTCGGGCTGCGTCAAAACGCCGAACGCGCCGCGATCAATATGCCTATCCAAGGCACCTCGGCAGATATGATCAAAATCGCGATGATACGCATCGACGAGTTACTGCGCAAAAAGCCTTACGAAACGAAGATGCTTCTCCAAGTTCACGACGAACTTGTGTTTGACCTTCATCCAAATGAAGAGGCGGAACTCGTCCCGAAAATCATTCACATTATGGAAACTGCTCTCCATCTTCCACACGGCGTTCCCATTTTGGTGGAAAATGGCACCGGCAAGAACTGGCTAGCTGCGCATTAGATCCGTTGCTAGAAACCCTTACTCTTGTGGTTACTGGAGAAATTCTGGGGAAATTGGTGCGCACATGTGCCATTCGCATTTAACCAAGAACCAACACAATGACTCTAGTTTAGAACTGTCTAACTTTTGGCTTCAGGCCAATATTTCCTGACAAATCTAGATGTTAAAAAGAAACAACCCAACGCGTAGGGTCGCTGTGTTGGGGCAGATTTTGGATAAATTTACTGGTAAAAACCATATAGATACTCAATTTAATCGTTTTAAAATATGCCAGGCAGTTTATTTTACCAGGCAGTTTATTTTAAGGCAGTTTATTTCTGGGTTTTCATGGAGAGATGAGCAATGGTGAATGTAATTACCTATTAATACAAAATCCCCAATTAACTCCGAAGAAGGTTTAGTTCCTGCGGCGGCGCAACAGGCAGAGCAAGCCGAGACCGACGAGGAGGGCGGCGGAGGGCTCGGGAATTGCGGTGATAGTCACATAGGTATTGCTGGCACTAACACCACCATTCAAACCTGCGGTGGCATCATTGTAGTTGAGTGTCCAGGTTCCGCCACCATCGTCGAAGTTTGTATCATCCGAAATGCTAGTGACTCCGCCAAAATCCTTAAAAAGTCCGGTCAGAGTGCCATCATAGGAGAGAAGGGTGAACTTATCTCCAATAGCATAGGCACCTAGCTGGACGAGATCCAGAATACCACCGAGTGTCAAGTTGCCTGCTACGTCGCCAAGATCGGCAGTGTTAGTGGTATTGTTGATTTCGAAAAGGTAAGTGCCACCGATCTCCAAATTGCTACCGAAATTCATCACTCCTTCATTGCTGTTGCCGATTGCCAATATGTTACCCGTGGTGACGTTGACCGCTGGAGTGATGGTGCTACTGCCGCTGAGCGTGCCACCGGTGCCGCTGAAGGAGACGGATTGGCTCAAAGCGGTGGAGGAGTTGTAATTGAACTCGCCTGCGCCAATGGAGATACCGCTGGTCGTGTTGATAGTGCCGGTTGAGTTGATCGTCAACTTGCCGGCCGTGATGTTCGTCGCGCCGGTGTAGGTGTTGATGCCGGTGAGCGTTTGTGTGCCGCTGCCGGTCTTGGTGAGGCCGCTGGTGCCGGTGCCGCTGATGACGCCCTCGTAGGAGGTGCTAGTGTTGTTCCCGCCCGTGGTTAGGGTCGCGTTGGCTCCCAGAGTGACATTTCCGCCGGTGACGCCGCCGCCCGCGAGGGAGCCGATGGTTTGGTTGAATCCGTTGAGACTCAGAGTAGCACCAGACACGTTGGCCAAGGTGACCGCCGATCCATTACCGAAGGCTTGCCCTCCTGCGGCAGCACCGGCTTGTAGTGTGCCGACATTGACGGCAGTCGCACCGGTGTAGGTGTTGGTGCCGGAGAGGGTCAGGGTGTTTGTGCCGATCTTGATCAGGCCACCATTAAGGGATGACCCATGAGTCAAGAGGTTCTGGGTGATGGTGATATTGCCGTTTGTGGTGTCAAACTGAGCACCGCCAACTTTGATGAAGGCAGTGGTAGCGGCCTGGGCGTTCATATAGGTCGCGCTAGCGACAGAATTCTTTAGCGTGCCACCATCGAAGTTGATGGTGGTCGTCGTGCCGGTTCCGCGCGTGGTCGGAAAGGCGGGCAAAGTCACCACCGCCGTGCCGCCGATGTTGATCGTCGAAACGTCGTTATTCGCGGCGGATAGAAGCGAAAAGGCCGTTGCCGTGAAAGTGCCGCCAGTCAGGGTCAGCGTGGCGGTATTACCCGTTCCACCGGCTGCGGCATTGGGTCCGCCCATCGTCATATCCGAAATCGTCGCGGTGCCGCCGGTCTGCGAGAAGAGATTGGTCGTGTTAGTTTGAATCGCGTCCGAACGGCCGATCATGAGCCGGGATGTTCCGGCCACTGTCAGCGTGCCGGTGCCGCTTAGGTTGAATGTGCCATTGCTCCCCGTATTCACGCCGAGCATGACGCCGCGGCTGTTCAATCCCGTCAAAGTCGTGAGGGAACCGCCGCTCAGGTTGTAGGTGCCGGCAAAGCCGCCATTGCCGATCAGGAGTTGCAGGCCATTGTTGTTCCAAGCGATCGCGCCGCCGGTTTGGCTCACGATGCCCGCCCCATTACCACTACCCACAAAGAAGCCGCCTGCGCCTTGGGTGTAACTCCCAGCTTGGATTTTCAGCTCCGTGGTTCCACCCCCGCTGACAGTGATGGCACCGAGTGTCCCCGATGAACTGCCCGCAAAAGTCAGCGTGCCCGCGCTGACGTTGGTGCCACCGGTGTAGGTGTTGGTGCCGGAGAGGATCTGGGTGCCGGTGCCGATCTTGGTCAAGCCTCCCGCTTGGGAAATCACGCCCGCATAGGCTGCCGGGCTGGTGTTGTCGCCGCCGACGGTCAGCGTCCTGGCGTTACCTGCGGTGCCGAGGATCACGTTGCCGCCTAACGCGCCGCCGCCGGTCAAGGACCCGATCTGAGTAGCGAAGCCGGCGATGTCCAGGACGACACCTGCGGAATTGCTCAGGGTGACCGCCGAGTTATTGCCGAAGGCACCGCTGACATTCGCCACGGAGGCCACGCCCGCTTTGAGGGTTCCACCGGTGAGCGTCGTCGGGCCGGTGTAGGTGTTCGCACCGCTGAGAGTGAGGGTGAAGTTGGCCCCGCCTGAGTTTTTCTCATCGACGATCAGGCCAGCACCGGCCGCGCCGCTTACGACGCCGCTAATGATCATGTTATTGAACGAGCCGCCACCGACGCCGATGTCGCTGGTGGCGTTGAGGGTGACCGTGCCGGTCAGCGTGACGAGGCCAGCGCCCCCGTCGTGGTTCAGAGCGGCGCGATCAGCAACTCCCGTCGCGCCGTTGAGGACGAAGTTGTTGGATAGGGTGACCGCACCGGGTGCCCAAATTAAGAGGTTGGCCCCACCGCTGCTGCCGACCGTGACGGTGCCGGTGCCGAGATCGGCACCAAGATCCGCGCGGAGGAGAAGCAGGCCGGAGTTGATGACCGTGCCGCCGCTGTAGGAGTTGTTGCCTGTGATCTCGAGGTTTCCGACACCGTTATGCGTGACCGTGCCGCTGCCGCTAATCACGTTGGCCACCGTGATTTGGTCGCTCCGGTTGAAACTGAGCGCCGAGTTATTAAGGACCGTGCCAGAGCCGAGTGTGCCCGTGGTGCCGCCCGCGCCGATCTGTAAGGTGCCCGCGCTGATGGTGGTGTTAGTGTAGGTGTTGTTGCCGGAAAGAACCAGCGTGCCGGTGCCGGCCTTGGTGATGGCGGCACCCGCGAGAATGGAACTGATTGTGGCATCTGCGTTGGCAGTGATGTTACCAGCTGTGCCGAAGGTGGTGGTGTTTCCCGTGACGATGTAACCTGCGGTGTCGAAAGTCAGACCGCCGACGGTGATGCCGGTGCCGAGAGTGACAGTGCCCGCAGTGCCGCCGAAAATGGCGGTGTCGTTGTTGCCATTGACCCAGGCGATGTTGTTGACGCCGCCATCGATGGTCCAGTTGCCGTTGGTGATGTCCCATGTTCCCAGTCCGCCGGTGATGAGGTTGTCACCGGCACCTATCGTGCCAGGGGTGATGTCCCATGTGACGTCGGCGGCGTGGGCGTAAGAAATGAAGAGCAGGCTGCTGGAGGCGATGCAGAGGAATCGGCGGAGGGATGCGGATGGTTTCATACGGTTTTTTTAGGAAGTTTTTGGATGAATGGATTGGTCGATCAACAAGTCCTCCATTTCGTAAGGACCTAATTAACCTCGCCCAGCCGTTGAACAAAGAAATTTTGCACTGGCTACTTGCGGTTTTTTCCCGCAGGTTTTCCATATGTCTAAACTGCGTTTTTTGAGCAAAATCGAACAAGCGGCGGTGTTTCTGCGAGCGGAGCTGGCGGGCGGGCGCTGGGAAGGCTCGATGCCGGGGCGACTGGAATTGGCCGTGGAGTTGGGTTTGAATGAGTGGATTGTGGAAGACGCGTTGCGCTTATTGGAGAAGGAGGGAGTGCTGATTCCGCAGGGGGCGGGGCGGCGGCGGATCATCTCAGCGGTTGAAAAGCCAGTAAGGGCGGCCCTCAAGGTCAGGATCCTGCTTTACGAGCGGATCGATCAAGGGCTGCCGTATCACGTCGATCTACTGCACCGGCTCGGGGAGCATGGCCATTCCGCCGCGATTGCGGGTAAATCTCTCCACGATCTGGGCATGAATGTGAAGCGGGTGGCGGCCTATGTGAAGTCGGAGACGGCGGATGCGTGGGTGGTTAGCGCCGCGTCGCGGGAGATCCTTGAATGGTTCGCGGCGCAGCCGACACCCGCCTTCGCCAAGTTCGGATGGAGTGAGGGGCTGCCGCTGGCCGCGGTGAAAATCGACAAGATTCCGGCGCTGAAAACCGTCGTAAGGAAGTTGCACGCGCTCGGACACCGCCGGATTGTCCTCATGGTGCAGGAAGAGGGCATTCAACCGAAGCTCGGGCTGTTCGAACAGGCGTTCATCGATGAGCTGAATGCACTGGGCATCGTGACGAGTTCCTTCAACCTACCGGTATGGGGACATCAAAGCGCGGGTTTCCACCGCTGCCTGGATTCGCTTTTCCAGCACACGCCGCCCACCGCTCTGATCCTCTCGGAGGCGCGGTTATTTATGGCCGCGCATCTTCACCTGACGCGGCGGGGAATCGTCGTGCCCCGTGATGTCTCGCTGGTCTGCGATGACCCCGACATCGTATTCTCGTGGTGCGAGCCGCAGGTTTCGCACATTCGCTGGGACAGCAGGCCGATGGTGAGTTATATGGTCCGCTGGGCGAACCGGGTGGCACGCGGTGAGAAGGATAAAAGCCAACGGTCCGTGCTGGCGGAGTTCGTCGAAGGCGGGACGATCGGGCCGGCTAAACCATGAAATGACTTTGGAGGAGTTTTTACGGAAGCGGGGCGTTGTCGAGGATGCGGTCGTAACCTCCGAGGGGCGTTTCGAGGCTCACTTCAACCGGGAGGAAACCTATGCGTGTTGTCTCATTCGGGTCAGGTGTCTCTATTTAACGTCAACATCTGTTAGGAAAATAAATCCATGCCCGCAGCATTTCTTGAGCTTGCGGCCGCTTCCACAAGATTTTCATAGGTTTCGATTTTTTCTGCTGCGATAGGATTGACGTTGAAGTTCCCGTGAGCATGAGTTGCAAGCGTAGTAAAGCCACGACCTGCCTTCGTGGGTGAGCGTCCGAAATTCAGTGTGTTTTTTTACTTCTTGGCAAATTCGGCAGCGTTTGGTGCCATCTGGCACGCGGTCGATAGTCGTGAGATCCTTTATAGAATATGGCTTTTCTAGTTTTATGCTATTGTCACCTAAAATGGAATTCGCACCCATGTGGCTATTGGGGAAATTGGCGGTCGCATGTGCCGTAATGGATCATTTTTCAAATTCTTTTGGTAAGATTCCTCTGACTCGCGAGGCCCACGTTGACTTCAAGAAAAGAGTACCACTTGCGATCGGGTTGATCCGAACGGGTGACCCAACAGCCTACGGCAACATCATCCTAGAATCCGCCTAAGCGACAGAATCTAAAATTTGGCGTCAAGCTAACAGGTTAAGGTAGATTCGTGGAGCCCATTAGGAAGCGGTCACATTCGCGAGCAGCACCACGACCTTCGTTAATTGCCCAGACAACGAGTGATTGTCCACGGCGTACGTCACCCGCGGCGAAGACACCGGGAACATTGGTTGTGAAGGTGCCATGCTCAGCTTTAATGTTAGAGCGGGCGTCGGTCTCTAGGGCGAATTTCTCAATCACTTGATTTTCGGGCCCCGTGAAGCCCATTGCGAGAAGTGCCAGTTGGCATGGAATCACCCGAAGTGTACCGGGAACATCTTTGGGGCTGAAGCGGCCTTGCTCGTCTTGGGCCCACTCGATATCGACGATTTCGAGCCCATCGAGATTACCTGCAGCGTCTTTGAGAAAACGCTTGGTTTGGACGAGATAGTGACGTGGATCCCTGCCTTGAAGTGCATTAGCCTCTTCTTGGCCGTAGTCCATTTTGTAAATCTTAGGCCACTCTGGCCATGGGTTGTTCGCAGCGCGCTTATCGGGGGGTTGCGGCATGATTTCTAGTTGGATGACGCTTTTGCAACCGTGTCGCAGACTGGTGCCCACGCAGTCGGTACCCGTATCGCCCCCGCCGATCACTACCACATCTTTGCCCGTGGCGTTGAGAGCTGGGTTGGTGCCGTCAAACTGATGATCGAGTTGATAGCGGGTGTTAGCGGTGAGGAATTCCATCGCCATGAAGACGCCCATGGCATCGCGATTGTCGATAGGGAGGTCGCGCCCTGCGGTGGCGCCGCAGCAGAGAACTACTGAGTCAAACTCGGCACGCAGACGCTCCGCAGTCCAATCAGTGTCTTTGCCGATGCTGATTCCAGTTTTAAATTCGATACCTTCTTCTGCGAGTAAATCGACTCGACGTTGAACGACGAGTTCCTTATCGAGCTTCATGTTAGGGATGCCATACATGAGTAATCCACCAACTCTATCCTCGCGTTCGAAGACGGTTACATGATGGCCCGCTTGGTTGAGTTGGTCAGCGCATGCGAGACCGGCAGGTCCAGAGCCTACAACAGCAACTTTTTTGCCAGTGCGGGTTTTGGGGATGCGTGCGACCACCCAGCCTTCTGCCCAGCCTCGATCAATGATGGCGCACTCATTGTTTTTAATGGTGACTGCGGGCTCGATCACGCTGAGAACGCATGATCCTTCACAAGGTGCGGGGCAAACGCGACCCGTGAATTCAGGAAAGTTATTTGTTTTGTGGAGCCGTTGAAGCGCTTCCTTCCAGCGTCCGCGAAAGATTAGATCATTCCACTCTGGAATGAGGTTATTGACGGGGCAACCGCTTGCCATGCCAGAAACCATATGACCGGTGTGGCAGAAAGGTGTTCCACAATCCATACACCGCGAGCCTTGTGCCCTTTGTTGTTTCTCGTCGGGATGAATTTTGAACTCGCGCCAATTCTTGATGCGCTCGAGTGGTGCTGCTTCTGCGTCGGTCACGCGTGGCACTTCCATGAATCCTGTAGGCTTACCCATATAATTGAAATTTAGAACGTTGAATGTTAGTTGCCCCCGACACGAGCGAGGTCTTTGAGATTCTCTTCAAAAGCCGCCATCGCAGCCTCGTCGCCTGTGAGCCCTTGCTCCTCGACTTTTCGAAATGCTTCTAACATCCGTTCGTAGTCGCGGGGAAGTACTTTGAAAAACTTGGGTAGTTCAGAATCCCATTTTTCTAATAATGATTTTCCTCGTGGTGATGCGGTGTAGGCCACGTGTTTCTCAATTGTGGCCTTCACCAAGTGGATGTCCTTGTCCGCGCATTCGATGAGGCGGTAGAGATTGACCATTTCATTGTTGAGGCGCTTCTCAAATAAGCCGTCGATGTCATAAACATAGGCGACTCCGCCGGACATGCCCGCCGCGAAGTTTCGACCCGTTTCTCCAAGAACGATGACTTGACCACCGGTCATGTATTCGCATCCATGATCGCCGATGCCTTCGACGACGGCGGAGGCTCCTGAATTTCTCACACAGAAGCGTTCACCCGCTTGGCCATTGATGTAAACTTCTCCGCTAGTCGCGCCGTAGAGTGCGACGTTGCCGATGATGATGTTTTCCTCGGCTTTGAAGCGGGAATTCTTGGTTGGATAGATGATCACCTTGGCACCTGATAGGCCTTTACCAACGTAGTCGTTGGCATCGCCTTCGAGACGGAAAGTCATGCCTGGAGGAGTGAATGCGGCGAAGGATTGACCAGCACTACCAGTGAATTTGAGTTCGATGGTGTCTTCCGGGAGGCCCTTGCTGCCATATTTTCGTGAGACTTCACTGCCGGTGATCGTGCCAACAACACGATTCACGTTGATGATAGGCAGTTCCACGCGGACGTGCTCACCGCGTTCGATGGCGGGCTTACAGAGGGTCAGTAAGTGAGTGTTGTCGAGCGCATCTTTAAGACCATGGTCTTGTTCAATTTGATGGTAGCCACCAACTTCTTCGCCGACGTCAGGCTTGTGGAAAATGCTGGTGAGATCCACTCCGTTAGCCTTCCAGTGTGCTGTCGCTTCGTTGGTATCTAGGCATTCCACGTGACCGACCATTTCGTTGATGGTGCGGAAACCCAGTTCGGCCATGATTTCGCGGAATTCCATGGCGATGAACGTCATGAAATTGACGACATGTTCAGGTTTGCCTTCGAAGTTTTTACGAAGTTCAGGATCTTGAGTGGCGATGCCGACTGGACAGGTGTTTTTCTGACAGACACGCATCATCAAGCAGCCCACCGTGACGAGGGGAGCCGTTGCGAATCCGTATTCTTCGGCACCGAGCAGTGTAGCGATAGCGACATCACGACCGGTTTTTAACTGTCCGTCCGTTTCGAGAACCACACGGCTGCGAAGGTCGTTGAGGAGGAGAATCTGGTTAGTTTCTGCTAGGCCGAGTTCCCATGGAGCGCCAGCATTGAAGATCGAGGACGAAGGCGATGCACCCGTGCCGCCATCGTGGCCAGAAATAAGGATCACGTCGGCATGGGCTTTAGCCACCCCTGCTGCGATTGTGCCGACTCCGACTTCTGCGACGAGTTTCACATTGATGCGGGCACGCGTGTTGGAGTTCTTAAGGTCGTGAATCAGTTCTGATAGATCCTCGATGGAGTAAATGTCATGGTGCGGTGGCGGAGAGACGAGACCTACACCGGGGGTCGAATAGCGGACTTTGGCGATCCATGGATAGACCTTGGAGCCTGGGAGTTCGCCACCTTCGCCGGGTTTGGCGCCTTGGGAAATTTTGATTTGGATTTCGTCAGCGTTGACGAGATATTCGCCAGTCACCCCGAACCGGCCGGAGGCGACTTGTTTGATCGCGGAGCGTTTGCTGTCACCGTTTGCCATCGTGACGAAACGTTCTGGGTCTTCACCCCCTTCACCGGTATTTGATTTGCCGCCGATGCGGTTCATGGCGATCGCGAGCGTTTCGTGAGCTTCCTGCGAGATTGATCCGTAGGACATGGCACCGGTTTTGAAGCGTTTGGTGATTGCTTCGATCGATTCAACTTCATCGATAGGCACAGGTGGGCGTGTGGCGCGGAATTTCATCAAGCCACGCAGGGTGGAAAGATTTTCGCTCTGGTCGTTCACTTTTTTTGCATACTGTTTGAAGACCTCGTAACTACCCGTGCGAGTTGCTTTTTGCAGCAAGTGAATGGTTTCTGGGTTGAAGAGATGGAACTCGCCATCGCTGCGCCATTGATAGACGCCGCCGGTGTCGAGTGCTGCGTCTTCTGCTTCGATGTGGCGGTCTGGGAATGCTTGGCGGTGACGAATGAGTGCTTCTTCAGCAACTTTTTCGATGTCAGATCCTTCGCAGCGGCTGGATGTGCCGCAGAAATATCGGTTCACCAAGTCGGTCGACAGACCGATGGTTTCAAAAATTTGTGCACCACGATAAGATGCCACCGTGGATATTCCCATTTTCGCCATGGTTTTGACAACACCTTTGATCGAGCCCTTGAGGAAATTGTAAGTTGCCTTTTCGAGAGTAATATCTAACATATCTTCCTCGATCATTTTGTGGATCGATTCGAAGGCCATGTATGGGTTGATTGCGTCTGCACCATAGCCAATCAATGTAGAGAAGTGATGGACTTCGCGAGCCTCGCCGGTTTCGAGAATGATAGAGACTCGGGTGCGAGTGCCTTTGCTGACAAGGTAGTGGTGGATTCCACCCATCAACAACAGAGTTGGAATGGCAGCTAGGTCGTGATTGATACCTCGATCTGATAGAATGATAATATTGCATCCGTCTGTGATCGCAGAGTCGGCATTTTTGCAGATTTGTTCAAATGCGGATTCAAGTCCTTCACCACCTTGGTTGGATGGGAAAAGTGCGTCGAGTGTGATGGATTTGAATCCATCAAGATTGATCTCACGAAGACGAGCGAGTGCTTCGTTGTCGATGAGAGGATTATCCAAGCGGACCATTCGGCAGCTTTGTGGTCCTGGTGCGAGCAGGTTGGACTCCGATCCAATGAAGGTTTCGGTGGAGGTGACGAGTTCTTCGCGGATGCAGTCGAGTGCTGGGTTGGTGACCTGTGCGAAAATCTGTTTGAAATATTGATAGAGATGTTTCGGCTTGCTGGAAAGAACCGCGAGTGGCGTGTCGTTGCCCATCGAGGAAATCGGTTGGACGCCGGACGAAGCCGTGGGTCCTAGCAACATCCGCAGGTCTTCGTAGGTATAGCCGAATGCAAGTTGGCGTTCGAGGATGCGGTCGGGTTCTATCGTCTTTGGAGCTTTCGCTGCGGGAAGGTCTTTGAGAGTGATCCTGTTTTCATCTAACCACTTTCGGTAAGGTTTGGCTAAGTAGACACGCTTCTTGACCTCCTCGTCGGGGACGATGCGACCTTCCTTCATGTCCACAAGAAACATCCGCCCTGGGCGAAGGCGACCTTTTTCAATGATGGTCATCGGATCTAGATCTGGCACGACACCAACTTCCGAGGCCATGATGACGAGATCATCATCGGTGACATAGTAGCGGCTTGGACGCAGGCCGTTACGGTCGAGGACGGCGCCAATTTGTTGACCATCAGAAAAAGTGATAGAAGCTGGACCATCCCATGGTTCCATCATGCAAGCGTGGAATTCATAAAACGCTTTTTTGTCCTCGTCCATCATGGTGTGACGCTCCCATGGTTCGGGGATCATCATCATCATCGCGTGGACGAGATCGTAGCCGCCGTAGTGCAAAAATTCTAAGGCATTATCGAATCGCGCTGAGTCCGATCCGTCTTCGTTGATGACGGGGAAGATGTTCTCGATGTCCGTTCCAAAAAGGTCGGATTGGCAGAGTGCCTGACGCGCCTTCATGAAGTTTGCATTGCCCATGACGGTATTGATTTCTCCGTTGTGAGCGATGAAGCGGTTTGGGTGAGCTCGCGACCAGCTTGGAAAGGTATTCGTGGAGAAGCGGGTATGCATCAGCGCGAGTGCCGACTCGTAATCTGGATCGAGTAGATCTGGAAAGTAAGTGGAAAGTTGGCAAGGGGTGAGCATGCCTTTGTAGACCATGGTCCTAGCAGAAAGACCGGTGACGTAATGGTAATCTGCGCCTGGGAAAGAATTCCCTTTGTTGCCATGGACGTCGCGGAATTGGTTGGGCACTTCGTTGTTACGGATCCAAGCGCCTACGCGTTTGCGGATGACGTAAAGCTTGCGCTCGAAGTCCATCGGGTCGGTGATGTCGGGGCTTTTACCGATAAAGATTTGCTTGATGACCGGTTCGTAGCGGCTGGATGTTTTTCCTAGCAGTTCGCTTTTTACCGGGACGGTGCGCCAACCGAGAAATTTTTGGCCTTCCTCACGCACTACGAGTTCAAAGACCTGCATCGCGACTTCGCGCACCGAGGCCTCAGGAGAGAAAAATACGCAACCAGAGCCGTAATCGCCCTCTGGTGGGAGTTCGACGCCCTTTTTTGCCATTTCCCGACGCAAGAACTTGTCCGGCATTTGAGTGAAGATTCCGGCGCCATCTCCTGTGGCTGGATCAGATCCGCTTGCGCCACGGTGGTCCATTTGGTTGTTCATCGTGAGGGTTTTCACGATGATATCATGCGAGCGTTTGCCTTTTAAATGCGCGATGAAGCCGACGCCGCAGGCATCTTTTTCGCGAGACGGGTGCCAGAGTCCTTGGGGTTCAGGCCAGCCGTGAGGAGATATCTTAGATAAGGACATTGAATTGGTGAGGAATTGTGGGGAAATCTAAACACATCGCGTTGTGGTGCAAGGCAGAGATTGCAAAAATTAGCGAGTATCTGTCGGCGTGGTTGCTTGAACTAACCGCTGAGTTAATTCAAATAACATTCAAAACGGGCGGAAAGTTGCTTTCCGTGGGGGGTGCTGTCAAGACTCAGCGACCAAATGCTTT
>JANPMK010000013.1:0-7908 GCA_031422775.1 Akkermansiaceae bacterium | reverse complement strand
TTCTCATAGCCTTCCTTCCCATGGTCGGTCACCCTTCCACAGTTGGCTTCTGATAGTAGTTTCTTCATTTTCATGTTCTGGTATTTCTACAAGGGACTTGAACCCCATTTACAACGTGCCCATGCTGGGCACACACAAGTCGCATCATCCAACCGCTAGGAGCCGTTCTGTTTACATGATTTCCCGTAACTACAACATCAACCCCGTGAGTGACTTCCGCCCACGCTCCTAGCGGTGGATGTGCTCTATCGTTCGGCAAGAAATGATTGAAGAAATGAAAACGGCACTCCATCGGCTGGTTGGTGAAGAATGCTGGTCGAGTGTCGCGGGAGAAGGAACAGGAAGCATTTTTTCCCTCAAATTTGGTGAACAATTCAAGAGTTATAATCCAGTCTCAAACCCACATCTCCGTAAGCATCAAAGAGAATATGACTCTCATTTGGGATTAATGGTATGGTCAAGTTGGTGCTTGTCGAAGAACGGGACTGAAATTTGTGATTCCGAAAGCGATAACCACAATAATGGACCAATGGTTGCCGGATTGAAAAGACTCGAGGGTAATAAGATTCGGGAAATTGAATGTGAGAACCCTGCCGAGCAGATCTGTTTGTGCTTCGAAGATGGATATGAGCTTGATGTATTTTGTAATGGATTTGAATTGTATGGGGAGGACGGGAGTAACTACGTTGTATTTTTATCCGGAGTTACTTACTGGGTCACAACTGACGGTTCAATTTCCAAAAATGAATGGGCAGAACAAGCCGGACATGGCGACGCCGAGGAAGCCGTCTGATCAATTTTAGCTTCTCCCCGGCGCGCCATTCATCTATCGTTGCAGATATGACTAGGATTTCAGACATCACTTTTGGAATTGGAATTGTCGATGGAGTAACAGAAAATTCAGATAGCGACAGTTTGTCGGGGCATATATTGGAAGCGAAGCAGTTCCGAGTCACCTCTGAAGGTCCTGTGGTAAGATCTCAAATTGGGTTATCTTTCGGCGTTCGTTTTCGATTAACAGATCCGGAACTCAAAAAGATCGCCTACTTTCAGGAGGTGGTGACACATCCATTAATGACGAATCCTAAGACGAAATTAACTTCGACTGGATGGTCCGAAGACAAGCTTGGTAGCAACAATGATTGGAATTTTACATTTTACACCTTTGAATATGAATGGGAATTGGCCACTGGTGAGTGGACTTTTGAATTTCTTACACTTGATGATCATCCGCTTGCCAAAATCACATTCGAGGTATCATAAATATTTCTAATTAGCCTCGAATAATTGAAGGAGAACAAGATAATACGTTGAAAGCCCCATAAAATATGGGATTTGTGCCCAAAGTTACCGTATTGGTCAATTGGGCCACAACTTGAGCACGACGTGCCACCAGGTTTTTTGGGCCAAGCATCAGAACTGCGAAATGGAAGAGTGTGGCCAAAATCCGCTTCTCATTCATGATCAGTGCCGTATAGCATCAAGCATATTTGCCTATCTTGGCAAGAGTTACTCAACTACACTGTTCGCCAATAAACCTAACATGATTCGCTTTCTAAGCAAGATTCCAAACCCACAAATGACTTCCTTGCTTCCTTACATCCTAATCGGGCTTGTGGCTTCTACACCAATAGTCTTCTGGATCTATGTGAGGAGATTTTTTGGAGAGAGGACTCATCCTGTGGCCCTTTTCGGTCTATCATGGATGACCGTCTCCCTCCTGTTGGGAGCGTTCGATCGGATTTCGTTCTGGAGTGCCATCCTATCGACGCTCTGGATTATCGTCAGTTTCTGTTTGCTTGCAGTCAGAGAAACTCTTAGGCGGGCTAAGACGCGACAATCTGAAGATCTGAAGTCCAAGGTAACTTGGATTCAAACCGGAAGTGCGCGGAACGAATTGAAAAGCGGATCAAGAGCTGATTAAAGTCAGCACTAGTTCCACCGATCAAAATCGAACCCGTGCCAAATAAAATTATGGGTCATACTACACACTGCATAATCGCTAGCATTCTTAGCGCGGTATTCTGCTCAAATTGCACATGCTACCGAAGCTTCGTGGATGCAGACTTTCATGAACACAACAGCGACTCGCGAATCGACAAGGACTTCACCGCAAGCTGGAAGCAAGGCGATGGCTTTCACAACTCGATCAATCCGCTTGTGATGATAGACACACGAACCTCCGCTGGAGAAGTTCAGATATATTCTCACCAAGATTTAGGCACGTATTCCCATCTTGTCTTTGAGAGCGTAGAACTGACCAATAGATCAGGGAATACTGTAGCGAGCAACTTGCCGACAATGCCTCTGAGTATCCGCTACCAAGAGATTAAGTCATCTCGCTACGTAGAACGAGATGAGTGGATTTACTACCAGAAGGATTTAGCGAAGGTGATGTTTAGGCCGGAGGTCTCCATATCTGGTTCCCCTTATACAATCAAAATAGACGGCTACTACATGAAGAAGAATCGAGTAAAGAAGCCTTTACATTTGTCTATTAGAATGGATCTGAGCCGTGACCGTAGATTTGAGAACATTGCAAACTGCTGGCCGTAGCCAATAAAGAATCAACATGTCGAGACACAAATGAATTTCCACCTCAGGACTTTACTAGGTTGCCTCCTGCTGATTCTGGCTTCCTCATGCACAGAAAGACAACCTACTGGTTTCGAAGCTGCGGAGTCAGCTCTGTTTAATCATGATCTGAGTTCACTACGAGTTACCTTTGCGGCCGATTCCACGATTGTAGACCAGGGCAGCGGCTTCGATGGAGGCACCCTCCTTCATCATGCTTTGGTCAATAAACCTAGCTTTGAGTGCGCAGAATTTCTCCTCGCCCATGGGGCAGATCCAAACAAACCCGATGTTACTGGCGAATATCCAATACACTTCATCTGCCGTTTCAATGGCGATATCAAATGCCTCAAGCTCCTTTTGGACAACGGTGCAGATCCAAGTATCAAATGGAAGGACGGTACGACTCCCGCCCAACTTGCAAGAAAGTGGAATTTCGAGGAGGCGGCATTGATGTTGGAGGCGGCATCCACCACACCGTAAGCTTGCTAAACCGCATACAATCGTCAAACAAGTCACAGATGGCGACGCCGAGGAAGCCGTCTGATTAATTTTGTGCGTGCAAGCCGGCGCCGTCATTGCTATGTCTCGGCATAAAATATGACTGAGAGATCAAAAGCTATAATGCGACATACATTTCGTGTTATTGTATGCCTGTTGGCAGGATTTACATATATTCCAATCATGATGTTTGCCGCCATGATTGCATCGGGAGGGGGGACGGAATGGGCGCAGGTATGATGAGTGGTCTATTCGCGCTTTTTACATTTCCAGTTGTATCCATAGGAACATGGTTTCTTTACCCACGTAAGGCCTACCGAATTGCAATTTACTGCATTACACTGCTTGGTCTCATTCCATTTATTACGACAATCATTATAGTTATCAAGGATTACAGAACACCTATGACATGGTAAGCCATGAGAGGCAACCGGCGACAACGTCCCCTAGTTGAATCGAAGCTTGATACGCCGTTGCCTCCACTTCAACGGTAAGAAATTATGAAACAAATTGCAGTCATACTCATTTTACCATATCTCGCACCGATCACGCTTTTGATCTTGGCAGAATACTTTTGGAACATAGTGACTAACACTCCGCAGAGCACTGCAACGTTTTCTGGAGGACAAGTGCCCAGCTTCTACGTCCTGATACCAATCGCTCTTGTCATCCAGATTTTCTTCGGGATACCCGGTAGTCTTATCCTCTGGCGGTCTTCATCTCGAAGAGTCGCAATTCTTTGCTGCACCTTGATGGCTGGACTTCCTTTCCTGCTACTCCGTGCAGGGAGCGATTCATCTCTGTTCGCATTATCGAGCCTTCTTCCAATAGTTGGTATCACGACATTTTTTGGTGTAGGATTTTGTGTATCGTTCTACTTTCTGCACCATAAGAAGAAAACCGAACAAAACGCAGTTAACAACGCCGAGGAAGCCATCTGATCAAATATGAGCTTCACCCCGGCGCCGCCATTCCTATAACGGCAAAACATAAAATATGAAATCCGCAAAACTATTACAGCAATTTGCTAGTGCCGCTAACGGGGAACTCCGTGTGGCAAACGCTCAAGATATTTCGGTTCTTTCCCGTTTGAGGCTGCCCGCTCCTATCCACGAAGTGTATCTTGAAA
Organism: Akkermansiaceae bacterium; assembly: GCA_031422775.1. GTDB lineage: Bacteria > Verrucomicrobiota > Verrucomicrobiia > Verrucomicrobiales > Akkermansiaceae > Luteolibacter. The sequence goes on along the minus strand of JANPMK010000013.1, from coordinate 3,704 downwards.
ACACTCCAGTTGATATAATTTATGGGATTGTTAACTTACTGTCACCGGATGAAATGGTCGCAGAAAATCTTGGTGACTGTGGCCCCGGAAAAGATGTTTTTCCTCTTGGATTTATTGTCTTTGCGACAATGGATGGTGACGGATTTTGCATAGATACACATAGTAAGACATATCAAATTGTCCTTTTTGGAAACGAAGAGCCACTTGACTACTTCACGTCTGAGATGAGAGATGAATTGCTTGCCGAAAAAGGAAAAATCGTAGCGGAATCATTGGAGACGTTTTTTCAGAAATGTATCGATGAGGAACTTGATACAGAGCCAAATTACTAAGAAGCCGAACGAGACGCCGTTCCTAACACCTGTCCTGCTGCGAGTTCCACCCATTATTAACGTTCCACCTTCCACCCCCAGTTCAAGCTTCGCCCCCGGTCAGGCGTAGGAGGACTTGGTCGTTCTGCATAATAAAAAATGAGAATTATCCTCCCACACATATTTTTATCATTAGTGTGCTCGGGATTGATCATTGCTGAATATTTATCGTCCAAGGAATACGGACTTAATGGCATGACTCCCTACATTATGATCGCAACAGCGATTGCCGTATTTCAAATATTTCTTACCGCCGTAACGTGGAATAAGACCAAGATCAGATTGTCTAAGAATATATTTAATCTATTCGCAGGAATATATTCCTTAATTATTAGTGTTGCTGCATATTTTTGGTATATTTCTTGGGTTTAGAGAGCAATCTTGACGCATAAGATAATCCCCCTCTATCCGACCTTTATGCAGACACAGTGATATGATCACAGAAGTTAATCATTGCATACTTTATGAATCCAAGAGGCAGAACAAACCATGATAAGCAACCGCGGACAGCTCTTAGATTCGCTTCGCTCTGGACAGTCCGGCGCGCGGTTGCCTACACTCTAACGTCAGGCAAAGAAATGATCCCCTCACGTAATGCCAAAGTTACACACACCGACGGACAAGTCGTGGTGACTACTTACAATGTGAGGCCGACGCTTGAGAAGTGCCTCTTTCTTCTGGGATTGATACCTTGGATCAGTGTCGGATTATTCAGCGTAATGGGGCTTAGCGGATTTATTTCTCCGGAGACGCTCACAACGCCCGCAAGAATATTTCTAGGAGTTTTCACGACACTTTGGATAGGCGGCGGATCTTTTCTGATGTGGGAGAGGTTTCTGAGGGCATTTTCAAGAGCCGAGATTGTAGCCGATAATGAAGGGGTTCGCATCACAAGACAGTTTTGCTTTGGCTCAACTCAGAAGATTTATTCTTGGAGTAAGATCGAGTATATTTCAGATTATTACACTACCAACAGTCCCTGCGCTGGCGTTGTGATGCGCGCGGGACGTTGGCTTACCACAGTCGAATCCCGCTTGCCATCCCGCACTGCTAAAGAAATTTCAGAGTCTTTGCTTATGATGGCTCCTGACACCAACCATAATGAAGAAGCTTAAATACTACCTTTTTCTCGCTTGCTTCGTTTCAAGTGTCTCTGCAGCGGAGGTTGAATGGAAGACTATCAAAGCCTGGGAAAATTGGTTTACTTTTGGAGTCCCATCCTCTTTCAATCAAGACCCGCAAAGCTTTAAAGGTGAAGGCTACAAGTGGGTGGTGATCTTAAATCATCCAGACAATAAATTCTCTGTTTCCGGATCACCTTACGGATACATTTCTCAGATAGACGGAGAGAATCGCGGGTTCAAATCAGCTCGTGACCTCTTTCTTGCCGATGAAATAAAAGTCGGCTCGAAAGTCGCAATTAAGGATGGCTATGAGGTTTTTACTCAACACTCAGAAACCTATACTCAGGTATTATTTCTTCCTGCTAATCCAGATTGGGGAATGTGCTATCGCTCGTTATTCATTAAGTATCCAAAGGGTGAGCGAGATAGGTATGATGAGCTGATCAATAAGATTGTTGAGAGTTTCAAACCATTCTCAACTGACATGACCAATGCCGAATCGGGTCCCCGGGAGTGATTAGCTCCCGGGTCCCACACCACCGTGCGTACGGTTCCATACAGACGCGGGGCAAGCCCGCGTGAGGAAACAGGCCGAAGCCCGCTCCTGAATGTCCACATGCTTCCCATCGAACCAGCTCTCGTCCATGCCTCGCCGTCTGGCGTTGTCGGCTGAGGCGTCTGCTTCGCGGTTAGAACATTCCCATTCGGTTCAGCCCTTCGTCGGGTGAGTCCTCCGGCAACTTTGCTGTGCAATTTCGCACTCCGGCTTGTTTCTCCAACTACTATGGCCTCTGCTGACTTCTCATCCGCTTGCGCGGGTGAGATTGAGGGATTGTCGGAAAAGACAGTCAGTCCCTCCATGTCCGCTGCGCTACCATTCCCCTGGTAAGGGCACGATGCTTCCCTGCACAACCGCCGCATTTACCTCCACGGGTAAACCAGACGACTTCGCTGTGTTGTTCCAGCTCATCGTGCTGTATCGGCCTTCTATGCGGTTTTTGTTCATCGGCTCACAGGTTTGACTCCGCTGCGCCGCGTCCATGAGGTTTGGCTTCGCATTGAGTAGAGCCGCTAACGCGGCCATATCATTCTCCTAGCCTTCCTTCCCACGGTCGGTCGCCCTTCCGCAGTTGGCTTCAGATGGTAGTCTCTTCATTTTCATGTCTGGTTTTCCTACAGGGGACTTGCACCCCATTAACATCACGCCCATGCTGGGCACACACAAGACGGCACATCCAACGGCGGGTAACGTCCTTCTTTGAATTCGGGCTTCCATTCCCGCCGTGGATGGCCTATACGTTCGGTGAATAATGAAGATCCGCCGCATACTCACTTTTGCCTTTGCCGTGATTCTCTCGGGTTGTGGGAGCGAGACATTAGCGCGTCGATTCCCGGATTCGAATATCAGGGAACAATCTTTCGTCCGGTTCCTTCTCAGCGACGGGAATCTCACGCCTTGGGAAGTTCGACGCTACCTCCAGCAGAATTCCATCCGTTTTACGCTAAAGCAGGATGGCTGGGTGGGGAAAGACGTTTGGCAGATTGAGGGTTGTGGCACGTGGATCTCGCTGTACGTAGGGAGAAGAGGCAAACCAGAAATCATCCCGTTTGATATTGGTCTATTCTACAATGAGACACTTCATCCGAATGACAATGAACCGCTACCGCTAATACCTCCAAATTCCGAATACTCGATGTTTGTGTACTATGACACGATGACCGAGAAGGCGAGAAACTTCTCCGTAAGCTTTGATCGTCAGAGAAACATCGCACGCACCGAAGTCATGAATATCAAACTACCACTTGCCCCTCAAACCCGGATCAATCTCACCTCAATGACGCGGTGACATCACATCAAACGTTAGCCAACCATGAAAGCATTCACTCTACCGTTCCTTATTGCAGCGATGGCCTATCCTTGTATGGCGCAGTCGCAGGATCCATTTGAACCAAGTCCAGATCAGAAAACGGCTGAAGAAACAGACAGCGCCGCGTTTTATGGGGACGATGCTCCCGTCGATTTCAATTCGATCCGGGGAAAGCCCATCAAAATCCTTGCATTCACGGGGTGTCACAGTCTCACCGACATTTCCCCGCTTCGCGGCATGAAGCTCGAAGATCTAATGTTATGGAAGACCAATGTTGAAGACATCTCTCCACTTGCGGGGATGCCTATACGCAAGCTCGTGATCTTCGGAGCGCGGGTGAA
>JANPMK010000012.1:0-4245 GCA_031422775.1 Akkermansiaceae bacterium | reverse complement strand
ACTGACGCTGCGATCCGTCCGTTCTTCTCCGTCTTTGCTGCCAGAAATGTCCGCTTCTCGTTACGTGTTGTGATCGTGACGCCCTTTTCGTCAGTACGGGTTTCTAACTCACCGCAAACCAACGCCGGCAATAGCAACACGAGTAGAAGGGTTAACTTGCGCATATTTTCTTCAGCGAACGATAGAGCGCATCCACGGCGGGATGGAAGCCCGAATTTACTTTGGCGGCTTATCGCCGTTGGATGTCGCGCCTTGTTCGGTATAGGTTAATCTGCGAGTGATTACTTCACTCCTGAAACCGTATCGAGGTACTTCACGTAATCCTTCGCGAAATTCTTCACGTCGTTCACAGAAATTCTATCGCTTCCAAAAAAGTTCTGCACAACAACAACAAGGTTTCCATAACAGAATATCACCTGCTTTTGGTCTCTTTCATCATCCTTCCAATATCCGGTCGCTGGAACGGTCATATTAAGATTGTCACGTGGACTTAATTGTAATGGATGGTTTGCAAGCTTCTTGATCGCATCATTATAAGCAGCCTTCCCGGCTTTAGCGCTCTGCGTGCACTGAATAGATGCAATCATTGGAGGATTCTCATAGAGAATGGAATAGCTGATATCGGGCGAAATTATTGGTTCCTTCCCATCTAGGACCTCTAATACGATATCATCGCAACCGAATCTTTTTAATTTTGTTTCAGTTCCTAACGTGTTAGCTGGAGCGATTGCTTTTGAGAAAGATATCTTAGCTCTAGATCGTGAGTCTGAGCAATTTGAACAAATCAGGATTAATGCGATAGCAATAGTGTTGCGAATTATGTTATTTATTTTCATGTTAAATTTTTTATGTTCGTTGTCTGTTAATTATATTTTTTACCGAACGTAAAAGCTCATCCACGGCGGGGATGGAAGCCTGAATTCAAAGAAGGACGTTGCCCGCCGTTGGATGAGCTGGCTTGTTAGGCATCAAATTCATGGGATCTTCCACCAATCGCAGGTTTCGAGTGGCTTGGCTGCGTAGCCATCAGCTGTCTTGGCGATAGTCATAAAAACAGTAGGCTGACCGGGGCGAAAATGGCCAATAGTAATCTGCTCAGATGCGGAACGGACGCCGAAGTAAAACTCCTTAGACTCATATTTGGAACGTCGAACTACGTTCTGAATCGCGTCGCGGTGATCAACAATAGCCGGAACACCCTCGATAACTCGAAACTCCTGTGTCTCGGTCAGGACAATTGTGGGAAGATACTCGCCGATGCCGTCTTCTCGGATAACGTTGATCGTAGCTTGGGCAAAGAAATCGAGTGTCATTGGCTTTTTGGCTGGCGGCTTCGCAGTGGGTTCATCGGCAAATGTCCAAGCGGCGATAAATACGCCAAGGAGTAGGATGAAAAAAGACCGGTTCATTGAATGGATAATATATTCGCCTAACGTTAGATGTGCGCCCACCGGCGTGATTGAAAGGATGTTGAAATGAAATTGAAATGCTTATGGCCGGTTAGTGCGTCACAACTTGTTAGGCCATCTTCGTCTTTATGATTGATAAGATGAGTAGAAAAACTGTCAGGAAGGTGAACAAATTCAGTCCATAAAAGACCACCCTCTTCTTCCAGAACAAGCCAAGAACGAATGAAAGAAAGCTCATTGTGCACGAACCAAAAACAAAGATCAACGAACCTCCCGAATTATCCGGATTGAAGCCAGTCAGTATCCATATCTCGAAGCCACTTGCGATACCTCCGACCACGCTGACAAAAGCCGCGATGAGAAAATAGACGGCAGGAGGAACACTGAATTGCTCCCCGGCTCGAAGGGCTGCCATCGGGCGTATCTTATAGTAGATTTCCTTCGGGGTCATATTCTCAGCCTAACGTTAGAGTGGATGCACCAGCGGTGGCGAGCCTGAATTCATCAACGGACGTTACCGCCGGTTGCATTTCACGACTTGTTCGGCATGTTCTGCCTTGGAGCGGACCGCTTGTTGACGATAAGTAGCATCGTGCCGCCCACGAGCACCTTCCCAAAAACCTGCAGCATGTCGGGAAACACCTTTGACTCTGAGAGAGTCACGGTCTTGTTCTTGCGGTGCTCCATACGATCATCAAAGATGACCTTGGGAAGTGAGCTCGCACCAATCCCGATAATGATGACGGCACCGGCCATGATCAGACTGTCGCGCAAAGATGCTTCTCTCGTTGGGGATGATGGATCTTCTAGTGTTGGTGCAATGAATCGGGCCAACAACGGCGCAGAGAACCACAATCCTAATGCTAAAACAATTGGCACCAATGCGCCGACCAAACTCATGCTGCGAAAAATCCCCACGGCTTTCCTCATCTCCTCGTCAAGAGGTCGATTGAGGATTTGAAGCGAAAAGTGTCCTTGCAAATACTGCGAAATCCCGAATTCAAGACCCCGAAAAACAAGGAATATCGCTAAGGTTCTGAGTGCTATCAGCGCTAGTTGATTTGGTCTCATAATTTCTGCCCAACGTTAGATCGCATCCACGGCGGGATGGAAGCCCGAATTCAATTTGACGGCTTATCGCCATTGGATGGAGCGACTTGTTCGTTTTCTTGGTTTGGGGGATCGGATCATGGCTACCTTGCTTGCTCGGAACCTGACTGTAGTAGTTTAGAAAGTGCTGCCCTCGGGGCAATTTCTAAGCGATACTTCTCACCGTGAACAAGAACCGAAACAGAGCCATTAGCGCATGTTCCGCCTCTTCCGACGATCGTCAGCGACTTGCATTTGAGGCCAAGCAGTCTCCATATTAAACCGGGCTTCACCAGTAACTTGTCTTCATGCCAGGCAATCCTCACGAAGCCCTTCATGCGAAAATCATGCAGCCTAAACAAAAATATCGAATTCCAATCAGCAGTCGCCTGCAAATCTAGCGGAACATCCTCTAGCGTCGCCCAAATCGTGTCTTTCGAAATCCAGCGAACCAGCAATGCAATCATTCCGGGCACCACGCCGAAAAACATGATAATGAAAAGCCAATCGTCCCAGTGCATAATTCTTTAGATTCTTGACCGAACGTTAGAGCGCATCCACGGCGGAAAGGAAGCTCGAATTCAATTTGACGGCTTATCGCCTTTGGATGTCGCGGCTTGTTCGGCGCTTCGGTGACTATTGATGTTCCACTTACCATGGCAATCAACCCATCGAATCGCGTATAGATACCACAGAGCCGAAAGCATCCAGATGGCACCTGCAAAAAAGAAGGGATTCAAAAAGCCGATAACTATGCATCCTGCGGCAAGAACGAACGACAGCCATACGAAGCACCATGCTGTTGTACGCTTCGAGATTCCCCACAGACCCATACGAATCATGAATGGCCAAGTGCTTCGATCTTGCTTTGAAGTTGCATTGATTATCTTGCCGAACGTCTAGTTTATCCACGGCGGGTATGAAAGCCCGAATTCAAACTGGAGCGTTAACCGCCGTTGGATGGAGCGTCTTGTTCGGTCTATGCTCAATTCGAGACCGTCACCCAGTAATCACGCACTGGCGCTCTCCGTCGAGCGTCATACTCGAATATACGTTCACCACTTCGACCAGATACAGGATCCACACCAGCCACTTTAATGTAGATGATGCAATACTTTACATCGTACTTGATTTCCGAGGCACCAAAATAGATTTCTAGTCGATAGATGTCACGATCTGATTCCTCATCTGGATATCTAATAGTTGTACCGGAGATAGGAGCGCTATTCACATCAATTTTTGTGGCGAACGTCTCGACCTGTAGATTAAGCACCGCCTCACCCGACTCGAGGGACCAAATCTGCTTAGCATGTAAATACGCTTCAGGTATTGGCTTTATCGTTGGCTTCTTGAATATTAAAAAGATGATTACTGTGACCGTTAAAATCGGAATTGCTATGACGGCACTAATTGTGATCAGAATCCACTTGGTTCTTCTTTTCATTTTTTACCGAACGTAAAAGAGCACGCACCCTTATCAGCGGGCGCGAACGTCGATCACGGGGTTAAGGTTTAAACTACGGAAGATCATGAAAACAGGGCGGCTGATAGGGGTTGCTGTGTCTCGACTTGTTCGCCTAGATTATTACTCCGCGCAGGAGGCGGCCTCCGCGGTGTGAATGCTGCTGTCTTTCAATGGAATGGAACCCCCCATCCCGAAAATATTCTTCCCGCCTCCGAATCCGCATCCAAACCGTCGATCTCGATTTGGTATTTACCGTCTCGGTAATGGAGGATCATCTTATGC
>JANPMK010000011.1:0-5569 GCA_031422775.1 Akkermansiaceae bacterium | reverse complement strand
TGCTGAACCCGGTCAAACGTATCGCTTCTACGAGCTCAATCCAGATGTGGTGCGCATGGCCACGAAATGGTTCACCTTTGTCGACGATCTTAAAGACCGCGGAGCTCATTATGAACTCGCCATGGGCGATGCACGTCTCTCACTCGAACACGAAGAACCTCAACATTTCGATGCGCTGCTGCTTGATGCATTCAGTGGCGATTCCGTGCCTGTCCACTTACTCACCCGTGAGGCGTTCGAAATCTATGAGAAGCACCTCAATCCCAATGGCATCATTGCGGTGCACATAACGAACAAATACCTCAACCTCGCCCCGGTGGTTGAACGTCTCGCTAAAGAGTTCGGCTATCTAACCACCCGTCAGTGCATCGACCCAGGCGATCTTCCCGGGCATTATCAGCCAGATTACCTGCTGCTGACCAAAGATGCTGAATTTATAAAGGATCATCCACCCGTTCCTCCGAAATATGCCAAGGATCTGGAGGTTCCCTTGTGGACGGATCACGCCCACAACCTCTTTCAGATCTTGGACAGGCGTTGAGCTTTTGAAAATTTCTTTCATTATTTTCTAAGGATCAGGTCTTGGGCGTGTCATGTTATATGAATAGAAGCTAAATGATTATGAACCCATCCTACCGTTACCTCGCCCCTTACGTGACCGCAGTGCTATTGCCTGCTGCTGCGTTTGCCGTCTCACCTTCGCTCACGATCTACAACCAGAACTTCGCCGTGGTTCGTGATACGGTGCCTTTGGATCTGAAAGCTGGCGTCAATGAGGCTCGCTTCTCCGGCATGACCGCCATGGCTGAAACCGATTCGGTGATCCTGCGCGATCCATCGGGTAAGGTGAAATTCCAGATCCTCGAACAAGCCTACCGCAACGATCCGGTTTCTTCTGGCCTGATGCTTCAGCTCAACGAAGGCAAGACCATCGATTTCTTCGTTCGCGAACCGAACAAGCCCGACTACAAGGTACAAGGAAAAATCATCCGCAGCGGCTACGGCCCCGGTGGACGTGGTGCCAGTCAACCTATCATCGAAGTCGATGGAGTCCTCCGCTTCTCACTTCCCGGTGAACCGATCTTTCCTGCACTTGGTGATGACACCATCCTCAATCCAACGCTGAGCTGGACCATCAATACCGCTGAAGCCGTCAAATTCGACAGCGAACTCGCTTATGTCACTGGCGGCTTGAGCTGGAAGTCGGATTACAACATCGTCGCTGCCGAAACGGGTGACAACATCGACATCGTCGGCTGGGTGACGTTTAACAACCAGAGCGGTAATTCATTCAAAGATGCCAAAGTCAAATTGATGGCGGGTGATGTGAATAAAGTGCAGCCACCATCGCCAATGGGGTCGGGGGGAAGGAATGAAAGAATGGCTTTGGCGGCAATGTCAGACACGGCTGAGGTCGTCACCGAAAAAGCCTTTGACGAATTTCACCTCTACACCATCGGTCGCTCGGTCACGTTGCGTGATCAAGAGACAAAACAAGTCGAGTTTATCCGTGGCTCTGGCGTGAAAGCTCCGAAAATTTTTGTCTATGATGGAGCTACCATGAACTACGGCCAGTGGAACTACTACCGTGGCGAAGGCGAATACGGTGTACAAACTAACAAAAAGGTTTGGGTTCTACGTGAGTTTAAAAACAGCAAAGACAACAACCTCGGCATGGCATTACCGAAAGGTCGCTTGCGCTTCTACTCACGCGACGACGATGGCTCTCTTCAATTCACCGGTGAAAACAACATCGACCACACCGCCAAAGACGAAACCATTCGCGTCTACCTCGGCAATTCTTTCGATCTCGTCGGAGAACGCCGTCGCACGGAGTATAAAGCCGATGGCTCTAATCGCTGGCTCGACGAGACTTTTGAAATCAAACTTCGCAACCACAAGAAGGAAGCCGTCGAGATCCGCGTGGTTGAGCACCTCTCACGTTTCGACAACTGGGAGCTCAAGGAAAAGTCGAATGACTTCCGTAAACTCGACAGCCACACGATCGAGTTTCCCATCACTCTCAAACCGGACGAAGAAAAAATCGTGACCTACAAGGTTCACTATACTTGGTAAAACCACATCCACCCTTATCATCTTATGAAGACTCATCTCATTTCTAATATCCGAATTCCCAACCGCTTCACCTGTCTGGCTCTGTTAGGCATCGCCCCACTCGCGGCGGCGGATCCTTCGCTCACGATCTATAACCAGAACTTTGCCGTGGTTCGTGATACGGTGCCATTGGACCTAAAAGCCGGTGTCAACGAGGCTCGCTTTTCCGGTATGACCGCCATGGCTGAAACCGATTCGGTGATCTTGCGCGATCCATCGGGTAAGGTGAAATTCCAGATCCTCGAACAAGCTTACCGCAACGATCCGGTTTCCTCTGGCCTGATGCTTCAGCTCAATGAAGGCAAAACCATCGATTTCTTCGTTCGCGAACCCAATAAGCCCGATTACAAGGTGCAAGGAAAAATCATCCGCAGCGGCTACGGCCCGGGTGGTCGTGGTGCTGGCCAACCCATCATCGAAGTCGATGGAGTCCTCCGCTTCTCGCTTCCCGGTGAACCTGTTTTTCCTGCGCTTGGTGATGATACGATTCTCAACCCGACTCTCACTTGGACGATCAATACTCCTGAAGCCGTCAAATTCGACAGCGAACTCGCTTACGTCACTGGCGGACTGAGTTGGAAGTCGGACTACAACATCGTCGCTGCCGAAAAAGGCGACAACATCGATATCGTCGGCTGGGTGACCTTTAACAACACGAGCGGCAATTCATTCAAAGATGCCAAAGTCAAACTCATGGCGGGCGATGTGAATAAAGTGCAACAACAAGCGCCAATGCCATCAATGCGTGCGAAGAATGGAATGAAAATGGATGGAATGGCCATGGATCAAGTCGTCACCGAAAAAGCCTTCGACGAATTCCATCTCTACACCATCGGTCGTCCGGTTACGTTGCGCAACCAAGAGACCAAACAGGTCGAGTTTATCCGTGGCTCTGGTGTGAAAGCTCCGAAAATCTTCGTCTATGATGGAGCCACTATGAACTATGGCCAGTGGAACTATCACCGTGGCGAAGGTGAATATGGAGTCCAAACTAACAAAAAGGTTTGGGTTCTACGTGAATTTAAAAACAGCAAAGAAAACAACCTCGGCATGGCATTGCCAAAAGGTCGCTTGCGCTTCTACTCACGTGACGATGATGGCTCTCTTCAATTCACAGGAGAAAACAATATAGATCACACCGCCAAAGACGAAACCATCCGCGTTTATCTCGGTAATTCCTTCGATCTGGTCGGTGAGCGCCGTCGCACGGAGTATAAAGCGAATAGTGGCAACAGCTGGCTCGACGAGACGTTCGAAATCAAACTTCGCAACCACAAGAAGGAAGCCGTAGAGATCCGTGTGGTTGAGCACCTCTCACGTTTCGACAATTGGGAGCTCAAGGAAAAGTCCAACGACTTCCGCAAACTTGACAGCCACACGATCGAATTTCCCGTCACTCTTAAACCTGATGAGGAAAAAATCGTGACCTACAAGGTTCACTACACTTGGTAATTCAAGTTCGCATTACTGAAATTTCTGCCTCTTTTCTGGACGGGATCGATTCCAGTCATTAACACAGTGTTGGTGTATGGCTGGAATAGGTTTTTTACAGAGTCTGGGAATTATTGCGATCTGCGCTGCGGTGATGGTGATGGCGGGGCGAATGCTGCGCATGCCGGCGATTGTGGTGTATTTGCTCTGTGGGATTTTGATTGGACCAGTGCTCGGATGGGTGGGGGTTGAGCAAGGTTTAGACTTGGTCTCTGAGACGGGAATCGCGTTGCTGCTGTTTCTGGTGGGTCTCGAGCTCAGTATTGGAAAAGTGCGCGATGTGGGGAAGGTGGCGTTGATCGCTGGATTTTTGCAGGTCGTTGTAACGGCTGGGCTTGGATTCCTATTAGCGAAGGTGATGGGATTTGGGCTGACGCAGAGTTTGTTTATGGCTGTGGCTCTGACATTCAGTAGCACGGTGGTGGTTGTAAAATTGTTAGAAGAAAAGGGTGAATTTGAAAGTTTGTATGGTCGGATCGGTTTAGGAGTTTTGTTGGTGCAGGATGTGTTGGTGATTGTGTTGCTGACTTTTTTGGCGGGCTTTTCAAGCGAAGCTGGGGGAGTGGACATCGCGGCGGTGGGGCAGGGCTTGTTGAAAGCGTTCGGTGGTATGGCGGTGTTGTTAGTTGCGGCATTGATCGCGTCGAAATACCTTTTACCGGTACCGTTTAAATGGGCAGCAAGATCGCCTGACGTGATGTTAATTTGGTCACTATCATGGTGTTTTTTGATGGTTCTCGGTGCGCATTATTTTCATCTCTCAGTGGAGGTCGGGGCCTTTCTTGCAGGCATGAGCTTGGCGCAGCTTCCGTATAACGAAGATCTCCGGCGCAGGGTGCATCCGTTGATGAATTTTTTCATCGCGGTGTTTTTTGTGACACTAGGAATAAGGATGGATTTGACGGGAGCGTCGGATCACATGGGAGCGGTTGTTGGGTTTTCTGCCTTTGTTTTACTTATCAAACCGTTGTTGTTTCTAGGGATCTTGGGATGGCTAGGATATGGTCGGAAGACGGCGTTTCTAACAGGTGCGACTCTTGCGCAAACTAGTGAATTCTCATTTATCCTAGCTGGATTGGCGATGAGTAAGGGTTTGATCGGTGGCGAGATTCTTTTGGTTTCCGCATTGGTCGGGGTGGTGACGATTGCGGTTTCTTCTTACATGATCATCTATAACCACGGGCTGTATGCTTGGGCGCTCAAGGCGGGTTTGCTGAGATGGAAGTTTCTCGATGGAAAGCCAGAGATCAGGGATAGGATTGTGCATGCGGGTGAGAATTTAGATGGGCATGTGATTGTGGTTGGGATGAATACGCTGGGTCGGTCTCTGGTGCGGCGTTTGGTGAAGAAAGGCGAGGATGTGTTGGCAGTGGATACCGATCCTGCAAAGCTTGATGGTTTGCCGGGTAAGGCATTGCTAGGAAGTGTGGGATATCTCTCAGTGCTTGAAGAAGCTGGTTATTCACGGGCGAAGCTGATTGTTTCCGCACTGCAAATTGAGGAGACTAACGATCTGCTCGCCTATCGTGCGAAGAGCGTGGGTGTGCCGTGTGCGATTCATGTGGTGGATCTTTCAGTGGTGGATAATTTGTTAGATTTAGATACCGATTATTTGATAGTATCCAAAGTCGATGGAGTGAAGGCGCAGTTGGCAATACTGAAAGAAATGGAGGTACTGAAATGATACTATTTGCGATCTTGCTTGGGGCGGCAGCGATTGCTTACGGTGTGGCGAAATATTTTCGGTTGCCATCGGTTCCTGTGCTGATTGCGGCTGGGATGTCGCTGAGTTTGTCGGGTTTGGTGCCAACCGAATTGCGCTTAGGTAACAGCGCGGGATCAATGAACATGCTCGAGTTGGGCTTGGTGTTTTTGGTGTTTTCCTCGGGCGTTGAGATGAATCCCAAACGTTTCCTGAAATATTCGAAAGCTGTGGTTTGGGTGGCGGGGATTCAATTTTCTC
>JANPMK010000010.1:0-69813 GCA_031422775.1 Akkermansiaceae bacterium | reverse complement strand
TAAACTGGTTCAGCATACCCAGAGCCAAGGGCAACATCATGGCCGTTGTGGCGGTGTTGCTCATCCACATTGAGATAAAAGCTGTTCCTGCAAAAAACCATGTCGCGGTAGAAAGGAATTTACCTTTCCCAAGAAAGTTTAACCGACTCGCCAGCCATCGGTCCAATCCCTGCGCCGTGAGCGCCGAAGCCAACGCAAATCCTCCAAAAAACACAAAAATTAGCGGATTGGCGAAAGATGAAAGACTGGTCTTCACATCGCTCAGTCCCATCACCGCCGCAAGCACCGGGACCAACAACGCCGTAATGCTCAAAGGCAACGCCTCCGTCATCCACAGAAACGCAATAAAGGCAAAGAACCCCAGTCCCAAGCGAAGCTGTTCAGGATCGAGCCCCTCCATCACCGCTCCACTTTCTGGCAACGGCAAGAAATATACGATGCCCAGCAACAGTAATAAACTTGCAACTAACTTCATGACATGGGGTTTTTAGCCGATATTTCTGATCCGAACATCAAATTTGACGGAATTCCTTTTCACATTCAAGCTATCGCTCCATGAAACCCAAACGCATCTTTGCCATTGCCTGCTGTACACTCGGCTTGATTGCGTTTTCTCAGCTGCTCATTGCTGGAATGGCCCTTGCGGCTCGTTTGGAAGACAGCCAGAAAGTCCGCATCGTAGAGCGTGAGGTAGAAAAACTGGTTCCTTACGTAAACCCCGCACCCACGCAGCTTCTTGGCACGCCGCCTAGTACGAACACCCTTCCAAATATCACCCTCGTCCCATCACCTAATAAAAATCCCGTCACCTCACCTGCCATCCCTGAGCCAACCCAACTCGTCACTCCCGCCATCGCAGATCCTCGAGCGGAACGCCTAATAAACGAGGCTCGAACCGCTCGCGTCGCTGGCGATATGGGGATGGCCATCGTCAAACTCGAAGAGGCTCTCCAACAATCACCCAAAGAACCCAACGCCCTCTACGAACTCGGCCTAGTTCACGAACTCATGGGTGTTTACGATCAATCCTCCATCTACTACGAACAAGTGTTTCAGCTAGGCGTCAGCGGATCCGGCGAACTTTACAAAGCTGCTGCCGCGAAACTTCGCGATGGCTTCGAACAACCCGGAGAAATGCGCGGCAAAATTGCTCTCGGTCGCGTGCGTATTTTCAACGATCCTCAAGCAGCGGAAGGAAAACGCGTAGTCCTTTCCGTTCCAGTCACCAAAGCTCCTGGCCAAGAAGTGAAATCATCTGACATCGAAGTCTCCGTTACGTTTTTCAATAAATCCGCCAACGAAAAAATCATTCAGTTAGAGGACGAATCATGGGTCGCCGTAAAATGGAGCACCCTGCCCTTCGATTGGGCCGCCGGCGAAGAAACCCTGCGGGTCAACTACCAGATCCCAAAGCGCGACAAACAAACCAGCCACCTCTTCGGTGAACTCGACTATTACGGTCAAGTTGTCACCTTGTCCTACAAAGGCGAAATTCTCGATGTCCAAGCATGGCCCAGAGAGCTCGCCGCTAAAATCGGTCAAGCCCCAACAAATTCAGATCCCTCCAATTCGTTTCCGGAATTTCTAGATAAAGACTCCTTACCTCCGAACTTTGATCCGGATATACCTCTTCTAATTCCTTTGCCACACGAGTAATCACAACATGGAAATTTTCAGCGAAAATAAACAAATCGGCGACTACATCATCTTGCAATGTCTAAGGGACAATCAAGAAACTCTAACATGGTCGGCCAAACAAGTTTCCGTCGGACGCGCGGTCCTCATCGATGAGCTCAAGCCCGCCTATGCCGCGAATTGCAAAGCTTTCTTGGCAGATGTTAGAGCCAAGGCGGCTGTCGAGCATCCACTCGTTGGATCCATTTATGAAGCCTGTACTGAGCGCGGACAATGCTTCTGCGCTTACGAGCTTCTGCCGGGCGACACGGTCGCCCAGCTAGCGCATGCACAACAAAAATTTAAAGCTCAACGATTTGTGCATTTGCTACGCCGTATTGCCGAAGCGAACATTTATCACGAAACCCATCAGAACTCCACTTCACCGCTCGGCCCTGATGGTATCCACATCGACACCCAAGGCATCATCCGACTCGAAAATCTGGTGATCCATGGAGAGCGCGATGAAAATCAATCTCTTCGTGACATCGTTCGACTCGGCTCGTTTTTCCAAGCCCTGCTCGATCCTAACCACTCTGGCACCACTCGTTGCCTAACACTTCTCGCATGGATGCGCGGTGAAGACACAGAACATTATTTATCATGGGCTCAAATCCGTGATTATTGTGAACAAATTGAACAGCAACTCACTGAACCATCAGAAATCCAAGCCCTTCCAACCACAGCTATTCCAGCCCAACAGAAAAGTTACATGATGTGGGTATGGGCTGCTTTAGCGGTCTTGCTGTTAGGCGGCGTAATTGCATACGCCATCAATAGAAATAAAAATGGTTCTAGCATCGCAGAAACCAAGCCAGCTTGGATCGAAGTGCCCGATGGCAGCTACTCAACTCTGAATGGATTCGATTTCACCGTTGTCACATTTTCAATTTCTAACCAAGAAGTCTCCATCGGAGAATACGCAAAGTTTCTCAAAACTCTCGATCTTCTCGCCAAAGAATCTAACGATCATGTTTTTAATCATCCAGATCAGCCTAAAGACAAAACCAGCCACAAGCCAAATCACTGGGATGATCTTTTTGATGCCGCGAGTAAATCCAAGCCATGGAACAAAATTAAAATCAATCTCAACACTCCCGTGGTAGGAGTGGATTGGTGGGACGCTTACGCCTATGCAAAATGGAAAAAATGCATCCTTCCTACCCAAGAGCAATGGCTAGCCGCACTGGTCAGCCAAACCAAAGATTACTCAACCATTCCAGTCAGCGCATGGCCGCCGGCCAATAAAACTCCCGATCGCACCACCAACGGCATTCTCGCCATGGCAGGCTCCGTCGCAGAATGGACCGCTGAACCTCGCGTCAGCCCATCCAATCCACTAGGCAAACCCCAATGGATTATCATCGGCGGCTCCTACCTCAAACCCGGCAAAGGCGCTCTCAGCCAAGAATGGATCGAGGATCGCTCCACCCGCAGGGCCGACCTTGGTTTCCGTGTTTGCCAGCCTAATTAGCGACCGTTTCAAAGAATCACGGCAAACACTTTCCAGTCTTTCCGCTAGACACCTCGATGTTTGTGGCGAGATTTAAGCACTTATGAAATTAGAATGTTATTTCCGCGCGGCCACTTTTGCCGCCATCCTCGGCCTCGGAAACGCTTATGCAGGCGGTGAGGGTTGGTCCAGTGACTTTGAAGCCGCTAAGAAACAAGCAGCACAGGAAAAGAAAAGCCTGCTCATTGACTTCACCGGCTCCGATTGGTGCGGATGGTGTATCAAGCTCAATAAAGAAGTCTTTGATCACGATGCATTCAAAAACGGCGTGAAAGACAAATTCGTCCTCGTCGAACTCGATTTCCCTAAAGATAAATCAAAACTCACCGAGGCAGTCATCGCCCAAAACAAAGCCCTTCAGGAAAAATATGGCGTCAAAGGGTTTCCGACCATTCTTGTGGCCGACGAACAAGGCAAGCCCTTCGCAAAAACCGGCTATCAACCCGGCGGGCCTGAAGCGTATGTCAAACATCTGGATGAACTCCTCACTATCCGTGAAAAGCGCGATGCCGCGTTTGCTGAGGCAGACAAAGCCGAAGGTGTAGCAAAAGCAAAATCTTTGATTAGCGCTATTCAATCCATGAGCTTGGAAGACGAAATGGTCTCGAGCTTCTATGCAGATAAAATCGAAGCCATCAAAGCAGCCGATCCGAAAGACGAGTCGGGATACCTAAAAAGCTTGGAAGCGAAAGTGAAATTCGACGAATTCCAAAACAAACTAAATGAGTTGGGCAGCAAAAAAGATTTCGAAGGAGCTCTGAAATACATCGACGAAACCCTGACCGCGGGAACATTTGATGGCGAACCCAAGCAGCAGGCGATGATATTTAAAGCGATCACTTTCATGCAACTCAAAAAGCCCGAAGACGCTCTCAAAACTCTCGATGATGCAAAAGCTGTTGCGCCCGAAAGCCGCGTTGGGGCAAATATCGACGGCCTCAAAAAACGCATCGAAGCTTCCGCGCCCAAATAGTCGAAGCGATATTTTTCAAAAACAAAAAAAAGCATCGGAATAAATCCCGATGCTTTTTTGTGGGCTTAAACACCACTCATGAGAAAATTATGCAACCCCTTCAGGGAATTCCTCGATCATCGCGATTTATTGAAGTAGTTTGTTCCAGCACATGACCCTCAAAGAACTCGGCTGGACCCAAGAACTCGAAACCGCCTTCGCGCCTTACCGCGAAAAAGGCTGGGTTGCCGCGCGCCTGATTCGTGAAACCTCCATCAATTTTTCCGCCTTTCTCGATGGCGGCGAAGAAATCCACTGCATTCTCTGTGGCCGCCTCTGGAACGCCGCTGAAATCGATTCCGATCTACCTGCAGTAGGCGATTGGGTGGCGATTGAAGAGGGCGATGAAAATCAACCACACATCATCCGCGCCCAACTACCTCGCCGCACGGTGTTTTCACGGAAAATGCCCGGCAACAGCAGCCAAGCACAAATCATCGGCACTAATATCGATATCGTAACCGTCGTAACCGATGCGGGATCAGATTTCAACCTGCGCCGCCTTGAACGTTATCTCGCCTTGATTCACAAAAGCGGTGCGAAGCCTGTAGTGCTTCTCAATAAGTCCGATCTATTTACCAAAAAAGAACTAGCCAGCGCCGCCGCCGAAATCGCTGCCATTTCTCCAGACGCAACCATTCACATCACCTCCGCACTAAAGGGCGAAGGACTCAAAGCCATTCGCTCACACCTTAAATCGGGAATTACGATGTGCATCGTAGGTTCGAGCGGCGTCGGCAAATCAACTCTAGTCAACCAACTCTACGGTGAAGAATGGCAATGGACCAGCGAAGTCAATGAAACCACGGGCAAAGGCCGTCACACCACCACATGTCGCGAGCTAGTTCCGTTAGATTCCGGTGGCATGTTGATCGATAATCCCGGGATGCGTGAAATCCAGATGTGGACCGATGAATTCACCCTGCGCGCTAGTTTCGAAGACATCGCCAAACTCACCAGCGAATGTAAATTTACCGACTGCAGCCATGAGCGCGATACCGGCTGCGCGATCCGCAAGGCCGTGGAACAAGGCACCCTCGATCCAGCCCGCTACGAATCTTTCCTTAATCTTGAAACTGAAATCGAGGCACTCCGCAAGCGTGCCAAGAAACGCCAAATGGCAACCGAGCGCTGGTTCAAACGCAACCATCGCGTCAAAGCCCGCAATCTTGACGACCGAATCCAACTTGAAAAAGACGAACGTGGTGAAATTTAAAAATTATCTAACATTTATTTTCCTTCTGACGAGTGCACTCGTGCCGCAGGCTCACGCGCAGTTGGAAAAACTTTTGAAAGGATCTCCAACCAATGGAAAGACCGCAGAAGCAACGGCGATTAAAATCAGCGATCAGCTTGAAATCTGGAAAAAGCAAGTCGGTGAAGATCAAGACAAGTTATCCAGTTATACGGACGAAACCACCCTGCCTCCTAAAATCAGTCTGTCGGATTTGGATAATCGTAAACTCATCCTTGAACGCACCCAATCCGCAATCAAAAGACATTTTGACACCCTTAAAGGAATTGAAGAAAGCAAACTCGTCCTAGAAGCCGCCAAGGCAGCCGCTAACGAATGGAAGGGCTACGGCGAAAAGCCCCCGGAATCGATTCTCGTTGTGGACGAACTGATCAACCGCAAACAGGCCATCGCGGAGAAAAAGACATCGGATCAATCCTCACGAGTCATATACGAACGCACACTTAATGAGTGGATTGGAGATTCGATAAAGGCCGAGGAACGCATCATCGTTTCGCAGAAAGCCTACGATACTAGTGGAGATCAAAAGCAAACAGCTCTCTGGAATCTCGAGGCTGAGAAAGAAAAGCAACGACTGTTGTTCATCCAATCCAGCGCTCTGAAGCACTCCATCTCCCCGCTCGATATCAACCTTCAAACCCACGATGTTGAATCAGCTCTGCTAGATAAAAAAATCCGCATAGCGAATCAAACCGCAGTGCTTAGTGAAGCAGACATTGCTAAAATCAAAGACGCCTCCTCAGACCGTCAGAAGTCTCTTAAAACCGAGACCGAAGCCCTCAAAGGTCGCCAGAGCAAAGCTTCTACAGACGAGGCCAAGGCACTTGCTGAATTGGAAAAAATCAAAGCTGCCGAAAAGTCGGACCCTATCGCCTTCGAACTTGCGGAAATCACTTACGAAGCGGCGCAAGCTCGCGAGGCTTCTCTCCAACAAATGATCAACTCGCTGGAATCATTCAGCCAAATCGAGGCAATTATCCCGGAAGCTTATAAACAGCGCTTGGTTTTGCTTGATCCACAATCCACATCTACCGAACGGAAAGAATCCATTACCTCCCTCCAATCTCTCCAACAACGGCTCACCGCATGGGAGAACATTGCGAACAATGAACTCAAAACCATCACCGCTGCGATCAGCAATCAGCAAGCTCGCTCCACCGCGTTTCCTGCGGATGACCCGAGACTCTCGGCACTAAACCGCATCCGCGCCACCCTCTGGGAGAGGCAATCTCTCATCCAAAGGCTCACCCAAAGTATTTCCACTCAAATCCGAACTCTCGATGGCTGGTTGTCCGCTTATCTAACAACAAACAAAACTCCATGGCATGAAAAAGCCTTGGACTCCTTCAGCCAATTCTGGAATTCCGTAGATCGGATCTGGAATATTTCGGTGAATCAATACGAACAAGTCATCGAGCGTGATGGCCAAAAAATCGTACTGTTGCGCGATGTCACCCTCGGATCCGTCATCGCCGCGCTTGTCCTGTTCATCATCGCTTATTTGGTCGCTGCGAACATCAGCCGGAGAATTCAACATGTTCTCGTAAGGCGTAAAATCATCGGAGACAACCAAGCGCGCACCCTCCGCAACTGGCTCATGCTCATCGTTGGATTTCTGTTAGCTCTGGCGACTCTCAACTGGCTGAACATTCCCCTGACCATCTTCGCCTTCCTCGCAGGTGCGCTCGCCATCGGCGTAGGCTTCGGAACTCAGACGATAATTAAAAATTTCATCTCCGGAATCATTCTGTTGTTCGAACGCAAAGTGCGGGTGGGAGATACGATCGAAGTCGATGGCATTGTCGGTGTCGTTTCGGAAATCAACACACGCTCATCGATTATCCGCGGCTTCAACGGAATCGAAAATCTCATTCCCAACTCTCTGTTTCTCGAAAATCGCGTTGTGAACTGGACGCTGAACAACCGGCTGATCCGCAGAGAAATCAGACTCGGCGTCACCTATGGATCATCAACCCAGGATGTCATCAAAATCCTCACCGATGCAGCCGAGCGTCACGGCTTGGTGCTGGATGATCCCGCACCAATTGCCGCGCTTTCAAATTTTGGCGATAATTCGTTAGATTTCATCCTCTACTTCTGGATTGAGCTAAACGACAAAACCAATGCAATAGTTGTAGAGAGCGATTTAAGATTGATCATCGAAAAACGCCTGACCGATGCCGGGATCGTAGTGCCATTCCCACAACGCGATGTGCATCTCACGACTTCACAGCCGTTGCAAATTCAAATCAGCCCCGGCGAATCTCCCGAATAGCCCATCTTGTCGCCATCGTGCCCATCATCACTGAATCAACTTATCGTTCCCCGAAATGGCTGATCGGTGGCCATGCGCAAACGATTCATCCGACTCTGCGACGCGTACCAACACTCACGCCGACTTCCGAGCGCATGGAGCTGGAGGATGGCGATTTTCTCGATCTGGATTGGATCGCTACTGGCAAAAACAAACTCACGATCCTTTGCCACGGCCTCGAAGGAAGCGCTCGCTCAAGATACATGCGCGGCATGGCCATCGCTCTCATGAAGCGCGACTGGGATGTGCTGGCTTGGAATTTCCGCGATTGCAGCGAAGAACCGAATCGACTGCTGTCATCATACCACAGCGGAAAAACCGATGACCTTGAACGTGTGATCCAACATGCCATCGCAAAGCGTCAGTATGATCGCATCGATCTGGTTGGTTTCAGTCTTGGGGGAAATTTGATCCTTAAATACATCGGCGAGCGCGGTAAAAACATTCATCCCATCCTTCATCGCGCCGTGGCGATATCCGCACCATGTGAGCTTGCATGTTCTTCTCACGAACTCTCAAAATGGCAGAACCGAATCTACATGCAGCGATTTCTGAAAACGCTCCGCGCGAAAATTAGAGTGAAGCATGTTAGATTTCCTGAATCGCTCGATGTCAGCGGCATTTCGAAGATTAAAAACTTCTCACAATTCGATGATCGCTTCACCGCACCCATCCATGGCTTTGAAAGCGCGGTGGATTACTGGACTCGCAATAGCTCAAGGCAGTATTTATCATCTATTAATATTCCAACTCTGTTAATCAACGCTGCGAATGATCCATTCCTTGGCCCTAAGTGCTATCCATTTGAAGAAGCTGAAACTAACTCATTCTTCTTTCTAGAAGTTCCTAACCAAGGAGGTCATGTGGGTTTTGGCGGCGGCGAGGAATATTGGTCAGAAAAACGAGCTTCTGAATTTTTATTAGGAGTCTAAGCTTGCCATCTTAGCTCAGTTTCAACCATTTTATCACCGATGGTTAATTTTATTCAATCTTGGTGGGACGCCTTAAACTTTGATCTGCAAATTTTTTACGGCATCGCTATTCTCGCGCTGATCGTTCTGTGCTTTCAAATGATCATGACCCTCTTTTTTGGAATGGATGATGCATCCAGTGGTTTCGATATCGCTCACCACGATTCCGGTATGGGCATTTTCTCCGTCCGTGGAATCACCGCATTTTTCACAGGCTTCGGTTGGACTGGCGTCATTTGCACCAAGAGCGGCCTCGCTCTGATCCCCACAGTCGCCATTGCATTTGTCGTCGGCTTCAGTTTGATGCTGATCATTTACCTGATGATGCGCTCACTCATGCGCCTGCAATCAAATGGCGCACTTGATTACTCCAATGCCGTCGGCCAAATCGCCACCGTTTACGTCACCATCTCTCCCGTTCAGCGAGCGGGTGGACAAGTTGAAGTCATGATCCAAGGCCGCCTTACAACCGTAGAAGCTTTACAAAAAGGTAGCCAACCATTGGCACCCGGAACCAAAGTCAAAGTCGTGGATAAAATTGGATCCTCAACTCTCATCGTCGAGCCGCTCGACTAAGCAAATATTCACCCCACACCCAACCTAAATATATATGCAAATCATCATTGGAGCCGCGGCTATTATTGCCACTTTATTCGTCTTTTTTGTCGCCATACTTATGCGTTATCGGCGCTGCCCATCGGATAAAATTCTGGTGGTTTACGGAAAAGTCGGCGGTGGAAAATCCGCTAACTGCCATCACGGTGGTGCGGCCTTCGTTTGGCCGGTCTTTCAAGATTACCAATACCTAGATCTCACTCCGCTGCCGATTGATATCCAATTAACTGGTGCCCTCTCCAAACAAAACATCCGGGTTAACACTCCATCTACTTTCACCGTCGGCGTTTCGACTGAGCCCGGCGTCATGGAAAATGCGGCTGAGCGTATGCTCGGACTGAACATGGAACACGTCAAAGAACTCGCGAAGGATATCATCTTCGGTCAGATGCGCGTGGTCATCGCAACCATGGACATTGAGGAAATCAATGCAGACCGCGACAAGCTCATCGCTAACATTTCCATGGGCGTCGAAGTCGAATTGAAAAAAGTCGGTCTTCGCCTCATCAACGTGAACGTTCAGGATATCACCGATGCCTCGGGATACATCGATGCACTAGGACAAGAAGCCGCCTCGAAAGCGATCGCGGAAGCGAAGGTCAAAGTCGCCATGGCAGACCGCGATGGTGAGAGCGGTGCCGCGGCGATGCAGCGTGACAAACGGATCAACGTGGCAGCAGCCAACGCGGAAGCAACCCGAGGTGAAAACACCTCGCTCATTGATATAGCGAATTCAGACGCGCAACGCCGTAGTGCTCAGGCGGAAGCTGAACGCATCGCGATGGCTGCCGAAAAAGTCGCCGAGGCGAAAGTGTTAGAAGAGGCCTACGTTTCCGAGCAAGCCGCAGAGCGCCAGCGTGCGGAACGTGATAAAGCGACTCAATACGCGGACATCGTGGTTCCTGCACAGATCGCGAAAGATCGTCAGATCGTTGAAGCGGATGCCGAAGCCGAGCGAGTTCGTCGTATCCAACAAGGTATGGCAGATGCAGTTCGCGCAGCGAAACAAGCGGAAGCTGACGGTATCAAATATGTGCAAGAAGCGGAAGCTGGCGGTATGAAAGCCAAACTTTTCGCAGAAGCGGAAGGTGCCAAAGCGGTTCTCGAAGGAAAAGCGAAAGGTTTCGAAGACCTCATCAAAGCTTGTATGGGACCAGCTGGTGCGCAAAACATGCTCGTCACCGAGCTCTTGCCACAACTCGTCCGCGAGCAAGTGCAAGCCATCGCCAACCTCAAAATCGACAAGATCACCGTTTGGGACAGCGGCAACGGAGCAGACGGAAAATCCAGCACTGCCAGTTTCCTCTCAGGCTTGGCTGGCTCCGTTCCACCGTTGCATGAGATCGCTAAAAATGTCGGCGTAGAACTTCCACAATACCTCGGCAAGTTGGACAGTGCCAAACCGCCATCTTCATCTGCGAAACCTTCAACCACAGACACCAACCCAGGCCTGTAAGTTTAGGAGCTTTTCAAAAGCCCTATCCTCGCCTCCGCGGTGAGTGTGGGGCTTTTTTCTTTTCTTCACCGCAACATCTCAACCTAGAAGAAATTTAACCACTGATGGACACTGATGGACACTGATGGACACTGATCTGCCAGGAGTGATTCTATGGATGAGAATTGACGAACTAGATTGAAACGTCCAAATAGGAGTTAGAACTAATCACAAATTAATGAAAATCCCCAAAAAAGTTACCGACCGCATTTCCGACCAGCTTAAAAAGTTTCAAACAATCGCACTTTCGCACAAAGCGCGGGATGTTTCTGAAGCTGATACGGTTACTTTGGTAAAAGACATCCTTTCGGACGTTTTCGGCTATGAAAAATATTCGGAACTAACGAGTGAGCAACAAATCAAAGGCACATTTTGCGATTTGGCGGTTAAGCTCGGGGATCGTATCAAATATTTGATCGAGGTAAAAGCTGCGGGCGTGACGCTCAATGATTCGCATCTCAGGCAGGCAATCAATTACGGAGCCAATCAAGGAATTGAGTGGATTGTTCTCACAAATAGCCTTCAGTGGAAATTGCACCGCATCAAGTTTGCTCAACCAATCGACACAGAAGAGGTCTGCGCGTTCGATTTGACGACAGTTAATCCGCGCAACGAAGATGACCTTCGCAAGATGTTCCTATTTTGCCGTGAGGGTATCTCCACCGACGCAATGGATGTGTTCCATCAACATTCGATGCTTTTGAACAAGTATACGATTTCGCAAGTGCTACTCACGGATTCCGTCGTTTCAGTAATTCGCCGCGAATTGAGGAAAATCTTCCCAGACATCAAATGCGATGTAGAGCAAATCAGTGATCTTTTGAAAAGTGAAGTGATCAAGCGCGAAGTATTGGAAGGAGATAAAGTTGCCGAAGCTGCTACGAGGATCAAAAAAGCCCTTCAAAAAGCCGCAAGAGTAGCTTCTAAGTCTGAAACTCCTTCTCCCAAATCCGCTATTGAAGAGCCTCCCAGCGATTCCAATCCGCCACCAACTGAATAACTCCCTTAAAATAATAAGGGGAAAATTGTGGGGACTACTAATTCATTGTTCTCCATAACTGATATCCAACAAGTTGCTCCCGTAGTTCAACGGATAGAACAAGGGTTTCCTAAACTCTAGATACAGGTTCGATTCCTGTCGGGAGCATTTTTTAGAGAATGTCTTAAAAATCAAGAAAAGAGGAATTTAACCACAGATAAACAGGATGAACGCAGATAAAGAGAAGGGATAAAAACCGTAGATGAGTAAAGCCTTCAGCATTTTATCATTCTTCCATCTGCGTCCATCCTGTCCATCTGCGGTTAATATTCCAACCCTAGCTACGGATCCAACTATGAAATTACTCCTCACCCTTCTCGCTCTGTGCTTGCCTCTCTTAGCGACGGATAAACCCAATATTCTTTGGATCGTTAGTGAGGATAATTCTTCGCATTGGGTGGGCTGCTACGGCAATGCCCAAGCGCAAACGCCTCGCATTGATGCTCTTGCGAAAGAAGGCATTCTGTTTGAGCACGCGTATTCGAACGGTCCGGTATGTGCCGTCGCTCGCTCCACCATTTTACTCGGCGCTTATGCTCCGACGGCTGGCACGCAGCACATGAGGTCACGCCATCCTATTCCCCAAAAATACCGACCCAATGTCGAATACCTCCGCGCGGCTGATTATTACTGCACCAACAACTCGAAGACCGATTACAATTTCAAAGGTAATGATAACTCTTATTGGGATGAATCTTCTAACAAGGCGCATTACAAAAACCCTCCGGATGGAAAACCGTTCTTCGCCATTTTCAACATCACCGACACGCACGAAAGTTCGCTTTTCAATAAAGCCCCCGCTGAGCCGCAGCGTTTGAAGCCAGTGGATATCAATCTTCCGTCTTACTTGCCGGACCTCCCAGAAATCCGCAAAGACATGGCCCGTTATCATGACCGCATCACGGATATGGATACGAAGGTTGGAAAAATCATCGATGATCTCGAAAAGGCCGGTCTAGCGGAAAACACCATCGTCATTTACAACTCAGATCACGGCGGGATCCTACCACGAGGCAAACGCTATCTCGAAGAAACGGGTGTGAAAATTCCTCTGGTCATTCGCATTCCTCAGAAATTCCAGAATCTCTCCCCCTTCAAATCTGGTGATCGTGTCACCGAACCCGTTTCATTCGTTGATTTTTCAGCCACTTTTCTCTCACTCGCGGGCATTGCAATACCATCCCAAATGCAGGGCCGGCCATTTCTTGGTGAGAAACGCGTTAAGCCAGCCGCTGACGAAATGGAGTTTCTCTATGCGGATCGCTTCGATGAGCTTTACGGAATGCGTCGTGGTTTGACCGATGGCAAATGGAAATACATCCGTAACTTCCAACCCCACCTTCCAAACGCGCCTTACTCATTTTATCAATTCGGTCAACCAGGTTGGGTGGCTTATCAAAAGGCATGGAAGGCTGATGAATTCTGTGGCTACCACAAATCTCTCTGGGAAGCCCCGGAAAGCTCCGAGCAACTTTTCGATCTAACAACGGATCCGTGGGAAATGCAAAACCTCGCCAAGGATCCCGCTCATTCTGGAAAGCTTGCTGCGTTGCGTGAACGCTTGAAAGCCACCATGAAACAAACCCACGACACTGGTCTCGTGCCGGAGCCTTTGTTCGAGAATCTCGCAGGAGAAGGCGCCATCGCGACTCATGTTCAAAGTGATGCCTTCGATATCAACAAAATCGCCGACCTCGCTTTTGCTGCCACCGAGATTCACGAAAAACATCTTCCAACTTTCCGCGAAGCCGTGAAATCTAAACAGCCGGTCGAGCGCTATTGGGGCGTGAATGGTTTGCTTCAACTCACCGGAAAATCCACCGAAGTAAAACCGGATGATTTAACGCCACTTCTAAATGATGCAGAACCCATCATCCGCACGACCGCAGCCGATGCCCTTTTCAAAATCGATCAAAAAGACATCGCAGCACAGGCACTCATCGCAGACGTGGCGAAAGAAATGAACTCCGCTTCATTACTCAACCTACTCAACACCATCCGCCGCTTAAATCTGTTAGACCAACTCCCTAAAGACTGGGCCAAAGGCAAAGCCATGAAAGGCGCGGACTTCGACTACATCAAACGATTCACGGAGCAGGCAACTGGGGAGTAGGAAAATTAAAGTTTCATTAACGCTCCTCTCGTAACGGGCATCATTTTACAAGGAGAGAGGAGAATGGTGAGGAGAGGAGGACTGATTCCATCACATCCATTCCAATCTCTTCTTCTCCTTGATCACCTCCCTCCCTGTTAAAAAATGCTGGAACTTCACCAACCAATAATACGGCTAGTGGCGATGCGGAGGGCGACTTCTAAAATAGCGGCCTCCGGGTGGGTCATGGGAATGGAGACTTTGCGGAGGGATTTGTCTGCGATTTCCTGACGGGAAATGGAGAGCATGTAAGGGGCACGCTCTGGATCTTCACGGAGGGTGAGTTCGAAGCTGCTAGTCGCTTTTTCGGATTTGTGGAAAAGCTTGGCTTCGGAGGTGCGGTTTTGCAGGAGGGCGAGGACGGCGCCGATGTCGGAAAGTCCCCACTTCATGATGATTTTGTTTTCCCAATCGAATTGCTTTTCGCCGCTTTGCGGAGCGGCATCGAGAAAGATCGCGCCTTTATCCGCATTGAGGCTAAAGCGGATGGCTCCGCCGCTGCCGCGCTGGTTGGGTTTATAAATGGCGTAGTCGTTCGAGTAGGTCTTAATGGCTTGTTCAGGTAATGTGTCATTCATAGCGTGTTCACTTGAACATATATTGCCTTACATGACAACGATAAAATCCGCTTGAGATGGAAAAAATTCGAACCACGGATAAACGCGGATAAACACGGATCGGATTCTATGAATCATTTTAAAATAGGGCTGA
The DNA here is from genome assembly GCA_031422775.1 of Akkermansiaceae bacterium. Classification (GTDB taxonomy): domain Bacteria; phylum Verrucomicrobiota; class Verrucomicrobiia; order Verrucomicrobiales; family Akkermansiaceae; genus Luteolibacter. The sequence goes on along the minus strand of JANPMK010000010.1, from coordinate 55,062 downwards.
GCTAATCTCAGTCCCACTTTTTAGCCGTCATTTTTCCGGAGAATTTGATCCGTGTTTATCCGCGTTTATCCGTGGTTCTCTTAATTAACTCGATTACTCGCTCTGAGGCTCGGTATCCGTATCGATATCGGCTTCCGGAGATTCCGAGGCTTCGATGTTGATGGAGCCTGCGGACTCGCTGTCTTCTCCATCGGGAATGACTAAGGAAATGTCCTGGAGTTTCTCGCCGGCTTTGAGGGTGAGAAGTTTGACGCCTTGGGCATTGCGGCCGGTGGTGCGGACTTCGCTGACGCGAATACGGATCGACTGACCGGTGGAGGTCATGAGCATGAGCTCGTGGGATTCTTCCACGGAGAGAGCACCAACTAGTGGTCCGGTTTTATCCGTGACTTTCATGGTGATGATACCTTTACCGCCGCGTGATTGTTTGCGGTATTCTTCGAAATTCGTGCGTTTGCCGAGACCATTTTCCGAAGCGACGAGCAAGGTGTGACCTTCTTCAACGAGTGAGAGGCCGACGACGAAATCGCCTTCGACCGGACGGATACCCATGACGCCTTGCGAAGAGCGGCCGAGTGGGCGCGTGTCTTGCTCGGAGAAACGGAGACTGATGCCCTCGTGCGTGACGAGAATGATATCGTCGTTTCCGGAAGTGAGTTTCACACCGATGAGCTCGTTTTGCTCTTCGAGAATGATCGCAATCGTGCCGGCTTTGCGGTAGTTGCGGAAATCATTGAGTGCGGTTTTCTTGACCTTGCCGGTGCGAGTGGCGAAGAACACGAAGCCTGCTTCCTCGCGGAACGTGTTGTCGTTTCCGTTTTCATCCACGGTGCGCTCAAGACGGAGCATCGCGGCGATTTTTTCATCCGGTTGCAAATCGAGCACGTTGCGGATGTTGCGACCCACCGAGGTGCGCGAACCTTCTGGGAGTTCGTAAACGCGTTCGACGTAAAGTCGGCCGGTGTTGGTGAAAAACAGGATGTAGTCGTGCGTTTGGACCGAGAAGAGATGTTCAACGAAATCATCTGCGACGTCTTTGGCGGTCGCTTTGGTTTCCATACCTTTGAGGCCTTTTCCTCCACGACCTTGCAAACGGTATTCGCTTGAAGCCGTGCGCTTGATGTAACCGCGATGCGAGAGTGTGACGATCATTGCATCGTTGGCGATGAGGTCTTCCATCGCAACCTCGCCGACTTCTGCGACAATCGGGCACTTACGAGGACTTGCGTACTTCGCTTTGATCGCTTGGAGCTCGTCTTTGATGATGGTGAGCACGCGCTCTTCGCGAGCGAGGATGTCGAGGAAATCGGTGATCTCCACAAGGATGCCATCGTATTCCCCTTTAATCTTATCGCGCTCGAGTCCGGTGAGTTGATAGAGGCGAAGTTCGAGGATGGCGTTTACCTGACGCTCAGAGAAAACGTATTTATCTCCCTGAACTGCTGCTTGCGAACGAAGTAGAATGCCGAGTCCTTCTGCGGTTTTGGTGGAGAATTTGTAAGCAGCAAGGCGCTCACGAGCTTCGTCGCGGTTTTTCGAATCGCGGATGATTTTGATGAAATCATCAAGGTGGCCGAGCGCGAGAAGATAGGCTTCTAACAGTTCCGCACGCTCTTCAGCTTTTCCGAGAAGATAACGTGTGCGGCGGATGACAACCTCGCGGCGGTGCTCGATGTAGCAATCGATGGCTTCCTTGAGAGAAAGTTGTTTCGGACGCTTCTCGTGAATCGCCAGCATGTTGACGCTGAACGAAGTTTCGAGTGCGGTGAGCTTGAAGAGTTGGTTAACGACGACCTGCGGGCGGGCGTCGCGTTTCAGTTCGATCTCGATGCGGGTTTCCTCATCGGAGAGGTCGCGCATGCCGGAGATGCCGGTGAGGATTTTCTCATTCACGAGTTCCGCGATACGGGTTTGCAGCACCGCGCGGTTGACTCCGTATGGAACCTCACGGATGATGATCATGGATTTTCCATTTTCGTTTTCCTCGATCTCCACTTTACCGCGAAGTCGCATCGAACCACGTCCGGTGCGGAAGTAATCTTCAATGCCGCGGATACCGCGAATTTCGCAGGCAACCGGAAAGTCTGGGCCTTTGATGTGTTGCATCAGGCCTGGAAGGTCGATGTTCGGATCGTTGATCATCGCGCAGATGCCATCGATGACCTCGCCAAGGTTGTGAGGCGCGAGGTTGGTTGCCATACCCACGGCGATGCCGGTTCCGCCGTTGACGAGGAAGTTCGGGAATGCAGAAGGCATCACTGAAGGCTCCTGAAGAGTGCCGTCATAGTTCGGAACGAAATCGACCGTGTCTTTATCGAGATCATCCATCATCGCCATACCAAGCGGATGGAGGCGGGCCTCGGTATAACGCATGGAAGCCGGAGCATCGCCTTCAACCGAACCGAAGTTACCCTGTCCATCCACGATCAATTCGCGCATGGACCATGGTTGACCCATGTTGACGAGAGTCGAGTAGATCGAGGAGTCTCCGTGCGGGTGATAGTTACCCATCGTCTCACCGACGATTTTTGCGCACTTCACGTGGGATTTGGAAGGTGTTACGCCGAGTTGGCGCATCGCGTAAAGCACACGGCGCTGAGATGGTTTGAGGCCGTCACGGACATCAGGGAGTGCCCGTGAAATAATCACCGACATGGAATACTCCAAGAATGACTGGGAGAGTTCGTCTGCGACGTTGATAGGCTTAATGGAATCGTTGCTCATGAGAAAAATAGAAATCTAAGGGTAAAAAGGGAATTAAACGTCGAGGTTACGAACGTTGAGGGCGTTGTCTTCGATGAAGCGTTTACGGGGTTCAACCACATCGCCCATCAGGACATCGAACATGGTATCCGCCTCTAGCTTGTTATCATCGTCATAGCGAACGCGAAGGAACTGGCGGGTTTCCGGATCCATCGTAGTGGCGAAAAGCTGCTTGGCGTTCATTTCGCCGAGTCCTTTGAATCGCTTGATCTGGACACCTTTGGCAGAAATCTCGAGGACTTTCCCGAGGATTTCAGAAACCACAAAAATCGGGGTGATCGTTTTCTTTTCTCCGTCACCTTCACTGATTTCGAAGATCGGAGTGTCCATCGAGTAAAAGGTCTTGGTATCGATTCCTAATTCGCTGAGGCGAGAGAAGATTTTCGTGATCGCATGGGATTCGTGAAGTTCGTGGAGAACGGCGCGGCGAGAAGGACCCGTGACAGCGGCAAGCTCCTCTTCGGTGAGTTGCTCGTCGAAAAGACCGAGGTCACGGTTTTCTGCGGCGTATTTGGAAAGTGAGGATTCGTCGGCAAAATAAAGAACCGATTCTTGGTTGCCCTCACGAATGCGGACCATGTAGTCCGGCAGATGGCTGTCGGCACGACGGGCGGCGAGGTATGACTGGAAGTTTCCGCCATTACCTTCGATCGCTTTTTGGAAACGGGAGAGGGTAGAGAGGCTTTCTAAAATGCCTTTGAGTTCCTCTGCTGTGAATGTACGAGATTTATCAAACGTGCGGAGAACCACTTCGCCAGCACCGAGGTCGATGAGGATCTTATTCAGCTCGTCATTATCTTGAACGTATTCGGAGCGTTTTTTCCGAGTCACCAAATACAGCGGTGGTTGAGCGATGTAGAGGTAGCCTTTTCTCACCAGCTCCGGCATGTGGCGGCAGAAGAAAGTCAGGAGCAAGGTGCGGATGTGGGAACCGTCGACGTCGGCATCGGTCATGATGACGATTTTGTGATAGCGGACTTTTTCGATGTTGAATGAGCCATCTTGATCTCCATCACCAATGCCTGCTCCGATGGCGGTGATCATCGATTGGATCTCCTTGTTTTGAAGCGCGCGGTGGAGGCGAGCCTTCTCTACGTTGATGACCTTTCCGCGAAGTGGAAGGATCGCTTGAGTGCGCCGATCACGACCTTGCTTGGCTGAACCACCGGCGGAGTCTCCTTCGACAATATAGAGTTCGGATTTCGCAGGGTCTCGCTCTGAACAGTCAGCGAGTTTTCCGGGAAGTCCACCGCCGGAGAGCGCGGATTTACGGACCGTTTCGCGAGCTTTGCGAGCAGCTTCGCGAGCGCGAGCGGCGTTGACCGATTTCTCGATGATCTTGCGAGCGAGTGATGGGTTTTCTTCGAAGTAGGTGTTGAGTCCTTCGTAAACGATGGAGGAAACCACGCCTTCGATTTCGGAGTTAACCAGTTTGCCTTTTGTCTGAGAAGAAAAGCGCGGGCTGGGCATCTTCACAGAGATAACGCAAACGAGTCCTTCGCGAACATCATCGCCAGAAAGCGCTGGGTCTTTGTCTTTCAGGATCTTGTTGGTCTTCGCATAGGCATTGATCGCGCGCGTCAACGCGGTGCGGAAACCTGTTAGGTGAGTTCCACCGTCGGCATTGGGAATGCTGTTCGCGAAGCAGAGAATCTGATCTTGATAAGAATCGTTGTATTGGAAAACAACATCGGTGAAGACGTCCTCTCTGGTTTGTTTGCCATCGTAGTCGTAGTCGATCTCGCGCTTACCGCTGATGATGACCGGAGACTCATGAACAACGGTTTTATTTTCGCAAAGCTGCGCGACGAATTCGACGATACCGTCTTTATAGAAAAACGAGGTCTTTTTCGCCGATTCCGGACGCTCGTCATCGAGCTCAATGGTTAGTCCCGGGTTGAGGAACGCGAGCTCACGGAGACGGGTGGCGAGGCGGTCGAATTGGAAGACGATCGTATCGACGAAAATCGTGGCGTCTGGATAGAATGTGATCGCGGTGCCGGTTTTCTTGGGATCGGCTTCACCGACGACGTGGAGTTGTTCAGTGGTTTTGCCACGCTCGAAAGCAATGCGGTGCACTTTTCCGCCGCGAGTGATGTCTGCGCGGAACCAATCGGAAAGGGCGTTCACGCATTTTGCGCCAACGCCGTGTAGACCGCCGGAATATTTGTATGCGCCTTGGCCGAATTTTCCGCCGGCATGAAGATTTGTTAGAACGAGCTCGACTGCGGGGATGCCGAACTTCGGGTGCATGTCCACGGGGATACCGCGGCCGTTATCGGAAACGGAAATCGATCCATCGACATGGATCGCCACTTTGATTTTGGAGCAGTAACCGGCTAGGTGCTCATCGATGGAGTTATCTAAAACTTCGAAGACGCAGTGATGTAAACCGCGCTCATCGGGATCTCCGATATACATGCCTGGACGCTTGCGAACCGCCTCCAGACCTTCGAGTTTATCAATCTGTCCGGCATTGTATTCTTGCTCGGTTCCAACCTGCGTTTGGGCTTTTTCTAACTCGTTTTGTATCTCTGACATAGGGCGCGCGTAGGGTCTGAAATCCACGCATGGGAAACAAGGACTTATTGCTTAAATTTGGCTTTTTTTATCTTCTTGTAACTCATTGAAAATCAGCGAGTTGCAATATGAGTTTCACTCATCAATTTGGCTTGTTTGGGCCATTACTGATAATCTAAAAAGCCACAGCGAAAATGACGCGATTTTTGCGATTTTTTGTAAAATAACTGAACAAAGTCTTGCATCTTCACGCAACTAATAGGAATCCTACTCGCGAAGCATGCACGAGTAGCTCAGCGGTAGAGCAACCCGTTTACACCGGGTCGGTCGGCGGTTCGATCCCGTCCTCGTGTACCATCTTCACCTTTCCCGCCACCAAGTTGGATATCAGTCGTTGGCATACTCCCTACCCATTTCTTCGACAACGATTAACCAGTTTTTCATGGTGATCGGTGGCAATTCAGCTGGATGAGAAATGGTGGAAAGGTTCATCGTGACGCTACTCGCAGCCAGGGTTGTGCCTGAAGTTGTTTTCGTATCCAAAGGCCTAATGGGTTCTGCAGTGTCATCCCTTGCCGTTGAGCCGACCTGACCAGTAAATTCAATGCCTAGGGGATTTGAGCCTGCACCGTAGCGAGTTTCAGGTGCGAACAACGAGGATGGTGGATAAAACGCAGCCCCACCTGGTGGGACGTAACCACTTGGCGGCGCCATTGACACCACATTAAAGTCGTCGCCGATATGAAGTGATAGATTCGTCACTAAAGAAAATCCTTTTGTGAAAGTTGTTAGGTCCGCGCATTCCTGAAGGATCACTCCGTAATCGACATCCGTGCATGGGATGAAAGGTTTGTTTAGCGTGCTGGAATTGACATAGTCCACATTCACCGCAAGAGAATGATTCACGGCAAGACTATCAGCTCCGAGAAGAGCTAGGAAAGCACTGAATCGCTCAGGATATACCGCCACGCATGTTCTACCCGTAGGAAGGCTTTTGATTTCAAAAGGATAAAGAGGCTTGAAGTATCCACGTTTAAATACGCCGGCAATCGGATCTCCAAAATTGGCGTTATTGAATATGACATTTCCAGTGACGCTTGATCGGTAATAGTAGCTTCCACTCGCACCATAAGCGACATCCACTGGCGTTGCAAAATTGGCAGATTGATTTTCATTAGCTACCTGAATATAGCCAACGGGCAAAGCCGTTGCCACTCCTGCATCAAGTGGTAACACTAAAGTTTCACGAGTTCCGCTTTTCATATAGCTAAACGTTAATTCAGCAGGTGTCGGGTCAGCAGCGCTGACCGCTCTGGTGATATCCAATCTCATTGCGCATTGCATCGCGCCGACCGAATACTCATTCCATGTGGTGGGCGAAACCGTGTTAGTTTCTTGCGTATGCGCATAGCGATCAAAAAAATCTACTCCACGGTTGATGGGGACAAATGCCGCTTTACCGCTCTCCGAGGCAAGAGAAACGGGAAAGAAGTCACCTTCTGTTAAATGATAGGTTTCGCGAATTCCCGGAGCGAAGGGGCTACCTGTGAAAGTTTGGCCTCCAATCGTTGTGCCGGGGGACAATGCAAACCCACGGCGGCTAGCCAAGCTATCAAGAGCTGTCGTGCCCTCAACCACTGCGCGACCCGCGAATACCGATCCGGAAATCGTCACATTTTGCCAAGCCGAACCGTCTGCATATTGACCAAGCGCCATGAAAGAGCCTGCAGATATGGGCAGCTGCGATGGGATTTCATAAATCGACAACACGAAGGTTCGATCGTAGCGGGATAGTTTGGTTTGGGTGTTGTCGTGAGCAGCCAGGTTCATTTTGAATGCCCACCAATTGCGTTTTGCCAGAAACAACTCGCCCGGCTGGACATAGCCGAAATCAATTTGGGGATAAGGGATGAGGTTGAAATCTTGGTATGTATCCGTGGCTAAGCCAACATCTCCGCTCGCTAAAAGTCCGTATTTTTTGAAATCGGAAACGATAGGGTAAGTATTATCATCAGCTAGCGAGCCATTGAAGTTCAACGCAGGAGGATATTTATTTCCCAGATCTTGGTTTAATCCGCCATTAACTACGGTGCTGGTGCCCACCGCTGGTTTGAAAATCTTCGTAGTATCAGCTAAAGCAGAGTCCCCGCTGTTTCCGCGAATTAAATTTTCGTCGCCGATTTCATCGAGTAGCTCATCAGAAATCGAGGTTCTGGCATTTGACTGTTCGACAGCATCCTGAAAAATTGTCGCAAACGAAACTGCGGCTCTGCTTTCAGCCGATAAGTCAGAGCCGTGCTGCATGGCTTGAATCGTGCGATTCGGCACAATCGCTACAATCGAACGCAAAATTGCTTCTTCTTTTTCCCTATAGTCTGTTTGAGTTTGAATATTACTAAATGTTGCTTGGGCGTTGATGGCTCGCTTGTATGCAAAGACCATCATAGTAAGCATAAGTAGAGATATCGTGATCACCGCGATCATCGAGATGTATCCACGTGGGTGTTTTTTGTTAGGAATAGCTTTCATTACATTGCTCCTGAAAAAGTAATTACCTCACCAGCTGGCCCCGTGAGACGTGTGCGCATAATGCCAGATTCGACAAAAAATGATACGTTTGTGGGTTTGTTCGTAATTGCCCATTCTGGATCTCCGAGCGCACCGGATAGAGGCACCACATAATAATAAAGAGCGTTTCCATCTCCGCGATCCTCGAAAGATAGAATTCCTGCGCGTAGTGTTCCGTCAGGTTGGCGAAAATTCAGCACTACCACTGGTGAATCTGTGAGTTGCGGATCATCTCCGGCTACTGCATCATCCAGAGAAGCGTGCAAACGAAAGCGCTCAGCATTCAGCAACAATTTTGAAACATGATTACTGATGATGGGCGCTTCTTCATTGAGAAAGCTTTGCGCGCGAAAAATTTTTAAAAATGTGATCTGCTGATTAAGCATCGTCATAAGCATCGAACCCACGATCATACCGACCATGATGGCTAATGAAAGTTCAATAAGTGTGAACCCTCGCTTGATTGTTTTAGTGGTAGTCTTCATTGAGTGCGAATGACAGTTCGGGATTTAACATACGTTCGATTGGCAATCGTGTAACGCAACACGCTTTGCACTCTCCAAGTTTTCATTGCCGCAGGATTAGTCAGCTCTGTTCCGCTCCCGCCATCCGCAGGATAATTTGATTCGTCTGCGTAACGAGTACGAATGACGCTACCTGTCACGACTGTACCGCCAGGCAGCGTGCCAATTTCAATATCTTCTGTAGTAGCCACATCAGGAAATTCTGGCCAGAGGGTATCATCATCTGAGAGTAGGGTCTCAAATGGAACTCTTTCTGCTTGAGCGCGTTCAAAGGTGAGATAGGCATCCGAAAGCACCTGCTGGAACGCATACTGCCTCGGCGTGATGACATTCATCATTAGCGAAAACAAAATCACACCTACAACGGCCAGCAAGGACATCGCAGCTGTAGCCTCTACCAAGACGAAGCCGGATTGCAATCTTCGCGGCTTGCGGAACGATTTAAAAAAGGCAAGCATTTGGCCGTGTTCATTTCTCACACCGGCGCCATGCATATAACTGTTAGATATCTCAGCGTGTTGATATTCTTTTTGTTTTTCTCTACGCTGTATGCCCAAGAGCTTTTGAAGCCACCGTTTGGTGTGAACTGGGGAGATTCTCCGGAGAAACTGGTTTCTTGGGCTACGGAAAAATCCTTGGACCTCACCATCACCATCCCGGGAAAAGATCCCAATCTGCGCATCATCAAAGTTGCGGCTTCCAATGGAACGTTGCCCGACTCGATGGCAACGTCCGTTGAAGGAAAATTCCTTCATGGTGGATTGTATGAGATGACCGTTCATTATGAAAACTCTGGCACATCCGCGACGATAATGGAAGAACGTTTTGAGGAAATGAAGAAACAAATCACGCGAGATCAGGGTCCACTTCTGGCGAATCAACAGCACAAGGCGGTTAATGATCACTTCGTAACGCGGACACAGGCTTTTCATCGGGAATCCTTCAAGGGAGTTTTCTTGCTCATCGCATGGACAGAGGTTGAGGATCTGCTCCGGAAAACAAGGCAGGCCAAGTTTTCGATGATTTACAGAAACGATAATTTCAAAGCCGAACTAGAGGCGAAGAAAAAGAAAGAAGAATGATTACTCGGCATCGGTTTTAGATGCTCTAACCGTGATGGTGCGATCCACATTGAAAGTTACCCAATCAAGTCGATCTGTTCCGAAAGGAGTGAAGGTAAGTAACTCCATGGTCCAAGTGCCATTTTCTGTGATTACCGAGTCCCACGCGTCCACGGTCAGCAGGCGATTTTGAGGTACGGCTTCATTCACAGCGACTGCTGAACCCGGAACCACAGCGCCAACAAAGCCGTCATCACGTTTTTCACCTTTGTAGATCTGGGCGTAAACCCGCGCATCAGGGTAGATGTCGTTGATTGCAAGGGTGAGAGTAGGAGTAGAGAACTCGATCGTTTCCCCATCGGTAATTCCGGAAATGGTACCGTCAGCTACGGGCCAAATTTGGACGGTTTGTGATGACAACTGAGTTTCTGGGGCTTGATAGTCCGTCAGAGTAAAAATTGAGATGCGTTCCTCTCCGCGCACTTTTGAACGGTCAGCGCCTGCGATGGTGGTAAGGGCGTAAGTCAAAGTCTCCGTTTTATTTTCGGTGATATAAACTTGAGAACTGAGTGTCGCCTGGAGAGGGTTATTATTTGTTCCGTCAGTTAAACCGTAAGATTGGGTATGATGATAAAATTTAACGCTTTTTGCAGAAGCAGGAGCAGTGGCGTCAGTGGCGGGATACAATCCTGAAACGGTGTAATCCACATAGAAGGGGCGATCGGCACGCGTGCGCACGGTGGCAGAATTTACATCTTCCGTACGGATGACGACATTGGCGAGTGGAACGTAGGCTCCCACGTAGCGGGTATCTAGAAGCATACTCGAAAGCGGAGAAGCTTGAATGGTATGGAGTTCAAAGCGAGCACCGTTAGGATTGATTTCTAGAGGCGATAAGATTTGCCCCACAGCTGCGACAGCGACTTCTCGCTCGACTCTAACTGGCGTTTCGGGCAATTGAACTTGTCGGATGAAGTTGGTGAAATTGGAATTCGCGACCTGAGCATTCACACCGCAAATCAGTGCAGTGAAGACACCCAATTTGATTAGATATTTAGTTTTCACGGTGTTTTGGGTTTGGGTTTGGATTCTTTCGTCTCGGCTTCAGCTCCAGCTTTCATTTCAGCTTCAGCTTCGACCTTCGGCGGATTAACGGAAATCGGGCCGTTTTTGAGAACACCGACCACTAAATTTCCTTTTTTGGTGAGGGTTCCCATCAAGTCAGGAGAAACCGGTGTCTCTCCTCTCGCTTGAGCCAAGGTGACCTCGACCGTGCTGATCCAGCCGCGATTGAGGGTGTAAAAATCAATCCAACTAAGGATTTTAGAACCTGGTTTATGATTGTTGATTCGATCTTTGTATTTCTCTGGAATTTGAACGAGCGCGTTTTTGGGCACCAGAGTTGTATTTCCATTGAAGGTAATCAAATCCGATCGATCCAAAAGATTGCCTGGTTTATTTTTCACCGAAGCATCTTCACCCGTAGCCTCCTTGAACTTTTTCATGGGTCCCTTGGTAGAGACTTCCTTGTATTTTTCAATGAGTGACTCGTTAGTTGCAGCGTCTCGGAAGGCCGGCTTTTTAGGTTCGGCCTGTCCGTGTAACTGACTGGCGAGCAGGGCCAGGATGAAGAGTTGGTGTTTCATGATTTCCCTCGGGAAATATTCGATCAATCGCTAATATGAAAGGTGAACTTCAGTCTTATTTTCTTTCGTCATCAATGGCAGCATTGGTGTCGTATTGAGCAAATGGAGCATTACCTGGGTTGCTGGAGTCAACACCGTCGATGTTGTTACCATGGCCGTTGTTGCCTTTAGGTTTGACGGTCATCAAGAGCACCATGTCTTGGAGGTTATAGCCTGGATCATTGGCATTAGACTCGGGTTGGGTAAGCTCCATCATGATGATGGAATCGAGTGGGCCAATTTTGATTTTGCCACCGCCATCGAGGTAAGGAGCCATGAAGCTCTTCAACTGATCTGTGGTGTTCAGTAGATAAGCCGTTGGTGGATATTCTCCGTTTCTGAGGATACGGACGTTGTTGCTGTTACCGGAGTTGTATGTCGTGCTCCAGCCACCATCGAAGTAGTAGCGACCGCCAAAACGGAATTCCGTATCACTATTCACCCGTTTAGCCCAGACAAGCGCATTGGGATCCACCTCGTTATTGGTTCCGAGGAAGATGCTCAAATAGCTGGCACCGCCTACACTGATTTGTGCTTGGGTTGGAACCCAGTTGGTGTTTGTGGCAGATGGCTCTCCGACCGTGACGCCGACACCTATCACCCGAACTTCTACATCAACTTGATTACTAGTAGTTGTCAACAAAGCTGGTGGAGTGATGGTCGAGTAGCTCGTCGCACTTGATGGATAGGTGATGGACCATGAAAGTGTGGGGTGAGTTCCTGTTTGCACCATGGTCGGGTAAGCACTGAGCCAACCCTGAGGCACTGTAGGAATTAATGCGGCGGGGGCGCTGCTGTTACCATTACCGCTGCTGGTAGTCGTGGTCGTAGTCGTAGTCGTAGTCGTAGTCGTGGTCGGAGTCGGAGTCGGAGTCGGCGTGCTGTTGCCTTTGCCTTTTCCTTGGGCATATACGCTACCGGAACTCACTGCAATAGCAGCGGCCACGATTGAAGCCATCTTGATGGCATTGATTTGTTTCGAGGTTTTCATGGTTTTATTGGTTTTTTTGGCTTTTTATGACCAGATAAATTTCACGTCATATTTAGATCTAAGAAAATGCGATTTATTTTTTATTCTGTAAAGATCTTTTATGAATTATTTTTTATACGGAAATATCGGTGACTTCCAAGGACCTTTTGGGACTTCATAATCTTCGACAAATTTCCATTCAACCCGCTCTCCGCTGGGCATTTCAAGGAAGTCTCTGACCGCTGGACTGACATCCAAGCCAGCGCCTTGATTGCGATTCACACGGGCATTTTCCATCCCGAAGACGTATTCATGGTGATCTGTCTCGAAAGGACCGACGTCTTCCCACTGAGCGTAGCAAATCTTGCCCTTATAATGGATGGCGAGCCAGCGGCCCTTGCAAACGGAGATGCCGTCGCCTTGATATTTCTCCCAAAACCATGGGATAACCTCGGCGGCTTCAGGGCGATGCCTGAAATTCTTGCCGATATCATTGTAGGGCAGGGCCACGTAGAACGGATTCAACTTGGGGACGAAGGTTTTCGGGAAAAATCCTTCGCGGCTTTTAGGATCGTCGTATCCACCGAAGTTTTTCATCCAGTTCTGATCCCAAGCGCTTTTATCATTGGGCGTAGGGTTATTTTCCGTGGGTTGTTCTCCGCACCAGAAAACCGTGGTCACGACATTGCGTTTCCATGCGGCATTGCGACGGAATGCGCCCATCGGGTCCTCGATGACAACTTTAGCCGCAGCTGGGACTCCGAACGGGTCCGATAACCCGGATAGGGCGGCGCGGCGGTCTTCGAGAAAATGTTCGTGTGATGCTTCCAAGCGCTCGGAAAGCTGGTTGCCGCAGGCCATTCCGATGGCGAACAAACTGAAAATCGCTGAATTTAATGACGTTACGGACATGATCAGATGACTTAAAAAGTTAAAGCTGCACCCAACTTATTGGATGAAAGCTTTAATCTTTTTAAAAAAACCAATCAAGCTGTTTTAAATCCCAGTGACAATCTCCACCCCAGGCAGAGCGGCTTTAAGCTTCTCGATCATTCCTGCGGAAACATCTGTCTGCCAGAGGTAGAGACGTTTCAAATTCGGAAGCGACTTGAGTTTCTCCACTCCAGCATCGCTCACGCGAGTGCCGTAAAGATTGATCGATTCAAGATTTTTCAATCCAGCCAACGTATCGAGAGCGGCGTTTGAAATCTTGGTTTCTGAAAGACGAATCATTCGTAGATCCTTTGCGGAAGCGAGTAATTTGACCGAGCTGTCCGTGATCGCGGTCGAGGACAGATCCATCGATACCATGCTAGGAATGACGGTTTTCAATTTAGCGAAAACCTCATCATTGAGATTACCTCGGAGGGAAACTCCGGTGAACGTGAGCTTGGTGGAGGCTTGGGACTCGAAGGTCAAGCCGCCGGGGAATTCTTTTGATAGAGCTGCAACCGATTTTAAAAGCTCGGCGGAAGGTAAATCTTGTTTGGCTTGGGTAGGAGCCTCGGATTTGCCCGCTTTGGGATCGATGGATCGATCGAGTTTCGCGATTGCCCCGCGGATTTCATCCGTGATTTCTAGATGCGCGACAGTTTTCTTAGTATCCGCACCGGAATCGATCCACCATTTGATGACCGCGAGCTCATGGTCTTCGATGTCGGGTTTGGCTTCAGGTGGCATGTGTTCATCGTCGTCCTCAGGAAGTTCGCAACGATAGATGATGTTACTTTTGGCGGAGTTACCTGGAACAATTCCATCTCCTTCTTTACCGCCTTTGACGAGGAGCTCGTAGCTATCCATGCGGAACTTGCCTTTGGATTTACCTTCTTTGTGGCACTCCACGCAACGCTTGTTGAGGATGGGTTGAACGATGTCTTCATAGGCAATTTGCTTTTCAAGAGGCTTAACCGGAACATCCGTATGATCCACTTTTGGCTCGTAACCGAGCACCTTACGAATCGGATTTGGCGCATATTCCACAAGGTAATCCTCACCATGGGTGATGGATGCGCCGTCATGGCTGGCGTAGCTCATGATGCCAACACTGCCGAAAATCATGACCCGATAGAGCGCCTTAGAAAACTTCTCAGGCAGAGGCCAAGCTTTAACAATCAAAGTGAGAACCGCCGCGCAGGCAAAAATAATCCCACCCCAAAGGTGATCTCCTAACAATTCACCCATTTCATAACCACCGCCCATGTAGAGCATGAAACCGAAAAGCACCGCGACCACGGCACTTGCAGCACCAATAAAGATCGCAATCAACCCGGGCTGGGGTTTGTAGCGGCTGAACATCGACATCAATTCTTGAATGATAATCAGCGAGAAAATCCCGATAGGAAGATGTAGTATGACCGGATGAAACCGCCCGAGAAAACGGATGGTGTCGGAGGATTTATCCGCATCGGGCGTGCCAGCTATAAACGGCATCGCGATCAGGAAAGAAATGATAAGCAGGCCAAAGATCGTAATGCCCCATGGGCGGCGGCAGCATGTCGAAGAGCAGGTATTTTGATCAGTTTCGGTGGACATAAAGAGTATAAGGGGAGTTTAGAATCAAACATCTATGGTGACGTTCTTGTCGTTTTCACGGCGGTTGGTTGCGGGGTATGTTTTCTTTTTTGGGAAGAAGGGCAACCATTTACGTATGTCGTATCCGAGGTAACTGGCACATTTTAATAGCACGGCGAGTGCAATCCCCTCATCGATAAACGGGACGGGATCTGGGATGATTCCAATCGTGAGTAGATAGAGAGCGGATAAAATCACGCCCAACCATGCGAGTTTATGTTTCATGAATTGTATGGGAATACGCAGCCACCACCTGCCAACTTTCCGAGTTTTCTTGATTTTCCTGCTCCGCTCGCGAAATGTCCTCGCAGTTATGGATCTTAAATTACTGACAATTCTCCACCTCGCCGGCGTGTTCGCGCTTTTCGCATCCCTAGGCGCAACCCTGCTGGGCGGCTCAAATCAAAAATCCGCATCCATCCTGCACGGGGTTTCTTTGGTCATTATTTTGCTCGCTGGCTTTGCCATTCTGAAACAGCCCCCGATGGATCAATACTGGTGGATGGCGAAACTCGGCATCTGGTTGTTCATCGGCATCGCTCCTGTGCTCGCGAAGAAAAAGATTCTTTGCCCATGCGTCGTGTTTATCCTGACCCTCATCGCTGCCATCGGCGCCGCTTATCTGGGGATTTATAAGCCGTTTTAATTGTGTGCGGTCGCAGAAACGGCCTTACCACGTTTCGATCTGGTGATCGGACTTGAGTCGCTTCATATGCTCAGGATTTTGACATTCTGCAGCAAGTTCGCCCACGCCAGGACCATTTTTAGATAATCGATAAGGAAGTCCGCTGGGACATTTTGAATATGTTTTTGGCATGTAGCCGCTAGGTCCAAAAATGTCGTTCCAATCCAGTGGATCATAAGCAAGATTGGTCATCCCCTGATAACCACGAACCGCTTGTTGAATGTTTCGCATGTTCATCATGCATTCTCTGGTTTCTTCTACCCTTCTTCCGCTGTATTCCGAGAAACTGATCAGCAAAGGCAAGCCAACCAGAATAACCATGCGAGCAAGCATGCGTAGGTTTTTAAAGGATTTTAGCCATTGGAACTTTTTAAGCCCATCGGTCCACCCAAGCAGTAGCCAGAACCACAAAAATCCTGCCACGGGAATGGTGAAGTAAAATTCAGACGCACTAAATCGCAATTCAGCACGCCCTAGCATTCCGAAGATATCCTCAGGGTGGTTCATATAACCTCCCAAATGACCTTCTGTAAAAACAAACTCTGGAGCTATCAACTCGATACCTCCAGAGGTAATTCCATGACCTATCCCCACAAGAAATGAACCCTCAAAAACAACAAATCCCATTTCGAATCCCGAAAAATTGAAAGCGATTCCAAGTTGAACCAACAATGCCGAATATACCCAAGCCAGAATCCAGAAACCAATTCCCCACTTCCATACGCGGCGTATCCCACGCATGCGACTTTCCGCAGGATGGAAAGTTTGTTCAGCAGAATCAGGAGCGCCCATTAACGAGTCCTAACTGAAAATGCTGCGATGGGCTAGCAAAGATCAGAGAGGCTTCATGAGCTAGAGCCACTCACAATCCGCCCCTGATCGAAATCAAACGGCGTCATTTCTAGGAGCACGGAATCACCTTCTGAAAATACTGCCTTTGCATCGGTCAGGGGTTTGGACAAATGACCGAGCATGACTTTTCCGTTCATCAACTCGACACGGTAAAGAATCTCGCCTTTGCGTTCGAGGATGGTGCCGGTGGTTATGATGGCGGGTTCGGACATGGCGATAAGATCAACCGAGATCGCGCCAGCGCACAAGCCCCGCGAGTGGCATTTCACCATCGGGATGCCAGAAAATGCCGGGCTCCTGGGCGTTGCCTGCGGCGCAGATTCTCGGTGGAGCGATAGTTTCCAAGCGATACTCATCCGCCAAAGGCTCGACCACTGCGGTGGAGAGAAAGGCGATTTCATCTCCTAGTGTCTCGGGCGTGAGCGCATCCGGCATGGGGATGACGCGAACAAATCCACCGTTCGGGCTGGTGCGGAGAAGAGTGCTATCGCAATCTAACAGAATCGTCCAATCCACGGAATTATCACTCTCCCAAAGTTTCATGTTCGCGCCGTTGGCGATCTGAAAGCGTGCGAGTTCGCGTTCGTTACGAATCCCTCCCGCCTCAGAAAGCGTAGCGGCGATCTTCTCCTGCCTTTCTTCTAGCGCCACCGCCAACCTCTCACAAAAACCTTCCACATTACCCCCCACATAAATCGCCTGCACTGAAAGGCAACCGCGCTGGCCATAGCGCATGACATCTTCCGCGAGTTGTTTTTCCAAACCCTCGCGTTGTTCAAAAACAAATGCCGCACTGAGTTTCGGACCGTGCTCGATGATGCGCGTTTGCGGCGACAGCCAATCGCGGAAAAACGTGATCGTTTCCTCACCGCCATAGACCACCGCGACCTCAGGATTTCGCCATGCCTCCGGCAGCTCACGTTTCACCTCGAACAAGCGAACTTCGCTCGCCCATTGTTCAAATTCTAACAATCCCACCGAAGGCACTTTCACCCAGCTCGGACAACCTAACAGAATCGCGCGGAACACCGATTGAAAAGCCGCGTGTTCCGTATTCCCACTGACCACATGTAGCACCGGACCGCGCGGCACCACGCGCGATCCATCGACCCATTGCTCCAACCTGCGGTGATCCCCGAGCTCGCGATCCAACCATTTTTTCAACGCCACCTCATCATAACAACCGACCCACCGCTCAAGCGTGGGCCGCTGAGTGAGTAGGAATGCGATTCTTTCTGAGAGGGTTTTCATAAGTTTTGCAACACCGCATCAACCCCACGCGAGCAACCCCGTGCCACCGCAGATGGATCACGGCCGATTAATATAAAACTCCGTTCACCCGTTGCGATTGCCAAGTCCTGAGTGCGTATTGCGGAAACGGTATCGAGATTCGCCAGATCGATGATTTCCAAATACCCGACCTCGCCTTCTGCCGCAGGGTTTCCGGAAAAAACATCCACCACCCGGATAGCCGTCCACGCAGGCCCTTGGTGCGCCTCAGCATTTCCCCATTTGTAAAATTGGGAAAACAACTCGGTCATTCCGTATTCGTTGAGGATGCGAGATTCCGGTAGTGAGAAATGATTAGAGAGCCGCTGCCTAACTTCGACGGGCGTGTGGCTTTTACGCAAACCCTTGCTGCCGCCGGTTTCAAAAATCCATGAGCCATCTAACAATTTTATTGGCTCGCTCTCTTCACAAAACCGCAACAACGCCAGCGAAGTTCCCAACACCGCCGCCGCGCCTTTTGGGGAGAATTTATCGGACAGCAAATTACCATCGCCATCGATCAACCATTCTCCCTCCTTATCGAGCCCCGACTTTATCGGGGCAAGCAGATCAAACATCCGCACCAACGATGAGTGCGGCGCGTCTTTGACTCGTTGTGAAAAAAACCACGGCTTGCTGATTTCCGGCAAGCCCAGCTCTCGCCAACCTCCTTTAACCGCCGTCTCGTAAAGTTCCAAATCTCGATACTCATGCTTGCCCTTCACCTCACGCGTCGTGCCGGAAGTGAGAAAAAACCCTTTCACCTCGGCTTCAGGAAAACTACGCATCGCCGTCTCGGAAAGTTTAAATACATCCGTCGGAACCGCAGGAATTTCCCGCCAGCTACGTACACTTTCCGGCGTCCGCCCAAGCGACTCACAGTAATTCCGATACGCAAGGTTCGCCCCAAACTGATATCGAAAAACCTCCAGCGCAATAGCCGCGAAGTCGCCCTCGCCGCCACGCATCCATGCCAGAAGTTTTCCCTTCAAACTCATTGCGCTGCTTCATACCGCGCATCCTGTTGATTGCAAAGCCCCTTCACCTTCCATGGCCGAATTACCCCATGAAAATCGGGATTTACGCGCGGTTTTAAGAATATGGGCTTTTATAATTTCCGATGGATGATTTTTCAATGGGAGAAGACGGCAGCAGAATGCAGCCGCTCCTTGGTGGAAATTTAAGGATTTTAAAACAATTTAGGCTCAACCATTACGGCTGAGCCTAAATTGAAACCATAGAGACTAGAAAACGGAAGCGGCCCGACCGATCATCCCCAGGAAAAACCCATTAACCCGAGGCGTCTCAGTCGGACCGCTAATTCTAATACAGCACTGGGCGTGCCATTATTTCACGATGTGACAAAGTTTTTTGCCGCAGAAATTCAGTCCCAAACATAGCTTTCATCGTAGGAGATTTGGTGTTTGGTCAAAAACGAGCGGTATTCTTCCTGAAAAGTGACTTTCTGATGATGTTCGCGCTGGGTTTCGATGTACTGGTGAACTGCAGGGACGTTGGATTCACTCACGGCGAATGCTCCGTAGCCAGCTTGCCATGCAAAGTTGCTTAGTGTCTGGTTTTGCGTTTTGAGCCATTTGGAAGAGGTTTTCTTAACGTGCTCCATCACGTAGCTGACAGAAATCGTCCGTCCTAAATCGAGAAGTATATGGATGTGATCATCTACCGAATTGATGATGAGCGCAGGACACTCCATGTTTTTCAAAACGGTTGCCATGTATGCGTGGAGGTCTTTGCGAATGGAATCCTGAAGCAGGGGTTCACGATGTTTCGTACTGAAAACAAGATGAACGCAGAGACGCGCAAGAGATTGTGGCATAGTTTTAAATCGCCCTTTCAGGGCTGGGGGGGATGGGGGGATATTTACCAGGGCGTTTTTCCTAGGGCGTTGCCCTAGGCTGACATAGGGCGCACCTGCCTGCCCCGAAGAAGTCGGGGTTGGTGCTGAGGACGATATGCCACACACGAATGATGATGCCAAGTTAGAAATGAATCACTCTAACAGGCCAAAGGCCTGAATTATGACAGCCTAGGGCAACGCCCTAGGAAAAACGCCCAAATTATTTCCAGCCCTGAAGGGGCGAACTAAATCGATGCATCCATTCTCACTCCGCTGCCTTCACCTCAATCCGAGGAAACACCGGCGAAGGTTTTTCGATTTCGTGTCCATTGGGGATGAGGCCCCATATTAGATCATCGAGTTTGAGTTGGGAGAGTTGGGGAAGTTTGAGTTGGGCGGCAAGTTTTGCGGCGGCATCTGGGAGAACGGGTGAAAGCAAGACGGTGCAGTGCGCGACGGATTCTGCTAGATGATGCAGAACGGTGGCGAGACGATCTTTGTTCTCGGGATTTTTGTTGAGCTCCCATGGCTTCATGCGATCGATGTATTGGTTGCAATTCACGACGTGGCGGTTGAGCGCTTCGAGGCCTATGGAAATTTCATGGTTGTCCATCGCTTTGCGGTAAGCGGCGGTGGAATCGATGAGAGACTGTTGGAGCGCGGTATCGTCATTTGTTAGAATTCCGCCAGGCGAGATAATGCCTGCGGTGAAAAGCACGCTCATGTTGAGTGCGCGGTTGCAAAGGTTTCCGAGATCGTTCGCGAGCTCGGTGTTGAACAACATGACGAGGCGCTCGACATCGAAGTTGGAATCTTTGCCGGTATGGATGTCGCGCACGAGATAGTAGCGCAGGGCATCGACGCCGAACGTATCGGCGAGCTCGACGGGATCGACGATGTTGCCGAGGGATTTGGACATTTTTTCGCCACTGCGGTTCCACCAACCGTGGACGAGGAGTTGCGGCATTTGGTTTTCGGTGAAACCGAGGGCTTTGAGCATGGCGAGCCAGTAGATGCCGTGGGCGGGGACGAGGATGTCTTTACCGATGATGTGGACGGGTCGGCCGGTCCAGATGGTTTTGAAATCGGGTAACGTATCGTCAGGCGTGTAGCCGGCGAAGGAGATGTAGTTGATGAGTGCATCGAACCAGACGTAGGTGACGAAATCGGGGTCGAAGGGAATTTCGATGCCCCATGTCAGGCGTTCTTTGGGTCGGGAAATGCAGAGATCAGATCCGGTGTTTTTTTCGAGCGCGTTGATGAGCTCGGATTTGCGGAAGCCGGGGAGGACGGTGTCGTCAGAGGTTTCCAAAAACTCACGCAGCCATGGGGTGTGATCGGAGAGTTTGAAATAGTAATTTTCTTCCTCGATCTCGGTGACCTCGCCCCATTCCGGTCCGAAGTTGCCTGCTTCATCGCGATCACGATCGGTTAGAAACTGTTCTTGGCGGACGGAGTAAAAGCCTTTGTAGGTTTTTTTGTAGATCTGGTTTTGTGCGTAGAGATCGGAAAGGATGGCCTGCACGCAACGGATGTGGCGGGGATCTGTGGTTTCCGCCCAACCATCGTAATCGACTCCGATTTTTTCCCACAACGCGCTGAATCTAGCGGTAACGGTCTTCACGTATTCGGCTGGGGAAACGCCTTCTTTCTCAGCGGTCTGCTGGACTTTCTGGCCGTGCTGATCCACACCTGTTAGAAAATACGTTTCTTCTCCGGTGAGGCGGCGATAGCGTGTGATGACATCGGCCAATACTTTTTCATAAGCATGTCCGATGTGTGGCGAGCCGTTGGTGTAATCGATGGCGGTGGTGAGGAAGAACATAAATTTCAAATATCAAATTTCAAAACTCAAGGAAGAGGGAGTTATTGGATGGCTTCTAACGGACAATTTTTCCACCCATGGAGAGGATGCGGGAGTTGGCTTTGGCGGCTTCGGCGTTGGGGATGTCGCCGAGGCGGACGTAGATTTGTGAAAGGGCAGTCCAGGCGAGGAGGTCGTTGGGCTGGAGGGTGGTGGCTTGGAGGGAAGCGCCTAGGGCTTCTTTGAGATGATCGGTTTTCAGGAGCACCATGGACAGAGCGTGCCAGGCATCAAAGTGATCGGGATCGAGCTCGACGCATTTGCGGTAGAGGGCGGTGGCTTGTTCGAGTTCGCCAAGGGCGAGGTGGCCGCTGGCATCGTCGAACAAGGATTGGATGGCTTCGCTCAAAATTTCAGGTTTTAGATTTCAACCCGTAAGGATGAGTGAGGGCGCTGCGACTCACTTCCGGTTGAGGCGCTGGATGTCGGACGCTTCTGCTTTGTTTTTAAGCCATGTATCAAATGCGTTGATGGCATTGCCACTGATTTCGCGTTTGTGCTCCATGTTGATCGTGTTCTCGGTGTTGGCGTCTTTGACGAACTCGCGTTTTTCGACGAGGACGATAAAGGCGCGGTCGGTTTCGATGATTGGCTCAGTGAGTGTGCCAGGCGCGGTGTATTTTGCGGCCTCGAAAAAGCCCATGGGATATTTTGAAGTATCGAATTGAGTGGCCTGTGTGGTTTCCGCGAGGCTGACGACTTCGGCTGTGATTCCAGCGGTCTTGGCTGCTTCTTCTAGCGATTTACCTTCTGCGATAGCGGCTTTGATTTTCTCGTTGGCTTCGTTGGCGGCTTTAGTGAGCGCGGCAGCTGCTTGGTCGGCAGACAGTTGGCCGAGCGCGAGTTCTTTTGCCTCTTCGTACGTTTTGACGCGGCTGGTTTCGATTTCATCGACGTAAGCGACAAGCCAATCGTTTTCACCGATGGCGAGGTCGATGATTTTTGAAGTAGGATCGGAAGTGACGGCTAGGCGGAACAGGGCTTCTGCGGCGCTGCCTTCGATTTTAGATCCGCGGCTTGCGGCCAATAAATCGGCAGGGGCTTGGCTTTTTGCGATGAGCTCGGTGGTTTGCAGCTTGAAGCCTGAATCAGCAGCGAGTTTTTTGAAGTCGAGGTTTTCTTGGGTTTCGAGTTGGAAGAGGAAATCATCTACCTTGCGGCCGAGCTCAAGTCTGACGACGCGGTTGGCTTCGGCGATGGCGGCATCGCGCTCGGCGACTTCTTTGGCGTGTGCGGCTTTCGCAGCGGCATCGGCATTTTCCGGAAGAGCGGCGATGGCTTTTGGCTCTGCGGGGAGAGTTGGCTTGGCGATGAAGTAGGTGAATTTGCGTTTTTCATCGGTTTTGAAAGCATCTTGGACCGTTTCCCAATAGGTTTTGATCTCATCTTCGGTGGGGGCGATGGATTTTTTGATGGGCGCGATATCGATGCGAGCGAGCTTGGCGTTGATGCGTTGACCGTCGATGGCGACGCGTTTGGCGACGATGTTACGATCAGAGGAGAGGCCGGTGCTGAGGATTTCGGAAACTTTGCTGTGGATGAGGATATCGGAAGCGAGGTCGCGGATGTCGGCTTCGACTAAGCCGAGGCGACCGAGGCCGCGTTCGATGAAGGTGCGGTATTTTTCTTGAGAGAACGCACCGTCGGTGCTGGTGAAGACGCGGAAGCTGCGGATTTGGGTATCGATTTCATCATCGCTCGGATAGATGCCGAATTCTTCTTTGGCGGTGCGAAGCAGCATACGGTTTGTGAAAAACTTTTCGGCTACTTCTTCTTCATTCCTGGCATTTCCGGTAAGCGTGGTAAGAAAGCTAAAGAGTTGGTAATCACCGGATTGCACAATGGCCATGGTGAGTTCGTAGCCCGAAGATCCGTGTTTGCGGAGGTCACCATCGGTATAAGAGCGGCTGCCAATTTTCAAAACAGGAATTCCGCCTTGTGATTTTTGCATGTTGCTTGTGTCCATCAGAACGAATCCGATGATGACGAGAACAAAGAGAATGACGATGAGAACGGTGTATTTACGTAGATTTTCGATCATGGCGCGTGGGCTGGGCGGGAGAGTTAAGCGGTAAAATTGGAAGTTTAAACCCTAAACTTCAACGAAAGTGATAGTAAGGAATGCAAAGCGGCGGTGAAGAGGCTTGCGGAAAGGCAGGTTTGCGCGTTGTTTGGGGAATGAATTTGCGTTGGTTAAATGCGTTGCTGTGGGGAAATTCGGTTGCGCTCGCTTGGATGTGGGGCTTGGGGCTGTTTTTCAGCGTCCAGATTTCCTTTATGTTTGGGATGCGTGGGCTGTTGATGTTTGCGGTGCCGAACGCGATCGGACTGATGCTTTTTGGTTGGTTGACCCAGATTGTGGCGCAGAAGCACCAGGGCGGTCAGGAGTCTTTAGCGCTGTTTTTTGATAAATTCGCTAAGCCGTTCCGGTTGATTTTTTACATTTATCAGATCGTCGCGTTGTCGCTGACAGTATTTGCGTTAGTGAAATATCTGTTCGTGCCGTTGTTCAAGACGTTTCCCGCATTATCTGGGGACGCCGTGTTCGTGTTGGCAGTCATGATGTCGGCTTTCGTGCTATTGGCGGTCGGGTGTTTGTTTGGAGAAGAATTCGGCATTCGGAAAATCAAGGCCGGTCATGCCTTGCTCGGGGTTTTGCTATTGGCCTGTATTGTCACGGTGTTGTTTTCGCTGAATCCGCTAGATGTAGGCGATGGCGTGCTAGGGTTGGGTGCGGATTATGGATATAAGGAAACCCGTTTTTGGGGGCTGGCCGTGCCACTAGTGGTTGGATTGCTCGTCGGTCCTTGGCTGGATTTGCAACACTGGCAGCGCGCGATACAAATTCATCGTGAAAACACATCCATTCGTCTGAGCTATATTTTTGGCGGTTTGATTTTCTTCGGTCTGTTAATGTTCCATGGTTTTTTGGCGATGTGGGTGATGGGTAATGCAGGCCAGAGTATTGTGCTAGCGGCGTCAGAACTCGATGATCTCGTCTATGGCCATCAAATTGTGGTGGAATATTTCATCACAGTATTTTCCGGGAACACATGGATTCCAGCCGCGTATTTTGGGTTTCTAGTGATCTGTGTGCTGACGACCTTGGACAGTGGCTATGTTTCGTTGAAATGGTTTTTGGAAAAGAACGTGGAGAAGAGCGAGAACATGTTGCTCTCGATTATTCCAAAACAGATCGTTTCTTCTCCGATTCCAACATTTGTTGTGGTGGCTATCATCGCTTTGATCGGGTATTTTGCGAAATTTGAGGTGGAGTATTTCATGGTGTTTTATGCCTCGTTTTTCGTGGGCTACGCAGCCTTGGCGATCGCGCGTTGTTTTGTTCCTAACAGCCAGCAACCGCTGCCACAGATTCGGATGTTTTCGATGGCTTGCTTGTGTTTGGTGATTTTCGCATTCGGTTACATGGTTGATCAGAATGTGTTGATGTATATTGGTTCACTGTTGCCGCTCGCCTATGTGGTGTGGTTAGTGACGACGACGGATTTGCTTCGTCTCGTTACGGAAAAGGCAGGGCAAGTGATGCACGCCGCTGCGGAACTTCCGGCGATCAAAGCAATTTCCAAACAAGAGCCTGCTGCCGCCCGCACTGAAGTTGCCGCGCCAGCTTCCGATGGCACACATGATCTGCACGGTCACTTTGAAGGCAAATGGTTCGTCTATTCAATGGTCGCGACCTATCAGGATACCAACTCCGTCGGAAACGTGTATTTCGGGATGTATCCGCTTTACGTCGGAAAGACCCGTGAGTTGTTCTTCAACGCAGCGATGCCGGACTTCGATTTGAAGACGACTAAATTCTACATTCTCACGCGTTCCTTCGAGCACAAGTTTGTGCGTGAAACCCGCGAGTTCGATACGATCACCGTGAAGATCAAGGTTGCCGAAGCAAACCGGAAGTTCTGCACGCTTGAGCATCAGATTTTTGGCGCAGAAGGCCAGTTGTTAGGGAAAGGCAAACAGAGTTTGCTATTCGTTTCATCGAAAGACTACGGACTGTTAGATATTCCGCCTGAAGTCTACACGGCGTTTATGAGATATCTATGAAGCGAGTCGTGGCGGCCTGCGTATCCTGACACATGATCCAGTAACGAAAACTGGACAGAATGGCATTTTTGATTACATTAACCGTAATGATCCAGACGATTGATGCCCTCGCTTTAGGCGCGATTGAATTGCCCCCCGACCAACGCTTTGCACTGGCTCAGCGGATTCTGGCTAGTGTGGAACCAGAGGAGATTGTGGAAACAGACGAAGCCTGGGCTCTCGAAATAAGAGAGAGGATGAGAAAATACGACTGCGGTGAAACCGTAGGAATTCCCGCAGGAGAGGTCTTTGCAGACCTGGATCTTCGTCTGAATTCATGAAACTGGAGTTTCTTCCCGAGGCTCGCTCAGAGTTTTTTGAGGCAGTTGATTATTACGAGCAGAAGCAGACTGGCTTGGGGAAACGTTTTCGTGCCGAAATCGCTGAAATTTGTTCGATGATTTTGGAGCATCCTCTCTTGTGGCGGGAACGAAATGCAAGTTTTCGCCGAACTAACTGTCCGGTATTTCCCTACTACATCGCATATTTCATCCGGGGAAATATGATTGTGGTTGCAGCCGTTGCCCATGCAAGCAGGCATCCAAATTATTGGAAAGAGCGGCTGGATTAGGTAGCATTACGCCAAATCCATCACCAAGACTTTGGCCCACATTTCCCTGTGGCCGCCGGAGAAGGCGTCGTGGATAGGATCGGCTTTTTGATATTTCTCGTGCGCTTCCATCGTGTCGAAGTGGAGCGAGATGCCGTAATCCCATGAATGGTCGGTGACCGGGCGTGGCTCTGTGGCGGCGGGCTTGCCCCAATGGGATTTGGAAATGTTAGGAGATTTCAACAACTCTGTGAGCGCGGCTTCCATGCGGGCTCGGCCTGCTTCGGTTTTGAATTCGTCTTTGAGCCAGAAATAAACGTGATGTTCCATGGCGAGAGATTTGTAAATTCGCGGTGGGCTGGCAAGCGGTCTATGAAAGTTTCTCACCGCGCAGCTCGAAAACCTTTTTCACGGTCGCCTCAATCAGGTTGTTCGGGCAAGACGCACCGGCGGTGAGCCCGACGATGACATGATTTTTTCCTGCAAACACATTCGCGTAGTTCGAGGTAGTTTCCTTTTGGTGATGCAAATCGTAGTGAACAATTTCTTCCAGTGATTTGATCTGGGAGGCATCTCGAATGAAAAACGTCGGAAGTTCTTTCTCGCCGATTTCAACGAGATGCGCGGTGTTGGAAGAATTGTAACCGCCGACGACCAAGAGCAGATCCATTTTCGTTTTGAGCATTTCGAACAAGGCGTCTTGGCGTTCTTGGGTGGCGCCGCAAATCGTATCGAACACAAAAAAGTTTTCTGCAGAACCATCACGCGCAGTGATGGCTTTCGCGAGGCGATTCTGAATTTCCTGCGTCTCGCTTTTCAGCATGGTCGTCTGATTCGCAACGCCGATTTTTTTCAGGTCGCGATCAGGATCGAAACCGTTTGAGTAAGATCCGCGGAAGCGTTCGAGAAATGCATCTCTGTCACCACCGTTGCGAATGTATTCGCAGACGAAATCTGTATCCGCGAGGGTGAGAATGACGAGGTAATGACCTTGGCCTTGCTCGCCGAGCGCGCGCGAAGAAGTGGCGCGGGTTTCTTCATGATCAGCTTTACCGTGAATGATCGAAGTGATCCCGTCCTTCGCGTAACCACGCACGCGGCGCCAGACTTTCATCACGTCGCCGCACGTCGTATCGACTGTGTAACAACCGCGTTCCTCGATCTTATCCATGAAATGCGTCGGCGCGCCGAAGGCCGGGACGATCACGACATCGTCTTCTGTTAGATCATCGTAGCTCGAATCGATTTCCCGCCATGGAAGAGAAACGATATCCATCTCTCGGAGTTGGCGATTCACCTCGGGGTTGTGAATGATTTCACCAATCAGGAAAATTCGGTTTTCAGGAAATACTTTGCGTGAAGCGTAAGCAAGATCGATGGCGCGTTCGACGCCGTAGCAGAAACCGAAATCTTGAGCTAGTAACAGCGTGGTGTTTCCGCAAGTAAGCTTGCCGCCTTGGTCTTTGATTTTTTCCACCAAGGAAGATTGGTAATGCACCGCGACCTCGGCAGCGACGAGTTCCATCACATCTGGGCGGCGGACATTGACGCGAGGTCTTTTGTTGACGGGTTCGGACATGGGAGTAAGAGACACCAGAATCAAGAGACCAGAAACCAGAAATTACTTTTTCAGCGAATCGAGGAAGGCAACGAGGTCGCGGATATCGGATTTGCTCAGGATTAATCCCATCGGCGGCATGGTGGACATGGCGGGAGGGAGGGTTTTGATGTCGGTTTTTTTGCAGACGGTATCTACTTTGGTTTCGATATTCCTGACGACGACTTCGGTATCGGTTTCTTTCATCATCATGCCGGCGACGAGGGTTCCGTCATTCATGGTGATGGCGATGGGCGAGTATCCAGGGGTGAGTTTGGCGTTGGGGTTGACGATGGATTCAAGGATGTAGGCCGCGTTTTGACGGCCCCCGACGCCATTGAGGTTCGGGCCTGCTTCGCCTCCGGGGCGATCGCCGGCTTTGTGACATTGCACGCAGTTTCCGCTGCCATGGAAAATTTTACGGCCGTTATCCAAGTTACCGCCCTCAAGTGCGACTTGGAATGCGGCGAGCGGATCTGCTTTGCTGAGGCTGGCTTCGTATTCCGTGATGGCGGCTTTGAATTCAGGTTCAGGGCGTTTTGCGGCGGCATTTAGGATGTCGAGTTGGACGGCGACAGGTTGGGCGGAAAGTTTTTTCAAGCTTTCTAACAAAGTCTCCGCTGTCTTGGGATGGTTGAGTTTGGAAAGCAGGGAGTAAGCACGTTGTTGGTCATCTGGCTTGCCGGAGGAAAGGATTTTGGTGACGACTTCAAAAGCAGTTTCTGGAGCCAGTTTGCCGAGAGATTCGAGGGCAGCGGAGCGGATGCGCGGATCCGGATCTGCGGTGAGTTCGGTTAGAACCGGGGGCAATTCGCTCGGAGCATCTTTTTCGAGGGTCTTCAATGCGACAAGACGGATGTCTGGGCGAATGCTTTTGCCGGTGAGCTGGCCAAATAGGGCATCGCGCGGGATGGGAACCCCGAATTGTCCGGCGGCACCAATCACTTCGACGAGTAAATTTCCTGAAGCCTTGGTCAGCATGGGCTCAAGTGTTTTACGAATTTCCGAGAGCATTTTTTCGATGTTGCGTGGCTCGGTGATCGGGCGATACATGCCGGTGGTTGGATCGGTGGGCGGGATTTTTTCGAAACGTCTAACAAGAAACACCGCTTCGGTGCGGGCATTTTCAGAAAGCGATTCATCAGCGGCGACTGCAAGCAGACGGCGGATATTTTCATCGCCTCCGGCGCGGATCATGGCGTTGAGGATGCGAAGATCGACCGCCCATGTGGATTTTCCTAACAGGTGGGTTGCGGAGGCGAGTGCGGGGCGTGCGCTTTCGATGTAGTTGTCGTTGATTGCCTGAACCGTTTCGACGGCGATGGAGAGGTCGGAGTCTTTTAGGAAGTCGCCGATGCGGGCGTCTTGCATACGGCGGAAAGCGAGGACGATCGCGCGGCGAACGGCTGGGGATTTGGAATTGGCGAAGGCGTTTATAGCATCTGCATCACCGATCTTCACCATTCCTTGCACGGCACCGTGGCGGAGGTATTCGTCGGTGTCGTTGTTTTCCTCGATGAGAGCCATGAGTGCGGGGACTTGCGCTTTGGTGCCGAGTTTTCCAATGGCGATGGCG
This sequence comes from Akkermansiaceae bacterium, assembly GCA_031422775.1. Lineage (GTDB taxonomy): Bacteria > Verrucomicrobiota > Verrucomicrobiia > Verrucomicrobiales > Akkermansiaceae > Luteolibacter. Next base: position 26,042 of record JANPMK010000010.1, on the reverse strand, counting down.
GCGAGCATGCGAGTGCGGGAATCCGTATCTTTGAGGAGCGACGACGCAGTGGTGAGGGCTGTTTTGTCGCCAGCGTCTCCAAGACACTGGATCGCTTGGCCGCGGACTCTGGCTTCGCTGTCGCTGCAAAGTTTGATCAATGCTTGAGTGGATTCATTATCTTTTTTCAGGCGGGCGAGGTTGCCCAATCCCCAGACACCGTGGAGGCGGGTGGTGATGGGTTCGCTTGGCTTGGCTGCGGCGAGTAGAATGTTTCGGTTCGCGATGTTTCCTGCGAGGGCGAATTGGGCGCGGAGCCGAACCCGCATGTCGGGATGACGAAGCAACTCAGCGAGTTTTTCCGGTGACAATTTCTCGATGCCTTTAGCGAAAAGCTCACGAACTTGCTTGGTCGCCGGCTTTGCGGTTTCAGCAGGATCTTCGAAAGAGAAAATATTTCCAAAACCATGAGTCGGCCAGCTTCCGACGTAGTCGGTCACGTAAGCTTTGCTATCGTAGCCGAACTCGATATCCGTGCAGAGCATGCCGGAAACGAAGTTTTCTTTCCGCTCAACTTTGAAGCCCGCGCCGTTTGGTTCCATGCGGAAACCAATCACCGCGCTGGTTGCGCCGACGAAATCGCACACGAAGAAATGGTTGTCCCATTTTTCCGAGAGACCCGTGCCCGGATTGTAAGCGAGACCCGATGGGCCTTTGCTGACCCAACCCGCTGGGGCGAGAATGGCGCGCGGGCGAAGCGGGCTGTCCATGTCCCAATGGCGCTCTCTCATCCAGTTGGTGTCGTGACGGTTGGTGCCTTGAATGAGGTTGGTAAATTTCTGGAACGCCTGATGGCCGCGTTGCCAACCCGAGTGGGCACCTTCCACGACAGCGACCACGCGAGCCATATCCTGCATGTCCGCTTCGTTATCGACGGAGAAAAAGTTTCCGTAACGATCAAACGCAATCTCTTTGGGATTTCTCAAACCGGTGTGCACCACTTCGAGATTGCTGCCATCGCGCTCCATGCGAAACACCGCGCCTTCATATTGGGCGTAAAGATGACGACCTTCTTTGGTTTTCAAATTGTAACCGCGGTCGCCGATGGTGAACCAGATCCGGTTGTCAGGGCCGAGGACAAAGCCATTGAGATCGTGTCCGCTCAAACTAACAGAAATGCCGTAGCCTTCTTGGAGAGACTCGCGCTTGTCGGCTTTGAGATCTCCATCGGTATCTTCTAACAGCCAAACATGCGGAATGCAGGCGAGATAGATTTTTCCATCAAGAGCCATGACGCCAGCAGCCGTGCCATCGAGCGGGTTGTTGAAACCATCCGCGTAGATGGTGGCGTGATCGCATTTGCCATCGCCGTCCCTGTCTTCGATGACGCGAATCTTTTCTGAATATTTGGTGAAATATTCCATGGGCTTTTTATCCGGAAATTTCTCCGCGTATTTTTTCAACATCTCCAAACGCTCAGCGGTGGAGGTTAGCTTGTAGTCGTCCGCGACCCATGGGTTGCGGCGGTTGTCCTCAATCCCCCGCTCGAAGCGGTGGGTCTCGGCGATATAGAGGCGGTTTTGATCGTCGAAGGTGATCGCGGTGGGATCTTGGACATCCGGCTCGCGGGCGAAAAGTTTGGTCACCATACCTTCAGGTGCTTTGATGTTGGCGAGGATAGCCTTTTCCTCTTCCAGTGCCGGCAGCGGCTGAGGATTCGCGGTGCCTTCGGTTTTTGCAGGCGCTTCATCGGTCAGCGCAGAAGCGGAGAGGATGGAAAACATTCCGACAGAAGCGGTGCGCAGCAAAGCGGCGGCGAGATTGGTTTTTCTGAAACTCATGGGTGGCGATTGTTCGTAAAGCACGGCAGCTTACGATCAAAAAATCCGAGTTCTCGCGCGGAAGGAGATAAAACAAACATTTTATCTTCCTGCTCGAGAGGCTTTTACCAAGTTGAATAGTCTTTAGGCACGTGATTCGCGTGGCTGCATTTGCAAAACAGCGTTCCCGGAGGCGGGACGGTATTCGTAAAGGTGTAAGTGCCGCCGGCTGGGCAGACAGGTTTTTGTAGATAACCACTTGGACCGAAGATATCATTCAAATTTAGAGGACTGCCTTCACTTAAACTATTCATGCCTACATGGCCTCGGACAGCTTGTTGAGCATTGCGGATATTCATGATGCAGCCCGCACGATCTGAGCCGATTTTCCATACTATTGCGCAGACGGCAGCACAAAGGACAATCACGGCTAGGATGAAAATCTCCATGCCAGATATTCGCGGAACGGACTGGATAGGTTGAGTCGTTTCCATAATGAAGACTGTTGCGAATCTAGCTAGAGCACAAGAAACAACTTATGTATCGCCGTTCATTAAATCGAGGTCCGTATAATATCTCCGACGCGATAATCACCAAGATGAAGTGCCTGTAGGCACGTGATCTGCGTGGCTGCATTTACAAATCACCGTTCCGACGGCTGGAATGGAATTTGTAAACGTGTAAGTGCCGCCGGCTGGGCAGACAGGTTGTGGTAGATAACCACTTGGGCCGAAGATATCATTCAAATTTAAAAGACTGCCGTCACTTAAATTATTCATGCCTTCATGGCCTCGGACAGCTTGTTGAACATTACGGATATTCATGATGCAGCCCGCACGATCTGAGCCTTTTTTCCATGCGCGTGCTCCAATGAAAAGGACGGGGATGACGGAAAAAACCAACACCACGAGACCAACGTAACCCAGAATCGTTCCCGCGAGTGCCAAACCATGTCCGGCTAGCTGACCCGCAGATTTTTTGATCCGAGACATCGCCATGTGGCCAAAAATAATGGCGAGAGGCGCGACACAGGTGATACCTGTGACTAAGCTGGCAATTGCCAAGCCGGATGTTTTAGGAGCGGACGAGATTGGCGTTTCAGTAGTTTCCATAAAATAACTCATTTACGCTGTGATGAATCTAACCAGAGCGCAAGAAGCATTTTATATATCGCCACGCATGAAGGGCTAAGATCCGATGTGAAGTGGTATCACGTGCGTTCAGTTCTTGTCTCACCAATCCGCGTGGCTTGGAGGCACGTGATCCGCATGGCTGCATTGGCAAATCACCGTTCCGATAGTCGGGATGGTATTCGCAAAGGTGTAGATCCCGCCGGCTGGGCAGCTAGGTTGTGGTAAATAACCATCAGGACCAATAATTACATTCCATTCGATAGGATCGCCAACGTTAAGAGAGGTCATGTTTTGATGGCCTCGGACAGCTAGTTGAACATTACGGGTATTCATGAAGCAGCCATGGCGATCTGATTCTTCTGTCGATGCTGTTGCTCCGCTGATGATGATCATGGCTGTAATACACCAAACAAGGCCGACGTAACCCAGAATCGTTCCAGCGAGAGCCATGCCAAATCCTGATACTTGACCAGATGATTTTTTGATTCGAGACATCGCCATGTGGCCGAAAATAATTGCGAGAGGAGCTACAATGGGGAAAGGAGCGACACCGATGAGACCTGTGACTAGGCTGGCGATTGCTAAGCCGGATGTCTTGGTGGGAAGCATCGGCATTTGAGAAGTTTCCATAGAATCATGTATGCACGCTGATGCAGCGCATCATTTTACCAAGTTGAAGTGCCTGTAGGCACGTGATCCGCGTGACTGCATTTGCAAATCACCGTTCCGAGGGCTGGAATGGTATTCGTAAAAGTGTAAGTGCCGCCAAGTGGGCAGACAGGTTGTGGTAAATATCCACTTGGGCCGAAGATATCATTCAAATCTAGAGGAGTGCCAACATCTAAAGATTTCAAGTTTTGATGGCCTCGGACAGCTTGTTGGACATTACGGATATTCATGATGCAGGCAGCGCGATCCGAGCCTTTTTTCCATGCTCTGGCACCGACGAATAGGACAGAAATAGCAGATAAAAGTATGAGCACGGCTAGGCCGACGTAGCCCAGGATTGTCCCAGCGAGAGCCAACCCAAATCCGGATAACTGACCCGCAGATTTCTTGATTTGAGACATCGCAATATGGCCAAAAATAATCGCGAACGGCGCTGCGCCGATAAGACCTGTCACCAAGCTGGCAATGGCCATGCCCGATGTTTGTGGGACGGACTGAACAGGTGGTTGAGAAGTTTCCATAAAATAAGTTCTGCACTCTGTTGTGTATCTAACCAGAGCACAAGAAGCATTTCATGACTTGTCGGCGACCCCCGACGAGTCGGGGCGGGCCGAAGATCGGCGGAACGGCAGGGCGAGGATCAGGAATAACAAAAACGCAATTCCTTGCATGGAAAAGAGGTAGATCGGCCATGGTCCGAGGTGATCGATGAGAGAAGGATTTTCCGGAACGTGTGAGGCGAAGCCGAAGTTCGTATGCAAAACAGAATTAATCAATAATGCAGCACCTTGGTAGCCGATCGAAATACCGAGCACGATGACGGGAGATTTCCAAAAAGGTTGCTGAGGTCGCCATTTCAGAACGATGGGAATGTAGAGCGCGGCAGCGACGATGACAAAGTGTTGGAAGAAGAAATGAATGAATGGAAGTTCCGGCGGGCCGATGCCTAGTGCCGGTGTGAGCAGCGCCTGAGTGGTTGCAGCAAGTCCCCAGAAATACGTCAGCGTGAGCAGGATGGGTTTGCGCGTGAACAAGGCGAATCCTGCAACGATTGCCGCAAGATCGCAGAGATGAAAGGGAAGGTTATTATCGAGAGAGTGCGGATAATCCCGCCACGCAAAAAGCGCGAACGGGAAAGACACCAGATTACAAAACGCGAGGATGGCTGTGGTGATGCGTTGGTTTTTTTCCGACCGCTTCGCAAAAAAGATCAACATGCCAATCACTACAAAGCCAATGGCTAAGGTGATGAAATGCTCACTGGAAAATGGATGAAAGGGCTTTGTGGACATTTTCGATGGGGCGAAGTCTGAACATGATGTGGTGATGAGGCAAGAATGAGAATATGATTATTGCGTTTATCTGATAGATCATATAACTAGCATCGGCAGAACGGCCACCAAAATACTTATGCTAAAAGACATCTTCACCTATGCGTATCGCGGGAGTGGTAAATATATCCTGATATGTTGCATTGTTCTTTCGGTAGTGGCGAAAATTGCTGCTCTCGCTCCGCTATTTGGCGCTATTGCTGGGATTTTGCTCAGTGGATATTTCAGTGCGGTTTATTTCCAAATGATTCAGTCGACTGCGACAGGCAATGACGAAGCGCCGCAATTTCCTGAGATGGCAAATATATTTGAGGATATCATTTGGCCGATGCTTCAGATCACTGTGGTGTTCGTGGTTTCATTTGGGCCGCTTTTCGTCTACGAGATTGCCGCTGATGAATCTAAAGCTCTTATTAGCTGGGCGCTGTTGGCTTTCGGCGTAGTTTATTTTCCGATGGCGATGCTTGCAGTGGTCGTGCTCGGTCGCACAAGTGTGGTGAGCCCGCATATTGTGATTCCCGCTATCATACGTGCGGGCTGGCTTCACTGGGTTTCAGTCTTCATGCTCATTTTCTTGTATGTGATGAGTAACATCATGGAGAGCATTTTCTCGGATTCCTTGATCATCGGTACTTTGGTGATGTCCGCAGTTGGTGCATACACCCTTATGACCCAAGCTCGTATTCTCGGAGTTTTGTACCGCGAACGCCAAGATGAACTTGGGTGGCTTTGAAGCGCCGCATCTCGGAACACATTTCGAATCGGAAATACCTTTTGCCAAACTGGATCCATTTCATGTTTAATGGGTCGTTATGAATACGGTAACCCATGCGCTAGCGCCAGTGATCCTAGCGCATGTGGCGTTTTCTCGATCAAAAAAGCTCGGAGTATGGAACTTGGTTGCAATTGGAGTTGCAGGTGCTTTGCCGGATTTGCTGACACCGCATATCACGCTTGAATCCAGAATGATCAGCTGGTCCCACGGACTTCCTTTTTGGACGGCGTTTACGGTAATGCTATTTGTGATTTCCCTGCTATCGAAGCAACGTATCTCTATCAGATTGGCAGGAATAATGTCGCTATCTTACTTATTTCATCTGGTTTGCGATGCCATGTCTGGAGGTATCAATGTGTTATATCCCGTCAAAGATCTTATCTGGGGTGCTTATTGGGTAAGTCCTGCGCTTTGGATTCCTTTGGACATTCTCTGCTTGCTCACGTGCTACTATTTATTCCGCTTCCGTCCTCTCTGGGCTAGAAGGCGTGAGGCAAAAAGTCGACTCCCCCATCACGATGCTCCAAACTCTCATCAAACCTAAAGTCTTCCGACATCTCGTTCTAATCTGTGCGCTCGGGGCGTTTGCTGGGATTTTTCTGATTCCGCTCAATCCGGTGAACAGCAAGTTGCTGAAACTCGCCTTTCTGGCTTGTGTGTTTGGGGCATGGTTGGGATTTGTGATTTTGGCTTGGGCGCGGAAACCTGTTAGAATCTTTGCGTTGGTCTTGCCGGTTCTCGCTGCGATTCCCTTCGCGCTGCCAGGTGGAGAGATGGATACAGACGCGTTGCGAAAAGATTATCTCAAGCGGATGGCCGCATTTGAGGACACGAAATATTTTTGGGGTGGCGAGAGTTCACGCGGAATTGATTGTTCGGGATTGCCCCGTCGTGCCCTGCGAGACGCGCTTTTGGCATACGGCTTTAAGCATTTCAACGGAGATGCGTTTCGGCAATATGTTGAGCATTGGTGGTATGATGCGAGTGCCAAAGCGTTGGCAGCAGGATACAGAAATTACACCCACCCACTCGATGTCACGGGGACGATTCAGGAAATGAGTTACGATACCTTGATGCCGGGTGATGTGGCAGTGACAACCAACGGCGTCCACATACTCGCATACGTCGGCAACGAGCAATGGATCCAAGCCGATCCTAGGATCGGCAAAGTCGCGACGCTAAGTGGGCGCAACGATGATAACCCATGGTTTCGAGTACCTGTTAGAACATATCGCTGGCAGGTTTTAGCTAAATAGCGCTGAGCTATCCCTTCCTAACTTTAGCTTTGATCTCGGCCATCGCGGGTTTTTGGGCGAAGATTTTTTTGGCAATGGCCTGAACTTCGGCGTCGGTGACTTTGAGGAGGTTTTCGCGGGCTAGTTGGGGTGAAGGAATATGGTCAAAAAACAACAAGCCTTCGCCCACCCATCCGCAATGGGCGGAGGTGGACTCAAAACTGAGCTTGGATTGCGCGATGGCGAGGCGCTTGGCGCGATCGAGCTCGCCGGGGCGTGGGCCGTTTTCGGCGAGGTCGGCGGTTTCTTTGAAAAGGGTTTTGAGGGATTCCTCGCGCGATTCAGGATCGAGGCCAGCGAGGATCTGGAGGGCGCCAGTTTCTTCGAAGAGAGAGAGCTCTGAGCCAACCTGATAACAGAGGCCGCGTTCTTCACGGAGCTCGGTGAACAAACGTGACGATGACGATTCGCCGAGGATGAGCGAGAGCATGCGCAAGGCGTGGCGTTCCGGTGCGTGGCGACCGGGGGTGTGCCATGCGAGGGCGAGCTGGAGTTGATCGGTGGAGCGACGCTCGATGATTTCCCGACAAGGCGAGAGCGTCGCTTCGGAACGCAGGGCTGGAGTATTGAACTGCTTCGGCAGGAGCGGGATAAGGATTTCAAGAATGGCCTCCGCAGACATCGGCCCCGCGGTGGCGATGACGATGTCTTTGCGGAAATGATGTTCGTTCGCAAAATGTTGCAGGCAGGTGCGGTCGATGATTTCGATGGATTCAAGCGAACCGGAAATGGATTGGCCGAGCGGATGTTCCGGCCATAGGGCAGCGGCTAACAGATCGTTGATGTGATCCGATGGCGTCTCGCGGATCATGGTGATTTCCTCGCCGATCACATCGCGTTCGAGCTCGATTTCGTTTTCAGGAAAGGTCGAATGCCAAACCATATCGGCGAGCACATCGATGAGCACCGGCATCAACTCGGCTTCGCCTTGGGCTTCATACACCGTATAGTCTTCCGAGGTGCAGGCATTGGCTTGGCCGCCGCCGGATTCGATGGCGAGCGTGAGTTCTTTGGCGGAGCGGGTCTTCGTGCCTTTGAACGCCATGTGCTCGGAAAAATGGGCAAGCCCGGATGGGATGTCTCCCGTTTCATCCCGTGAACCGACCGGAATGTAAATCGACAACGCTGCGCATTCAGATTCAGGCAAATGCGCATGAGCCAAGCGCGGACCGCCGGGAAGTTCGTGAGTGGAATAGGTGGCGGGCACGGACGCAGGCTAAACTTTAAATCTTAAACTTTAAACCCCAATGAAGAGGATTTTGTGATTTGAAATGCGGATTCTAGACTGAAAGATGATCTTGTTATGAAACGAAGACATTTCATTCAGCTAGCAATGACGGGCTTGGTGGGTTGTAGCAAAGGTCAGAAATCCAGCGACATCACGTTGAATGCTGGGTCTTTTAAAGTTACCGTTTCGGAAAATTGGAGCAAGACGGCCATCGTTGAGAAAGTTCCGATCCAACCGCTATACAGTCCGAAGCACTGGGAAGAATTTCAGAAGGATAAGCAATATATCATGAAGCCGGGCTATCATTGCCGGCCCCAGCACTGGGCCATTCGCTTTCCTGCCGCCTTGCCGAGTGGGATTTCATTTGACCGAGAAAATGCCGGCAATGATCCAACCGCTCCTCAAATCCTCATCCACAAGGCAGACGAATGGGGTCTCGTCTTAACCGATGGCGAACATGAGGATGTGAAGGTCGCGGATGTAATCAACAAACTCCGCAAAAACATGGATGCGTCGGTGCTTGATGGTAATCCCATTGATTCACCGGCATTTATTGGATCACAGACGTTTGACTGTCTGAAGCGACGTGTTGATTTCACTGGTGGTCACGGTATTCGGTTGGTCACGCAGTGGGACATTGAGCCGAACTTGATGCAATTTGGCCAACTCCATTATCTATTTCTCGGCATGTCGGATGACAACTCATGCCAGATCATCGCCACGTTTCCCCTGAACCTGCCCGAGCTTCCAAAAGCAGCGGACAAAAATCATCTTGGGCACAGCATCGAAAATTATGCCGAGTTTTCCAAAAATTTCGGCAATTACGTCGATGATGCGGAACAGTGGTTGGCAAAGAATGAGAATGAAATCACTCCTTCGATAGAGGCTTTAGATAAAGTGATACAGAGCCTAGTGGTTTCCCATTGGAAATAGACCATTTCTCAAAAATTCCTGCGGGTAAATGGATTCTTGGGGCAAGATTCCCCAAGAACGGCCTGGGGCTGGAATCCCCAGCCACAACTTTATCCATAGTGAAGCACACTACCGAGAAATGATGCGGTCTAATTCTTCTCGATTTAAAAATGACTTGGTGTAGCACTTTTGACTTACGTTGATTGGAAATGACAGATGAGAAAAAATCGAGATTGCGTCTCACGCTGTATCCCCGGGCGGAGAGCGCCATTCGCAGCAATCATCCATGGGTGTATGCGGAAAGCATCAAGACGCAGAATCGTGAGGGCGAAACGGGTGAGCTCGCGGTGATTTACGACAAGCGGGATCGCTTCATGGCGGTTGGGATGTATGAGGCGGAATCGCCGATCCGGCTGCGGATTCTTCATATCGGAAAGCCGATGACGGTAGATCGTGATTGGTGGTTAGAGAAAGCGCGTGCTTGTTTGGCAAAGCGCGAGGGCAGAATCATTCAACCCGGCACCGATGGTGCGCGAATGATTCAAGGTGAAAGCGAAGGCTTTCCCGGACTCGTTGCAGATCGATATGCCGATACCTTGGTGGTGAAAATTTACGCAACGAGCTGGTTGGCGCGTTGGGAGGAAATCGAAGGCGTGTTGCGCGAGGTGTTCGCTCCGAAATATCTAGTGCTGAGAATGAGCCGTAACGTGGCGGCCTGTGCTGAGAAATACGGAATCGGCGAGGGTTTTTGCGGCGAAGTGGGCGATGAAATCGTAGTGTTTTCTGAAAACGGATTGCGTTTCGAATCGGCGGTTCTCAAAGGCCAGAAGACCGGATTTTTTCTCGATCAACGCGACAACCGCGCGCGCGTCGAAACTCTCGCCATGGGGCGCGATGTGTTAAACGTCTTTAGTTTCTCCGGTGGATTTTCACTCTACGCCGCAAGAGGTGGCGCTTCATCCGTCACCGATCTCGATATCAGTGCGCATGCCCTCGATAGCGCGGCGCGGAATTTCTCTCTAAATTCTAACAACTCTCAAATCGCCAACATCAAACGCCACGCCGTGCAGGCGGATGCGTTTCGCTGGATGGATGAAGCACGTGAAAGTTACGATCTCATCATCACAGATCCACCGACTTTAGCGAAGCGTGAATCTGAGCGAGCTGGTGCGATTCGTGCCTATCAACACTTGAACGCCGCCGCGATATCGCGATTACGGCCGGGCGGAATTCTAATCGCGGCTTCGTGCTCAGCGCACGTTTCCGCAGAAGATTTTTTCCGCACCATCGAAGAAACCGCGCAAGCCTCCGCACGCCCATGGAGAGAACTCTGGCGCAGCGGTCATGCTGCGGATCATCCAGCTGGTTTCCGCGAAGCCGAGTATTTGAAAGCGCTCTGCATTGAGATTGGAAAGTGAGTTTAAAACACAAAAAAGCCGGAAGGAGTATAAATTCTTCCGGCTCGAAGAGGGTGAATTCTAAGTGTTAGAGTTCTGCTGGATTGATTTGATAAATGGTGGTGGTGCCACTTACTTCGTTAGCAACGACAAGCAGGGGCTGACCATTCGGGCTCTTGGCAGCAGGCACGAAATCGAGACCTTCAGGACCCAGGTCGCCAGCGAGCGCGTTGCCACTGCCGATGGCTTGGGTGAAGTCACGGTTGAGACCAAAGCCGGAGAACTTAACGTCGCGTGGATTGGTGATGTCGCAAACCATGATGCCACTGAAACGCTCAAGGGCGATGAAGGCATAGGTTTTGTCACCGATGACACCGATTTCAACGGATTCAGGCTCTGGACCTTTGTCATCAGAGCGACTGTCAAAACTAGAATTCGAATCATGATTGCTGTTGAAATAGAGTGGATAATTCGTTGCCAGGTAGGTCTCGATCATCTCGCCGCTATCATAAACGAGTGTGCCGTTTTCATCAAAGATCGAGAACGAGCGAGTGCCGAAGCTGAAAAGTTGCTCCTGCGCACCAACGCCATCGATTTTTCCTTCTGTGTTGACGATCTTGAGGCGTCCGATATTTAGGTTATCTTTGAGATTAGCGCCAAGCGGAAATGCGCTTGGATCAAGGGTGACGCTTCCGCTGCTGAGGCGAGTTTCGTCTACATAACCAACATAATCGCGTGAGTCTCCTTCATTGGCGGTAACAAAAAAGGTGCCGCGTTTCTTACTACCTTCTTTAACGGTGGCGGAATAAGTAGCGATACCGTCTGGCATAAACAGACCGCGAACGGGCCAGTTTGCAATACGGATCTTGCCAGTCGAGCCATTAAGATCTCTTTCCGAGCCATCGATTGCGTTTCCAAGTTCGCCGTGATTGATCGAGCCGAGTGGCATGACCGCTAAAACACTTTTCTTTTTGATGTCAATTTTGGCGACCGCGTTGTTTTCTTGGCAGGTAACAAAGGCGATATTGCCATCGATGGCGATATACTCAGGCTCGAGATCTTCAGCAACGGTAGTGCCCTCGGGACCAGTGATGCGGACACCTGGAACATCTGCTGGAGTGAGGTGAGTAAAGGTAACTTCGGAGTGAGTCCGTTTGCTACCGTTAATGTTGATGATGGATACTGAACCCTCTGGATCGATCGTATAGTCAGCGTTTGGCTGTCCTTCGTTGGCGACGAGAACCGCTTTGCCTTTAGCGTCATACACGAGTGCGTCAGGAAGATAGCCAACTTGAACTGGCTCTCCGAGGATATCACCATCTTTGCTAATAAAGACTACGAAACCGCGGTCGGTATCGTCTGGTGCGCCGACTGCGACTGCAATTTCGTTGGCCTTGGAATTCGGATTGATATCAACGCTATTCGGACCACCAATCTCGCTGAGATCAACCGATTCGATAAATACAGGCACATTAAGATTCGTCGCGTCGAAGATATCTATTGAGTCAGTTGCGCCGTTCACTACGAACATGCGTTTGGTGATAGGATCGAATTTCACGATTTCCGCGGCAGACTCGTCGAAGAGTGCCACTGGGTCACCGTTCTGTACGGTGGAAAGACGTTGGAAACTAAGGGTGGGCTCATCCGCGAAGAGCGGCGTGTGGGCAAGCGCAGTGGCAAGCAGAATGAAGGAAGTTTTCATGATTCGTTGTAGTATAGTAGTTGTCAGCAAAGCGGGATGCTATGATATGACTGCAACTCAACATCACAAAACTAACGCATTTCAGAAGAAGTGAAATGTTTCAAAATCGTCACTCTAGATCGCGCTCCGCGCATTTGTGTAAGTCCAGAGTAGATAACCTTCGATTAAGCCAACAATTTACAGCCTCTTTACACAAAAGCGTAAATACTTGGATACGCTGGTTTGATCATGAAAACGAAAATCATTGCAGCATCCATTTTTATCATCGCAGCTAACCTCTTATCTGCCGAGGAACCAAAATACGCCAAAGCCAAAGTCAGCTTTGAGGATTTCAAAGGCTTGGTAACGGAGGTCGAAGCTCATCGGGCAAGCCGCCTCATCGACTTCGATACATTTTTAAAGATGAGCCAGGAACCGAATGTCATTATTCTGGATTCTCGCTCCGCGTTTCGTTTTGAGCGCATCCATCTCAAAGGTGCAACGCATCTAGCTTTTACGGACTTTACTCAAGATACTCTCAGGAAAACCATTCCGTCACCCGACACCAAAATATTGATTTACTGCAATAATAACTTTGAAGGAAATCAGGTGGATTTTACATCAAAGACGGCTGGTATCCGTCCGGTAATCAGCTTACAAGATAACATAATAAAGACAGCTCAGAACAGCCCTGAAATCAGCATACTAAAAAGCATTCAATTATCGAATTCTCAATTCGCCGCTGAAGCTAAACCTCTGATGATGGCATTGAATGTTCCTACTTACATCAACTTGTATGGATACGGCTATCACAACGTCTATGAGCTAGATGAGCTCGTGAATGTGAAGGACCCGCGGGTGAAGTTTGAAGGCACGGAGGCTACGAAGTAAGTCTATCTACTGGTGATTCTCCTGCGGCTCTTAGCGCGGTTTATATTCGCGTTGGGCAGTTGGTAGAAACTCGCGCAATGCAACAATGCGAGATTGATCGAGCGGGTGAGTGCGCAGGAACTCGGGTGACTCGCTATCGCCTTGTTTGGTGCGCCATGCGGAAAAGCGTTCCCAGAGTTTCACGGCTTCTGCGGGATCGTATCCAGCGCGTGCCATGAAGAGCGTGCCGAGTTGGTCGGACTGAAGTTCTGCTTTGCGGGAGTTAGGTAAAATGAGGCCGACGGTTCCGGTTGCCGCCGCTCCAGTCGCGGTCACAGCACGAGTGGTTTTGTCTGCGCCTTTTGCGGAGAGGATAGCATCTAACAGAGCGGTTCCGACTGCAACTCCGGTGGCTTGATTGACGCGTTGTTGGGAATGATTGAGCACGACGTGGGAGATTTCGTGGCCGAGAACCGCAGCGAGCCCGGCGTCGTTTTCGGTGATTTGGAAAAGTCCCGTATGCACGCCAACTTTCCCGCCGGGAAGAGCGAAGGCGTTGGGCGTTGGATCTTCAAAAACCACGAATTCCCACTTTGCGTTGGGAATATCGATCACCGATTTCAAACGAACGGCAACGCGTTGGACTTGTGCGTTGTATTCGGGATTCGTTGAGATGCGCTTCTCGCGTTTCATTTTATCAAACTGCTGATTTCCTTGGGAAACCAGCGAGCTTGATGGAGCGGTGGCACGGACTTCTCCCGTGTTGGGATCGAAGGAAGAAACCGCACATGAGGCGATCACCAACACACAGATAGCAGGAGCGATAGCTAGAGATTTCCGAGAAAGCATGTGGGAAAAGTCACACCAAAAACCCATTCCTGACAAGTCACGAAATGCCGATTGAAGATCTAATGCCTCGACATGATGCGATGAAACATTTTCAAAGTATGCCATGGAACAACCACCACCACTCACGCCAGAAGAAGTCGCTCGTCTTTCAGCTAATGAATATGTCCATCTCGGCCAGCCGCAAACGGTGAAGGTTTTTGGAATCTTGCATCTGATTTTTGGGGGCTTTGGAGCCCTAATGGTTGCATGGAATTTAGTCGTGCTTATTTTTGGCAATCCCATGTTAAAATTGATGGGCAATTCGCCTCAATTACAAATGCAAACAACTCTAGAATCAGAGATGAAGGCATATACGTTGTTTGGCGTGCTAGTATTGATGATTCTCACCGCGCTCATTCTTAATGCTGGAGTGTTACTTTTGAAGAAGCGAAAAAACGCTCTAAAGTGGTCGAATTATTACGCGTGGAGTTCTATTGCCACGAAACTTATCAACTTGGTGATTTCTATCGTAGTCATAATGCCGATGACCCAAAAAGTGATGAGCGCTTTAACACCAGCATCTTCAGGCGCGGCGTTCGGTGCAATAGGGCCTATGATGATCGTGTCGATAGTTGTGGGATTTATTGTTACCCTCATCTATCCCATTCTGACTCTTGTCCTACTAAACCGCCCCAACGTGAAAACATGGCTTGCGAACCAGACGGCTTGATTTGTTAGCACTCACAAAGAGCGCCTCAAATTAAAGTTTCATCTTCAGGTTTTACTGATAAAACATTGAGGGATGAACTCCCAAGAAGGATCGCTTGAAAAACAAGAGCTGAATCGTCTTCTTGAGCGATTAGAAGTCTTGAGCATCAGGCAGAACGCGGAGTTGGATTCGATCCGTGCTAGGATTTTTGAATTAGAGGCAAGATTTACAGAGGCTCCTCAAACGGCTCCAGAGCTTGTAGTTCCAGCTACGCCGCCGCCCTTGCCCATCGCTTACGTGCCTCCGGTTTCTGAAATTCCTAGAGTTTCAGCCCTCAAGCAAGCGAAGCTTGGTCATACTCCCGCGCCGATTTTAGAGGAAACTCCCGCCCCAGTTGTGGAGAAAATTCCAGAGCCTCCGATGCAGCCTCCAAAGCAACCAGACGAATCTTTCGAGCTGCATTTTGGAAAGGTCTGGGCTGTCCGGATCGGGATTGTGATTTTTCTTACAGGTTTGGTGCTTGGCGGAAACTACGCCTATCAGAACTGGATCAAAGACATGTCCAACGGAGTGCGCCTGACCGCGCTTTTCCTATGTGCTGGAGCGCTTGCGGAAACCGGAAGACGTTTGGCGAAAAAAGATAATCTCAATCGTTTCGGCGAGGTGCTGTTAGCCGGCGGCATGGCGTTTTTCTATTACTGCACCTTTGCTTCGTATCACGTGACCAGATTGAAAGTGATCCAGAGTCCAGAACTCGCCGCAGTGCTGTTGTTTATGTCGGCCGGCGCGATTGCGGCGGTTTCATGGATACGCCAAGCCAAAATCACCGCGGCGTTCGGTCTCGTGCTCGCTGCTTACGCGACCATGCTTCAACCGATCGGTTGGATGTCCTGCGTATCGAATCTTCTGTTAGCCGCGATCGGGATGTTCTTCATGCTGAAACCCGGCTGGTCCGGCCCCGGTTGGGCATCGATGCTGGGGAGTTACGCCGCGTTTTTGGGATCACAAATCCTAGCCCGCTTCGAATACGGCTACACCTCGGATCCACTCGCCATTCTGTGGTTTCTCCCGCCGCTGTGGATCATGTTTGCGATTCCTGGCATGTTGGGCCGTTATCGTGAAAGCCTCTCGGATCGCGCGCGCGCATGGTTCACGGGTGTTAACAACGTCTTGTTTTTCCTCATGTTCTCGGCGTTGTGGATCGATCAATACGATCAGGCAGACTACTGGAAAGTCGCCGCTGTTTTTGGTTCCGTGCTGTTGGTGCTCGGCATGATAGGTCGGCGCCAAGACACGATCGCTGGCGGAGTAAATATTTCCCAAGGTCTAACAGTCGGCACTCTCGCCATCGTTTTGAAACTCGATGGCCATCAACTCGCATTGGTGCTCGCGATTGAATCTCTTTCGCTCGCACTCGCCGCATGGAAATTCCGGAGCCGGAGCGAGGTGGTTTTCTCATTGCTCTCGGGATTGGGTGCTGCGGGTTTGCTGATGATCAGAGACGGATCACTTTTTCAATCCACCCCGCTGTGGAGCATTGCTCTAACAGCTTTAACCATCACCGCAGCATCCATCGTGTTAGTGAGGGTGAAACCGCTGATGGAAGATTTTTATCCATTCGTTCGCTTGTCCAGCGGTCTGCTTTTGTTAGCGGCTGCAATCCTTGCAAATCAGCTTTGTCTTTTCCGGCTCGAACCCGCTACCGGCTTAATCACCGCAGGCCTGCTTGCTGGATTGCTTTCGGCCGCGCATTTGAAGCTCGATCCGAAACGTCTCCAGCCTGAAAGCATTTGGATTTCACTGTGGTTTTTGGGAGTCTCGGTATGGATGGGTTTCCGTGCGGAAAGCATGTGGCCGCTGGGCGTGATGGCAGCACTGACTCTTGCAGTTTGCTGGTTGTGGCATCGCCAACCAGAGGCGGAAACCGAAGAGCCAAGCCTCGATCTCACTCATCATCCGGAGCTGCCCGCATGGTTGTTTTCAGCTGCGGTTACATTCTTTGTCTGGCAAATCGCGACCGATCTAAGCCCTAGCTTCCGTGAGAATTTTCTCTTCAATCAAATCGCTGCGTCATTGCTTTTGGCGGTTGCAATTTTCATCCGCTGCCCGCGCTTGATCCTCACCACAGCAGTTCTTGGATTTTTAAGTCTGAGCCTACTGTTAGAACCGAGCGGTCGCGTCACCTCGCATATTTTTGCAACGGTCTTTATCGCCTTCGCAGCCGCTGGACTGCTTCATAGCCCGTGGGTGCGTGCAAATACCCCGGTATTGCTCCGGTACGTTTCATCCACCATTTTCCGATTTACCGCCTTCGTTGCTTATATGATCGGATGGTATCAGGTCTCGCCAGAAGCATGGGGAGATTGGGTCGCGTTGACCTCAGTGATAGGCATCATCGTTTTCGCGTTGCTGAAACGGACATGCTTCTTGGAGTGCGTTGCTTGGATCATTATGTCGATGATCTGGTTGCTTGTGGAAACGATGAACTCACCTTGGGATGCGAGCCCAGAACATCATTCATGGCGCGGCGTAATGGTCATCTTCTCGCTGCTCGTGTTGACGACGGCTTACAAGTTGCGGCCTACTCTGATCGACGAGTTTGATAAAAAGAACGAAGCGCTCAGATTTTGTGTAGGCCTGACCTGTTTGGTCATCACTCTTTGGGCGACACAAATGCTTGTCTGGCGCTTTGATTGGAAGCCCGCGGCCGTGTTATGGACGATTCTTGGTTTCATGTTTGTCAGTGCCGGGCTGTGGCAGCGACTCCATGTTGCACGAGTCATGGGCTTCCTGTTGCTCACTCTTTCATTGGGCAAACTTTTTGTCTCGGATGTCTGGGACTTCACCGCATTCATGCGCGTGGTTTCGTTCATTGTGCTGGGCGCCGCGCTGATTTTGCTGGGGCTCTTCTACAACAAATTCGCACCCGCCATCAAAGCCTTGCTGGAGTCAGAAAAGTGATAGCCCAGAAAAGACATGGCGTTTTGAAAATCCCTGTTAGCCTCTGCCGCAGATGAAATTGGTAAAACTTTTAGCAAACCTCGGTTACGGATCGCGTAAAGAGGTCGATAAATTGCTGCGCAGCGGCGCGGTGACAAATGCTGCGGGCGTGGCCTACAAGCACAAGGACGATGCCGATCCGGACGATGTGCGCGTCGCTGGCGAGGCCTTGGATGCGGGATTTCCGTTGGTGATCGTGATGAACAAACCCGAGGGGTTCACATGCAGCACCGAAGATCCCGGCGAGACGATTTACGATCTACTGCCCCCGCGTTTTTCCAAACGCAACCCCGGACTCAATCCCGTGGGTCGGCTCGATAAAGACACCACCGGTATGCTACTGATGACCGATGACGGGAAATTTCTTCACCAAGTCATCCATCCGAAATCTGCTTGCCTGAAAGTCTATCACGTCATGCTCGACAGGCCACTCGAGGGAAATGAAGGCGAGATTTTCTCATCCGGTGAAATGATGTTAGAAAGCGAAAACAAGCCACTGCTTCCAGCGGTATTCGAAGCGATCGGTGAGAAAGAAGCGTTAGTGACATTGCATGAAGGCCGTTATCACCAAGTCCGCCGCATGTTCGCCGCCGTTGGCAACCACGTGCTCTCACTCAAACGCATTTCCATCGGAAATTTCAAACTCCCCGAAGAACTCGAAGAAGGCGAATGGAGGGAAGTTTCCGAAGAGGAAATTGCGATGCTTTTTGGGAGGTGATACATCAAGATATTCAACCACGGAATGCACGGAATACACGGAGTGAAAAGCTGTTATATTATATTTTCTTCTTGAGCACACAAAGACCATGCGGAGTGCTGAAGCTCCCACTCTGTGTATTCCGTGCATTCTGTGGTCAAAACTCTTTCGTCCCATCACAGGAGTTGACCGCGGCGCTGTTGGGATTAAAGTGACCGCGTTTTTCAACCACCAACACCAACTATCATGTCCATCAAAGTAGGCGATCCAGCACCCGATTTCACCCTAGTCACCAAAACCGCCACCGGCCCAGCGCTAGTCAAACTCAGCGAGGAAATTGGCAAATCCAATATCGTACTCCTGTTTGTGCCAATGGCTTTCACCGGCGTTTGCACTACTGAGCTTTGCGATATTTCCCAAGGCATCAGCGCATACGAGGCACTCGATGCCAAAGTCTTCGCGATCTCCGGAGACAACCCGTTCGCCCAAGAAGCATGGGCGCAGAAAGATGGCATCACCCTGCCATTGCTCAGCGATTATGAACACAACGTCGCCAAAGCTTACGGCGTGGCTTACGAGCAGTTTCTTCCAGAAGCCAACCTCATCATGGGTGGCGTGCCAAAACGCTCTGCCTTCGTGATCGACAAACAAGGCGTCATTCGTTTCGCCGATGTGCAAGACCATCCAAAAGACCTGCCTGACTTCGAAGCGTTGAAATCAACTCTCGCAAGTCTGTAAAATCATCTAATAATAATGAAGCGCGGATCTGGAAACGGATTCGCGCTTTTTTTGTGGTGAGGATTATTTTCCAACCGTCATCTCAGGCAAGGCGCGCCACTCGTGAGGAATGTCACGCATTAACAAGGCATGATCAAACTCAATGCTGCCTTGAGGAAAAAGCTCACGGTCATCGAAATAAACCGAACGAATATGCTCAACCTTTAAAGGTGTCACCTGCCATTGCTTCACGTGCAACAACATCCCATCCAAAATGCACGAGTCCGGACGCGATGAGTAACCCGTGCAGCCAGCTTCAAAAAATTTGGATGACACATCCAGCGAGCCAAAAATCGACGACTCAGGAAAATCGTTTGTTTCGCGCACTTCGATATCCACCAGTGGTTCCGCCATGCCATCGGGGTGGACTTGTAGTGAAATCCGGCCCTTATCATCGGTCACCGTGAATCGCGAAAAATTCTGAACCCCCGGAAAGATCCGTCCACCTGTTAGAGCGTTCAATCGAGAATCTGTATCCCGACGCGGCACGTATACTCCCGCGCACAGTTGCCCCGCATCGTCCTCCCACTCAACCGCGATCCGATGCGCGGAGTTTTCACTCGAGATCCCCAAAAACTTCGGCATGCCTACCGGTCGGATTTCCTCCAATCGAATCAAACAAATCCCGCCAATCGCAAAACCACCCACGAGCTTGGGTCGGAATCTCTCCGGCAAAATCCCCCGCACCGCATCTGGAGCAATCCGGTAATTCAGCAAAAGCCGCCGCGATATGATGCCGTTGAGCGTAGGAATTTTCATCTTTCAAGCAGACCCTATGGCCACATGGCGTTCGCGTCAACGTAGAGGCTTTGTTTTGGAATGTGTTATTTACCAGGAAAATTACGATGAACACGAGTTGTACTTGGCCCTAAGCGGGTCAGGTATTTTAGATGAATTGCTTTTACAAAGCGTCATCATTTCTGATGGAATTATGAATTCTAAAGTAGTGAAATGCATTCCCGTCGATCCAGATCGATGTGGGTGGGTCGAACGACTTGGACATAGAAGCCTTCAAAAACCCAGATGAAGCATCGTATTTCCCGCCAAACCGTCACGTTCAGCCTACTCCTCTTAGTGCTGATCGTTCTTGTGTACATGCTTGCGCCATGGGGCAAGCAGTCCGGCAATGCGGAGTCGTCGCGTCAGCTTTCCAGCGCGTCGGTTGAAGAAAAGCTTCCCGTTTTGGCAGTCGAGGATAGCAGCGCAGAACTGCCGCCAGTGGTTCAGGAAAAGCAACCGGAAGCAGAAGCGGCGAAGGCCAGGATAGAATTTGACACTTGGATGAGCGCGTATGCCGCCGCTCCAGAAGCAAAACGAGCAGAACTCGAGGCCGAGGGAGTGACGTTGGCGATGGCTCGCAAGGCCGAGATGTTGCGGTTGATTGAAACCGATCCTGAGCAAGCGATCAAACGTGCGATCTCCGTTGTCCAAAGGCGAAATCTACCTCCATCGGTTCGCAAACACGTTGAGGAACATATCAGCAACGAAGGCCAATTGAGCACGGTCATTGCCACGGAGTTTGACCCTCAGCCCAAAGCCACGGTGATGCGCCATGCAACCATTGGCCGCAACACATACCAGGCATTCACCTATGGCCAGCGCAATGATCGTCGTTTCAATAACAAGACGATTCCGTTGAATGGTATTTCCATCGGTGAAAAATTTGCGGTCAACGAATCTCCGCTGCGGGTTGTGGAGTCCGGTGAATTCGAGCCTGCCGTCATGAAGGCCGCTCGCAAGAAATCAAGCTGCCCCATCTCCACAGAACCAACAGAGGAAAAAGCAAGTGCCGTTGCGGTGCTGGAGGGCAGTCAGTTGGTTTACTTGTGCCAAAGCGGCCACATTGCTGCCTATGGCGATGAGCTGCTCGCGGCAGCAATGGCTGCGCCTCCCGATATTGCTTATAGCGCGTGGTCCGAGGGCGCCAAGACTCTGATTTATATCTCGATTTACTACAAAGATCAGACAGTGGCGCCAGTGAAGACGGATATGACTGTGGTTGATAACTATTTTCAAGCGAACTCTTACAACAAGACCAGCATCACAACGACATTCACACCCGCATATCAAATGTCTAAAAATGCTATGGAATATACTTCTTTAGCAGAGATTATTAACGAAGCCCGTGCTCTTGCTGCGGCCGATGGATACGATTACAATAGCTACACTCTTGATACCATTCGATACAATGGAGGCATTGGCGATTTTGGCGGTGTCGCCGGCGTGGGCGGCCGAAACAACATGTTGAAAACCGAGGCCCCGGGAGTTGCTGCACATGAAATCGGGCACAATTTAGGCCTTTGGCACGCAAACTACTGGGAAACTACGGACGGGACAACGATAGGCTCAGGGAGCAATGATGAATACGGCAACAGTTTTGATGTAATGGGCAATTCTGGTACGTTTCCACATGGGCATTTTAATGCGTGTGAAAAGAATATTCTCAATTGGATTTCCACTGCTGACACGACAGCCGTTTCAACCAGCGGCACCTATCGTATTTATGCTCACGATATGAATACGTTCACGGCTGGCAACAAATATGGCATCACCTTTGTGAAGGATGCGGAAAAAACGTATTGGCTAGAATACCGGCAAAACAGCGGTTGGGCTACTTCCGGCCAACGGTTGATGAACAGCGTCACGCTTCTTTGGGATCCTTGGAGCAACAGCGGAAATGGCACCCAACTGCTCGATACCACGCCTGGCAGCACTAATGGCAAAGACGATGCCCCAATCGCTCTGGGTCGAACCTTCTCTGATACGGCAGCGGGCGTTCACTTTACGCCGACTGGGCGCGGCGGCACGAGTCCGAATCTCTGGGCAGATGTCGTTGTCAACGTCGGCGCATTTTCCGGAAATGCCGCGCCGTCACTGTCTCTGGCGGCCACTAGCACAACCGTGCAAGCGAATACAGTCGTGAACTTTACTGCGACAGCGAGCGACTCAAATGGCGACACCCTGGCGTATCACTGGGATTTTGGTGACAATACCTTTGGTGCGAATGCTTCAACGGCGACTAAGAGTTGGACCACCAACGGCTCCAAACCCGTAACCTGTGTGGTTACGGACATGAAAGGAGGCACAGCCACTCAAACCATCTATGTGAATGTGGTGAATTCCGGGACTTATGCGATTTCGGGAAACATCACGAATTCCGGCGCGCCACAAGCCGGTGTGACTGTTAGCGACGGCACACGCACAGCTGTTAGTGATAGTCTGGGTAATTACGCAATCCTCAATGTTCCCAATGGCACCTACACGCTGACTCCGTCGCTGTTAGGGACGTCTTTCTCGCCTACCACAATCACAAGCGTCGCGGTCTCCAGCGCCAGCGTGACTGGAAAGAATTTTACGGCGACAACCTTGTCCGTGCCTGCGAATGGTCCGGGCAGCGGCATCACACGTGAATGGTGGACAGGGGTTTCTGGATCCTTAGTGACGGATCTAACAGCAAATGCCGCTTATCCCAACAGCCCTACGGGAACGGAAACAATCGCCACGCTGTTCGAAGCACCCACCAATTGGGCGGAGAGCTACGGCCAGCGAATGCACGGCTACTTCATCGCGCCGACAACCGGCAATTATCGGTTTTATATTGCCAGCGACGACAAAAGCGAACTGTGGTTAAGCACGAATTCAACCACGACAAGCGCTGTCAAGATCGCCAGCGTGTCCGACTGGACCAACAGCCGAGAGTGGAACAAGTTTTCCGTCCAAAAGTCACTCGCATTCGCACTGCTTGCCGGCCAGCGATACTACATCCGCGCCTTGCATAAAGAAGGCGGAGGCGGGGATAACCTGGCGGTGGGTGTTGAGTATCCGAATGGATCGATCGAACGCCCCATTCCCTTTCATCGCCTTGAACCTTGGCCCTCCGTTACCTGGGCCACAGCGACCCAAGCGTCGGCAAACGAGAGTGGCGCTCTAACAGTAACCGCACAGCTTTCATCAGTGTCACCGCAAAATGTTACGGTTCCGTTTACCGTGACAGGGACAGCCTCGGGCGCGGACTACACGATCAACGCCAGCCCACTCACAATTGCGGCTGGTGCGACGACAGGTTCAATCACGATCACAATCGCGACGGATTCCATCCATGAACCCAACGGCGAAACGGTGATCCTGACGATGGGCACACCCACGAATGCAGCAAAGGGCGCGACGCTGGTGCACACGGCGACAATCACCGACGACGACAACATCGCGCCTGTGGTCTACGCTGGAGCGGATTCTTCGGTTGCGCTAAGTTCCGGAGTGGCTTGGAGTCCTTCCCAGCTCACCCCACAACTCTGGCTCGATGCGACAAAAGCAACCATTAATACCGGAACGGTCAGTCTTGTGAATGATGGAAGTGGTGGCGGAACAATGAGTGGTTCTGCAGCGCTGACGGCGAATGGGATTAGCACTCGTCAAACCGTGACTTTCACCGGCAGCACACAGAAACTAGCCGGCACTTATACGAACACGGGAGCAACATTGAACGCTTTCTTTGTCGGGAAATCTTCCACCTCGAGCCAAACGGCGTGGACGGGCATGATGTCGGTTTGGGAGACTGGTAAAAATTACGACTATAACAATTCAGGTAGCGCAGTTTTGTTAGGTCAGAATGGTTCGACTGCGAATAGTATTTATACGCAACGGAGTTCGGCCCTTTCATCTACGTCAGGCACGCTCACGAATCCATTTTTGGCGACGACTGTGTTCGATGGCTCAATGAATACGATTTACCTTAACGGAACGGCTGCAACCAGCGTTGCATCTACGGGAAATTTTAATGCAGGCAACGTGGTTCTTTGCAATCGGTATGATGGTGGAGTATCCACCAATGGTTGGAAGGGCACCATGGGTGAAGTGATTATTTGTAACGCCAATCTGAGTGCGTCTGACCGCCAGAAGGTTGAAGGCTACCTTGCCCACAGGTGGGGTATGGCTGCGAGTCTTGCTGCCGGTCATCCATACTTGAGCGATCCGCCGATGATTCTAACCGTGAATCTCGACGCTACCCTCAACGATCCAAATAACGATCCTCTGACGACGACATGGACGCTAGTCTCCGGCCCTGCAGCGGTTACGATTGCCAGTGCATCCTCCGTGGACACAACAGCAATCATTTCAGTCGCTGGGACATACATTTTCCGGCTAACTGCTAACGACAGCTATGGCCCAATCATGGATGATGTGGTGATCAAGGTTAATCCCTCGGGAAAATATTCGGTCGTTTATAACGGCAATGGAAGCACAGGCGGAAATGAACCTGTGGATACCAATTTCTATGCCAACGGCGCGACAGTGACTGTCCTCGGCAATACAGGCAATTTGATAAAGACAGGCCGCAACTTCACTGGCTGGAACACGGCAGCCAACGGCAGCGGCACCGCCCGTGCGGCAGGCAGCACGTTTGCCATTGGCTCAGCTAACGTCACGTTGTATGCCCAGTGGACCTTCGCCTCGGCCTATGATGAATGGTTTGCTACAGCAAATCTTGGTCAATGGGTGAATGCCACGTTTAACGGCGACTCCAACGGCGATGGAATGGCCAATGGCTTGAGCTGGCTGTTAGGAGCTACTAGTCCTGAACAAAATGGCCAGCAATTCCTGCCACAAGCCGGGCAAAGCAGCGGCAATCTCTCCTTGTCCTTCAAAATGCTCAAAAGCACGAAACGTGGCGCGGCCGTCTTGTCGCTGCAATACAGCCGTGACTTGGGAGTATCCGATGCATGGACGACCCATACAATCCAGGTTCCCGATGTCACCAGTACGGTAAGCGGGGTGAGCTTCGTGATCACACCAATTTCCGGCACCGATCACAACCAAGTGCAGGCGATAATTCCCGCCAGCGCAGCAGGAGGAACCGGCAAAGTGTTTGCGAGAATGGGCGGCACGTTGTGATCCTCAGCATAAAATGATGCCAATCGCTCGAATCCCGCTGTTTTTTCTAACATCTCTCTTGAGTTCATGTGGTATGTTAACTGGACTCGATCCAGCAGAAGCTTTGGCCAACAAGATTGAGGAAAATGCCAAGGAAATGAGAGCTAAGGGCATAAATAGCCGGGAGTTCGAATTCTTACCGGACACGAATAAGATGAAAGCCACTTCCAGTGAAGAATCACCTGCGGCCTTATTGGAGCTCGTCTACTCCGAAGATAAAGGCGGTTCTGTACTCGCTTTCAATAAATGGTATTGGTCGACCTACCAAAACAGATTTGTATCGATTCAGCGTTCAATGAGTATAGCTAAGCGACCTGGCGAGACCTTTGTAATCAAACTTACAAAGGCCAAAGACGATATACTTCTATCAGAAATTCGTTAGCGGCGGTGAATCACAAGGTGACGGACATCCTATTACTAAAGACCTCTAAGCATAGAGAAGATAGCCTGTTGCCAAACCTGTCCACACCCACATTACTACACTCAGAATTGCTGCCACTGAGGTCCACAGGTTAAGCCTCCATACGAGGGGTAAGAATAAAGCCACACAAATGATGAGAACTAAAGGACCTTCTGAAATTCCGAGCTTCATAGTCAAAAACGGTCCGAAAATCACGGCTAGAGGTATTGGAATGACCGCATCGTTGGGATAATATTTGCAGATGATACCAACTAAAACTAGTGATCCTAGGAGAGTGCCAAGGATTAGTTTCTTTCTTGTATGCATTTTCATAGCAACGTAAAGCGCATGCACCCCTACCAGCCGGGGCGAGCGTCGATCACGGGGTGAGGGTTGTAGTTGCGGGAAATCATCGAAACTGAACGGCTGGTAGGGGTTGTCACGGCGCGGCTTGTTCGTCTTCTAGTTTTCGGCGAATTCAGGTCGGAAGTGCGCGGCTTTTATTTCAGTTAGATAGGTATATAAAGTTTGGTGTGTTTCTGTCGAGACATCTTCGCGGTCGATTGTTGAGTTTATCCTGAACTATCCTGATCTGTTTCTCGGAGATGTG
>JANPMK010000009.1:0-37026 GCA_031422775.1 Akkermansiaceae bacterium | reverse complement strand
AAAAAAACAACCTCGCCACCCAAAAACCCGATGAAGTGAAGCGCCTGATAGCGATTCAAGACAAGGAGTGGAATGGTAAATAAGCATTAAATCTTACCCGCACGCTCAGTGATGAGTGCGATCAGAGTTTCCATCTCCACGTTTCGCGCAGTGTTTTTTGGAAGGATCAACAACAGCTCCGAGTGAATGGCGGGCGCGCTGAGTGGAATCAACGTACAACCATTGTGTGGAACTTTTGCGGCATGCGCGGGCATGATGCCGATTCCGCCGCCCGTTCCGATTTCCGCCAACATCATCGGCAACGAATCCATCTCCGCCGTAATATGCGGAGTGAACCCTGCTTTTTCACATGTGCTGATGAGAAACTCCCGTCGCTTCGGGAAATACACATTCGATAACGAAACCCATTTGTCATTTTTCAGTTCGGAGAGCTTCAGAGACTTTCGGCTCGCAAGTCGGTGACTTGATGGAATCGCCGCGATAAACCGATGCCGCGAGAGCGTGCGGACTTCGAACTGCTTCCGCTCATCATCTTCAAGATTCCCCAAAATGCAGAGATCGAGTTCACGCAAACGCAACCGATCCAACTGCGCTCGCGGCGCAAGATCGAACAAGCTAACTTTGGATCGCGCATGACGCTGCTGAAACTCACGAACCACGGGCGCGATCAAATCATCAAGAAACGGCGAGAGAAACCCAAGTCGCAAGGTCCGCTTCGCCCCACCGAACTGCTCCTGCGTCTGCTGTAAGGCCATTTCCGAATCACACAGCAACTGCCGCGCCTTCAACAAAAAGAACTTTCCCGCATCCGTTAGATGGATGCGCTGCTTGATCCGGTGAAACAGCTCGGAGCCGATCTCTTCCTCTAGCAACCGAATCTGCCGACTCAGCGCCGGCTGCGAAACATGCACCCGCTCCGCTGCCCGCGACATACTGAGTTCCTCCGCCGCAGCGACGAAATACCGGAGTTGGTGAAATTCCATATCCGATTTCTAGTCTTGAATTTTTCCCATGCAAGTTCATAACTTAAATGCATGAAGTTCTGAACTAAGTGGCATTATCCAAATACGGCATCTCGTGGCATTCTCACGTTGTTATGAAAACGAAATCATCCGAACTCACCATCCGCAGATCATCCGAACGCGGCCACGCCAATCACGGTTGGTTGGATAGCTATCACACCTTCAGCTTCGCCGATTACTACGATCCCGCGCACATGGGTTTCCGCAGCCTGCGTGTGATCAACCAGGACATCGTCTCCCAAGGCGCCGGTTTCCCAACTCACCCGCATAGGGAAATGGAAATTTTCAGCTACGTCGTTTCCGGAACCATCGCGCACAAAGACAGCATGGGAAATGGCCGTGAGTTGAAACCCGGCCAGATCCAACTCATGAGCGCTGGGACGGGAGTCACGCACTCGGAATTCAATCCATCCCGCACTGAGCCGCTGCACCTCTTGCAAATCTGGATCCAGCCGAACGTGAATCGCTTGCAGCCATCCTACACCGAGTGGCATCCATCTGCCGATTCGGATAGCGATCCCAAAGTGCTCGTGATTTCTGCGGACGGCCGAGAAAACTCAGCGACCATCCATCAAGACGCGGATGTCTATCGCGTGCGCATCCCAGCGGGACAGAGTATTTCACATGATCTCGCAAGCGGCCGCGGTCTATGGTTGCAGCTCATCAAAGGCCAACTCACTACCGATGGAGAAACGCTTTTCCCCGGCGATGCCGCCAGCTCCGAAACATCCGGCACTTTCGTTTTCACCGCCACCGAAGATGCCGAAGCGCTTCTCTTCGATCTCGCGTAATCAAAAACAACCAACCCAAACCAATCCTATAAAAATATGAAATGTGCATCAAATATTGTCGGAGGCCTGCTCGGCCTGTTATTCATCGTCTTCGGACTGAACTTTTTCCTGAAATTCATCCCAATGCCACCCGGCCCGCCGGAAGGTTCACCGCCTGCCTTGTTCTTCGCAGCCTTGTATCCAACCGGATATCTCGCCTTCGTGAAAAGCTTGGAAATTTTAGGCGGAATCCTAGTCGCTATTCCGAAAACCCGCAACTTCGGTCTGTTAGTGCTCGGTCCCATCATCATCAACATCCTCGCCTTCCACGTCTTCCTGACCAAAGGCGCCGGCTTCGCCGATCCCGTGGTGCTTCTCATCACCATCCTTCCACTGTTCTTGCTTTGGACAGCGAGAAATTCCTTCAAAGGCCTGTTGAACTAAGAAATTTGAACCACGAATTGCACAGAGTGCACGGAATAATTGCTAAAGCTCGCTTTACCAAACTTCATCAATTCTCTTCATTCCGTGTATTCCGTGCAGTCCGTGGCTCTCTTCTCCCTTCATCCGCATCCCCAAAAAACCAACTTCCCGTTTACTCATTCTTAGTTATCATCCCAGTCATGGAAATCACCGAAGAGCAGATTCGCCAAAAGGCTGCCGAATGTTACGCCCGAAAAATCAGGCAGGCAGACCAAATGAGCGACCACGAACTTATTTTCGCTGGAGCCGAACTTTTTGATTATGCCTGCGCCATCAGTCTTGCCGGCTTAAAGAATGATTATCCTGAGCTTTCCGAATCGGAGCTTCTCGAAAAGCTTCGCGGATTTCTTAGTAACGCTGCCTAGTTTATGAATGCGGCCGAAGCTCTCGAATCTTTTACTCGCTTACTAAACGAAGCGAACGTTGCCTATATGATCGTGGGTTCTTTCTCATCAAATTATCATGGCATCCCGAGATCCACAAAAGACGCAGATATCGTCCTTCAGTTCGACGCATCAGCATGGAAACTACTTTCAGAAAAATTACCCGATGGATTGACTCTAAATCCTCAGGGTGGATTCGAAATGGTAACTGCCACTCGTAAAGAAATCATCAAGGTCGCCGGAACAATTTTTGAAATCGAAGTGTTTCACCTGAGTAATGATGAATTTGATCAGATGCGTTTTTCCAGGAAAATTAAAGCGGAGCTATTCAATGGCATGATTACATGGGTTGCCACGGCGGAGGATGTCATCGTCCAAAAACTTCGCTGGCTCAAGACTGCCGCCCGCTCCAAGGATTATGATGATGTCATCAATGTCATGAAGCGAAAAGGCGAGCGCTTAGACTTTGATTACATCACTCAATGGTGCAACCAGCACGGAACTCTGGAAATCCTCGCAAAAGCCCGCGCTGAAGCATCTGCTTAATTGTCGCAGCTCGATTTTATCGAAAAATTCGCGTTCATTCGCGTTCATTCGCGGTTTAGTCTTCCCTTGTGACCGATCCCATCACCGCAGACAAAGCCCACTGTTGGCATCCATTCACTCGCCAATCCGAGTGGTGCGATCCTGCGCATGAGCCGCTCATGATCGTGCGCGGTGAGGGCGTTTGGTTGTTTGATTCGAATGGCAAAAAATACCTCGATGGCAACTCATCGATCTGGACCAACATTCATGGTCATTGCCGTCCGGAAATCGCCGTGGCTATAGCCAAACAAGCGGCCATGCTCGATCATTCCTCTTATCTCGGGCTCGGACATCCACTTGCATCGGAGCTCGCAGAAAAGCTGGTTAGCTATTTCCCGAAAAACACTCTCGAACGCGTTTTCTATTCCGACAACGGCTCAACGGCGGTCGAGGTCGCACTGAAAATGTCGCTGCAAGCGAGGTTGCAAACGGGTCAGGAAAATCGCAACCGTTTCATCGCTTTCGATAACGCCTACCATGGCGATACGTTGGGCGCGGCCTCGCTCGGAGGAGTGAATCGGTATTTCTCACGCTTCAGAAACCTCGGCTTCGACACCCAATTCATCGCTTCGTTGGACGATCTGAAATCCATCGATCCAACCACGGTGACCGCAGTCGTCATCGAACCCTTGATCCAAGGCGTGAACGAAATGCGACCCTGGCCAAAAGGCATGTTAGCGGAGTTGCGTGCGTGGACGAGCGCGCAAGGTATTCACCTTATTCTCGATGAAGTGATGACCGGATTCGGCCGCACAGGCACCATGTTTGCCTGCCAACAGGAAAACGTCATTCCAGATTTTCTCTGCCTCGCCAAAGGCCTGACCGGCGGCACCGTCCCACTCGCCGCAACTCTGACCACTGCGGAAATTTATAACGCATTTCTAGGCCCCACAGAAAACGCGTTCTACTACGGACATAGTTACACCGCCAATCCCATCGGCTGCGCCGCCGCTCTCGCTTCTTTGAAAATATTTGAGAACGATCATGTTTTAGAAAAGTTACCGGAGAAAAAATTATTTCTAACTGAGCAGCTCGATCAACTGAAATCGACATCGAATCAGATCCTAGAAATCCGCCAATGCGGCTTGATCGCAGGCATCACCCTCCAACCTGGCCTCGGCATCCAAACCACACTCGCCGCCCGCGATCACGGCCTCATCACCCGCAACATCCTCGACACCCTCGTCTTCATGCCGCCCTTATGCATCTCCAATGAAGAAATCGAATTTTCCATCAATGCGATCAGAAAGAGTGTTTTGAAATCATGATAAAACTCAGACAGCATCCCTTTCCTATGGTCGCGCATTTTGATCGGGTGGTTGCTGTGTCGTTTGCCTTTCCTGAAGAAATATTAAAAGACATGGTTCCATCGGGATTGGAATTAGATGCGTATGAAGGTCTTGGATTTGTAACCGTAGCGATGGTCTGGACTCGCAGACTCCGGCCAGCGGGTTTTCCTGCTTTTCTTGGTCAGGACTTCTTCTTGGCGGGATATCGGATTTTTACGCGATTGGAGGATGAAAGCGGCAGGCGTTTAAGGGGATTGAAGATCATTCGCAGTGAGACCGACAAACAACGGATGGTGAAGTCGGGAAATCTAATGACAGGTTACAATTATCGTTTGATCAACTTGCGTCTGGAAAACGAAGACGGCGGCACTCGGGTCGTATCAACCCTGCCCAATGGTGAGGTCACCTTGGATCTGTGTTTCGACGATACCAACCCGGACGCCAAACTGCCGGCAAGTTCGCCGTTTCCTGACTGGAGGACGGCGCGGCGATTTGCAGGGCCAATGCCTTTCACATTCAGCCCACAAGCGGACAGTTCATTTGTCGTGGTCGAGGGCAGTCGCGAAACGTGGAAACCAAGGCCGGTTGAAGTGAGAAGTTGGCAGGTCGGTTTGTTCGACGAAACACCATTGCGTGGTGTTACTCCCATTCTGGCCAATGCATTTGTGGTTGAGAATGTGGACTATCGTTGGGAGCGTGGTCGCATCGTGAATCCAGGAGGAAAACCATGAAAAACAGAACGTCTTGGCAAGGGATGCTATCGATCGCCCGGTTCAACTGGCCGTTCTATTTTTCTGCGGCAGTGATCATGGTTTTAGCAATCCTTGCCCTTTTTGTATTTCGTGAAACGTGGTTAATGGTCGCTGCGATTTTGATTCTGTTAGGTTCGTCTTACTTCATCTTTATTTCACTTGGGGTATCGCATTGGGTTTACGATCAATCTGATCTTTATCATTGGAAGTGGCTTGCGAAAGTGTTGGAAGGAACTGAGCGGAAACGAATGATTTTCTGTCACTCGGGCTTCGACGATGCATCGGATTTATTAAAGCGAGAAACGCCAGAAACGGAATGGCGCGTTTTGGATCACTACGATCCAGCTTCGATGACCGAGGCGTCGATTCAACGGGCACGCAGATGGTTTCCGCCTGTAGCTGGGACGCTTGCGGTGCCGCATGATCGTTGGGCGGTCGATGGCGAATGGGCGGATGTGGTGTTCGGTTTTCTAGCGATTCACGAATTCCGCAGTGTCGAGGAAAGGGCTGCGTGGTTCCGTGAGGCAAAGCGTTGTTTAGGTGCTCGCGGTAAAATCGTTCTCGTGGAGCATCAGCGTGACCTTGCAAATTTCCTAGCCTTTGGACCTGGGTTTCTTCATTTCCATAGCGCAAGGGCTTGGCTGGAAAGCTGGGAGCTTGCTGGACTTCGGGAGGTAAAAAGTTTTCCCATCACGCTCTGGATACGCGTAACTGTAATTGAAAAATCATGAACGAAATTTTGTCCGTCATACTTAGAATCGCGGGCGCTGGATTGATCCTGCTGACCTTTCTTCACATTCCCATCGGTAGGACGCTGAAATGGAAAGAGGACGGTCGCAAGCTGAGTCCGGTGAACGAGCAGGTGTTTCATGTTCACACATTTTTTCTTTGCCTGATTATTTTTCTAATGGGGCTGCC
The DNA here is from genome assembly GCA_031422775.1 of Akkermansiaceae bacterium. Taxonomy (GTDB): domain Bacteria; phylum Verrucomicrobiota; class Verrucomicrobiia; order Verrucomicrobiales; family Akkermansiaceae; genus Luteolibacter. Next base: position 30,824 of record JANPMK010000009.1, on the reverse strand, counting down.
TTGCTTGTTGATGCCTGCGATCTTTTTGGAAAAAAATCCGGCGGGAATGTGGATTTCTGGATCGTTCGCCTTGTTCTGGGCAACGCGATTGTATTTCCAATTCTTTGTTTACCGCTCGGATCTGTGGCGAGGGAAACGCTTGGAAACGTTCGTGCATTTCCTTTTCGCATTTATCTGGTCCGCTCTAACCGTTTTGTTCTGCGCTTGTGTGGCGATTCAGTTGGGTTGGCTGGGATGATTTTCGCGGGTGGCCCACCACCAAATCAGAGCGATGAAACAAAGATTCAGCGCAACCATCCCTGCGGCTGAAATCAGAAGATCTTTGGCGATAATGATCTCAAGCGTGTTCATCGAGACCAAACCAAGCGTTTGAATGGAGGCGTTGATTTTGCGATGTTTACCCAAGATCACCCAGCAACCGAGAAGGATTTCCATAACGCCAATCATCACGGTTGCGACATCGGCAAATGATTCGCCCAGGATACGTCCGACGATCAACTTGTGACGCGGGATTCCGTCGAGGATCTTGCTGTAAAGCCCGTGGAAAATCCATACCCCACCGATGAAGATGGCGACTAGTTTTGGTAAGAGTGATGAACGTAGCATAGGAATATTGCGGTAGTGGACCGCGTGACTCCTGTCGCGCTTATTCTCAGAGCGCGAGTGGACTCGCGCGGTCCATTTGATTTATATCATGACTAACTCGCCTTCCAAGCAGTCAAAGCGCCGCACAAATCGCCTAGCGCGCAGCCGACGGATTTGAAGAGAGTGATTACTTGATCGTTTTGGCGGGCGGGTTGACTAGCTCGGCAGAGATCGGCAAGCTGGCCTTTGACTTGGTCTAGCGAAAATTTTCCTTCCGATATAGGCACTAAAATTTCACCGGCTTCGCGGAAGCAGTTTTCCTTACTATCGACATAGACGCTGGATTTGATGACGAGTTCGGTATCGCACTCGCGTTTGTCTTTGCGATGGTTACCAATGAAATCGGTGTGTGTGCCGGGTTTGATCCATGCGCCGTGGACGAGAATTTCCGGACTACCAGTGGCGCAAACAACGATGTCCGCCTGGCCGCAGGCGGCTGGGAGATCGCTGATGGTTTCGAAAAGAATTTCAGGAAACTCCGCAGACATTTTATCGCACAGCGCATCGGCTTTCTGATTGGAGCGACCCCATAGCAAAATCCGTTTCAGAGGACGGACGCTGGCGTGAGCGCGGATGAGAAACGGGGCGAGCTTGCCGGTTCCTAGCAGAAGCAAGGTTTCCGAATTTTCACGCGAGAGCAGGCGCGAGGCGAGTGCGGAGACTCCCGCCGTGCGCCAGCAGGTGACGCTGACACCATCGATCAACGCGAGCGGAGTGCCCGTTTTGCGATCGAACAACATGATTTGCGAGTAGAGCGTCTGTGCGGGGGCTTGGTTGTGAGGAAAATAGGTGAACGCTTTTTTCGCGATCACTTCATCATTCCAGCTCGGCAACATCGCGAAAGCATCGTGCGAACCCGAGGCGGCATCGAGCAACAACACCTGCCGCGGCGGCATGGTGTGCGGCGCGGCGAAGGTCGCGCGCAACGCATCGACGAATTCAGGGTAATGCAGCGAGGCATGGACTTGCTCAGCGGAAATCAGTTTCAGGCTCATGTGTAAAAGACTTTGGAGCGAAAGCACTGCTTTGCCAAGTAAGTGGAATGTATTTCCGGCAATATTCTACAGGGAGGGAGGAGGTTAGGGAGGAGAGGAGAAAATTTAGAGTTCCCTCTCCTCTTCTCCCTAACCTCCTCCCTCCCTGTAGAAAAAAGCCCGATCCCCCGCGGCTTGCAATTGTCTGAACGCAGTTTAAAGATCGCGGGGTGTTTGAGACAAAAATCATAGAGGCGACCGACGACGGGATGAAGGATGCGCAGAACGAGGCGGTTGCGTTGTTACTTGCGGGCGAGGTGGTTGCGCTGCCGACCGAGACGGTTTACGGCCTTGCGGCGGATGCATTCAATCCTGATGCGGTGGCGAAAATTTTCGCGGCGAAAGAGCGGCCGGATTTTGATCCATTGATAGTGCACATCGCATCGGGGCGGGATTTGTCGCGGGTGGCGATTGTGCCTGAAGACATTCGTGATGTGGTCAATCAACTCACCAACGAATTCTGGCCGGGGCCACTGACTTTGATTTTACCCAAAACGCCCGAGGTCCCAGATCTCGTCACCAGCGGCTTGCCAACGGTCGGCGTGCGGCAGAGCGGGCATCCGATTTTTCGTGCGATTAACAAAGCCCTCGGAAATCCTATAGCCGCGCCGAGTGCGAATCGGTTTGGGCGGATCTCTCCGACTTCAGCCTCGGCGGTAATGAAGGAACTCGGTGGGCGAATTCCTCTCATCGTCGATGCCGGTGCGTGCAACGAAGGCCTGGAAAGCACGATCATCCGGATTGAGCCACGCGAGGGCAAGAAGCCGATTTTTCATGTCCACCGCGCAGGTCCGATCACCAAGGAGCAGTTACAGAAATTTGGAAAAGTCGAAAAAGTGAAACCCGGCGACAAAATGCAATCGCCCGGTCAGCTCGAAAGCCATTACGCGCCGCTCACGCCGTTTCGCCTGATCGAAAAGCCAAGTGATTTCACGCCTGAGATCGGGAAGCGTTATGGTTTACTGAGTTACACCGGCGAGGAAGGTGGAGAATTTGTTAGAATGCACCGCTGGGATAATGTGGTCGCGCTCAGCCCCGGCAGTGGAAAACTCTCCGAAGCCGCGGTGCGTTTGTTTTACGCGATGCGTGAAATGGACGAAATGGGTCTCGATGAAATCATCGCCGAGCCGGTCAGCGAAGTTGGGCTCGGTATCGCGATCATGGATAGATTGAGACGCGCCTCTGCGAAGTGAATTCGAGGAGAGGTAGGGTCGCGGCGCCTTGCGCTACCCTAATCAAAAAAGTATCCATGTGCTATCAACCTAAGGGGCGTGAGAGCTTCCCAAATGTTTCCTCTTTCACTCTCTCCTTGAAGAAAGTCACGGTCGGGCAAGGCTGCACGACACTACCTTTTTGGAGGATGGGTTCGCGGATCCCTACCGTTCACACACGAACCTTCAGGAGAGAATCCCTTTGATCACCTTCGCTGGTTCCACTCCGGTGAGTTTGTAGTCTAGTCCTTGGAATTTTTTGGTGAACTGGGCGTGGTCGATTCCGAAGCGTTCGAGCAGAGTGGCGTGAAGATCACGGACGTGTACGATTTGATCGACGGAGTTGTAGCCGAGTTCATCGGTAGCTCCGTGGACGTGGCCGCCTTTAATACCTGCGCCGGCCATCCAGATGGAGAAGGCTTTGATATGGTGGTCGCGACCCGTGCCTTGGCCCATGGGCGTGCGGCCGAATTCGCCGCCCCAGATTACCAATGTATCTTCTAACATGCCGCGTTGTTTCAGATCTTTGATGAGAGCAGCGGAAGCTTGATCGGTGAGCTTTGCGGAGAGTGGCATCTGTTTTTCGATGTTGTTGTGCTGATCCCAGCCGCGGTGATAGAGCTGCACGAAACGCACGCCGCGCTCGAGCATGCGGCGGGCGAGCAGGCAGTTCGACGCGAACGAACCATCACCAGCTTCTTTGACTCCATACATATCGAGGATGTGCTGCGGCTCGCCTTTCATATCGGTTAGATCGGGTACGGATGACTGCATGCGGAAAGCCATTTCATATTGCGCAATGCGGGTCTCGATTTCCGGATCGTAGTGATGCTCGCGAAGCATGCCGTTGAGACGCTGAACTTCCTCGATGACCTGACGCTGAGTGGATTGGCAAACACCTTCTGGGTTGCCGACGTAATGTACGGCGTCGCCTTTGGATTGGAACTGCACTCCCTGAAATCTGGAAGGCAGGAAGCCTGAGGACCATTGGCGAGAGGAAATCGGTTGATCGGCGAAACCGCCGCGCGAAACCATCACCACGTATCCCGGTAAATTTTGAGTTTCCGAACCGAGTCCGTAAAGCAGCCACGAGCCCATGCTGGGCCGGCCTTTCAGGATGGAGCCGGAGTTCATGAACGCATGAGCTGGATCGTGGTTGATCTGCTCAGTGACCATGGAACGGATCACGCAGATCTCATCTGCGATCGAGCCGGTATGAGGAAAAAGGTCGGAGATTTCGATACCTGCTTGGCCATATTTTTTGAAGCCGGTGAAGGAACCACGAGCGATTAGCTTGTGACCTTGGAGCTGGGCGAGTTGCTGGCCTTGGGTGAACGATTCCGGAAACGGTTTGTCGTTGAGGCGATTGAGTTCGGGTTTGGGATCGAAGGATTCCAAATGCGACGGCCCACCAGCCATGCAGAGATGGATCACGCGTTTTGCTTTAGCCGGAAAATGCAAGCCACCTTGTTCGAAAATGCGCGGCATGGACGCGCCGCCTGCGAATTGCGAAAGCGCAATTCCACCGAGTCCCGCGAAACTTCGCTTTAAGAAAGTTCTGCGTGATAAGTCGTTTTGGAAAGCTTGATGGAGTTGATGGGAATTCATGTTAGAATCTTGTGATCGTTTCATGCAGGTTGAGGATGACTCGGCAGAGCTGTCCTGTCGCATCGGTTTTTGGATCCTCTTTACGGAGTTTTTCTAAGAAGGCGATTAGATTGGATTTCTCTTGCTCGGAAGGTTCGCGTGATAGGGCTAATAGATAAGCGCGTTTGATTTTCTCCGCGTCCGAGCTGTTAGGAAGTTCGGTTTCGAGTCGGGCGGCTAGGGCTTTTGCGGCCTCGACGAAGGTTGGATCGTTCAGCAACGCGAGTGCTTGCTGTGGCGAGTTTGATTGGAAACGATCCACGGCACATTCCTCGCGGGACGGGGCGTCGAAGGCGGCCATCATCGGGTGAATGAACGTGCGCTGCCAATGAACGTAGAGGCCGCGGCGGTATTGTTGGGGACCTGTGGAAGAAATGTATTTTCGCTCGGGGAAATTGAGGTTCTCCCAGTAATCCTCGGCTTGGTAGGGCAGGATGGACGGTCCGCCGATCGCATCGGTGCGGAGCAAGCCGGAGATTGCGAGGGCGTTGTCGCGGACGAACTCGGCCTCTAGGCGACGCGCGGATTGCTCGGAAAGCAGGCGGTTATCGGGATCAATTTCAGCGAGTTCAGGTTTCACTGCAGACTGTTGACGGTACGTTTCCGAGGTGACGATGAGGCGCACCATGTGTTTCACATCCCAGCCAGAGCTTTGGAATTCGGTGGCAAGCCAATCGATGAGTTCGGGATGTGAAGGCCACTCGCCTTGATTGCCGAGGTCGTCGAGAATGTTAGAAAGTCCTTTGCCGAAAAATTGTTTCCAGAGGCGATTCGAAAAGTGGCGGGATGTGAGCGGATTTTCTGGAGCTAGCAACCACTCAGCGAGATCCATGCGGTTGAGGCGCTTACCTGTGGGTGGCGCGTCTTTGGCGAGGAAGGCGGGAAAAGCGGGCTCAACTTTCTCACCGGGATTCATCCAATCACCACGCGGTAGCAAGTGACCTTGTGGAATTTGCTCGGGTGGCAGGGCTTGCGCGATCATGGAGTGAGCGTATCCGGAGTGAGTCGCAAGCATGTCGGCGCGGGCTTTTGCATAAGCGGCGGGGAGTTTTTCATCCGGGGTTGTGGCAAGTAGGAATGCGGCTTCGACTTCGGGTTGGGGAGTTTTTTCATCACGCAATGCCGACGCCAAGGCAGGCCGCAGAGCGGTCGGTTCGCCGGGAGTAGGATCTGCGAACGGAGTCACGCTGAGACGGAATTTCCCGATATCTGCTGACGCGATAGTGAGCGTGAGAGTGTTATTTTCCGCAGGTGAAACGGATTGTTTCAGATGATAATGAGCGTGGTGAGGAAGAATGGTGGCGTTTGAGGGCTCCTCAAAAATAGCGGGTGCGGATTGCCAAGCTTCTTCTAACGAGGGCGATTGATATCCGTTATTGTATTTTGCAGGCGTGCGGCGGTCGGCTTGTTGATAGGAAAAAGCGAGTTTTTCACTATTGATCGAGAAGGTCGGAGTGAGAGTGAACTTGCCATTCGCGCTGCGACCGATGCGGTTGTTGTTCGCGGCGTCGGGCAGGACTTCTAAGCGTAGGGTTTTTACGGAAACTCCGACAGGTAAAGTGTAGGTAACGGTGATGGTTTCCTTTTCTACGGGTGGACCGGAAATGAGGATGGTGCCATCGGTGGCTTGGGAAGGAGGATTTGGCACGCTGCTGCGGGCGATGGCGGTGGCTTTCAGCGGCAGCCAGCCATCGCGGTTTGCGGAGAGAAAATCAGCGGTGGATTGGCGCCATGTTTCAAGCGCTGCGGGATCATAGGTCATACCTTTCACGGCGGCGATCGCAGCTTCGCGGGCAGTTTCGAGGCGCTGTTCATTCGCAGAATTTTTCGTAAACAGTTCTGGCGGGAATGGGGATTCGTTGTTGAAGCCGGGGAGATCTTTGTTGGGTGTGTTGTTGTAGGTGGTGTAAATGCCCCATTGGCGGACATCGTTAAAGAAGGCTGCGAGCGAGTAGAAATCTCGGGCAGTGAAGGGATCGAACTTATGATCGTGGCACTCAGCGCAGCCAGTGGTGAGTCCGAGCCATGCGCCACCGATGGCACGAACGCGGTCGCCGGCGTATTTTGCGAGATATTCTTTTTCCTGAGCACCGCCTTCGCGAGTCATCAGGTTTAGGCGGAGAAATCCGGTGGCGATTTTCTGCTCATCGGTGGCGTTCGGAATGAGATCGCCAGCGAGTTGCTCGCGGGTGAATTGATCGAAGCGTTTGTTAGAGTTGAAGGAATCGATCACATAATCACGGAACGGAAAAATGCGGGAGTTTTGATCGCCGTGATAACCCACGGTGTCGGCGTAGCGGACGGCGTCGAGCCAGGTGACGGCCATGCGTTCACCGTAGCGCGGGGAACCGAGGAGGCGGTCGACTTGCTTCTCGTAGGCGTCGGGTGATTCGTCGGCGAGGAAGGCCTGGAGCTCATCAGGAGTGGGAGGGAGGCCGATGAGGTCGAGAGAAAGACGGCGCAGAAGCGTGGCTTTTTCGGCGGGAGGCGAGAGTTTCAGTCCGTGTTTGGCGAGGTTGCTGCGGACAAACGCATCGATGGGATTTTTCGTGTCTGTTTCTGGTATGTTGGGTTTCGTGATCGATGCAAAGGCCCAGTGTTCTTGGTATGTCGCACCCTGTTCGATCCAACGGGTGATGAGTTGTTTTTCGTGCTCGGAAAGGGGTTTGTGAAAATCCGGCGGCGGCATGATTTCGTCTGGATCGGTGGTTTGAATGCGCTCCAAGACGACGCTTTTTTCCGGTTTACCGGGAACGATGGCGTGCTTTTTCTTATCGCTTTCGAGCGCAGCGTAGGCTCCCTCAACTGTGTCGAGGCGAAGATTTTCCTCGCGTTTGGTGGAATCGAATCCGTGGCAGGCAAAACATTTGTCCGAGAGAATCGGACGGATGTGGGCGTTGAAGCTGACGGTTTCAGGAATGCTAGCCTTGGGGCTTGCAGACTGAGGGGGAGTGGTTGAGACGGCCTGCGAAGAGGACGGTTTGTTGTCTGCAAGCCATACGACCACTCCAAACAAGACGGCGAGGCTGAGCGCGGAAAGAATCAGGATTGTGCGGTTGGGGCGAGGCATGGGCGTGTCTGAATGGAGCAATGCTCTATGAGCACTTAACTACGACACGACCCTAGGTCAAATTACAAAGTGCTACTCCGCCTTGAGATCCAAGCCTGCGGTGAATTGGGAAAATTGCTGCTTCAGGGAATCGTTCCACATGTTTTTCTCTTTTGCGGCCGCTTGCCATGCGTTGGCTGCGGACTTGCATTGTTCCAACAACTTTGCAGAACCGGGTTTATCTTTCCAAAAAGCCGGTGGATATTTTTTCATAAAGACGATCAAAGCATCGTCAGGAATTTTTTCGGTATCGGCTTTCTTGAAAGCGGCAGGAACCATTTTATCGACTTCCGCTTGGTTAACTTTGTTTGGAACGGCGGGCTTGAGACTGGTGGTTGAGGATCGAGGGGGCTTGGGAAGATTATCGAGGTTTTTCCATGCATCGCTGATGACCACTTCTTCCGTGGCGGATTGCCCTGGAAGGCCGGTGGCTAGTTGGAAACATTGTTTTGTTAAATCCCATACACCAGCCGACGCGGAATGACCGACATCTGGCCAGGTTCCGCCGATGTAGCAGAATTTTTTCTGATCCATCTCTTTCTCAAATCGATGATACCATTCAAGACGCGTGAACGGCGCTTCGGGAAATGATTTCGCAACGTCCTTCTCCCCACAGGAAATGGCGAAGGGAATTTTTTTCGCACCTGTGGTGATTTCCCCATAGTTATCTGTGGCCCATGAGCCGCCCGAGTGAGATGATACGCCACAGACAAATTTTGGATTCTGCATGGTGAAGCGATGCGTGAACTGACTCCCCCCGGAAAACCCGTAGAGGAACATTTGATCTCGTAATTTGTAGCTCTTTTTTAGCGTCTCAAATAATTCGATGAGTTTTTCTGCGTGGATACCGCCGCCACCTTGATAAACATCCGCCGCCCCTTTCGAAACAAACGACGGGCCGATCACGATCACGTCCCCGCGCTTTGCCCAATCCTTCATGCCGGCCGCGCCGCCGCCTTTTCCGCCCGCACCGTGAACTCCGACGACAAGTTGATAGGTTTTAGCAGGATCGACGGGATCCGGGGTGTAGACAAAGCAATCCATGTCTTGCTTGTCTTTGATCACTGTCTCGCCAGCGAATACAGGTGCGCAGCAAATGATGGCTAGGGTAAGTTTTCTAAATAGGGGGTTCATCGTATGAGTCACTTGGATTGGTGGTTTTTAATTGAAACGATCGGCTTAATCCAATCCTATTCTACGCATGAAGTATCCGATTCTCTCATTCATCACCTTGCTCTTTCTGGCAACGGTTCAAGCGGCTCCGGTGCATTTAGTGAATGAGAAGCCCTTGGCTTCCAAGCAACTGGAGGACGGCACCTTGTGGATCGATTTCGGAAAGGTTTCTTTTGGAAATTTGCGCGTCACCCTACCTCAAGGAGGTGAGGCTAAAATGAAATTTCACTACGGTGAGAAGGACGCGGACGGACGCATTGATCGCAAGCCACCCGGCACCGTGCGTTATGCCGTAGCGGAAATTTCTGGAAAGGCGGGCGAGACTTTGGTCGTCGCGCCTCCTGCTGATGCGCGCAATATCAAACAACCCGCTGCAATTTTAACCCCAACTGAATGGGGAGTGGTGCTGCCTTTCCGTTGGGTGGAAATCGAAGGTTGGCCGCGCGGGGTAAGCGCCGATGGGATCATCCGGCAATCCGCGTTTGCTTCGACCTGGGACGACAACGCTGCCTCTTTTGAGTCGTCTGACGAAACGCTCAACCGCATTTGGGAGCTTTGCAAATATTCGATCAAGGCCACGACCTTTGCAGGCGTTTACGTGGACGGCGATAGAGAGCGGATTCCTTACGAAGCCGATGCTTATCTGAATCAGCTTAGCCATTACTACACCGATCCCGACGTGAAAATGGCGCGCGATACGTATGATCGATTGATGGCGCATCCGACATGGCCGACCGAGTGGGCGCCGCACATGGTGTTCATGGCTTATGCAGATTGGATGCAAACGGGCGATGCCGAGTGGTTGCGTCCGCGATATGAAGCTTTGAAAAAGAAATTGCTCATCGAGCGAGCAGGCGAAGATGGATTGATCCACAGTAACAAAGAGCATCAAAACAAAACCGATATCGTCGACTGGCCAAAAACCGAACGCGATGGGTATGTTTTCAAAGAGGTCAACACCGTGGTGAACGCGTTTCACCTTGCGGCGGTTTCAAGGATGGCAGAGATCGCACACGCTGTGGGAAATGAGGCGGACGCAAAAGCTTACGAAGAACGTTACACCAAAACTCTAGAAGCTTTTAACAAGCAGTTGTTCATCGTGGATAAGGGAATTTATCGCGATGGCGCTGGCACCGATCATGCATCATCGCACGCTAACTTTTTCCCTCTCGCCTTCGGCTTGGTGTCGGATCCGAATCGCCAGAGCGTTTCAGATTATGTCGTGAAAAAAGGCATGGCTTGCTCGGTGTATGCGGCGCAATACCTGATGGAGGCGCTGTTTTTTTCGGGTCGCGATAAAGACGCACTCGCACTCATTTTAGCCAAAGGCGACAGAAGTTGGAAACACATGGTCAACAGCGGAACGACGATCACATGGGAAGCTTGGGATCAGAAATACAAACCGAACCAAGACTGGAATCACGCGTGGGGTGCAGCGCCTGGCAACTTGCTGCCACGTTTTATCTTGGGTGCGGAGACGCTGGTTCCGGGCTGGAAGAGCATACGCATCGCGCCGCAGACCGGTGATCTCACTTTTGCCAAAGGCAAAGTCACAACTCCTCTAGGCTCGGTGAAAATCGATTGGAAACGCGACAAAGTATTTCAGTTAGAAGTCGAGCTGCCGAAAGGTATGGAGGCCAACATCGAAGTGCCGTCGAGCAAGCCGGAGGATAAGGTTTGGATAGCCGGAAAAGAAGTTGCCTCGACGCGTGTGGGATCGCGGTTGGTGATAAAAGAGGCGGTGAAGGGATCTGTGAGTGTTTCGGTGAAGCCTTGAAAAGACGGCGACCGAAGATCGCCGCTACTACTCCTTCGTGCTTTTATAGATGCGTTCTTCCAGTGCTTTTGCCTCCACTGCGGCGGACGCAAGGGTGCCTCCTTGAGGGACGCCTGGGCGCAGGGGTTTGGTTTCCGCGTGAATCGCCTTCTGATAGATTTTCATTCTCTGGCTGATGGCGCCGAGTCTTGCGCTGTCGAGTAGCTCATCGGCTGATTTCAACTTGGCGGATTCGGGATCTCCAAAGTAGGCGATAAGGGATTGCGCCATCATCCAGTGGCCCGCGCTGTCTGGGTGGACGCCATCTTTTTGCACCGTGAATCCCGGCTGACTTACCTTGGCCTGATCAACCTTCGCGCGCATCTCCGAATGAAGATCCACAACGTTCCAACCCTGCTCCCGCTGCTTTACCATCCACGCGGAATAGGCGGAGAGTACGGTATCGTAATCGAAGCCGGCCTTGCCCTTGTTATCAAAAATCGGCGGTGTCACGTAAACAAGCTCGGCTTTGTATTTCTGCGCGGCCTCTCGCAAGCGCATGTTTCCATCGCGGAAGCGGGCGATTCGCTCGTCATCCAACTCCTTGTAAATCGCACAGTTCATTCCGTAGCAGGAGATGATGAGATCGGGTTTCGTTTTCGCAAGGACCCGCTCCAATCTCTCGTGTAAGTCAGGCCTAGGAAATTTGCCGCCGGCGTGATTTTCCTCGCTGAGTCCGGAGATGGTTTCGCTGGAAACCCCCGCATTAATCACGGTGAAGCGCTTGTCAGGAAATTTCCTCACCAGCCAGGCATCGAAATAGGTCACATAATCTCCCGCTTGGGTGATGCTATCGCCAAGAACGAGGATGGTACGTTTTCCATCTAACAGCTTTTCGGAAGCGCTTGCCTGGGAAACGCTGGAGAGAAGGGCGATGAGGAGGAAGGAGAGGATTTTATTCATAAACACGAGATGAGTTGTTTATCTTTGCATGGCGACTATAGATGGCTAACCAAGACGGCGACCGACTTGTCCGCCGTAGTCCTGTAGGACGAAGGAGGAAGATCGCCGCCACGTTAATCCTGCGGGACGTGGGGTTCGAAGGTCATGGAGCGTTCGTGTTCGCGGGCTTTCGCGGCGCGTTTCGCTTGGGAGTGGAAATGCTCTTGGGCACGGAACGGCTTCTCGCCTTTCTTGGCGGTGATGGGCTTTGAGCTGCCATCGGCTTGGATGCGATAAGCGTTTTGGTTGTCTTTGAAATAGGTTTCCAAAATTTTCACTAAGCGACGCTTGATGATTTTTTCCTCAATCGGGATCATCAGCTCGACACGTTTTTCGAGATTACGCGTCATCCAATCAGCCGAGGAGATGAAGACTTCGGGTTCACCACCTTGGTGGAAATAGAACAAGCGGGCATGTTCGAGAAACCGATCGATCACGGAAACGACTTCGATGTTTTTCGAGAATTTCTCACCGGGGATGAGGCAGCAGATACCGCGGACATTGAGTTGGACTTCGACGCCTGCTTGGGACGCGGCGTAAAGCGCGGAGATGATTTCTGGATCTTGCAGCGAGTTGGTTTTGGCGATGATTTTTGCGGGCAGGCCTTGCTTGGCACGTTCGGTCTCGCCGGCAATCAAATCTAACAGTCGAGGCTTCATCGCGGATGGCGCGGGGATGAGGCGTTGGAAGCGAAGCAGTTTCGAGCGGCCCGTCACTGCATTGAAAAGCAGTGATGCGTCGTTACCGTATTCGGATTTGCAGGTGAGGTAGGAAAGATCCGTGTAGAGGCGCGATGTGGTCTCGTTGTAATTTCCCGTGCCGAGGTGGACGTAGCGGCGCAACCTGCCGGATTCGCGACGCACGATGAGGCAGATCTTCGCGTGGGTTTTGAGATTTTTCACGCCGTAAACGATTTGCGCACCGGCGCGCTGGAGCTCATCTGCGCGGGTGAGGTTGCGGGCTTCATCGAAGCGGGCTTTCAGCTCGACCAATGCGGTGACGTGCTTGCCATTTTCCGCAGCTTTGATCAAAGCATCGATGATGCGCGATTGGCGGGCGGTGCGGTAAAGGATCTGTTTGATCGCGATCACATCTGGATCGGCGGCGGCTTCTTCGATCAAGCGAATGACCGGATCGAACGATTCGTAAGGATGAAACAACAGCACGTCATTCGCGGCGATGGTTTCAAACATCGATGCGCCAGGCGTGATGGCTGGGCTGTTTTGCGCGGGCCATTCTTCATCGCGTAGATGATCAAACTCAGGCAGGAAGGCGAGCTCCATGAACGATGCGAGACCGAGCGGGCCCGGGTGACTGTAAATTTCCTGAGCCGTGGTGGCGGTTGCTGTCCGTATCATCAGTGAAAGATCGCGCGGTGCATCGGCGCGAATTTCGAGCCGGACGGTATCGGCGAAACGACGCGCGGTCAGCACGTCTTCCATTTCATCCGCGAGGTCGGTGGCGTCTTCCTCTTCGACAGCGATGTCGCCGTTTCGGGTCACACGGAACGCGGTGGTTGCGGTGACGTTTTCACCCGGAAACAAGCGTTCCGCATGCGCCGCGACGAGATCTTCGATCAAGATAAACGCATGCGTTTCATTCTCGGTCTGAACCGAAATCCGACGCGGTAAATTTTCATGAATAGGAATCAATATGTGGCGGGTACTTTGATCCGTAGGATCCAATAAACGACAAGCGAGCACGATATGAAGTGCGGGGACGACGGGCGGCGGAGAATTAGGATCGACCGCTAACGGCGTGAGCAGTGGAGAGATATTATCTTCAAAAATCGCAGCGGTTTGGGCGCTTTGGGCATCGCTAAGTTGATTGATAGAAAGCATGGCGATCCCCTTTTCGGCCAACGCGGGAAGTAAGGTGTGATTGAGAAGATCGTATTGATCCGCGCTCATTTTGAGCACCCGTTCGCGGATGGCATTGAGGTTGCGGATGGGCGCGTAGCCGGAGTTGTCGCGGGTTTTTCGGCCACTGCGTTTTTGAAGCATCAGTGAACCAACGCGGACTTGGAAAAACTCGTCTAGGTTTGATGCGGTGATGGCTAAAAATTTCACTCGCTCTAACAGCGGCATGGATTCTTTCAATGCTTGGTCGAGGACGCGTTGGTTGAATTCGAGCCAAGATAGTTCGCGGTTATTATATTCGGGCATGGGTGGAAAATTTTAAATTCTAAACTTTAAACTCTAAGGAAGAAAATTGTGGATTGAGGTTAGTTATCTTCATCGATGACGACGGTGAGGCCGAAGACTTGTTCGAAGAGATCGGCTTTTGAATCCATGGCGAGGCGTTCGATGGCGGCGTCTTCGAGGCCAGGCAAGCGGATGCGAAGCTTGTTAGATGATCGGGTGATTTCAATTTTGGAAATACGTTGGGCATGGGTGCGTTCGAGCGCATCCGCCACGCGGAGGATAGCTGCCAGTTTACAAACCCGGATGCGATCCTCGACGCTGAGCGCGGCGTATGCCGGATGATCGAGGCGTGGGACGGAGTGGCGATGATAACGTGAGACCAAGGCAACGATCGTGACATCGAGCCGGTCCAATCCGAAAATTTCCGAGTTCAAGATGATGTATTCCGAATGCTTGTGATGAGCGCGTGGGCTGACGTAGGTGCCGACTTCGTGAAGGATGGCCGCGACTTTCAGGAGCAGCACATCGTGCTCATTGAGCTGATGAAGATCTTGGAGATTTGCGACGAAGTGTTCGCAAAGTTTTCCGACGTGTTCGCCATGACCGGGATCGGATTGGTAGCGGTCAGCTAGAATCCTTGCGGAACGGTAGACCTCGGCGGCGAAGGTATCGGTGAGGTCGCTCGAAACGAGTAGATCGTGAAGCAGACCTTGTTCGTATTCGCTGACGGGGATGTGGACTTCTTTGAGCGATAGGGTCTCGGCGATGGCGAGATTGATCTCAAGTGCGGGGATTAATGCTTCTGCGGTTTGATAATCGAGTTGGAAACGTTTCACCGCTTCGAGGTCGGTGAGCGCAGCGGTTTCGCTTGTGAAGGCGCGTAGTTTTTTCAGCGAACATGCTTCGTTCTTTTTTGTGACAAAACTGGCGACCGCTTGGATTTCATAGCCGATGAGAACGACGCCATCGATAGAGATGTCCGAGTAATCATAACGAAGCTGAGCGAGATTTCCGGAAGCATGTTCGCGAATCACTCGTAGTAATGAGGGTCCTTCGGCGTGAGAAGCTTCGACTGCCTCACGGGTGCGGTGGGTGCCCATCCTATAACTCGTGTAACGCGTGATTAATCCTTCTTGGAAAAGCAATGCCCGCGTGTTTCCAGGACCGACGTGAACGACCAACGCGGTGCGCTGGCTCATTGCTGGAAGATGCTGAATGCGGCGACGAGTTTTAAGATAAATCAGACGCGTCATTTCCCCGTCATCGATCATGGAAACCGGAAGTCCGCACGCGATGCGGATGCGATTCAGCACGGCCTCGTGATTGGTCGCCTCATGCAAGACGTTGGTGGCGACGGCGCGGCTGAAATTATGTGGATCGAGCCCAAGCTCGGATAAAGTCTTCTGATAACCGCGGATGATGGACACAATGCGCTCCGTGGTCGCGTTTGAGACCACATTTCCGCCGAATACGTCATGGGCGAGTGGCGCAGGTTGTTCGAGGAAATCGATGGGTAGAAGCGTGCCGTCATCCGTGCGCTCCGCGATGACCATGGATACCGAACTTGCACCGATATGCAGCGCCGTAAGCAAAGTTGTCTTATCTACCGAAGGAAGGGAACGTTTTGTCCGTGCAAGCGCCATCTCTGATATCAGATACGATTGGCCAGTTTTACAATGCTGAAAGTGTGACAGGTTGGACTAAAACCCATTTGGAAAGCAAACCAGATATCTGAAGAGAACCACGGATGGACACAGATGGACGCGGATAAGAATGTATTTACCTGCGAAGTTCGCTTGAAATATCTATGATATGTCTTTGTTCCGTCTCTTTATTTAGAATTTAGATTTTTCCTAAATCCGCGTCCATCTGTGTTCATCCGCGGTTCCTCTTCCATCAAAAATCGAGACGAAGCTTGTCACATCGTTTTCAGGGAGAGATAAAACAGCATGCCAGTTAGCGGAGCTTTGGAACGATACTTGGTCAAACCAGGTGCAAAGGTCGATCTCGCGAAGATCGATTCGGATGAACGCACACTTTTCCAAAATGGTGGAAAAGAAGATAGCAGCAAGGCTTTTGACAAGCTTCAAGACGAGCTTCAGGATCTTCAAAAAGTGCTCTACGCGCAGAACAAGCATCGGATTTTGTTCGTCCTGCAAGCAATGGATACCGGTGGTAAGGATGGCTGCGTGAAACATGTTTTTTCACGGATCGACCCCCAAGGCATCCACGTCCGTTCGTTCAAAAAGCCCACTGAAGAGGAACTAGCCCGTGATTTCCTCTGGCGGGTGCACAAAAAAATCCCGCGCAATGGTGAAATGGTCATTTTCAACCGCAGCCATTATGAAGACGTCATCGCGGTACGGGTGAAAAAATTGTTTCCTGAAAAAGTTTGGAAGCAGCGCTACCAGCACATCATCGATTTTGAGCGCATGCTCGCCGAGGAGGGCACCACAATTGTAAAAATCTACCTGCACATTTCCAAGGACGAGCAGAAACGCCGCATCGTTTCCCGCCTCGAAAATCCCGACAAACATTGGAAATTTCATCCAGACGATCTGAAAGACCGCGCGCTATGGGATGATTTCATGAAAACCTACGAGGATCTGCTTTCCAAAACCTCTACCGAACTCGCGCCGTGGTATGTCGTCCCCGCGAATCGAAAATGGTATCGCAACCTATGCGTCGCACGAATCATGGTCGATACGATGAGGCGGCTGAACATGAAGCTGCCGAAAATTGATTGGGACCCAACGAAAATCGTCGTGGAAGATTGAGATGTCGGTGAAATTACTCGGCTTCGCCGCAGTCGCGGAGGTGATGGATCACACGGCATTCGCCACGGCGATACGCGTTGAACTGGAAGCAGCGAGGGATTTGCTCGGAGCAAACATGATCGTCCTTTCAGGCGCTGGAACCGATTCGGATCTCACCTTTCTGCGCACCTGCATCGAACTCCGCATCCCAACCATCGTGCTTTTACCCAGCGATGGACCTTTCATCTCCGAAGCCCATCCGGAAAAATTCAAGCTGTTAGAAAATTTACTCAGTGTTTCACTGGCGAAATACCACCTCCCGCCATCGAGCCAAGCCACCCCGATTCTCGAATGGGCGGACGCGTTTTTATGCGCTTGCTGCGATGACGAGAATGAAATCCTCACCGACGCGCTAGCACTCGGTATTCCAACGAGAAAGCTCCATTCCTCAAGCCTTGAAGCCCACTGGACTCACCCACCACAGCTCACAAGCTCCGCTAGACACGGATTTCCCACACGTCGTGAATTGCTGGAGTTTCTGGATAAGCGGCTTGGGAAGTGAATCTTAATTCGCGTGCATTCGCGTTCATGCGCTGTTTAATTCCAATTAAATGAAACCTACGGCTTATCCATCGCTCGTGTCATGCCTGTTTCTCGCGATCTTTTCAATCATCCCTGCTTCAGCCGAAACCGCGACTAAACCAAATGTCATCATCATCATCACGGATGATCAAGGTTACGGCGAAATCGCAGCACACGGAAATCCAGTGATCAAAACCCCGAACCTCGACAAGCTGCACAGCCAGAGTGTGCGGCTGACCAATTTCCACTCCGATCCCACCTGCTCACCCACTCGCTCTGCCCTGATGACGGGTCGCTATTCCACTCGCACTGGAGTTTGGCACACGATCAACGGTCGCTCTTTGATGAGATCTAGCGAGCTGACCCTCGCTGAAATTTTCAAATCTAACGGCTACGCCACTGGGATGATAGGCAAGTGGCACCTTGGGGATAACTACCCCTTTCGTCCGCAGGATCAGGGTTTCGAGCATACCATCCAACACCTCGGCGGCGGCATTGGAAATGGCGCGGATTACTGGGAAAACGATTACTTCGACGACACCTACCTAACGAACGGTGAGTGGAAAAAATACGAAGACTACTGCACCGATGTTTGGTTCCGCGAGGCGACGCGTTACGTTGAGGAAAAACGCGATAAGCCGTTCTTTCTTTATCTCGCCACCAACGCTCCGCACTCGCCACACAACGTGCCGGATGCTTACGCCAAGCCTTACCGCGATGCGGGGATGCCTGATGAAATGGCCAAATATTACGGAATGATCACCAACATCGATGAAAACCTCGGACGTTTCCGCGAAAAACTAACCGAACTCGGGCTCGCAGAAAACACCTTGCTTATCTTCATGACCGACAACGGCACGAGTGCTGGCTGGATCGATCAAAAGGCGAAATACCCTTACTTCAATACGGGGATGCGTGGCTGGAAAGGCTCGGCATGGGATGGCGGACACCGCGTGCCTTGTTTCTGGCATTGGCCAAAAGGAAAACTAACAGGTGGACGCGATGTGACAGAGCTCACGGCTCACTTCGATGTTTTACCTACGCTGGTCGATTTGCTTAAACTGAAAAAACCAGAAGGCCCTGCTCTAGATGGCTTGCATCTAACCCAACCGCTACAGGGTGTAGTAGAAGAGATGTGGCCGGATCGCTCGCTCTTCGTTCACGTTCAACGCGCCTTTGTCCCTCCGAAATGGATCGACTCCGCAGTCATGACTCAGCGCTGGCGTTTGATCGACGGGAAAAAACTTTACGATATCCAAGCCGATCCCGGCCAAAAAACCGACATCGCCGCCGATCATCGAAAGGTCGTTGAAAAACTTCGCGGCGATTACGAAACTTGGTGGGCATCGCTCAAAACCGACATGGAACAAACCTCACGTTTCGTCCTCGGTGGTGAAGAAAACCCGATGACACTGATGAGTCATGACTGGCTTATGCCCGGCACTGAGCAATCCGCATGGAATCAGAAACACGTCCTCCGCGGCGACCTCATCAACGGACCATGGGCGGTTGATGTCAAAGAAGCGGGTGAATATGAAATCACTCTCTATCGCTGGCCGTCGCAACTGAACAGAGAGATGGATTGCGTCAAAGCCCGACTCACGATCGGCGAATTCGATAACAGCCAAGTCATCGAGAAAACCACTACCAAAGCCACGTTCCGAGTCAAACTTGAAGCTGGGCCGGCGATGTTACAAACCTGGCTCACACGCGCCGACGGCAAAGAACACGGCGCGTATTATGTGGAGGTGAAACGGTTGGGTCGACACGCCGTTGCCGACCCAAATTAGAAACGCAGACGCGTGATTTCTCTAAAGAAGTGAGATCTACTTGAATGCTTCTTTGTATCCACTGAGTAAAGGATCTACGGTCAACACGGCGTGTTGACCCTACCGTTTGAAAACTATGCCTCCACACTCAACGACAGAGCGCGGGAAAAATCTTCCGCCTCGCGGTCGCAGGCGGCTAGGAAAATTTGGATTTCTTCTAACAGGGCATCGCAATGTTTGTTCCATTTCGATTGTCCGCGGAGGATCTGAGTGCTTTCACGCAGGCCGGTGAAATGAACTTTCTCTGCACCAGCCTCGCGGAGCTCAGCGATTTCAGCGCGTAGAGTTTCGAAAAACGCTAGCTCGAAGCCATTACCGGCGTTGGTGGCGGTGTGAACTAGACAAACCGTCACAGGCGGCGCAAGCGGTTGGAGTTTATCAGCGATGGGTGCGCAACCGATTTTCACCAGCATCTTGCGCACGCGCTCGAACAAATCCTCAAGCTGCAACAGACGCAGCGAGCATTTGCTCTCCAAATACAACTCCACGCCGTAGCGGATTTCCTGTGCCATGGGGAAATTCTCATGATCCGCAGCTTTCGCGGCACGCATGATCGCGTCTTCCAACCACGCGGTATCGTAATCGAGCACTTGGTAAGGACCGATCTGAATCGCGGGGCGTTGGTTGATGAAAGCGATCACAAAAGTTTTATAAGATAAGGTTGATTACTAAATGGGTTGAATAACGTGTCATTCCTTGAACAAGCGGCGTTGGAACGTATCCCGCACAGCACGGCGGGAGAGCGATTGAATCTCCGCGATGAATTCGTTCACGTTTTCGAACTGACGGTAAACCGAAACGTAACGCACATACGCCACGGGATCGATCTCGTGAAGTTTGTCCATCACCTTCGCACCGATCGATGCGGAAGGAACCTCGCTGAGGTGATCCTTGTGAAGATCTGTTAGAATTTCTTCCACTGCGCGGTCGAGTCGCTCCATCGAGACCGGCCGCTTCTCGCAGGCCTTGATCAAACCGCTCATGATCTTCTCCCGATTCAATGACTCGCGCGCACCATCGCGCTTCACTACACGCAACTCCGTACGCTCGATCTGCTCGTAGGTCGTATAGCGATAACTGCACTTCAGACATTCGCGCCGACGCCGAATCGTCGTCCCATCTTTCGACGAGCGAGAATCGAGAACTTTGTCTTTTAAGGAACCGCATTGGACGCAACGCATGAGGAAATTCGTGAAGCAACGAAGGCGAGACTAAATCACGATGTGGTAGCGTCAATTCAAAAACTACGGCATATTTAGTAGTTAGCGCTGGATATTTAAGATTTCCTTGGTGTTAGTTTTTAGAAAAGGAAGAGAGTTAGTAGTTCTTGGTTCTTAGTTCCCAGTTGGGCTTCGCGCTTCCGCATGTTCGAACCAACCCCGACACATCGGGGCAAAGAACCACAATGGAGTGGAACGACATGGACGTGAGTGAAACGAGCGCCCGCAGGGGATCGCCGGAGGGCGAGATCAAAGCCCAGTGAGCGCTAGCGAGCATTCACCTTAAGACGAAGTCCTGACCGCTTGGACGGAGTGAAGCGGAGTCAAACCAAGAACCAAGAACTTCTACGATTACCCAATCAACGCGCCGTAGGCACTTGGGGAAAGGAGGCTGGCGATTTGATCAGGCTTGCTGATTTTGATTTTGAAAATCCAACCATCACCATAAGGCGCGGTGTTGACCAAAGATGGATCGCCTTCGACAGCGGGATTCACTTCAACGACTTCACCAGAAAGCGGTGAGTAAATATCGGAAGCAGCTTTCACGGATTCAACGACCGCGGTTGGATCTCCGGCATCGACAGTTTTACCGATGGGTGGAAGTTCGACGAAGACCACATCGGTCAACTCGGCTTGGGCGTGATCGGAAATTCCAACGGTGGCGATGTCGCCATCGATACGTGCCCATTCGTGGGAAGTTTGGAAAAGAAGGTTGGCTGGAATTTCGGAAGCGCTCATGCGGATGCTTTTTTGGATGATTGGGTGGATTTTAGAAAGGGTTTTTTCACGGTAACGGCAGCAAATTGCCGACCCCTGACATCGATCTTGAGAGTCGTGCCGATTTTTGTGTAAGCGGCAGGCAGGTAAGCCATGGCGATTCCCTTGCCTAAAGTCGGGGAAAGCACACCACTGGAAAGCTCGCCGAGAACTTCGCCGGACTCATTGAGCACGGGATAATGCGAGCGCGGTGGCGGACCTTTTTCGATCACCTCGATGGCGGTGAGTTTGAATGCGGGGCCGTTTTGTTTTTGGTTGAGAAGAACATCGCGACCGATGAATTCCGTTTTCTCCAGATCGCAGAAAAACCCGAGTCCAGCTTCGATGGGCGAACGTTCTGGCGAGAGATCGTTGCCGTTGAGCGGGTAACACATTTCCAAACGCAGGGTATCGCGAGCGCCGAGTCCGCATGGTGCAGCGCCGGCGTTGATGAAGGCGTTAAAAAACTCGATGCCTTGTGTGGCTGGGCAGAAAAACTCAAAACCGTCCTCGCCGGTGTAGCCGGTGCGGCAAATGATTTCACCGCCTGCGGTTTTTGAAATCCCGTTGCGCGGTGGTAGGTTTTCGTTGGGGAAAAGTTTTGCAAATGTCTCCGCTGCGTCCGGACCTTGGATGGCGAGACCCGCCCATGCATCGGATTCGTTACGCAGGATCACGCCGCTTTCGAGATGTTTTTCCATCCACGCGACATCTTCGGGAATCATCGACGCATTGATGACCAACAAGGCTTCATCGGCGGAAATCCGATAAGCGATGAGGTCATCGATCACGCCGCCCTTTTCATTGAGCATGATCGTGTATTGACCTTCGCCGGGCTGGAGTTTGGAGAAACGATTCGTCAGCAAGCGATCCAACCACGCGATGTGATTTGCTCCCGTTACAAAAACTTGGCCCATATGAGAAATATCAAATGCCCCGACGCGTTCGCGGACGGCGGCGTGCTCATTGAGAATGGAAGTGTATTGCACCGGCATCGCCCAACCTCCGAAGGGGATGAGTTTTGCGCCGAGCGCAAGATGAGCGGCTTCTAATGGGGAATGCAGGACGTTTTCTGACACGCAGGGAAAATGTCGCTGCGAGACGTGCTTGTCAATCAGGCGAAGCTGGTGAAATGTCCCCGCGATGCAATTTCTGGATAAATGGGAAAGAAAATTTGGCTGGATCTCCTTTCCGGGATTCCTGCGGTTTTACGCAATATTTCACGTGATGGTGTATTTGCTGCAAATCGTCAGCCCAACCATCGGTCAGGCTTTGGATTTTGATCGTAATAAAATTTTCGCCGGCGAGGTTTGGCGGTTGGTGACGTTTTTATTCGCAAGCAGCGGCATGGGTGGATTTTCTCCCATAGGCGCCATGTTTTTATTTTGCATGGCGTCCCTCGCATTCACAATGAGCGATATGTTGGAGGCGTCGTGGGACGTGTTTCGCACAAGCGTATTTTATTACGTTGGCTACATGGGACTCATCATTGCAAATTTTCTCTACGTGACTCCAATGTATGGTAGTGGATTCTTCATTTACATGTCTGCGTTCTCAGCCTTCGCCACATTATTCCCAAAATTTGAGCTTCGCATTTTCTTCATCATACCGGTTGAGGCGCGCTGGCTTGCGATCCTTTTCGGCGTGCTTGTCATCTTCGAAATGATTGGTTATCCACCTTATCTGGGATACGTCGCTCTGTGCTTTGCCAATTACTTCCTCTGGGCTGGGATCCCTGCGCTACGTGGGCAAGCACGCGTCGTCGGATCCGCACAACGCCGTAAGCGTTTCAAAAAAGATTCTTACATGGATGAAAATGCATTTCACCGCTGTGCTCAATGTGATCGCACCGAACTTAGCGATCCCGAGCTCGAATTCCGCATGACCATAGATGGAAAAGAATATTGCACCGATCATTTAAAAGACTAACATTTTGCCTTCTTAACGCTCCACTGAATCCTTTCAAATCTAACCTATGTTGAAATACATTTGCATCGCTGTGCTGACTCTCCTCGTCGCGGGGAGCTGGTATATGTTTGATCGCGCCGGCGATAAATCAGAAAAGCTGAGAGTAAAAATTGAGGATTTAAGCTACGATCCTGAAACCGAAGAAGAGGCTAGCGAGCTCAGGGAAAAACTCAACGGGATGGAGGGTGAGCGGATTTTCACAGGGATTTTACTAACGTTTTTGAGCGCGGGTCTAGTCGGCATCGTGTTCGCTACGCAGATCTTGCCGATACTTGCGAATAAGGTCTCCTCTGCGGTTTACGAAAACAACGAGCAAGTCGAAGTGGACCCATTTCATCAAGCACGAGTCTTGATGGCGCAGGGCGAGTGGGATGGCGCGATCGAGGCGTTCAAGCTTGTTGCAAAAAATGATCCCAGCAACCGCATGCCATGGACTGAGATTGCAAAGATCCAACGCCAACATTTGGAAAACCCACCAGCCGCCATCGCAACTTTGCGACAAGCCATCGAAAGCCAGGAATGGGAAATCGATGATGTCGCGTTCTTGATGTTCCGCCTCGCTGAAATTCACGAAGAAGATTTCCACGACCATGCCACCGCCGGGACCGTCCTTTCACAAATCATCGAACTATTCCCCGAAACCCGCCACTCCGCCAACGCCCGCACCAAACTCCATCATTACGGTGTTTGAAGAAGTTATTTGTTATTCGTTGTCCTAAGATTTTTCACTCTTCAAAATTCACTCCTCACTCTTCCCCTCCAATCCCCCCTCCCCCCCTGATTGCACCACGCCGGAAAATTTTTCCGCTTATGGGCTAAGCGGCCATTGTTCATCATTGCCGCAGGGATGGTTGCGGTCATTGGGCTGGAGGCTGTTCACACAGGCCTCAGTTGGCTTGCTGCTGTTTGCTTTTCCTTACTCATCGGATGGCTGATCCATTGGCGCATGGCCGCAGTGACATTTGTTTTGGCGGCAGTGATCCTGACCCACGTTCATTACCGTAATGCTCTCCAACGCGAAGGTGAAGCATGGCTTGTGAAGCAAGATCCTCAACGCGTCGAAGCTCGTCTCTTAGAAGATGCGAAGGGCGATAAAGGCCGCTGGCACGCGACAGCAGAAATCCGCCGACCCGGCACACATTCCGTCAAGGTGCAGTGGCTGGGCGCAGGCGATCCGCCACCCACTGGCACCGAGCTCATCTCACACGGCGTTTTCAAAGCGATGGAACCCGAGCGCAACCCCGGCGTGCCAGATCGGATGGCGATGATGCGAGCAGAGGGAATCATCGGCAGCTTTCGCTCGAGTGAAATGCGTGAAAAACGCTGGATCGGCCCAATTTCAGAAAAAAAAGCCGCGTTCAAAAAATCCTTTCATCAAAGTATCGTCGCAGGACTTGATCCGGAAAGCACCGCCACAAAAGTGATTCGCGCGGTGGTGATCGGTGAAAAATCTCCAGATTCACTGGGGCTGATCCGTGCATTTTTTGAAAGCGGAACACTGCATGCCTTTTCGGTCAGCGGCCTGCATGTGACGATGGTTGGCGGGATGCTTTGGGGCCTGCTGAGCCTATTAAGATGTCCGCGCCGATGGGCAATTCCTGTAATCATTTTCTCGATGTTCGGGTATGTCTGGCTGACAGGAAACGCCCCTGCCGCCTTGCGCGCAGGATGGATGAGCGCCGTTTTTCTCGGGGCTTTCATGCTGCGCCGCCGTCCCGACCTTCTCAACTCACTCGGCGCGGTATTGTTGTTTGCGATGCTCTGGAATCCCGGAATCATTCGCTTTCCCGGCGTGCAGTTGTACTACGGAGTCGTCGCGGCTATCGGTCTCGGAACTGCCCTTGCGCGCCGCTGCTTTGATTGGCTCGCAGAAAAAGAGGAGCTGCTTCCAAATAGCGAGATGTCATGGCTACAAACGAAATATCTGAAATTTCGCGAATACCTTGCCAACAGCCTTGCCGTATCTCTCGCGGCTTCAGTTGGCTCCGCTCCTTTGGCCATGTTTCACTTCGGAGTCATTACGCCAGTTTCTGTCTTAGCTACGGTATTTCTAGTATTTCAGGTGTTTATCCTGCTCGCCATTGCGATGATCTCTGCGCTAGTGCATCCCGTCTGGCCGGGCGGATCTGAGTTTCTCAATCGCAACAATGCCATCGTCGCCTATGCCTGCGCGTGGACCGCTGGTGCATTTGCAAAAATTCCCGGCGCATGGGCGTCCACGAATTCCCCCAGCCAGGACACACTTATCATCTACGATCTCGATTACGGTGCCGAGGCCGCGTGTTTTGCCTCCACTGATGGCAACGCCGTCATGATCGATAGCGGTGGAAAATTCAGCCTACAAAGCACCATCGGGATGTCCCTCAACCGGCTCGGGATGCGCCCTGACTCCGTCATTTTCACACACGCTGATGCCTCACACGTCGCGCCGCCACCGCTCTTACGGGAAATGTTCCCCATCCACCAAGTCGTGCTCGGCATGCCTCTCACTAAAAAATCTGCCGTCCAGGATTGGAAAAACACCGACCCAAATATCCGCCTCATCAACCCTCATCGTGGATCGATCATAGAGCTCGGAAACGGTGCGTACGCAGAGGTATTACTCTCGCCGCATGATCAAACCCTCGGCGCGGTCGCCGATGATCGATGCCTCATTTTCATGATCCATTGGAAAGGTTGGAAACTACTCTGGCTCAGCGATGCCGGGCGTTTGAGCGAACAAGCATTGCTAGAAAGTGGAATCGACCTCAAAGCCGACATCATCGTCGCCGGCCTGCATCAAAGCGATTTCAGTCTAACCAAAGCTTTCATCGATGCCGTCGCACCCCAAGCCATTATAATCCCAAGTCTAGCCGGCAGCAAAATGGACGGACCCCGCCTCGAACAAATCGAACGTTTACGCGACACATCCATCCAAATCATCGACCGCCAACAAACCGGTGGGTTAACGCTGACGATTGATGAGCAAGGCCAGCTCGTGATCGATGGATTTCTGGACAAGAGCACCGTAGCTCTCACTCGTGCTCTAGATCGTAGATATTGAATAAAGCCATCTTCTCTTCAACACGGACATGACCAACGCAAACCAGGATAGCGAGCAAAGCCCTTATCTAATGTTACCCACTCGATTCCATACTCGATGGCTAACGCGGCATGATAAGCATCCGGAATAAGATTTCCGCGTGCATCTGCGTCTTGGCATAGCCCGACAAAAATATCCCAATGCCCCGATCCAGGTTGCACAATGGAAACGGATGCACGTGCGCGCAGATCAGAAACAAACTCAAGCGCCTGATTGAGTGGAGTCGGGGTTTTAAATACTTTGGGATGAGTGACCACACGAAGAAATCCCGAAAGCACCAAATCGGATACTGCTAATCCCGACGCTCCAGCCAATTGAGATTCCAACCACGGACGAATTACCTCATGGAAATCAGCATCTTCGCGATGAGCGGCAACGAGAATATTTACATCGATCAGCTTCATGCCCGCTCCATCTCTTCAAGAAGTTCGGATGAATGACGAAGATCAATACCAGGACGAACTCCATCGCCCCGAAAAGTTTTCAGAGGTGCGCTTATTATTGCTGAGGATCGTTTACCCATTCCAAGTAACCCCACCCGCAAAGCTTCGTTCACAACCTCGCCAACTGTGATCTTTTGTTTCCTAGCCCTCTTCTTCGCTTCCTCCAACAGGCCATCTTCAATGCTCAAGGTCGTTCTCATGCATCAAATCATCAGCTAGAATCATCAAGATGTCAAACCAAAAGCCATCTTCTTCATTGAAATTTGAGATTTGAAATTTGAAAGTTAAAGGATGACCCGCTGCCCATGGCTTCCGCCCGACAAACCTCTTTACGTCAAATATCACGACGAGGAATGGGGTGTCCCTTCGCGTGATCCGCGTTACCTGTTTGAAATGATCTGCCTCGAAGGCGCACAGGCGGGCTTGTCGTGGTGGACGGTCTTGCAAAAGCGCGAGCGATACCGCCAGGTGTTTCACAACTTCGTTCCAGAAAAAGTAGCGAAGATGACCGACAAACAATTAGAAAAACTCGTCGCCGATCCCGGGATCATTCGCCATCGCGGAAAAATTTTCTCCGTGCGCGATAACGCTCACGCATGGCTCGCGCTGGAAAATCCCGTCGACTGGTTGTGGAGCTTCGCTCCTAACAAAAATAAAAATCGTCCCAAATCGATGGCCGATTACCCCTCAAAAACCCCGGAGTCCGATGCCCTGAGTAAAGCCCTCAAAAAAGCCGGTTTCAACTTCGTCGGCTCCACCATCGCCTACGCCTTCATGCAAGCCACCGGCATGGTAGATGATCATGCGGCGGAGTGCTTCAAAGCGTAGAGCTAGGAGCTGAGAGCGTAGAGTTAATACTCTTTGCTCTTTGCTCTCCGCTCTCAGCTCTTACTCTTCGGCCCATGCACACCCTCACCCGCACGCCGATTTCCGACAAGGAGTTCGTTCCGCCGCATTATTTTAAGCGACTGGAACGCGATGAAATCGTGCGCGCCGAGAGACTATTGGAGATGGATTTGGGCTGCGGGGATGGATCGTTTTTGATCAACCTCGCCAAGCATCATCCGGAACGGGATTTCATCGGAGTGGAGAGGCTATTGGGTCGGTGCAAAAAAGTAGCAAAGAAAATCACCCGGGGAGGCTTGGACAACGCGAAAATCCTGCGTCTGGATTCCAAATACGTCGTCGAGTGGTTGTTGCCAGAGGCAGCCGTTTCACGCATCCATTTGCTCTGTCCCGATCCGTGGCCGAAAGTGAAACATCACCGCCGCCGCCTCGTGCAGGTGCCGTTTTTAGGAGCTGTGAAAACCGCCTTAATCCCCGGCGGCGAGTTTCTCTTCATGACCGATCACGAGGAATATTTCGAATACGCCTGTGAACAAATCCACGCCAGCGGCTTGTTCGAAATCCTTCCCTGGAATGACGATTCTTTCTTCTACCCAAAAACCGATTTCCAAATCCAATGGGAAGCCGAAGGGAAATCCATGCATCGGATACGGTGTAGGAAGGGGTGAGATTTATATCGCAGTTGAGGTTTCATTTTTCAACGCAGAGCCGCAAAGATCGCAGAGGGAACGCAAAGGAAGAAATTTATTAAGGTTACTAGTTACGAAGTTACGCTGCTCCATCCAAAAGGTAGGGTCGCCTCGCCGCAGTCGACCCAATTCAAAAATATCACCGCCCGATTCACCCAACGGACGTGAGACCTTCCTAAAACTTCTCCCTAACTCCCGCATTCAAATCATCCACGGTCGAGCCCCGACTCTGTCGGGGACCCTACCTTTTGGATGGGGCCGCAGCTACAGTGTGCCTAGCACAAGGGAGATCGTCGGTTTGACGGCAAAGAGTGTCTTTGCCGTTTCTCGAACCTGCTCCGGAGTTAGGCTGGCATAAATATCCGGCAGCAGCCGATGAGTGTTTGCGGGGTTGCCGAAGAGGAGATCCAGAGCCGCGTGGCGGGCGTTGGAGGAGGGCGATTGTTGTTGGATGGCGAGGCCGGAAAGGGCGGTGGAGCGGACGCGTTCGAACGCTTCATCGGGGATGCCGTGTTGGGCGATTTTTTCGATTTCGAGCAAGAGCTCGTTGCGGGCGAGATCGATTTGTTCGGGAGAGGTGGCGAGGTAGAAGAAGAACAGGCCGGTGTCGTAGCCGAGGAATTGACTGGCCCCGACGCGGTAGGCGAGGCCGAGTTCTTCGCGGATGCGTCCGAACAAGGGACCCGCCATATCCGAGGCGTATTCCTGGAGAAATGCGAGGGCGTGGCGATGCGGACCGCTGATGTCGCTGCCGGGATAGGCGATAGCGAGGACGGCTTGCTTTTTCGGCAAGGTGGCTTCGGCGGATTGCCCCAAAGAAATGTTAGAAGCCGGGGCTTTCCATGCTTGTCCGGTCGGGAGTTTGGCGAGTTGGTTTTCAATGAGCTCGATCATGCGCTCGAGATCAAAATCACCGGCGATGGCAAGAGTGAGGTTGGAGGCATTGAAATGGAGGGCGTGATGCGCGACAAGAGCGAGGCGATCGATTTTTGTTAGGGAATCGAGACTGCCGAGCGAGTCGAGGCCGTAGCCGTTTCCGGAAAAGTGGGTGCGACGGAGTTGAGCGAAGCAGGTATGAAGCGGATCGGAGAGAGCTTCTTCGAGCGCGGCGATTTGCGAGGCTTTTTCACGGGCGATCGCAGCGGTGGGAAAAGATGGATTGAGCAGGACGTCGGAAAAGATTTCGAGGATGGTGATTTCATCGATGGCTAGTCCGGCGGCTTGGAGGAGCAGGGCGTTGTTGCCGGCAGAAGCGGAGATGGATGCGCCGAGGGATTCCAAGCCGAGGGCAATGTCATCCGCAGAGCGCGAGATGGTGCCTTTGGTGAGGGTGGAGGCGAGAAGCTGATTCAGGCCGTTGTTAGAAGAGTTTTCCGAGGTAAGACCGGCGCCGATGACTGCTTGGAAATGGATCAACGGCACGCGGTGATCCGGCAACAAGGCGATTCGTAGGCCGTTGGCCAAGGTGTGGGTGGTGATCTCGGCTTGGCTGAGAGCGGATTTCTTCTTGGCGGCTTTTGGCGCGACTCCCAATGGATCGAGCGAGGTGTAGGTGAGTAGATTTTCTGTTAGACTCTGGCAGACGCGGCGGATATCGGCTGCGGTGACTGCGTTGATTTCAGCGAGGTGGGTGCGGGTGAAATTGAGATCGCGGGCTTCGTGCCAGTTCGAGGCGAGATCTGATGCGCGACCGGATGCGGAAGTAAGGGTGCGGAACTGTGAGGTGGCGGTTTGGCGTTTCGCTTTGGCGATTTCGTCATCGAGTGCGGTGGATGGCAGGTAGAAGAGTTCGTCAAGGATAGCGGTTTTGAGTTCATCGCGTTTTTCCGGATGAGCTTCTGCGGAAATGGCGAACAGGCCTTCTTCGTTGGGACCGGTCCATGTCCATGCGGAGATTTCGAGTGCGAGTTCGCGTTGATCACGGAGCGTGCGGTGAAGGCGGGACGAGCGGCCGCGGCCGAGGATCGCCGCGAGGATATCGTAGGCTGGGACGTCGGGATGGCCGAGTGCTGGAGTTTTCCACGACAAACACAAGCGACTGGTCGGGACGTCGAAATTTTCAAAATCCTCACGCGGGCCGAGTTGTTGGGGATCGCACTGGATGTGCGGCTCTGGGCCGGAGACGATGCGACAGTCTTCTGTTAGAAAAGTGATAAGGGCTGTGGCTTGCGCGGGATCAAAATCGCCGGAGATCACCATGTGGATGCGATCCGGGGTGTAGCGGTTTTTGTGATAGGAAACGAGATCAGCGTATGAAATCTCATCGAACAAATGGCGATGACCGATGACGGGGTAACGTCGCGCATCTACGGTGAACGCAGTAGATAAGAGCAAACGGGTGGAAGCGTTATCCGGATCGTCCAAGCCCATGTCGATCTCGCGGCGGATGACGTCCTTTTCATTTTCAAAATCCGCTTCGGGAATGGTTGGGAAAAACACGAGTCCTGTTAGGCATTTGAGAAAAGAATCGAGCGAGTGTGCGGGTCCATCGATGTAATAAACCGTGCGATCAAACGTGGTGTAGGCGTTCCAATGTCCCCCACCCGCTTGGACGGTTTGGGCGAGTTCATCGGCGGAGAAATCGCGGGTGCCTTTGAAGACCATGTGCTCGAGAAAATGTGAGAGCCCGGATCCGAGTTTTTCGCCTTCATGAATGCTGCCGGTGGCGACCCATGCCTGCACGGAAATGACTGGCGCCGAGGGATCGGGATCCAGGATCAGGGTGAGGCCGTTGGGGAGTGTGAGGCGGGTGGCTGTGGTGAGAGGATATTCCATGGAGAGAGAAGAGGTTTAGACACAAGACTTGTAGACGCAAGACACAAGACTGGAGGGAGTGATGAGGGGAGTGGGAGATTGGGGGAGAATTTCTTAAGTGGACCGCGCGACTCCAGTCGCGCATCGGGGGATCGAGGAGTGAGTGAAAAAGCGCGAC
>JANPMK010000008.1:0-17479 GCA_031422775.1 Akkermansiaceae bacterium | reverse complement strand
AAAATGAGCTTGCCCACCCATCCGAGCCTACTTAGTTTCCCGCCCTCCAAGGGCAGATGTCAGAGTGGTCGAATGAGCACGCTTGGAAAGCGTGTGTAGCAGCAATGTTACCGAGGGTTCGAATCCCTCTCTGTCCGCCATCACCCCAGCCCCGATTCTTTCGGGGCTGGGGTGATGGCGTTTAAAGGAGGGACGAGAACCCCTTGCCGCAGGCAATCGGGTTTGACTGCAGATTTCGCCCGTGGCGAAAAATCATTCCTTCCGCGAAGCGCAAACCGCAGGGGCGGAGTGGAGCACAGCGGAACGTAGCCAAAGCAGTGTTCGTGTTAGCGAACTTTTATAACCTTCAGAATCCGGAGGAGGATTCTGCAATAGGCTTGGGCGGAACGGAGTGTAGCCAATCCCTCTCTGTAGCGAGTGAGAGAGCCAATAAGCAGCCGACAGTATCCCTCACTTCCCCAACGCCGCTCTCACCTCCTGAATCAACTTATCCGCCAGATCACCGTCCATCCAGCTGACGATTTTTTCAGTTTTATCGCCGATGATAAGCTCGACACGTTTCATCGTCGTTCCGTTCGATTTCCCGGACTCCGTTCCGCGGATGTCATGCACATGTTCGCGTGGAAAAGATTTCTCATTCGTAACCAAACCATTTTGGTAGGTGCGGAGGGATATCTGGGATTCGCTACCTTCGATGCGACGGTCTTTACCCATTCCAATTAGCGTTGAAAAAGTCATCCAAACACCCGCCAATGCGAAGATTGAGGAAATCAGCGTCCATACCGTGCGGAATCCATTTGCGAACAAAAAATGGATCCACGTTATAATCCCGCCAGATTGATCTTCAGGCATCGGTTCACCATCGATTGCAAAAATCCCTATACAGACAAAACCGATTCCAATGAGGGCAAATAGTAACGAACCAACGAGCGAACCTGCACCCGGTTTAGGGATTGAAACCGAGAAAACCGATTTTCGGTTATTCCCTACTTTAATTGGTGCCAACCCTCCTGCTGGAGCATTCGTTTCATGTTGGGATACAGGCTTCTTGCCACCATCTAACACCTGATTAAAATCCGCAACCAACCACGCCTTATCTTCATCTGATAGAGACGAACCGAAACGCATTTTACCATCCATACCTCGGATCTCGATTCCGTAAATTGGCTTGTAGTTTTGTTGATAAAATTCTTTCTGAGAAATGGCAGCGATACTGGATCTCGCGAGTGATTTCTCACTGCTCCTGCCGAACATATCTTTGCGAAGCGTGATCTGATCACTTCCAATCGTGACCTTGTGTGTCATGTATTTCTGGCGGAAAGCGGCATACAACATACCTAAGCCCACTGCCCAAAATAACCCAAAAAATGGGATCATGGCCCATTCCGGCATATCACCTTCGATTTTCCCTCCGGTTAAAAAAGTAACCAAAAAACCACCACTCACCCCTCCCGTGATGAGCAACCAAAGGACTGAGAAAACCATAAAAAACCCGAATTTTCCAGTCGCTGGAATGTGCCAAATGACAAGATTCTCGCCTACGGTTTCGCGTCGGATTTTCGTGCCGGCAGGCGGTTGATCCGCGATGCCGGCTCTACGATCTGAATCAGCACCAGCCGCCCATTCGGTTAGCGAAGCCCTACCTCCACACGATGCACAAACCATGACATCGCCCCAATTTTTCGGAAGCTCACCCGCCGGCCCACCGCAAACTGGGCAAGACAATTTGCCATTCTTCAGCTTCTCCCGAACATTGGCTTTCTCCAGGGACTCAACCACTTTCTTGAACATGTCTTCATATTTCCAATCTTCACTGGAACATCAAGCACTCATAAATATTGTCTGTTGGTGGGGCTCCATCGTACACCCCGATATGTCGGGGTGTACGATGGAGCCCTACCTATACTTCACGCTTGGACTTTGAAATTTGAGGCATAAAGTCTCATCGAACATGCGACTCGCCGTATTAAACATCGTTGGCCTATCAAAATCCCTGCTCGGAGAAAACGCGCCGGGGATGACTGCGTTCGCTGAAAAGCATGGCTTACAAACCTACAAGCCAGCTTTTCCCGCTCTAACCACGACCGCTCAATCGTCGATTCTAACTGGCACTCCTCCAGAGCAACACGGCATCGTCGCCAATGGTTGGTATGATCGTGAAAGCGCCGAGGTGCGTTTTTGGAAACAATCCAACCACATCGTCCACGGCGAGAAAATCTGGGACACTCTCCGCCGCGAACTCAAAGCCACTAACCCAGACTTCACCTGCGCGAAATTGTTTTGGTGGTACAACATGCACTCCAGCGCGGATTTCACCATCACCCCTCGCCCGCTTTACCCCGCCGATGGATCGAAGCATTTCGACGTCCATACCCAGCCCATGGAAATGCGGGACGCGCTAAAAGCCGATCTCGGCCCGTTCCCCTTCCCCGCCTTCTGGGGCCCTGCGGCTGGGATCGCTTCTTCAGAATGGATCGCCGCTTCCGCGAAATGGGTGGAGAAAAAACATCAGCCCACTCTATCCCTCGTTTATCTTCCCCATCTCGACTATTGCCTGCAAAAAGACGGCCCGTCCGCTCCAAACATACCTAACGAAGTCCGCGCGATCGACCGCGTCGTCACCGATCTCATTTCCTTCTACGAATCCCGCAACATCCGCGTCCTAATCCTTTCCGAATACGGCATCTCACCGGTCGACCAACCCATCCACCTCAATCGCCTGTTTCGCGAGAAAGGTTGGCTCTCGATCAAAAACGAACTCGGCCGCGAAACTCTCGACTACGGCGGCTGCAAAGCGTTCGCAGTGGCAGACCACCAGGTCGCTCACATCTACATCAACGATCCATCGATCAAAAACGAAGTTCGTGAATTGTTAGAAAAAACCTCAGGTATCGATGAAATCCGCGACCGCAACCACGACCGCGCAGGCGACCTCATCGCCATCGCAAAACCCAACGCCTGGTTCACCTACTATTTCTGGAAAGACGATGCCCTAGCTCCTGACTTTGCCCGCACCATCGATATCCACCGCAAACCCGGCTACGATCCCTGCGAACTTTTCATCGATCCAGCAATCTGTTGCCCGAAATTGAAAATCGCGAAGTTCTTGCTGAAGAAGAAACTGGGTATCCGCGGTTTGTTAGACGTGATCCCGCTAGATGCGAAGCTCGTCAAAGGCTCGCACGGAAGAGATGACGTTCCGGATTCTG
This sequence comes from Akkermansiaceae bacterium, assembly GCA_031422775.1. Taxonomy (GTDB): domain Bacteria; phylum Verrucomicrobiota; class Verrucomicrobiia; order Verrucomicrobiales; family Akkermansiaceae; genus Luteolibacter. Next base: position 14,270 of record JANPMK010000008.1, on the reverse strand, counting down.
AGAAGCCTGTATTGATTGGATCTGCTCAATCAATACATTCTGCTGAGGATGTTTTCTCGGTGATTTTATCAATGCTTGGAACGGGTTAAATTTGATTTTATAGATTTATGTTTAGTTTATTCGATAATGCATGGTTTTATCGTGATTTGTTTACCGCGGAAGAACTTACCTCGGCTGTAACGAAATTCACTTCTGTTCCTTATGTAGCACAATCCGATTATGCTATTTCAAACAACCGGTTGATTATAAGAAATTCTAGCGATTTTGTATTTCCAGAGTTCCTAAACATGACAATTGGAGGATCTCGAAATCTTAAGATTTCGCCAAAATTTACATTCGAAAGAAGATCAGATGTTAAAAGCAATATTGAATTAACTAATAGTAAGTTACTTCATTTGCTCACAACCACCGATGATAATATAGGTAATCTATCTAACGCTTCATTACATTTAGAAATGCATTTGAGATTCGAAGGATCTCCTATATCTGTTAAATTCAGCGCTTTTTCATCTAATCCGGAATTAATCCAGGAAAGAGCTTTGACGATTCTTCCATACGGAGCGACTTGCATGGGTTATGATCCAGACTTGAAGATGTATGATTCCTCGGATTTCGCTCAAGCAACACGCCAGAGAGTCGAGCGTTTCATAAATATGCTTAATCTAGAGTCGGACATAGTTAGTAAATATTTCCTTTCACAATATTGCATTTTAAAATTTAACTCCATCCATACATTCAAAGTTTTAAGACAATTTGAATCCGCATCGTTTGACTACAATGAATGCTCTAGTCTAGTTGATATATTATTGCCATTTTCGACGAATGCAAAAGACATACTTAAGGTTTCAAATGAATTTTTTAATATTCGATATGGTGACGCTGTAATTTCATATTATGTCAATTTAAATAACAATACAACGATAGGTTTTTCAGTTGATGATACAGATTATTATCACGACGGCATTGGTTGGTCAAACAATCAGCAAAAGTCATATATTCCTGAATATTCGCAAGCAAACGAGAAGTATTTAATAAAATATGTGGAGTGGCTAGCTAGGACATCGCATCTAGCAACAGTCAGTGGCGCAATTCCCGCATATGCATTACTTGCTCACACAAAAGATGGATTGAATCTAGTAGTGCTTCCTGTTGAGGATAAATTTATTTTATCTCTCGCTCCTTTCGATCTAACGGTTAAATTTGATGGCAACGCAAAATTATTTTCTGTCCTCGGGTCACCCGAAGATTGGATGAAGGGTAAAATGCCTATTGATGGTGATTACAAACTACCCGTCGTTCTCGAGAAAGATAGCTCCGGTGTCGGTGAGTTTAAGATGCAGGCAATGCCTCCATATGATCTCCCTGATCCTAATGTCTACATCAAGAAAGAGAGAGATCGCATCAAAAAAGAAAAAGCCAAACTAAAGAAAAAGAAACCAGTTACCGAAGGATCATTGGAAGATCAGCTAAATAAGTTAGTTCAAGCTGGCCTAGTTCTATCTCCCGGAGTTACAGCTGATGATTTCTTGGAATTTGATTCTGAAGAGTATTACCTAAAAAATCCATACACTCAAATTTCTTGGAACCTCGCCAAGAAGAATAGTGATGAGGTAATCTTATCTCCCCAAGCATTTGAACTTAATTCATATTATCTTCCTGAGAATGAGCATATGGAATCATTCGCCAGAATCTGCGGGGATCGATCTTTGAAAATCGAAATATCGTTTCTGAGGAATACCCCGAAGATGATATAGAAGCGGAAGGCCTCAAAGAGATACGTTTCACAGCAAATGGTGAAGAGGTTGTGTGGAATTTTGGGCCAGATCCTGACTTTAACAAGTATTACGAATGGCAAGATCACGCCCAACGGTTTTTTAAAGAGAAATTCGATGATCTACAGCTTTATGAGATTGGTGGGGTCGAAGCTGCTCTGCTCTGTTTATCTAAACAAACAGCAGAGAATCTGAATAAGTTGATGAAGATTCACTTACTCGAAATCCATAATGCTTAAATGCAGCTCAATGATGCATATTAGCGCTATTACTAAGCCTATCTCTTTTCTCTCTCTTCCCTAATCACCGAAAGTGCATCATACAGCGCGAGGAAAATCAGAACGATGGCATGAATCGCAGATGCACCCCACCAGACCAAGAATCGAGTCGTGCTTCCGGCCAGCCAGTCATTGATCCCCCATTGGCCGATGCCAATCCATGCGAGCACGAACAACAACCAAATGGATAGAATTTTCCGGCGGTAAATGCGATCGCGCAACATGCTCTTCGCGATGCTTTTGCTGCTGTCCCAATCTGATGGTGTTTGGCTCACAGGTGGAGGTTGTAAAATTGGAAGGATTTGTCCAAGTAACAAAATGGTGGAAAGGAACCGCGATTTTCAAATCGCGTCTGCAACGGCGACAATGTCCAAGGTAGTTCGCTCACGAGGTCGCGATTAAAAATCGCGGTTCCTTTCTTTTTCAAATGGAGACGCCGCTACTTGGCTGCGAGATCATCGAACCATCCGCCTCTTGCGGTGACCCATTTGCCTTTTTTGATGATTTTGGAGAATCCCAAACCGCTTTTGGCGGCGGCTTCGAACACGTCCCAGGCTTGAGTTGCGAGGATTCCAGAGACAACGAGGTCGCCGCCTTTAGCGAGGGATTTCGCGATCACTGGCCAGGCTTCGATCAGAACTGTGGAGAAAAGATTCGCGGCAACAACGTTGTAACCGCTTTTACGGGGTTTCCATTTTAAAACGTCCTGATCTTTCATGACGATTTCTGGGGTTCCATTGCGTGCAGCGTTACGCTTCGCGACATTGACGGCAAATGGATCGAAATCGCAGCCCCAAACCTCGGTCGCGCCGAGTTTTCTGGCCGCAATCGCCAGCAAACCGGTGCCGGTTCCTAGATCTGCGACGCTCCATGATTGGTCTTTCCGCTCACGTGCGATATCGACCAGAAACCGGAGGCAAGTGGAGGTAGTGGCGTGGTCGCCAGTGCCGAATGCCATTTCCGGCGGGATGACAATCACCTCACGCGTGGGATGTTTGAGGCTCAATTCTTTGATCTTTTTAGGATCGGACTCCGCGGAGACGAGGAAGACATCGCGGATTTTAAGGGGTTTTGGCAGCTCGGGAGTCTTATTCCACTCAGCCTCTTTCACGCTGCGAACCGATCCACCGAATAGCTTTTTAATCCCTTCAGCTTCCTTTTGATTCTGGCAATACACCTGCAAACGCACGGATTTTCCGCCTTTGATATACTCTAAGACGAAATTCGGATTTCCCGAGAAACGCTCTTCCCAAGCATCGATCCAACGTTCCCCTGCAAGCTTTGACCATAAAAACATATGCGGGAAGACTCATCGGGCACGGCCTGTCAGGCAAATAAAAAACCCGCGGAAATCACCCTACTTCGCTAAAGCTACGAAGGGCATTCGAAGCCCCGTTCTACGGGGCGAAGAATGGAGCGGGCGATGAGATTCGAACTCACGACATCCACCTTGGCAAGGTGGCGCTCTACCACTGAGCTACGCCCGCGTTGCTTAACGCGTGTGCGGAGTTGTTACCCTACCGACGTTTACGATCAAGAGAATTTTAGAGAAATTATCAAAAAATTTCCTTCGCACATGGCTGACATGGCTTTACCCATACCCAGCCCGTTTTATGTCAGACAAACTCGCCCAAATCATCGCCACCAAGCATCAAGAAGTCGAAGCCCTGCTGCCTCGCGCCGGTCACCTGCGTGCAGCCGCCCTACAACGCAACGAATTTCGTGGCTTTCGCGCCGCTCTAGATCGCGGTCCTAACCACCTCGCCTTGATCGCCGAGGTAAAAAAAGCATCCCCTTCGGTTGGCTTGATCGATCCGAATTTCGACCCCATCCGCCAAGCCGGGCTGTATATCGATGGCGGGGCTTCCTGCCTTTCGATCCTGACCGATGAAAAATATTTCCAAGGGTCATTGGGTTATCTCTCAAAAATCTCCGAGTTTTCCCCCATCCCCTTGTTGCGGAAAGATTTTACCATCCACGAAACGCAGATCCACGAAGCCGTGATCGCTGGCGCTGATGCGATCCTGCTCATCGTCGCCGCGCTTGATGATTCGCAACTCAGACGCCTTTACGATGAGGCGAAATCCTTCCAACTCGATGTCTTGGTCGAGGTTCACGATCTTCACGAAATGGAACGCGCTCTTGAACTGGGTGCGGATTTGATCGGAATCAACAACCGCAATCTGAAAACCTTTGAGATCGATATGGCGACCACCGAACGCCTCGCCGAAGAAGTTCCAGACGATGTGATCCTCGTTTCCGAAAGCGGCATCAAAACCCACGACGACGCCCTGCGCGCCTTGCGAGCCGGTGCTAACGCCTTGCTGATTGGAGAAACCCTGATGCGTTCTAATGATCCCTCGCGTGAAATCGAAGATTTCCTCGCCCTCACGGAATGATTATCTAGAGTCTCCCCTATGTTTATCAAAAATCTCCTCCTCACCGCTATCCTCATCCAAGGATGCCCTCATCTTCTCGCCGAAGAACTTTCCCCGAAAATCACTGGTAATGAGGTCGGTTGGCGCGCATTGCAGAAAGCGGATTTCGTCACGGTAAACAGCAATCCAGACACATGGGTTTTCGACGACGTAAAAGCCGAGATCGCATGCACGGGCCAACCTGTCAGCGTGATCCGCACGGAGAAATCATTCACAAATTTCGAACTCCGCGTTGAGTGGATGCATGAAAAACCTGCGGGTAACTCGGGGATTTTCGTATGGACCAGCAAAGCATCATTGGATGAGCTTAAAGCTCCGGGTCTTCCAAAAGAAGGCATCGAAGTACAAGTCCTCGATCTCGAATATAAATCCAGCTACGAGAAAAGTTCCGGAAAGAAAAGCGATTGGTTCACCTGCCACGGCGATGTCTTTCCAGTCGGCAAAGCCAAACTCAAACCTTTCCCCCCGATATCACCCGATGGCACGAGAAGTTTTCCAACCGCAGAAACCACCAAGCCCTCTGGTGAATGGAATCATTACTATATCCGCGCGATCAATGGTGAAATTCGCCTTTGGGTAAATGGGGTTGAAGTCTCAGGCGGAAATAACGCTTCACCAAACACCGGATATCTCTGCCTAGAATCCGAAGGCTCCCCAATTCGTTTTCGTAATTTGAAAATCCGGGAACTTCCTTAACCATGAATTCTCATCCAAATGATCCTCTGCACGGTTATACCCTGCAAATCATCGTCGAGCGTCTCGTCGAGGAATACGGCTGGGATGAACTCGCGGATCGAATCAGGATTCGTTGCTTCGCAACTGACCCATCGATCAAATCCACTCTAACATTTCTCAGAAAAACTCCGTGGGCGAGAAACAAGGTCGAGACGCTTTTTATTGAGACTTTGGAAAGACAGGAACGAGAGATTTAGAGCGTTTATCCATCTATTTAAATCTATCATGGATGTTCTGATCCCAGAGGGATCAAAGATATTAGCTCGGGGTTGAGTGAAGCGACACCCCGAGACAACATCAACACATGATACATCAACCCTGAAGGGGTTGCAGAGAGGTTTAAAATCATCATACGGATCGCATCATGACTGGCACGCCCTCCGGGGTGCTGTATTTTTATACCCTTATTTCCCGAGGTATCGCTGCGCTCAACCCCGGGCTAATATCTGGAATCCCTACTGGGATTCTCATGTCTAGACCTTCGCATCCAGCCAATGGCCTTTGAAATGCAGGCGAGTGAACAAGATCGATTGAGTTACAAGATCTAAGCCCAGTACGATCCATACGCCCGTGAGCGAGATTAACTCAAAGCTAGAAAGAACCCACAACACACCGATCCGGAAGAACAACATACTCGAAAATGCATAACGCATCACGAGGCGCGTTGCACCCGCACCACGCATCGTCGTTTTAAGAATAATACAGGTCGCAAAAAACGGTTGAGTGATCGCACAAACCACTAGCAACGGCCCGGCTAAACTCACATGCAATTCACTGCCGGGAGCTATTAAACCGACCAATGCCTCGCGCCCAACGACAAAACAGATGCCCATGAAAAACATCACGCCAACCGCGAGTTTCCATGCGAATCTCACCACGTGCTTTGCCATTTCTTTTGAGCCTGCACCGAGGTATTGACCCGTGAGCGCGGCGGCGGCAGCGGCTATCGCAAAACCTGGGAGAAAACTCATCGATTCTAACCGGACTGCCATGAAATGCGCACCCAATGCACCTTCTTGACCGAGTTTAGAAATCACCCGTAACCCGTAAGAATGGATCAGCCACATGCCTGCCACTTCAATTGCCTGAGGAACTCCGACGCGCCAGATGCGGACGATAGTTTCAAAATGAAATACCAGAGCTTCGCGACGCCAACGCAGACCCTCACTTTTCCGAAATGTTAACTGGCCAACCACCGTCGCAAGTCCAGCAATCCAACCAATCACAGTTCCTAACGCGATCCCTTCCACTCCCATTCCACCAAACGGCTCCGGGCCGAAAACGAAAAGCACACTGGTGCCGATATTTACGATATTTACAACCAGCATCGCAATGAACGGAGTTTTTGTATCTCCTGCTCCGCGCAGCGCCGCATTCACTGCAAACATCGCGCCCGCAATAGGACCCGACCATGCAAGCACTCGTATGAAATCTTCAGCATGGATCGCAGCAGCCGATGAAAGCCCCATCCAGCGGATTAAAAGACCCGTGCCTGCTTGCAAAACAAGGAATGCCGCAAATCCTGCCATCGCACCTAACCACAGACCTTGCCCTAAGCCGAGATTTGCTAATTTAGAATCGCGAGCACCCGTCGCACGCGACACCAAAGCCATTACTCCTGTGGCAACTGCTCCCTGGAAAATAAATAAAAACCAGGCGACGTATCCACCAAGCGCCATCGCATCCATAATCGGAATTCTTTCCTCCCCCACTGCCATCCGCCCTGCGATCACGACATCACTCATCCCGACAAAGAACGCAAGGACCTGTTCTAACAACGGCCACATCGCCAGAGTCAGAACCTGCTTGGTCAGGTTCATTTCGCCGAGTTTGCCAGGTAGTTTAACTTCCGAGCCAGGCTCGGAGGCATCCACCGATGTGTTGAGTTTATCCATCCGCGCCAACCCTCGCCTCATGCGAGCATCGGTTCAATCCAAGTTTTCATAAATCAAGCCCGCCTCAAATATTCAGGCACCTGTTCACGCTGATGGGCCGGAGATACCGCAGGACTGGCGAAATTAACCACCGCGCCAATGCCAGCTGCATGGCTTCCGCCCAAACGAGCTTCCATCTCGAGCTCGGGAAATATATACCGAGATCTCGATCTCACCCAAATAATCAAGAGCCACAAAACCACCATCGAACCCAAACCAGCGGCGGCAAGTAACGCAGGTTCTCTGAACTTTTCCGGAATCATTTCCAGAGGGTTCATCATCTTTTCCTCTGCCTGAACGACCGGAATTTCCTCCTCTTGAATTTCCGCCGGTGCTTTGCCAGAAACTTCATCCATCATGCGCTCCATCCAATAGGTGCGAACCGAAAACTGCATGAGAAACTCCTCTAACTGCTCAAACGATCCATTGGCACGCATCGCCCGCATCAACGAACTCTGCACAGATCTTTGTTGCTCCGATGTCGATACGATTTTCGCAATGTTCGGACTAAGATGTATCTCTGTGCGATTCGGGTTTCCAAAATAATAGTAAAGAGTCACCACCGGCTTTCCCTCAGAAAAATGACGCGTGACGAAGTCTTTGCTTATCCCATCCGTTGGAAGTTTCTGATTCTCTCCTAGCACAAACAGATACAGATCAATCGTTGAATCAGCAGCATGGTTGTTGAGTAACTTTTCGATCCCCTTGCGTTGTTCTCCCGAAATGAAGGCCTGTGGATCGATCAGAAATTGGCTCGGTTTCTTCGCGAAATACTTATCAACCAGAGCAGGTTCGATCTCTTGGTATTGCGGATTTTCCTCTGGAATAACTTCCACAGCGACGGGTTCTTCAACCACAGCAGGCTCATGCTTTGTATTAGCCAGCGCCGTATGCATTCCTAGCAGAAACACCAAAAATAAAAGCTTCATCGCTTCACCTCCTGCCCTAGATCTTTTTGTGTGCTTGCTTTCTTCGGATCGTGATCACGAAGTTTTTTCACCACGTCACGCGCACCTGGGGATTTTCCATACTTACGTTCGTATTTCTCCGGATCGCGTCTCGCCTGGCGACAACGTTTTTTAAGCAGTTGCTCCAAGGCACGGAGGCTCCGTAGCGCACCTTCCGCATACCGGCCTTCCAACCAATAAGCATGTGCACGGGACAAACATTCGAAACTATCTTTCTCCTCCAGATACGGATCTAACAAATAACCATGCGTCATTCCCGCCGCTTTCGAATCAGGATCGATCACTATCAGAATCCCGTTTTCGTTCGGCTTCTCCATCGGGACATCTTCAAACACCCCGCGATTCAACAGCCAAAATCCAAACTGCCGTAGCTGTCCGGATTCGCCCAAACTACCGGTATAAATGGCGACGAAAATTTGAGGAAATGTATGCGCGATTCGATCCATCACCTCCTCCAGTAAATCACGCTCATGGCGTCGGAAAATACCAGCAGCATCGGTTAAACTCCGAAGTTTGATTTCCTCATTTCCGAACAATTGATCCGCATCCGATAGGGAAAATCCACAATGAGGGCATACCGCTGCAGCTCTATGGATTTGCTGCACACATCGAGGACACTTCATGATCGCCACCTAAGTAAGGACGCGCTCGCGAGAGGTCAAAATAAAACGCATGAAACAACTCGCCCACGCCACTATTTCTATTTCGCCATAGAATCGCGCATTTCCGTGAGAAGCTCCATATCTTCTTTACGATTCTCCCGTCGGAAGGCATCGATCTGATTATTGAGGAGTCTCATTAAAATCGTCCCGAGATCGGCCGCCTCTTGAAGATGCGACCGCTGCTCCGGCGTGAGTTCGTTCATGGGATCGGTCAAAACGTGTTGGGCGTGCATTTTACCGCGATCAAAGCAATCGACCACGATGGGTTCCGCATCTTCAAAAATCCTGCACAGGAAATGTCCCGGAAAGGAAATCCCTTGGATGTCCATGCCCAGCCTTTGGCCGATCAGCATGTAAATGATACCAAGGCCAATCGGATTGGAGATACCGGATAAAATGCACCAAGCGAGATCGCCGTTTCTCGGATCATAGTAATGTTTGTGATTTCCGCGCAGCCGACCCTCCTCAAACAGGAAAATTCTTAAATCATTTTCCGTAGCACCGATTGGATAGGTCGATTGAAATTCCTCGGTGAGTAGATCCAAGGCATCGGACAAAGGTTGGCGCAGTGAAATTCCGTCGTGTAAAAAATCCGATAACAAGCGTAGTTGGCTTTCAAACAACTCCCAATCATCCTCCAGCGCCGCAGAGCCAAATCGTGGCGTCAGCCATTCTTCCCTGAGCGTCTTGCGCCGCACGGTTCGTAAAATATCCTCCAAAATATCCAGTTCCTTGGTGTTCAGATTCGTCGCCACATCCGGGAGGATTTCACTGAGATCGCCTCCGACGTGACTTAACTTATCAACCACCACCGAGCGTACTTCCGGAGTTTCGTCGTCCAACAAGCGCAACAACGCTGTCAGCTCTTTAATATCAGGTAAAAGTGCGCTCATCTCTATAGGGTTATCGCAGATCGTGGAATACTTCCAATAAAGAACCTAAAGGAAACGAGAAAATGCAGGAGAAGATTAACACCGAGTCATACTTAGTTCTTATTTTAGGCTAGCCCTACTTCGCTAAAGCTTCCGCCGTCGCTCTGCGAGCTATGGCGGACAAGACGAAGGGCATTGCCTGCGTTACTCTCCGGCCATGCAGACTGCCCGTTTCACGGGAATAAAATGAGCGGCTACATGCCGCAGAGGCATTCTTCGCTTCCCATCGCTTTTAAGATGGCTTGCCATTCGTAGCTTCCGGCACGGAAGCGAAGAATGGTGCGCGATACTGGGTTCGAACCAGTGACCCCCTCCGTGTCAGGGAGGTGCTCTACCACTGAGCTAACCGCGCTATGGGGGAAATCTGATACCTGTGCTTAACGTGCTGTGCTAAATTCTCAATCTCCACAGCCCTGTTGATTCGCGCCTTCAGGAAGACCATCCAGCCAAGGCAGTTGCAAGTGCAAAAGACTTTATGACACGAAAATATCCGCACAGCGCCACGAATGAAAAGGCGGCAAGAAGTTCTTGATGCAAATGCGTCGAGGAGTTACCTTTGTGCATCTAATATGGCGTATCAAGATTTAGTCGAAAATCTCCGTGCAATGATCGTTTCGCATCGCGAGCACGATGAGGAGGGATTTCGCCACAGTGCTGAGGCGATCATTCGTGCGCTCGATGTTCAAAATAGGCCAAGTGAAGCTCGTTTTATTCGGGATGCTCTCAAGAAAAATGACGCCAAGAACGGCAGGCAGATTTCTCAAGTTCAGCCCGTGGCAAATTTGTCTTTTTCGGTCCTAACTCGACAAATGCCGGGTTTGATTTCTTTCATTCAACCACCATCGCAGCGACACTTGGTTCTTCAAAATGAGACGAGTAAATCACTTGATTTAGTTGTGAAAGAGCATCGCTCTTCTAGTAAATTGGCAGAAGCGGGGCTATTGCCTCGAAGAAAGTTGCTATTTTGGGGGCCTCCCGGGTGCGGAAAGACAGCTACCGCGCAGTGGCTTGCTCATCAGCTTGGGCTACCCTGCGGAGTCGTTCGCCTCGCTAGTTTGATAACTAGTTATGTAGGCGAAACAGGTGCAAATATCCAGAAAGTGCTTCAGATTGCCAATCAGACTCCCATGGTGCTTCTGATAGACGAGGCTGATGCCATCGCGAAGTCACGTGACGACGAAAACGATGTCGGCGAACTCAGGCGAGTGGTAAACACTCTTCTTCAAGGTCTGGATTCATTCACTAGTAAAGACAGCATCGTGATATTGGCGTCGAATCACACGCATCTTTTTGATAGTGCCCTGTGGAGACGTTTTGATGATGTCATCGAATTCCCGCTACCTTCTGAGAAAGAGCGTCTGGACTTATTGCGTTACCTAACAAACGGAATAAAAATCAATGGTAGTCTTGCTACCGTTGCAAAAGCTACTGCCGGATGTTCTTACGCAGAAGTTGAGAGAGCTGTGTTTGAAGTTACCAAAGCTGTAGTTGTTGAAAACAGAACTTCCGCTACAGGAAATGAGATTCTGAAAGCGTCGCAACAATTCAGGAAAAAAATCACAGCGGCTACATCCCGCAAGAGAAAATCTGCGACACGATGAATTCTGAATTGCCTCCCCTAAACTTTGAAGCGCCGGAGATACGGCGCCGTCGGCGTCAAAGGCAAGGTTTTCCGACTCACGCACAACCTACGAGTGAACAGAGGCGTGCAACTGCACAGCGAGTCATTCAGCAAAAAGCTAGAGTTGATCAGGAAATGTCACGTTTGAGTCCTGAACAACTGAGAGCAATCATACTCAAAATACGGCATGATAGACCTTTGACATTACGTGATCTCACTGGAACTGACTTGCGTTTTGTAGGAGAGCCCGGTGATACGGAAAGTCTTGTCTATCCCAAAGGAAATAATTTGAGCAAATTATCTCAAAGAGCGGCTCTGTATGAGAGCGGGACGAGTGCAAGTCTTGTTAAAAATCCAGGTCTGATCTCAACGGTCAACACAATAGAAATTGCCGATCCTAAAGAGCGGCTTTCTGACGATATGCTTCGTGAATATGAATCGTTAATTCCACAAACATATCTGGTTTATGAGATTGAAGTAAGTTCAACAAAATCATCAAAAGATTCCACCAAGCGACGTGAAATCGAGCTTATATTAGCTGATATTAGAGAATCATTGGCGCATGGCATACATGGCAGAATATTTGATGTGGATTACCAAGTGGATGGTGCTCTCTTGATGGTTTGGACAACCGGAGCAAAGCTGAAAGAATGGGTTGAAACCCCGACTTGGTGGAGAAAAATTACTAGATTTGATTTTCGTCCAAAATTTCAGACTATGTCTGAAGTTCTGGACGGATTTAACGTTAATCAAATTTCCATCGTTCCGCCTCCTGAAGATGCAGAGACGATATGCGTCATCGATAGTGGAGTTGCAGCGGGGAATCAGTTCCTAGGTGCTGTTTTGAAGCGAGATGCGAGCATGTCATGGGTTTATGGTTCATCTCCAGTTGAGGATGCGAATGGTCATGGATCAAGGGTTGCTTCACTCTCAGCATTCCACACCATCAGTTACGATGTAGGCAGTGATAATCAAGCTTCTGCTTGGGTGGTTAGCGCGCGCATCATGACTGATGCGGGCGAATTGGACTCCCCACGGGTCGAAGACGATGCAGCAGATCGCCATCAACAGGCTTGGCTATTATCCAATATCCTAAAGGAGATTGTTGAACACTTCGTTCCGTTAGGCGTTCGTATATTTGTGCTGGCTTTCGAGATGCGGGGACATATCTGGAGTCACGCAACCAGACGCAAAGTTGCACGTAATGCTTGGATAGCGAGAACCATTGATCAATTCAGCCTGAAGCATGATATAACTTTTGTTGGCATTACAGGTAATTTGTCGTCCGATGAAGCACAAGAAATTTGCGATGAAGCAAACGTGGATTATCCCCATTATCTTCTACACCCTTATGCTAAGCTTTTAGATCCCGGGCCATCCGCACTTTCTGTGGTTTGCGGATCGGTTGCAAACTCCACTCATATTGCTGGTGGAGAACACGTTTTAATAGCCGAACTAGACCAACCATCACCTTTCACTCGAACAGGTCCAGGATTTGATAACAGCATTAAACCGGATGTCGTAGAATACGGCGGAAGCGTTGTTAGAGATCAGTATTCAGGAAGAATTATTAAGAATCTCGGTACTTCAATTGTCATGGCAAGTAACTCATTATCTCCTGCATTAGCGAGAGATGTCGGAACTAGTTACGCAGCCCCTCGCGTGGCTAACCATCTAGCGGCAATATTACGGGATGCTAAATCTCTCGGTATTCAACCGAGCTCCCCACTGCTTCGAGCCTTTCTTGCTAACTCATGCAAGTCTGCAAGCATGCCTGAGAGCCTAACAGACTCCCAAAAGTTGGCACTTGCTGGTCATGGTCGGCCAGATGGAAACGAGGCTTTGCTGTGTCGTGATCACTCTGTGTTGTTGTTCTGGGATGGGGTTGTAACAATAGATTCAACTGCTGTTTTTCGCATTCATGTGCCATCTGAAATCGTCACGGCCGGTCGGAGCAAAAAAAGGATCACAGTTGCGATCGCCGCAGCGCCACCAGTGCAGCGTTGGGGGCTTGGTGATTACCTTGGTTCGCAGCTAAAGTTCTGGCTGTATCGTGGCGATAAGTCCACAGACGAAATAATTGCTCAACATCAGAGAGAAATGGATGAACCAAATACAATCCCAGATGGTACTACAGATCACATGGATGGGAAACTTGGAATTACCCTTCGCAGCGTAGGGACATTGCAGCGAGACGTATTCGAGTGGTCGGAGCATCGGGACGAATTTAGTAACAATGATTACACACTCGCAGTTTCTGTTATAGGCACAACAAAATGGGTAAAAGATGAACACTTGCAAGTACCTTTGGCAGTCGTTGTAAGGGTCGAAGAAACCACGGGTGTTTATCAAGAGCTTTACACAAAAATTAGTTCGCGCGTTCGCGTCAGGACTTGATTATCGGTTTGCGTGGATGAATTAGGTTCTGAAGTCCGGATCATGGAAGCCCTATGAGGTATTCTACGTTTTCAATATTGGCAAACTTCTTGACGAGTTGGAGCGGTGTTTTGCCATCTGTGTTTTGGTCTGAGGATTTCCGCAATTCGCGATCACGGCTTTTAGAATTTCGACGTCGGCGTGTGCCGCAGTGAGATAGATGAGCTGCCAGCCTCTGCCTGTTAGGGCATCGATCTTAGCCATTTTATAAAAAATGAGGTATGAAATGAACTCAGGACTATACGCCGCCAAGCGTATGTGCTGAATGTCGGTGAGCACCTACGGCAGTTCTTCGTTGTTGTCAGTCAAGGTAGTAGCCGTGTTGTCATGGCGTGTCTTGTTGGGCTCCGTGAATTCGGCGAATTCAGGTCGGAAGTGCGCGGCTTTTATTTCAGTTAGATAGGTATATAAAGTTTGGTGTGTTTCTGTCGAGACATCTTCGCGGTCGATTGTTGAGTTTATCCTGAACTATCCTGATCTGTTTCTCGGAGATG
>JANPMK010000007.1:0-18499 GCA_031422775.1 Akkermansiaceae bacterium | reverse complement strand
ATCTTCTTCCGAACTCTTCGGCCGATACCGCACACCCGGTGCAGCCCGACGCTCATCCGTTGAAAAAGCCCGCGTCATCCGCGCCCGCGCCACGCTCGATGACATCGAGCCCGGCGACCTCGTCGTCCATTACGAATACGGTATCGGGAAATTCAAAGGCATCGTTCAAGAAGAGGAAGGCGAAGAACTCCAGATCGAATACAAAGACGGTTCCATCCTTTCCGTTCCGTTGGAACAGGCGCACCTGTTAGGAAAATACATCGGGGTCGGCGGCAAAACTCCCGACCTCAATAAACTCGGCAACGCCACTTGGCAGAAAAACCGCAAATCCGCCGAGAAATCCATCCTCGATTACGCCGCCCGCCTGCTCCGCATCCAAGCCGAGCGCGAACACGACCAAGGCCATGCCCACCCACCCGACACCCGATGGATGTTCGAGTTCGAGCAATCTTTCCATTACACGGAAACCCCGGATCAGAAACAGGCGATCCTCGATACCAAGCACGACCTCGAAGCCCCCCGCCCCATGGACCGACTCATCTGCGGCGATGTCGGTTTCGGAAAAACCGAAGTCGCGATCCGCGCCGCGTTCAAAGCGATCACCGGCGGAAAACAGGTCGCCCTGCTCTGCCCGACCACGGTCCTAGCAGAACAACATTGGCGCACCTTCCGCGAACGCTTTTCCGACTACCCGATCCGGGTCGATCTCCTCAACCGCTTCCGCTCCGCCGCCGAAGTCCGCACCACCATCGCAGGCCTCGCCGATGGCTCGGTCGATATGGTCATCGGCACGCACCGACTCATCTCTGGCGATGTCGCTTACAAAGACCTCGGCCTCGCGGTGGTCGATGAAGAACAACGCTTCGGGGTCGCGCATAAGGAAAAATTCAAAGAGCTGTTCCGTCAGGTCGATGTTCTAACACTTTCCGCCACCCCTATTCCGCGCACGCTTTACATGGCTCTCATGGGCGCGCGCGACATGTCGACCATCGACACCCCACCTCCCAACCGACTCCCGGTTTCCACCACAGTCACCGCCTACGACGAACGCATCATCCGCGATGCGATCCGCCGCGAAATGAAACGCGGCGGCCAGGTGTTCTTCCTCCACAACCGGGTCAAGACCATCGAGATGGTTCACAAGAAACTCAAAGAACTCGTCCCCGAAGCCCGCGTCCTCGTCGGTCACGGCCAGATGGAAAAACACGACCTCGAAAACGTCATGCACGCCTTCGTCAACCACGAGGCCGATGTCCTGCTCGCCACCACCATCATCGAAACCGGCATCGACATCCCCAACGCCAACACCATCCTCATCGACCGCGCCGATCGCTTCGGCCTCGCCGATCTCTATCAGCTCCGCGGCCGCGTCGGCAGAGCCGGAGAAAAAGCCTACGCCATTCTTCTTCTCCCCCGCGAAATGATCACCCAAGGCGATGCCAGAAAACGCATCCACGCCATCAAACAATACACCGCCTTGGGCTCAGGCTTCAAAATCGCCATGCGCGACCTAGAAATAAGAGGCGCCGGCAACCTCTTAGGAACCAAACAATCCGGCCACATCGCCCAAATCGGCTTCGATCTTTATTGTCAGCTACTGAGACAGTCCATCGACCGCCTAAAAGGCAAGAAGGATCCCTCACTGCAAGAAACCACTTTTAAAGCTGATTTCATTATCTCAACCGAGACGCAGTGGGTCTCGAGGAGTCAGGAGACAGGGGTCAGGGGTCAGGAAGAAAATCTCTCTTCCAAATCAAAAATAAAAAATCAACAATCATCAATCGTCAATAATCCGACCCATCTACTCCCCGCTTTCATCCCAACAGCCTACCTCATTGACGCCAAACTCCGCATCAACGCCTACCGCGAACTCGCCGAGGCCAATACCTCCAAAGCCATCGACACCCTCGAAAAAAACTGGATCGACCGACACGGGCGCTTACCGGAGCCTGTCAAACATCTCCTCACCATCGCAAGAATCAAGGCGGAGGCCGCTGTGAACAACGTGTCGTCCGTGGAAATCTCCGGCCAACGCCTCATCCTACAACGGAACGGACATCCTATCCTCCTCGACGGATCGAGGTATCCAAGACTAGCGAAGGCTAAACCAGCAGAAATGCTGAGCGAAGCTTTGGAGATGCTGAGGAACTTTTGATACCTTCCTACAAATCGCATCCACAAGCTGATTCTTACCACAAAAGAATCCTCGCCGAAACCCTCAGATCCGATTATCTTAGCCCCATGAACTTTCATGATCGAATCACAATCTCCCCTGATAAGCGCAGCGGCCAGCCTTGCATCCGGGGGATGCGCATCACGGTGAAAGATATACTCGAATACCTCGCTGGAGGAATGACGCAGGAACAAATTCTCGAAAACTTTCCGGAACTGGAACCCGAAGACTTCACCGCTTGCTTCGCTTTCGCCGCTCATCGCGAAAGCCATCTTGAGTTAGCTGTTGCATCATGAAACTGCTGCTCGATCAAAATTTATCCCGACACCTGATCGGATTACTCGCAGCAGAGTTTCCAGATACAGAACATGTTTTTCATCTCGGCATGGAGAAGAAAGAAGATACTGACATCTGGGACTTTGCCGCCTCAAACGGCTATGTGATCGTCAGCAAGGATAAGGACTTTTACCAACGCAGCGTAGCCATCGGCCATCCGCCCAAAGTGATCCATCTCCATATCGGAAACTGCAGCGTAAAGGAAACCGCCAAAATCCTACTCACCAAACCCGGACACATCAGAGATTTCCTTACCCACGAAACAAAATCGTATCTGATACTGCCTTAGCCGTTTGACCACCAAATCCATCACCGCCATTGGAAACTCTCCCTCTTCCAAATCAAAAATCAACAATCATCAAAGCAGAGTGAGCATTTGCGAACTTTAGAAAATATGACGAAGTCCTTTTCGCTTGGACGGAGTGGAACGGAGTCAATCGTCAATCCTGCCCTCTTCATCCGTGCCCTCCGTGCAATCCGTGGTCAAAAATTCTTCCTCTTCCTCTTCCAAATCAAAAATAAAAAATCAACAATCATCAATCGTCAATAATCCGACCCATCTACTCCCCGCTTTCATCCCAACGGCCTATCTCAGCGACGCCAAGCTCCGCATCCACTCTTACCGCGAATTAGCGGAATCCAACACCTCCAAATCCATCGACTCCCTCGAAAAAAACTGGATCGACCGCCACGGGCGTTTGCCCGAGCCAGTCAAACACCTCCTCACCATCGCCAGAATTAAAGCAGAGGCCGCTGCTAACAATGTTTCCTCCGTGGAAATTTCCGGACAGAGGCTCATGCTACAAAGAAACGGCAGCCCAATTTTGTTGGATGGATCGAGGTATCCGAGGCTGATGAAGATGAAGCCAGCGGAGATGCTGGATGAGGCGATGGAGATGCTAAGGAATTTTTGAGCTTGGCTCTTAAGAATAACGAAGTTAGAAAATATCGAGTGAAATCGACGGAAGAATTATACACTTCCGAGTCAGATTTTCACCTAAATACAGACCAGTCAACCAACAACACTGTTAGACAACAAGAACAGCAAAGCAGTACACATAGAATATTTTGGTGGCAAGTGTAACATACAACAATAACATAACAGTAACATCAAAAGAATATGAGACTTATAAAAGCCAGAGTTCAAAACTACCGAAGCATAATTGACAGCGGAGAGTTTGAAATTGAAAATTTGAAGACCATAATGGTTGGCCCAAATGAAGCAGGCAAGACTGCTATGCTTAGAGCTTTGCAACAACTTAACAAACCAGAGGACGTACAAGGTTTTGAAGTATTGCGAGATTATCCACGCTCAAAATTCAATGATATTGATACAGGAAAGATAGACCCGAAAAAAGTGACAGTTGTGACTGGATATTTTGAACTTGAAGAGAGCGACAAAGAAGAAATTCCCGAAGATTTTAAGAACTGTAAATACAAATTTTATAAAAATATAGATAACTCAACTTATCATAATCTAATTGATGCTCCAGATCGGCTTAATTTTAAGAACATCAAAGCAGACCTATCAAGACTCGTTTCACATTTAGACGAGCAATACTCAATTAAAAATCCTTCAGAAGAAACAAATAAACCTAGCACTCTTCTTCAGCCAATTACCAATACATTGGATGATTCGACAATCTTATCAGCCGCAAATTCTAAAAACTTAAAGTCTTTCCTTGAAAAGAGTTATGCGCTAATTGAAGAAAATAATGAAAAAGAAGAAAATCGCTATGAAAAGTTAATTGAACAAATTGAGTTCAACAACAAGTATGATGAAGTTCTAGCTACTCTAAGTAAAAATAAGCCCGTTTTTATCCTTTTTAATAATTACTTCAAAGTAAAGCCTTCGGTACATTTGGAACACTTGGCAACAAGAACAGAACAAAAATTACTTGACGATCAATATTATGATTATGGAAATCTTTGCTTACTAAAGTTATTAGATTTTACAGCACGAGAACTTTCAGATCTTGGCAAAACACAAAGTCCCGACATTAATAATCCAGACGCACTAAAAATTTATAAGGACAAACTTGATACTAGGAGCTACAAATTAAACGCTGCAAGTGTGCGCTTAACGGATGAAATCAAAAAAGTTTGGATGCCAAACCCAGATAGACCTGAAGCAGACAAACTGAAAGTTACAGCAGATGGCCAATACTTGAAAGTGGTTGTAGAAGATGATATCGGCGTTGATATTGAATTAGATCAACGTTCAGAAGGATTTCAGTGGTTAGTTTCTTTCTTTATCGTGTTCTTTGCCGAAGCAAAGGGCAAACATAAAAATGCAATTCTACTTCTTGATGAGCCAGGTATGAGCTTACACGGATTAAAACAAAGAGATTTTAGAAATACTCTAACGAGACTCGCTGAAGTTAATCAAACAATTTATACAACCCACTCTCCATTTCTTGTTGGTCCCGATGAATTAGACTTAGTTAGAGTTGTTGAATTAAAAAATAGAAAAGAAGGCACAAAAGTTCACACGACCATTTCATCAAGTGACCCAGCAGGACTTCTTCCATTACAAGAAGCTTTAGGCTATGACCTTGCACAAAGTCTTTTTTCACAACAAAGAAACCTAATCTTAGAAGGAATTACTGATTATTGGTATCTAGATGCAGCTGCCCACTTATTAAGTGATGCGGGAATAGAAAGTATAAATGACAAAATTGCTCTGGTCTTTGCTAATTCAGCGGGCAAAGTTGTCTATTATGCAACAATACTTTTTGCTCATAACTTAAAAGTTGCAGCACTTCTAGATTCTGATGCAGCTGGTGATCAAGCTGCGCAACAAGAGAACTTAGTTCATACTTTGGGAAACAAAAACATTCTAAGAACAAAGGATTTTGTTACTGGAGTAGCTAAAGCAGAAATAGAAGATTTGCTTCGAGATACCCTTGTGAAAATAGTCAACGACGAGTACGCAGTTAACTTGTCAGCAAATGTAACTAGTCAGCCGAGCCGACCAATAATTGATATATTTACAAGTGAAGTGCCTAGTTTTTCAAAGTATAAATTAGCTAAGGCATTCGTACGGTGGACAAGGAATCATGAAGCGAAGGACCTCACAACAGATGAACAGAAAAATATCAAAAATCTAGTCCAACAAATCAATAAAGCACTCAAATGATGATAACCCCAGCCAGCACTTCAATGAGCAAACGTCATAAAGGGACGAGTCCCTTTATACAGATAGACGTGGTCGCTGTATCCAAGACTTGCGAAGACGAAGCTTGGGGAAAAGCTGGAAGTGGCGCTTTAGATGTTACCGAATTTTTAGGATGACCAGGGATTGGAGAAACGGACTTTTAGCCAGTAGCTTGCCATTGGAATTCGAAGCTACTTCGATACTGATCGATAAAGGGTTCCACGTTAGGGGCGAATTCCCATACACACGGCAATCTGGTAACGATATTACTGAATTCTCAGTCGATCTTCACGCACACCATTACCTTGCGCCAGATTCTGACGTCGGAGGTATAGGTGGGCATCTCGATATACTCTGTGAGTGCAAGTTTCGATCACCCGAGAAGTCGTGGGTATTCACTCCAGATTTAAATCACCCAGATTTTTCACCATTCACATCTTCCGCAATTCGCCATTTCTCGATGTTTTCGGCATATTCGTTTGATCACGAACCTCTTCGTCATTTTAGCCGATTGCCCACTCCCGTCATTAAAGGTGTTGAGTTCCTTAGAGACGGATCTCACAAAGCATACGACACGGATATCCGACACGGACTAAATCAACTACGATATGCTCTGCCGAGTATGGCTGCGGTAGCAATCAATGAAATGCTAGATAGTCATCCTAATGATTCAAAACCTCGTTTTATTCTTCCTATCCTTTTGACTAATGCAGAGATTTTCGTCCTCAAAAAAGGAGTCACAATTGATACTGTTAGAAATTGTGAAAATATCGAAGATATCATGGATCCGGAATCATTCATCGAGGTCTATTCTCCACACCCAAATGAATTCTCGGCTCATAGTAAAAGGGCATTTCAATTCAATTCATTAGAATACTATGACACTCAAAGACCATCCGTCTTAAGGCTACTTGAAGACTATTGGATGAAGGAAAAAGGAATGCGAATCACTACTCCACGATCGGAACTAGCGAGGATTTTCAATGGTGGTGTGCCGAATCCCGATTTTTATTCACAGTTCATAGTGACTACACTATCTCGACTTCCAGAGTTATTGGACACATTGCTTTCAAATGCAAAAAAATCTGTCGAGGGAGGAAATCAAATTGTTGGAAATTCGAGATAGATTTGGCATTGAACTCAAATAGGTCAGTTTCGAAAAGGGGTCGGATTGGCCTCATTTTAATATTTCCCCTAACTGAATGAAGGGATATTGCCTATATTCATTGAGAAAAAACGGTCGACCGCCATGGCTCTCATCGGACATGACAGCGAGGATATCCACAGCATTAACGTGAACGTCGGTGTGTAAGCGTTACAGAAAATCGCAAGAAAGCTCCCGAGGTTTTAAATACTTATCGATACCCACTATAATTGCAGCCGCAAGAACCACATTTACATTTTATCCAATTGCACCTCAAACACTCATTATCGAATTTAGTTTTTAATGGAGTCTTACAACTGAAACACCGTGTTTCTCTAAATCTTTTCAAATACAATTTATGAATTAAATTATCCGGTTTATCTCGGAGACCTTTTAATATAATGTATTCACGTCGCTTATCTCTACTTATTGAATCTGAATAGTTTGCAGAACATTCTTCGGCAATTTTAATAATCTTAATTCGCGGGTCAATTTTTTCCCATTCTCCGAAAATTTTATGCGCGAATGATAAAATAGATTTAAATATTATGTTTGTATTTTCTTTAGGATAGCTAATTCCAAAATGCTCCAGAAAATCTAGAGCTTCGGTGTAATTTCTTTGTAATGTTTCCTCTCTAGCTCTTTCCTTTTGTGAATTTATTTCTATTTCTTGGAGTTTCCTTAATTCCTCACGCTCTAATAATTTTACTCTTTGTTCCTCTTCTTGGCGTAGTTTCTCTAAATGTTCCTCCTCGTAGAGACGTGCTCGCTCTCGCTGATTTGACTCATTAAGTTCCAAAAGAATTATTTGAACGTCGGAACTAAATCTTTCCGGATCAGGTAATGATACACGCAATCCAAGACGAGCCAAGTGTAAGGCAGCAGCAGCGGTGAGATGCATTAGTCCATCTAAGTGAAGCATTTGACCTTTGAATGAGGATAGTCTTTTGGCTGACTCTTCAGTGATTGATTCTATTGATCCAAGATCAAGGAATTCACAATCAATTGAAGATAAAACAGCAGAAGCCTCATCTGATAAATACTTTGAATTTTTAGCTAATTCAAGTTTGCAATTTTTGCCGTGACCCAGGCTAAAATACCCCCTTGGATGATTACCTTTAGAATAATGATCTTTTAACCACTCAGCAGCTTCTTTTGTAATTGTGTCTCTCAGTAATATATCGATAAGATCATCATAAACTTCAGGTTTTGGATTATGTTTAGACAGTGACCTAGCGGCTTCGTGACTAATTTTAATTTTCTTGAAATCTAATATTATTGATCCTGAATGACGACTTAGCGAATCAGCCGATAGGTCATCTAAACTTTCTAAGGATCGCAAATCAAGATCATTAGATTGTTGGGAAAAAATATTTGCTGCTCCATTTGTAATTTCTAATGCCCCACTTATATCCATTGAATCACTGTCATTACTAAATCTTATGGCCACATCTTCAGTAATTATTTTAGGTGCTTTTTGCTGTATGATATCGGTTACAGTGATTTTCAAATTACCAATTAAGAATCTGAGAGTTCGAGGGGCTATTTCCTTAAGCCCTTCTAGATATATCATTCTACTTTTGTATTGAACTAATTCTTCGACTGAAATTTTATCTATACTGATTAATCCGTTGAGATGGAGATCACCTTTGAAACTTTTTAGTGCCTGGAGAAGTTCAGGGGTTAATTCTTTTATTCCATTCAGTACAAGTAATGATGCAGTGCACTTTGAAAAAATAGCTGCGGTCTTTGCTTCTAATTCAGTGACTCCGCTTAAATCGAGTTTTCCATAAAAACTCCTAACCAACTCTTCCGCTGCAGTTTCGGTTATGAATTTCGCTGAGGAAAGATTGTAATTTTCTGGATCATTTTTAAATTCGATGGCGTCTTTTTCAAATAAACGTGTTGGCGCAGATTTTGATCTATTTGATTTCATACGGGTGATTCTTATGCTACTTGGATTTAACAGCATGAGCAAATGTTACTTAACGAAGAAGAGCCTCGACGCGCAATACCTCTATGGACTGAATCTCAGCTGGAGGGATGACTTCTAACAACACGGTACGAAGCTTTAGGTAATTCTTCAATAAATCGTGAAATTTTTTGCTTTCTCGTATTACCGTTTTGGTCAATTTCTTGTTCGTAGGCGGTTAAGATAAGGTTCCTGCGGGCGCGTGTAATAGCTACATAGAACAAGCGCCTTTCTTCTTCGTCACTGCCATAATCTGTAATCGCGTATTGGAATGGAAACCAAAATTCCACCAGTCCCATCACAAACACGGAATCCCACTCAAGCCCCTTAGCGCTGTGAATCGTCGAGATAAGCACGGAATTTCCCTTACTTGCGTTAGGATCATTATCAATATTTTGGTCGAGAGATACTAAATTGATAAATTCACTTAAGGAGTTGTATGGTTTGCTTATCTCCATCAACAAGGAAAAATCTTCTTTAACTAACTCCCAATTGTCTTTATTTTTAAAGTGTAATGGTTTTTCGACCAGCTTGATGGAAGCCGCGATCACCGGTTCAAGACCATCTGTGGAATCGAACAATTCTCGGATTTTTGCGATCTTCTCGTTCAGTCTTAGCAAAGTAGATCCTTCTTGCTCGTTGTCAGGAATGTTTGTCCCGATGAGCTTCGTGAACATACCCCAAAATGACAATTGCTCGCCGTCGGCTTGACGCTCAATTTTTTCTAGCAGTAAGCTTGTCCTGCCCTCAATCAGTTCTTCCGAACTAGAAAGAGCAATCGTATCCTCAGGGTTTGCGGTTGCTCTCAGCACGTCAAGCACGGCCTTGATGTGCTGAGATGCAAAGAAAGAAGATCCTCCTTGAATAACAGAGTCGATTCCTTCCTCTTTCAATGCTACTTGAACTGCGGCGGCGAGGCGTGTTGCGCGGACAAGTATAGCAACTTCACTTAGTGGAAGCCCACTTTCCAAGTGATCACGGATCTTATCTACCACATAACGAGCTTCCTGCACCTGATCACGGGCAGTGAATACTTCTGGCAGTGTTCCGGTCTGAGAGACTGCTTCAATAGTTTTTTCATACCTTTGCTTATTATTGGAAATGGAACAATTTGATAAATTTACGATTGGGCCGGATGAACGGTAATTGCGCGGAAGAATAACTTTTGATGCATTAAATTCTGCTGGAAAACCCAAAATATTGTCGATTGTGGCAGCCCTGAATGCATATATTGATTGAGCGTCGTCTCCAACCACTGTTACAGAATTTCCTGAATGAGAAAGTTGACGCAAGATTTCAGCCTGAACCTTGTTAGTGTCCTGATACTCATCAATAAAAATGGCGCGAAACTGATTCTGATAATAATTTCTTGCGGCCTCATGCCGCGTCAGGAGTTCCAAAGTTAGGGTCTGTAATGCGTCGAAATCCAATCGACTACTCCTCCTGCAACGTCGATCGTACGCTCCGAAGACATTATTCAATGTTTCTACTGGAATAGCACTAAGCGGCTTGAAAGCTGGCTTACCAAGCAATTCATTCCAAGGAGTTAGGCAATTTCTTGAATAGCTGTGAAGTGGAAGGAGATGCTTTACATGATCAAATCTGGTGACACCGAGTGATGCACCCACATTACGCATCAGTTTTTGCGAATCATCCATGTCAAGAACACTCCAATTATCGTCGAGCCCGACAAGGTTGCCGTGGTTTCGGAGTATTCTTGAGCAAATACTGTGTATCGTGCCAATCCATGCACGCTTGAGGTCCGGCTGTTTATCGGCAGAAGTCGCGCTAAAAAGGCGATCCTTGATCTCATTCGCAGCTTTATTAGTGAAAGTTACCATGACCAATTGCTCTGGCTGCAGATCCTTAAGAAATGAAACAGCTCTTTGAGTCAGGGTTCTAGTCTTTCCGGAACCTGCGCCGGCGAGGATCAGCAAGTTGCCACCGCGATAATCAACTGCGGCCTGCTGGTGAGAATCAAGTTTAATATTCATAGCAAGAGTCCTTCTTCATGTAACTCTAGAATATTTAATACGGAGCTCGAGGGCAAGTGCTTGTTGACGCGTTTCGATCAACGCATAAATGGGTCAGGCATCTCATTTCCCCCTCAATGAGGTCAGACACCTCATTTTAACATCCCCATCCACTTTGACTTCACTTCGTTCCGTCCAAGCCTTTTCGGCTTAGCCATAGGTAAACTGCCCGTTAGAACTCGCTCTGCTTTGACTCCGCTTCGCTCCGTCCAAGCGGTCAGGACTTCGTCCTAGGTTGAAAGTTCGCTAACGCTCACTCTGCTTTCCTTTGGATAGGGACATCCCATTAGCCTTCATTCGCTTCACTCTGGACAGTCCAGCGTGTGTGTGGCTAGGCTTTGATGTTCTGCTAAGAAATTCATAATGCGAAACCTCATCATCATGGCTGCTTTTTTCTCAATACTCGGACGTCTAATGGGTGCCGAAGATAAACCCGCATTCGAAGTTGCTCCGATCTACGAGGACATGCGGAACCTTTCACTCAAGTTAAAGGAGAAGGATTTTCCCGACCTGAAGGATAAACCTGTTTTCGCAGTCCTAATGGAATCGGCATTCCCAGATGGAGCTTACACCCTTGTGGCCACATTCGATGGCTCGGCCAGTTTATACTACTCTAATGGAGGAGGATTGATCGGAGCGGGAGAACACGCCAATGTTCGCCCAGAGTCCTTGAAGGTCACGAAGATGGCTGAAGAGTGTCTAAAGCACATGAAGAAGGTTGAAACGTTTCCGATTGCGAAGCCTGGAAGCACCACATTCTACATCGTGACTGGTGACGGTGTTTTTAGCTACACGGCTAAGGAGGATGACCTTGGCGAGAAGAGAGACAAGAACCTGTCAGACCTTTTCCACCAGTGTCATTCTCTCATCACCCAGATGCGAATCGCTGACGAGAAACGTCAGGCAGAACAAGACGCCGCACCGAAACCCTGACCGCTCCGTGTTTCGCCGTTATGATGATGACAACCTTAACACCGAGTCATAGCCTCGCCCTCAGTCAGGGATCCGGTGGACTTTGACGTTCCTGTATAATCAGATGAAACAACGACTTTTCCTAATAGCTCTTGCTTTGATCGCAATTTTATTTGTGGCGATTACGGCGTGGCCTAGGAATGTCGTTCTTGTAGGCAGCGATGATACTGTAAACGCGATTGGATTGAATGTAAGTATCTTGCGACCAAACACGTGGGATAACTCGATCGCTGATCATGATGGTATTGCGGCTTTTGGACGAGGTCCTTGGAGGATGCCTTGGAGGATGCCTTGGAGTTCGGTGAGCAAGACTATAATTGTTTACGATGATAAGAACGTTTATTGGGAAGGACATCTTAATCCACAATGGATAGGATCGATAAAGTTGGAGCTGAATGCTGGTCGTCCCAAGCAGACTGAGATTTCACAAGAGACTCTCGAACAAGACAAATGACTTACGAGTTCACATCTGAATCTAGAATCGACTCATTCTGGGAAGCCCTTGATCAGGTGGCGAGGGAAAGAAAATATCTCATCTTTCTGGAGGGGCCAGACATCGAAGGTACAAGGAATTTCATTCGAGACATAGTTCAAAAGAAATGGACCCAAATCCTAGCCATCGACGCCGATCGAGTGATTGGTTGGTGCGATATTGTTCCCAGCTCCCATGAGGGCACCACGCATGTTGGGCGCCTCGGGATGGGAGTGATTGAGGCATATCGAGGCAAAAAAATCGGGACAGAGCTGATGGGTCGAGCTTTAAGAGATGCCTTCCAAAAAGGCTTACAACGAGTCGAACTGGATGTCATGGCCAGTAATGAGAAAGCGATAGCCTTGTATCAAAAATTTGGTTTCCAGATAGAAGGCCGGAAGCGAAAAGCTCGTTTCATAGACGGAAACTACGAAGACACCATCACGATGGGACTGCTAAGAGAATGGATTTACGATTGATGATTTCCGATTGACTACGTTTCACTCCGTCCAGGCAGACAGGACTTCGTCTCATTACAGGAGTTCGCTAATGCTCACAAAGCGTTGATGATTTTTGATTTTTGATTGAAAGAGAATCGCTTTCAAGAATGCCATTCAGGACATCCCATTAGCGTTCATTCGCTTCGCTCTGGACAGTCCAGCGCGTGGGTGGCTACACTCCAGCGTTTACTAATAAAATCTATGCGCTTCCTTCTGATAACTTTTGCCGTGGTCAGCATGCTTTGCGGGTGTCGCCACTCGCCAGCAACATCAATGTCTCTAACATTTGGCGATGGCGATACGATATTGAAACCTGTGTTGGACGCGACATTGGCTGGTCAGGACACTCAATTTTCCGAGATTTCATGGTCGGGAGGCAGTAGTGGTAATGAATTCTCTGTGGACGATTCGCTAATTGTCAAAAACGCCAGTGTTGATGAGATCGCGGCCAAGCTTTCCACTGAGCTCGATAAGCTCCCCGCTAGTAGAGGCTGGAAGTCTCATGGATCTGGATCAGGTGGAGTTGGCAGTATTCAGAATTATGAGATACCTTATGAAGAAGGAAATGCTCAATTCTACTTCAATTTTATTCTCGTTCAGCATGAGAATGATGTTGATATATTGATCCTCCACAAAGGTGTTCGCAGGTAAGAAGACTGACTAACAAGACACAGCAACCCCTATCAGTCGCCCTGTTTTCATGCATTTCCGTAATTTTAACCTAAAACCCCGTGATCGACGCGCACCCCCGCTGGTAGGGTTGCGTGCTCTTTGACGTTAGCCTCTCAAATCTCATGACAAATACAGATAGAACCAAAATATTAGTCCACCTTCGGCGAATTCCTAATCTCTTAGGTAATGCATTTAGACATGGCCCAGATGGATCACTTGATGGGGAATTTGCAACTGAACATCCCGTTTTTGTCCATCAATCTTGCGGATTCTACCTACTGGGGTGCTTGGCATATCTCGTTGATGAAGCCGGGGAATACAGCTGGAACAAACCCGGTCTTAATTTTGCAGATTTCGACCTTTTCTGTGATTCATTCCCTGCAGACCGAAGCTGGAAAGAACGTGGAATTGCGAAAGATAGAATGTGCGCGCTTGCTGAGATCCGCAATGCTGCAGCACACAACGGCTATGATGCCTCAAGAAATAGAAATAGAAATTCGGTTACGATTATTGCAGCCGCGAACATTCCAGGAGTCGAAATAGAAAGCAACGGTATCACATCGCTGAGGGAAGAATTCCTTGAATATGTTCGCTTGTCATGTCTTGCCGTTCGCCAATATCATGGTGATGACTAACAAGGCAATTCAGGCGGACGCCTACGGCGCCGCTGATTATTAACGTTCTCCAGAAATAAGATGGCACTAATTCAAGAGCGGGTTTCAGCTGCAAATCAGGGCACAAACGAAACGGTGCTTTGTCGATTAAAGTCTGGTTGGGCGGTCATAGGAGACGTCCAGTTTTTGGAAGGTTACTGTCTTCTGCTTCCCGATCCTGTTGTATCGAGCTTGAACGACCTATCCTCGAGTCAGCGCCTAACGTTTCTTGCCGATATGACACTAATTGGCGACGCCATCTTGGAAGTTACCGGAGCAGTGAGAATTAACTATGAGATTTTGGGTAATGCCGAACCAGAACTCCATGCTCACATTTTCCCGCGCTTTGCGGATGAATCTGAAGATAAGCGTCGGATGCCGGTTTGGTTCTACGATTGGAGTATTGCTCCGAAGTTCTCTCTTTTCGATCACTCTGATCTTTTAGAGCGTCTGCGCACAACAATAAGAAAACTGGGAGAACAAGATGCTGAGCTAAAATGATCTTAGTAAATCCCGAACACACTTTATGAAATGCTTCATCATTCTTCTGGCAATTACGTCAATCTCTTACTCTGCGCCCCTCGTTCATGAAGGCGAAATCGAGGGAGCTAAATATCTGATCCTTTCTCCCAAAAAGCCGAACGGAAAAGTTCTCCTTCTTGCTCATGGCTATCGACCAGACGATGCTCCACTCAGCGCGCAATTCAAAACCGACGGCACGATGGAGACTACTCTTTCGAATGAAGGCTGGGTCATTGCATCGACTTCCTACCGAAGAAACGGCTGGATCATTGACGATGCATTCGCTGATCTGAAGGCACTTCAGGACCAAGTCGCCAAGCTCCATGGTAAGGCGAGTCGTACTTTTATTATTGGCAATTCGATGGGAGGTCAGATCGCGACTCTGGCAGCAGAAGGCAAGCTCAGCGTCGATGGAGCGATTGGAATCGGCTCCGCTCTGCAGGATTACCCAAAGAAGGATTTGAGTCCTTTACTGAAATATGCACCAAAGGTTCCCCTCATTCTCCTTATCAACCAGGAAGCCAATCGCCCGATGTCAGAGACCTACTTCAAGAAGGCGGGCAAAGAGTATACGGCGCTTTGGAAAATCGAACGCGCTGGTCATTGCAATACAAGTGATAGCGAGAAACTCGCT
Source organism: Akkermansiaceae bacterium (assembly GCA_031422775.1). Lineage (GTDB taxonomy): Bacteria > Verrucomicrobiota > Verrucomicrobiia > Verrucomicrobiales > Akkermansiaceae > Luteolibacter. The sequence continues at coordinate 3,259 of JANPMK010000007.1, read as the reverse complement.
GCGATTCGCGGCTTGGATGATTGGTTGGATGGTAAAGATGTCGCTAAGGAAAAGGATGCCACAGAGCCGATTCCCAAACACCCTTCCACCGCGAGAATTACAATGACTGGAAGTATCACGTATCTCAGCGAATCTTGGGGTAGTCTCACCACTTCCTTTGTCTCCGATGACCTTAGTTCACTGGGCGTGAAGCTGAAGGATACGTTCGTCGTGAGTGCAGGAGACACCAGCCAAGTTGTCACTCTCACTGAACATTACAGTCTTTTACCTCAGGAGAAAGGCGCTGCATATCTTTCTCCCGATGGATTTCTTGTCTTTCAAATCAATGGGGCTAACCTCGCAAAGAAGTTGGGAGTGAAGAACTCCGACGAGATCACGATCTCCAAGAAGTAAAACACATTCCAGATTTGAGGCAACCGCCGAACGAACCACATGTATACCCCTGCTAACTTCAAAATCGATGATCTCTCAGTGATCCGCTCCTTCATCGAGAAGCATCCTTTCGGGTTACTCCTGTCCATCGAAGGAGATCAGATCCATGACACGCATACCCCATTTGTGCTTTCAGAGAATGGCGAGCTTCTCGGACACATCGCCCGAACTAATCCCCAATGGAAAGGATGGACTGAAGGAAGCAGGGTGAAGGTCATCTTCACTGGGCCACATGCTTACATTTCGCCAAATTACTACGTTTCCGAATTTGCCGTTCCAACCTGGAATTACACGGCGGTTTCGATTTCCGGTCGCATCACGATCATCGAACAAGAGAATGAAGTTCTGAAGTTTCTCGACCTCTTGGTTTCAGCCAACGAGAAGTCAGACGAACCATGGGTCTTGGATCGAACCGATGAACGCTACATGAAGCTGCTGTCCGGAATTGTCGTATTCTCCGTCTCGATGGACAGCGTCGAGGCATCATTCAAGATGAACCAGAATAAGAGCGAGGAAGACCAACACAAGGTCGTCGATTCCCTAACAGCAACAGGTTGCCCATATGACCGTGATGTGGCGGAAACCATGGCAAAGATGATGACTCCAAAGAAGCTATCTGATTGAATTCAAAGCTTCACACCGTCGCCGCCTTTCTTATATCGTTCCACCCAAAAGACAAAATTATGACACGCCGCACACGACGCAACCTCCTTATGGGTTTGTTCACGCTAATTTTACTCATGACTGCCTCGGTGCTTGTCATAACCATTACGGACACACGTTGGAAGGCAGAGTATCGCGTGCGGAAGTTTATTTTAGCCGAAGCCAAGCCAGAATATCACAAGTATATCAAAGAATATGATTATCGGGCATCACGCCTCGGGACTCAGTCATGGCTTGTCTTGTATGCAAGCCCTATGACTCAGCCATACTTGCCATCTTACTGTCTCATTGATCGCGATGGCGAGATTAGCCGCATATCAGCCGCGTCGCTGAGCAAAGTCATGCGGACGGAGTTTGAACCCAATGCAAATGACAGTGATCACGACAAGTTCATTGAAGACTTTCTTAACCTACTTCACCAAGAGCGCACGGAAATCATTGACGAGGGTCGCATCGACGCACTGAAGTCGGATCCTAACCATCCAATCTCCGAGGATCTTGCTGCCAAGATGCATCCACCAGAGAGAACCCCGGACGGAACCTACATCTTTTTCGCCTATCAAATGATCGGTGGCCATGTGCGACGATACGAATTTCATTACAGTTCGACGGGGCTCTTTCAGGAATGCATCGTTTCCGAAATGGCAAGTCGAGTCGGTCCCTATAGTTTGTATCTGTAAATATAGGCCATACCATTAGCGTTCATTCGCTTCCCTCTGGACAGTCCAGCGCGCGGTTGCCTAGACTTCAATGTTCTCCAAAGAAAAATGCCGCAGATACCTAGCTCAGCAGAATCCGTATTCTCCTTTATTGACGCCACAGCTGATGCTGTCGATTCTGGGTTTCGGTGGGAGACATACGACTATGGAGATAACCTTCAATACCACTTCAACATCTTCAACGGCGTGGGCGGAATACCAATATTCCTTTCGGCCTACTTTGAGGCCACGAAGAATCCACGCGCTCTTGAGCTTGCGCGTGGTGCACTCACTTGGGCATTCCAGAATGAACCAACAGTAGGCCACTTTCAACGCGGCCTCCATACGGGTAAGTTTGGACTCGCTTATTCGGCTCTCTGCCTTTCAAGAGCCAGTGGTCGCAATGAGTTTCCCGAACTCGTCGATCAATTGGCTAGAAACGTCCTCAGCGAATCGCCCGGACCCTTCACCGATTTTCTTGGCGGGGAAGCCTCTAACGGCTGGTTACTTTTGCAACTGTGGCAGAAGTATACCGACCCAAAAAATCTTGAAGGAGCGGTCCGGTGCGGACACTGGTTGGAGGATCAACTCATTACGGACGAGCTGGGAACCCACTGCCTGGTGGAAACAATCCAGAAAAGTTTTGGAACCCAACCCTATACAGGTCTGGCTCACGGTATTTCCGGAGTGGCTTATTTTTTCGCCTGTCTTTACCAGGCCACTTCTGACCTTCACTGGAAAGGTTTAGCGACTAAGCTTTTGGATACTTTGATCCGTCACGCTCAACCTGCACGGGGAGGAATCAACTGGAGTCCCATAATCGGAAATAACGAGCTGACCCGCTGCCAATACAGTCATGGAGCAGCTGGGATTGGTCTTGTCTTCGCGAAGGCGGCGAGACTTCTCGATCAACCCAACTATCTGTCAGTTGCTCTGCAGGCTGGCGAAGCAACTTATCAATACGGAGACTTTCGAGCGAATCCAACTTTCTGCACGGGTCTAGCGGGCGGTGGCGAACTTCTGGTGGAACTCTATAAAATTACAAGGGAGGAGATTTGGTTAGAGCGAGCTCAGGAGTTTGCGAAGAAAGCACTTGCTTACCGCTCCATTATTGATGGGCAGTCTTTTTGGCCCACGGATACAGCCAATTGCTTTTCAGCCGATTTCACTTATGGAGCATCTGGAATAGGATACTTTTTCTTGCGGGCGGCGAATCCACTCCAATTCGAAACGCCGCTAATGTGATATCTCAATACGGTCTATCAATAAAGAGAGAGTAGACGCTCCATCCAACGGTAACGCTCCAGTTTGAATTGAAGCTTCCATCCCCGCCGTGTATGAGCTAGTCGCTCTGAGAAAAATGCACCTCTACCTCTACCTCTACCTCTACCTCTACCTCTACCTCTACCTCTACCTCTACCTCTACCTCTACCTCTACCTCTACCTCTACCTCTACCTCTACCTCT
>JANPMK010000006.1:0-24997 GCA_031422775.1 Akkermansiaceae bacterium | reverse complement strand
TCCAAGAGGATTTCGCCTTCGGTGGAGAGTTTGAGGAAGGCGGATTTTTCATCTTTCAAGCAAGCGGCGTAGATGATGTCTTTGCCGTCTTCTTGGACCATGGTGAAACCGTGGTGGTTGTTGCGGGCGTTGGGAAGGTTGCGGAGGTATTTGCCTTCTGGGGAGTAAACTTGGATGCCGCTTTTTTCTCCACCGACGATGGAGACATAGAAGTTACCCTTGGAATCGACGTCGATTTCGCCGTGAGAATCGCCGACGTGGGCGAGGCCTTCTGGAGTTTTCAGCCAGTCTTTGTGGTGTTCAAATTCGTGAGCGCTGGCGGCGGTCATCAATACGGCGAGGAGTAGGATTGGTTTCATGTTTTTAAAAAAGTTCTTGGTTCGTGGTTCTTAGTTCTTGGTTGTTAATTGGAAATTGGAATTTGAAATTTAAGCGCAGCGTGGGCAGGTGCCGAAGAATTCGAGTTCATGATACAGGCCTTGGTAGCCGGTTTTTTCGCGAATTTCATTTTCGAGTTTATGAACGGGGCAGGGAGCTTGGATAGCTTCGATTTTTCCGCATCCGGTGCAGATGAGGTAATCGCTGTGTTTTCCGGGTTGGAGGAGGGTGAAATAGGCGGCACGCTCGTGGAGGCCGAGTCGGCGGATGATGCCGTGTTCGGTTAGGCGCTGGAGTAGGCGATAGACCGTGGCTTTGTCGCAAAGGCCGGTGAGGCGTTCCGAGCTAGCGAGCTCGGCGAGGGTCATCGGCCGGGGATTTTCGATGAGGGTTAGGAGAAGTTCTTCAAGCGCTTTGGTGCGACGCAGGCCGAGGGAACGGCAGCGGGCGATAGCTTGTTTGATGGGTGTTTCCATGGATTGCGCGAGAGATAGATACGAGAATTGAAGGAATGGATGCGGGCAGGATGCCCGCGCTCCCTTAGAAGAGTTTTGTCTGGGTATCCTCATGTTTCAAGGGTGGAGGAATGGGTGCGCCTATCTTTTTGTAGGCGGCGGGCATGGCGGTGCGACCGCGCGGGGTGCGCTGGATGAAGCCCTGCATGATGAGGAAAGGTTCGTGGACTTCCTCGAGGGTGGCTGCGTCTTCGCCAACGGCGACGGCGAGTGAGTTTAAACCAACCGGTCCGCCGCCGAATTTGTAGATCATGGCTTCGAGCAGGCGTTTATCCATTTCATCGAGGCCATCGGAATCGATCTCGATCATGGCGAGTGCTGCGGCCGCGCTGGGCTGATCGATGATGCCGGTGCCGCGGACTTGCGCGAAATCGCGGACCCAACGCAACAGGGCGTTGGCAACGCGGGGTGTGCCACGGGAACGGGAAGCGATTTCGAGGGCACCGGGTCGGTGAATTTCCGTGTCGAGCAAACCAGCGGAGCGCTCGATGATGTCGGCGAGTTCTTCGCGGTTGTAGTAATCGAGTCGGTTAATCAAACCGAAGCGAGAGCGCAGCGGAGCGGTGAGCATGCCGGAGCGGGTGGTGGCGCCGACGAGGGTGAAGCGGGGGAGGTTGATCTGGATGGAGCGGGCGGAAGGGCCGGAGTCGATGATGATATCGAGTCGGTAATCTTCCATGGCAGGGTAGAGGTATTCTTCGATCGCGGGGTGGAGGCGATGGATTTCATCGATAAACAGAATGTCGCCTTTTTGGATGTTGGTGAGGATGCCGGCGAGGTCGCCTGCTTTTTCGATCTGTGGGCCAGAGGTGGTGTGCATCTGGGTTCCGGCGGCTTTGGCGATGAGGTTGGCGAGAGTGGTTTTACCCAGACCCGGAGGTCCGGAGAGGAGGACGTGATCGAGGACATCGCCACGTCGTTTCGCGGCTTCCAACATCAGTAGAATACGATCTTTGACTTTTTCCTGACCTATGAATTCCGAAAATGCAGGAGGACGCAGCGAGACATCGAAAGTAGTCGGCGGGTTTCCGATGGTTTGTTGGTAAAAGTTCTCGGGCATGCGGTGGAAGGATTTAAGGGGAAAAACTGAAAGCAGAATGAGCTTTAGCGAATCGTTGAAGAATGCAAAGCCTAATGGCTTGGACGGAGCGAAGTGAAGTCAAATGGGGAAGTGCCGAATGATCAATGAGGAGTAATCAGTGGCAGAAATATCGATTTTTTGCTCGCTTAGGGGTAGGGCGTAGAAGTCATGATTTCGTTTTGAGATGAAAGTTTGTCTGATGATTTTGCTGTTCTGTTTGAACTTGCCTGCGTTCGCGGGGGGCATGGACAATTGGTATTTCAAGTTCATCTCAGTGGAGCGCAAGGTGGTAGGCGAAACTTTATCTCCAGAAGGGAAAGTTATTGGGACTTTTACCGGCACGACATCGGGTGAGGCTTCTGTGGATGGGAAGCAGTTCACGGAGAAATTTGAATATTTTTACATGCCTGAAGAGCATCGGGTGAAAGAAGCGTTGGTTTGGATAGAAGACGAAAACGGTGTGTTTCGATCTGCTGCTGAGTTTCCGTTGGGTAACAAGTTCACCTGCGAATTAACAGTGAAAGCAGACAGCCAATATCATTTGAAAACTATGTATGTAGACGGCAGAACCTGTGAGACCACGGCGCAACTCAAAGAAGACGGCGTGCTACACGCGGTGGATGTTGCGAAAGATGTGGATGGGAAAGTCGTATTTACTCTGAATTACACGAGATCCTAAGTTCATGAAATCACTCCGCCTCATTTTTCCCATCGTCTGCCTGCTGGGTCTTGGATTTGTCTTAATTTACCGATCAAAGCCGATCAAAACGGGATCCGCGGATTCTATAAATGATGTGGTGAAAACGACCGAGGAGAGGCCCGCGGAAGATCCTCAAATGCGCATTTTTCTGGTCATCGGGAAATCAGTTGCGGCAGATCGCTCCAAGAACTCTGAACAAGGCAAGATCATCGAGCGCTGTTTTCATTTGAATCAGAATAACGTTTGGGAGCCGGTAATCGATGGAAATCTTTATGAACATGAGTTCGCCAAAAATTATCTGGAGAAAAACCCATCGCGCACGCTTGGCCTGGTTGTGAACACTCGTCCCGAATCAAGCATCAATCAGTGGTTGGATCGTCAGATTCCTGAAACCCGAGCGGCGAAGCAAAGGGTGAAATTCGCGACGCAAAGCGGAAAGATGTCGGGTGTGATTTGGTTTCAGGGAAATGAGCAAAGCGAAGATGGGTTGTTAGATAAAATCAAAACCCTGGTGAATGATTACCGCAGTCATCTGATCGATCCCAATTTGCCTTTCGTAATTGCCCAGATCGGAACTTCATCCTCCATGCATTCGAACATATCCAAGCTCTCAGAAAGTGTTCATCTGACAGAGTTCGTGACTTTCGGAGAATGGGATTCGGATATTGGCAAACGCTGTGCCGAGCAAATGATAGAAATGGAAGCGCTTCATATAAAGATGACCCCCAAGCCACCGACCGATCTTAAATTTATCGATCCACATGTGCATGCGATGTCGGTGACTCCGCTTGGTTTGCGTGCGGTGGCAAACTGGATGGATGAGCGGAATGTCGAACGCTGCATTGTGAGTCCGCTGATGCATAAGGGCTCGCATCCACAGAATGAAGAAGAATACCAAACGATGTTAGAAAATTTCCGTCCATACAAAGGAAAGATCGACCGCATGTGCATCATCAATGCCGGAGATGTCAAAACTGCCGAAGAAGCGGTTACGATTTTGAAACGTGAGGTCGCCGATGGTGCGATTGCTTTTGGAGAACATTACGGGGTGGGACTGATGTTCGATGATCCAAAGAATCTGATGCTGTATGAAGCGTGCGAGAAAGTCGGCATTCCTGTTATGTTTCACATCGATCAAAACAAAAATATGGTCGAGCCAGGGATGGAACGAGTGGATAACGTTTTGAAAAAATATCCCAATTGCAACCTCGTGGCGCATGCGTATTGGTGGCGGCAGTTAGGTAGTGGTGCGTGCGACCGCCAGTTGCAAGAGCATCAGAATTTGTATGCCGATATGTCAGGGCGAGTCGTGATTGATGTGCTCAATCGCGATCGGGCTTATGCGCGCGAGTTTCTGATACGAAATCAGGATAAAATTCTATGGGCGACGGATGAGGGTTGGTGGTCGTTTGGCGGCAAAGACAAACAAATGAACCAGCACTACACGTTTTTGGAGGGATTGGATTTGCCTGATGAGGTTCGCCGGAAAATTTACAGGGAGAACTCGGAGAAGGTTTATGGTTTGAAGAAGAAGTGAACGAGTGCTGGGTGTGAGATGTGTTGCGGAAAAATTTACCACCGAGGCACGGAGGAAGAGGGAGGACACGGAGAAGATATTAGAAATCGGCTTGGGTTATGAAATGCCGGCTGGAAGCGCGGCTCTCCAATATTACTCGGGTTGGTTGCGCATGAAGTCGGCTACTTGGGCGAAGAGTGCGTCGAGGAATGAGCGTGCGAACGGGGGGACTTGGGTTTCGTCCATGGCCTCGCCCATGAGTTTGAGCCAGCGATCGCGCTCAGGGATGCCGATGCGGAAATGGATGTGGCGCATCCGTAATCTTGGATGACCGCGCTTTTCCATGTAAGTGTTAGAATGACCGAGTCGGAACAACATGAACTCGGCGAGGCGTTCTTCGGAGCCTTCCCAATCATCGGAAGGATACATCGGGCCGATCAGATCGTCGGTGCGGACGCGGCGATAGAATGCGGTGACCATGGCGCGGATGCCGGCTTCGCCACAGGCTTTCATGACGTCTTGTTCGGTGGGGGTTAGCATATTGGAAGTAGGTTGGTTTCAACGCAAAGCCGCAGAGGTCGCAGAGGAACGCAAAGCTTATGTTAATGAAAAAAGAGGTTTTTTTTTGAAATACAGAAGTGGGCGATTCGGTGATCGAAGATCGCCGCCATGTTACATCCCCGCTTCAGCTAGGCGTTCGGTCATTTCGGATTTCATGAGTTGATCGGTCATTTCTGTTAGGTCGCCAGACATGATCGCATCGAGGTTGTGTGAGGTGAAGCCGATGCGGTGGTCGGTGCAGCGGCTTTGTGGGAAATTGTAGGTGCGGATTTTTTCGGAGCGATCCCCAGAACCGATGAGAGAGCGACGGTTTTCCGAGTAAGCGGCTTGTTGCTCTTGGAGTTTTTTCTCGTAGAGGCGCGAACGCATGATCTCGAGGGCCATTTCACGGTTTTTGATTTGGGAGCGACCGTGTTCGCAGCGCACGTAAAGCCCTGTTGGAATATGGAAAATTTGGACGGCGGAGTCGGTGGTGTTGACGTGTTGTCCACCTGCACCGCCGGAGCGGCAAACTTCAATGCGGAGGTCTTCTTGTTTCATTTCGACATCGACCTCTTCGGCTTCGGGTAGAACTGCGACGGTGATGGTGGAAGTGTGGATGCGGCCTTGGGTTTCGGTGGCGGGAACGCGTTGGACGCGATGAACGCCGGATTCGTATTTGAGGTGACGGAACACTTCGTCGCCAGTGACTTTGAGAATGACTTCTTTGAAGCCGCCGACTTCTGAAGGGGAGCTTTCGAGGTGCTCGGTTTTCCAACCTTTGGCATCAGCGTAACGCTGATAAGCGCGCATCATTTCTCCGGCGAAGAGTGAGGCTTCGTCGCCACCGGCGCCGGCGCGGATTTCGACGAGGGCATCGCGGTCTTCGTTGGGATCGGCGGGGAGCAAAGCGTATTGCATGTCCTCGCGGAGTTGCACCAATGCTTTCTCAAGTTCTGGAATCTCCTCCGCGGCCATGGCGGAGAGTTCTTTATCATCGGAACGCGCGAGCTCTTGGTTGTCAGTGAGCTGTGTTTCGGTGCTCTTCAGCGTGTCCCAAACTTTCAGGGTTTGTTGAAGCTTGCGATGCTCGCGGAGGATTTCGGTCGCGCGTTTTGGATCGTCGAAAAGATTCGGGTCGCCGATGGCTTCTTCGAGTTCACGGAAGCGATCTTTGCGTTTGGCGATGAGTTGGGAGTAGTCCATTGGGGAAATGCTGAAAGAGGAGAGGCAGAGCTTTAAGTAAAGTTTAGGGTGCTGTCCAATCTTCACAGCGAAGATCTGGCACACGGATAAACTCTCGGATGTTTGCGGTGACTAAAGTTGCACCTGCGGCGCGAGCGGTGGCGGCGATAATTAGGTCGTTCGGGCTGATGGGTGTGCCTTTTTTTTCTAGAAGGAAACGAATTTCAGCATAGTGGATGGCAGTCTCAGAATCAAAGGGGAGATAGGTGAATGGTGCCAGGAGATCGTTGATTTTTGCGGTTAATTCTTTTTCCCTGTTACTGCGTTTCGCCCCAAAAAGAAGCTCTGCTCGAATCAGTTCAGTGAGGCAAATTTCGGATGATGTGTGAGATTTTAAGTTCTCGATAAGCGCGGCGTTGGGCTGTCGCAGGAGATAGGACCAAATGTTGGTGTCGAGGCAATACACGGTGCAGATATTTAGAGGTTTGGGATAGCCCGATGTTGGGTTTCGCGGGTGGGTGGCTCGAAATCGTCTCCCGCTACACCTGTGAAAATCGAGATGTGGTCCCATGCTGTCGATTCGGATTCATCGGCAGCTTTTGCCAAATGCTTGCGCGCCCAACTTGAGAGAGAAATCGCCTCACGTTTCGCCGCGAGAGTGAGTTTTCGTTGGGTTTCGGAATCTAGGTAAATGGTCAGTTGTGACATAAGTGAAAAATATCAAATAAAGTATACTTGGCAAGTATATGTGTATATTTTATTGATAATAAAGGATTTCGGCGGGTCAAAATGGATACGTATTTACCTAGTCGCGATGACTTGTGAGGTGAAACCTTTCAAATAGGATGTTTCCGGTAAGGAAATCAACACGGGGTGATCGGCGCGTTGGGTGTGCTCGGCGATGAGGCGGAGCGATTTCTTCGCATCGACTGAGGCATCGGCGAGGTTTTCTAGAAACAGTTCGCGTGATGCGTGGTGGGAGCAGCAGAAGGTGGAAAGGAGTCCGCCTTTTTCAAGCAACTTGAGGGAGCGGAGATGGATTTCTTTGTAGCCACGCATCGCGTCCATCAGGGTCTTTTTGTTTTTCGTGAAACTTGGCGGATCCAGGATGATGAGGTCGTATTCCGGTTGGGCGGATTTGAGGAAATCGAAGACATTTGCTTCGATGACATCGATGGAAAGGTTGTTGAGCTCGGCGTTTTTGCGTGCGGCTGCGCAGGCGGAGGCGGAGATATCAACCGCGGTGACTTTGGCTGCACCGGCTTTGGCGCAAGCGAGGGCGAAGCCGCCTTGGTTGGTGAAGCAGTCGAGGACACGGAGGCCTTTGGAAAATTTAGCGACTTCGTTGTGGGCTTGGAGTTGATCGAGGTAGAGTCCGGTTTTTTGTCCATCGACCAGATCGATTTCAAAATCGAGGCCATTGGCGTGAACCATGAACGGGCCGGGATTTTCGCCATACATGAGTTCAATACCGGGCTCCATGCCTTCGGCTTTGCGGGAGGACGAATCGTTGCGGAGAGTGATGGATTTTGGTGCGAGGATTTCGATCAACGCATCGCGGATGAGATCTTTCCGCATATCCATGGCGAGGGTGAGCGTTTGGACTGAGAGGTGATCGCCGTAGCGATCCACGATCAAGCCGGGGATGCCATCGGACTCAGACCACACGATGCGGCACAGGGTTTCATCGAGATCCGGTGTTTCGATGCGGAGATTGATCGCTTGGCGGATGCGACGAATGAAGAAATCAGCATCGAGGTCTTGGCGGCGACGCGAAAAGCGGCGAGCGACGATCTGGGAGGCGGGATTGTAGATGGCCGATCCAAGCGGACGGTCGCGGAAATCTTTCAATGTGATGACATCTCCTGGCTGGGGATTGCCAAAAGATTTTTTGATTTCGGAGGCGTAAATCCATTCGTGGCCATGAAAAATTCTGGCGCGAGGGGCGATGATGAGACCGGGCATGTGGTGCGAAATTTTAAATTTTAAACTCTAAATCCCAAGGAAGAGGAAGCTTCGCAAAAATTGCGTAGTGATGTTGGACAGGAGAGAAAGGTATAGGGTGCTAGGTTACAACTGGGAAAATTGAGTAAATTTAAAATCCCCCGAAGAATGTGGATTTTCATGGGTCATTGCATTTTGAACGAGTTGAGGGATTGACATTCCTGCTTGGAACGATTGTTTCAAAGGCATGCGTATGTTGAAAGTTCCTGAATCTGGCCCGAAGAGAAATTTGTTGGATGCGACTGAGAGTTTGGTAGTGGAGAAAGGTTTTGATCTGGTCTCCGTGCGCGACATCACTGGAGCGATTAAAGCGAACGTTGCAGCGGTGAATTATCATTTCGGCAGCCGCGAAGGGTTGATGGATTTAGTGATGTCCCATGTCATGGAAGCCGTCGATGCCGCGCGGGTTGAGGCTTTGGAAAATGCAGCGCGACCCTACTACGCTGAAGCTACGAAGGACAGACTGGAGTCGCGCGGTCCAGTCGAGGCGATTGTGGCGGCGTATGTGAACTCGGTTCTCAGCGCTGCGGGACGGGCCGAAATGGATCTTCCATTTTTCCTGAAACTGGCGGGACGGGTGATGGTTTTTCCGACTGCGCTGATGTCACAGGCTTTGGCGGATGACCGGAAGCAGATGAACGATTTGTATCTTAAAGCGCTTGCTGGTGCGGTTCCGCAAATGGCGGCCGCTGATCTGGCAGCGGCGTGGGCTTTTTTCGAGGCGGGGCTGGGTCAGTCATTGGTGAACCTGCGTTCTGATCTCGCACCGTCAGTTCAGGCGGAGCATTGGATTCGTTTTGGGGTGCGCGGTTTAGGGGATGCAGCACTCGTCGTGGCTGCCAAGGTTGAGGTTCCGGCTCAAGTGGAGGTTGAAAAGCTGGTGGAAGCGCCAGCCCAAGAACCAGCCCAAGAACCGGCTCCAGAACCCGCCAAACCAAAGGTTAAAGCACCGAAAGCAGCCGCGAAAAAACAGGACGATCAGAATATGTTGTTTGATCTCTAGTCTGGTTGCTGAAAATACGTGCGGAATTGCTCGGTCGTGAAAGGGTTGATGTCAGTCATTTTCCTTCCGCTCGTAGAGTAGTTCTTCGCTCTTCCAGATTTTCAGGATTGAGAATGATACACTTGCTTTGGCCTCTTTGGGTTTTTCCGGTTTGATCAGGCATTTGTAATCGATTGTCGGATCGAGTTTAACTGGCGATCCTCCGCCCGGGCTTGTTCCCCAAATCGTGTAGTAACGAATATCCTTCAGAGAAAATGCAATCATGTGGGACATTTGAGAAAAGGTTCTTCCATCCTGATCCATCATCATTTTGCATCCTCGCTCGTCTAAATAAATTTGAGGCCTTAATGAAATCAGAATTGTTCCGTCTGGGTTTTCCTTAAGCAGAGTGACTGGGCTATCCTGTTTTTCGAAAAGCGGAATCGAAGGCGGTTTAGCGCTTGGATCTGAGTTCGGTTCTTCAGCCCAGCAAAGGGAGAGGAAACACGTGAATACGATCGAGGCAGATAGTTTCATGGATTTGTCTCAACGATAGCTTGAAAGTGTCGAGGTTAGAAAGAAAGAATTCACGAAAGGGACCGTGATTTTAAAACACGGCTGCAACCGCGATGTCAGCCCTAGATATTTCACTTGCGAGGTCGCGATTTAAAATCGCGGTTCCTTTCCAGAGGCCGAAGGATAAACGATGATGCGTGCCTCTGGATTATTGACGATGTAAGCGTATGCCCAGCCGAGGAGGACGGAGAGTTTGTTGCGGAAGCCGATGAGGAACAGGATGTGAATGAGTAACCACGCGATCCATGCGAAGAATCCATTCAGAGTGAACTTGCCAGCTTTAACTACCGCTGCATTTTTACCGATGATCGCCATCATGCCTTTGTCGGTGTAGCGGAATTTCGGGCGCAGGCTGTGTTTACTATCAGCGAAGCGGGTGCCTTCGAGGCGGAGTTCTTCTTTGAGAACTTTTGCGATGTGCGCACCCATCTGCGTGGCGGCTGGCGCGACGCCTGGCACAAATTTCTCATCGCGATCCCGCATGTTTGTTAGATCGCCGGCGACGAAAATATCCGGATGGCCGGGGATGGAGAGATCAAGATTGGGCGTGACGCGGCCACCGCGATCCATCTCCACGCCGAGATCTTTCGTAAGTGGATTCGCCGCAATGCCCGCTGCCCATACAATCGCTTCCGCTTCAAGAAACGTGCCGTCTTGTAAAAGCAGTTTGCCTTTCTGCACATCCGTCACGCGGGTTTGATTGCGAATCTCGACCCCGAGGTGGGTGAGTCGCTGCTTGGCGTAAACAGATTGATGCGGGGCGAAATGCTCGAGAATGTTGGGGGAGTTTTCTATCAGAATGACGCGAAGCTTGCTGGTATCGATTCGTCGGAAATTCGATTTCAACGAGCGGTGAATCAAATCCACGCAAGCACCAGCGAGCTCAACCCCGGTCGGGCCACCACCAACGATGGCGATGGTCATCAGGCGTTTCCGCTCGGCTTCGTCTTTGGTCAACTCGGCGCGTTCGAGGTTGGATAAAATCTTGCGGCGGATGTTTTGCGCATCGGCCAAGGATTTCAGGCCCAGTGAGTGTTCTTCCCACTGATCGTTTCCGAAGTATCCAGTTTTCGCACCCGCGGCGAGCACGAGGTAATCGAACTGAAACACCTCACCAGATTTTCCAGTCAGGCATTTTTCTTCGGGAGAAATGGAAACGACCTCATCCATCAGCACCGTTACGTTTTTCGCGTCGTGAAGGATTTGGCGGATCGAGCGGGCGATGTCCGGAGCAGCGAGGGATGCGGTGGCCACTTGATAGAGCAGCGGCTGGAAAAGGTGATGGTTGGTGCGATCTAGGAGGATCACTTCGAAGCGCTTGTCATTCGCGAGCTTGCGCGCGCACTCGAGCCCAGCAAAGCCCCCCCCGATGATGATGACTCGGCGTGGTGAGGTTTGCTTGGTTGTCATACCCGCATGGTGACATGCTTTATTCAAAAGGGCAAACTGAGCTTGTGAAAATTTTCACAAGCTCAGTTGGAGCAGGTATTCCGGGGCATATCGTTACAAACAAGGGCTAAAACGTGACTTCGAAAAGGTTACTGTAATCGTCGGTCCAATGGATCTTCCGGGGTGTCTCCCGTTCCCATTTGGAGAGGAATTCCGATCTCTTCAGGGCTGAGATGAAATCGATGTCTTTAGTAATCAGAACCCAGCTAGAGTAGTAGGAGTGATTCTCGTTTTCATCGGGATTGTGATCGACCAGAAAGGCGCTGCGGCCAAACTCTTTCGCTAGGTTTCGGACCGGATCGGAGAGATCGAGGTGGAGATTCGTAATGTGGATAGCGAGGACACCTCCCGGTTTGAGATGTTTAAAATAGAGGGCAAAGGCCTCGCGAGTGAGTAGGTGGATGGGGATGGAATCGCCGCTAAAAGCATCTACAAAAAGAGCGTCAAACTGCTGGCTCTCACCCGCTGCAAGTTCTCGTTCCAGCGAAATCCGAGCATCTCCGAGGATGACTGATTCCTTCCCCTGGGAATCGGAAAGATAGGTGAAGTGTTTTCTCGCAAGCATTTCGACCTGTGGATTGATCTCGTAGAAGCGGTATCGATCTCCCGGTTGGGCGTAAGTTGCGATCGTGCCGACGCCGAGGCCGACCACTCCGACATGCAGAGGGTGGTCGCCGTTTAAATCGCGCGGCAAAAGTTTAAAGACCGCCCCGACTCCGCTTCTCAGGCCGTAGTAGTTGGTCGGCATAACGCGGTAGTCGTCGCTAAGATACTGCCGTCCATGGCTGATGCGTCCATGGTAAAGCGAGCGATACTCATACTCGGTGTCGGCACCTTCTAAAGCGACCTGCAGGACGCCATAGAATCCGCGTGTTGTAGCTATGGCTTTATCCTTACTCGCGCGCATATGGTGGCGCAGCGAAAATGCCATGGTGGTGAGGCCGACGATCCAAATTACGGCACCTGTTAGAAAAAGCGGGTGAGTCCGGCGGCGTGGAAAAGTCCTCCATAGTTGGATACTTGTTAGAATTCCAAGCAGGAAAAACGTGACATGAAGTTCCCAGAAACCATCAAAAAGTTGTGGAGCAAGCAGACTGACGAATAGGCCTCCGATCGCTCCGCCGAGTGAAATAGAAAGGTAGAATCCAGTGAGGTGGCGGACACCGGGTTTGATTCGCACGACTTCGCCGTGGCAAATCATGCAGCAAAAAAAGATCGCCGAGCAATAGATCACAATTTGCCAGATCAAGGGCCATTCCGTGTCCGCATACTGGCGGTTCATCAACCAGATCGTTATCCCAATGCTAGCGGCAGCGAGAGGTATCACAATGGCGCGTTTATACCAGCGGTCGTGATCGAAGGCGATGATGAAGGTCAGCAAGTACAGTGAGAGAGGAATAACCCAGAGGAAAGGAACCACGGCGACGTCTTGGCACATTTGACTAGTTAGAGAGAGCAGTAACATGGAACCGCAAGCACTGAAGGTGATCCACATGATCACGTTCAGGGAAGAAACAGGAACTGCGGCCGAGGAGTCTGGTGAAAAGGGTTTTCCCGAACCCGCGCGACGCCAAAACACCAAGGCTGCAAAGATGGCAAACATTCCATAGACGGCAAAAGCCGCGGACCAGAGATTCGTCTGCTGGTGAATCTTGAGGAGAGGCTCGAATAAAAAAGGATAGGTGAGCAGGCCGAGGAGGCTTCCTAGGTTCGATACCGCATAAAGCCGATAGGGCGAGCGTCCTGGAAAGACCTCACTGAACCAGTGTTGCAGAAGCGGGCCTGAGGCTGAGAGTAAAAGATAAGGAAAACCGACCGTGTAAGCGAGCAGCGCCACGATGCCACCCAGCGGATTTCCAACAGACGCATCTGGTTTCAGCTCATCGGATGGGGTGATGGGAAGAAGGAGGAAAGCGATCCCGAGTAGGGTTAGATGAATCCCGACCTGCCACTTCCGCTTTTCCCGCAGAAACGTCACGAGCCCATGAGCATAGGCATATCCGCCGAGGAGTCCGACCTGAAAAAAGAGCAGACAAGTCGTCCAGACCGCCGGGCTACCTCCATACCATGGAAGAATATAACGAGCGATGACTGGCTGAACCTGAAACAGCAGGAAAGCACTCAGGAAAACGACAACAATGAAGATCGGCATGGGTGTAAAACTGGATTAAGAACCTTTGAGTCTGAGAGAAAAGGTTTTTCTCATTTGCTGCGATCTCGCGTCAGCATGAACTCATTTCCCTCGGTATCGATGCACATCGCTAGATGAGGTGGCTCCCCGTCCTCGGGCTGCGGTTCGCGCGGGCATTGTCCACCCGCTTGGCAGACTTCCGCTGCGCCAACCAAGACATCCGGCACCTGCAGAGTGATTCCAGTCCAGGTTCGAAGACCCTCACCGCCGCCGTGAATAGCGATGCGCCCACCAGCAATTTCCAATTCCGTGATGTGCGGATTCTGCCTGACGACCACCGCACCAAATAGGCCAGTGTAAAATTCAGTGGCCCGAACCGTATCAGCGGCCCAGATCGTGTATTTGATTTTCTCGACGTTGATCATCCTATGATGATACGGCGGCAAGGGGAGAGGGTAAACAGGAATTGTCACTCATCGATAATTCGAGTGAGGATGTTAGAGAATGTATGATGATGATTCTTGGATGTCGAAGCCTGAAATGTAAGGAGCAGGCGTGTCTCACGCCTTGTGCCTTGAGGGTGTCTCACCCCCCGCTTCAATGAGTTTGCGTAAAGATGCCTTTTATATCAAAGTTAGTCACGCGGGCTGGATCTAGTTCTTAAGAATTCTCATCGGTTGCAAAGGAAGCTCGGGAAACTGATAAGGTAGCGTGATCCAAAGCGCACCTGTTCCATTATCACTTTTCTGTGGTTTCCATTGGAAATTGTAATCTCTGGTTTCTCCTGCTTTGAGATAATCGAATTGCGGTGGGCAAGTGCTCATGGAATTTCTGGCAATCGCATAATCTCCCGAAAGCACTCTGCCAGATGCCCGTATTTTAGAGACGAATTCGCCCGGGGGAGCATCGGCAATAAAACGCGATGATGAGCAGATTTCGACCTCTTCTGATATTGGTGGCAATTGGGTTTTGCTGCTTAAATTTTGAACTCTGATTCTGAACGAGATAGTTTGCCCAGTTTTCGCAGTCATCGGCAGGTCTAAAATTTGGCATTTTAGCGAACCTGAGACAGCACTCCGTGGTATAGAATCTTCCACTCGAGTCTTTCCAATCTCAGTGAGAGATGGAGGAGAAGTGCAACCGTTGACAATGAATGCCAAAATCGACGGCAAAATCGCAATGAATCCAATTTTCATCATATTCTAATGAGAAACATCAACGGTTCTTAAGTTTAATCCTCAAACTGATGTTTCCGTCTCGTAGGCGCGCCACACATCACACAGGTGTCGCGGGCCGAACTCGTCGTTCTCCCACATGCGGGACAATTGATGGGTGCTGTGCCCATTTTGCCATCGATCCGACCATCCCGCGCATCGATTTCTAGAATTTTTGTCTCAAGCTCGGCCTCGGTGAGTGCGGTTCGATCTTTGACTAATTCCCACATCGCCTGAGAGGCGAGAGAGAGGCGTTCGACGTGACGTTTCAAGTTGTCGATATCGTTGACTTGCCGCTCCGCTTTCGAGATGGCTCGGTCTGCAGTTCGTCCAGCCGCGTCGATTTGCTGTTGTTGATAAAGATCCCAGATCATGAATTTTTTGTTTAACGTGAAAAGCTAGCCAACCGCGAGGCGAAGTGTCGAGAGAGATCGAAGGGGGAATTTGCCGCCGGAGGTATTGGACTGCTGCGGTTCTTATCCGCAGCTTTCTTGGTGGATGATGAATGAACGGAAATTTTCGGTAGTAACCCATCGCTCCGAATATCAATCCTCAGCGTAAAAGCTGGGAATGATCGCAGCAGTCCAATACCTGCGGCGGAAAACAAAGCACGCTTGCATGGCGCGCTATGTGCTGCTTGGTTCCCACTTATGAATTTTCATCTACTTGGAAAACTATCTCGGATCACCATTCTTGTTCTCGCTACTCTCAGTCTGGCATCGGCTTTCGAGGTCAAGCCACTGACTGAGCAACAAAGCACCGAGTATAAGCTCGACCCAACATTTTATAAAAAGGGCACAATGGTTCAGGATATCCTTATCGCAACTTCTGAGCATGTCCCTGACGTTACTCATCTTGAAGCAGCGTATCTCTTTGATAAAATGATGAAGGATATCAAACCCGCGATTGCTCAGCGGATTCGTGATAAGAAAGTGCTATGCATCTTGGTGGGTCATAAAGAGCTGACTTCTGACGTTCCTCAATTCAAGTCGGATAAAGTCGGCAAGGAATTGGATTTCTATAACTGGCGTCAACGCGGTTTTCTAGATAAGATCGAAGATCGCTACATCGTGCTGTTCGCTGAAGAGGACGTGATGGAATATGAGGGGGGAATGCAGATCGAAAGCATTTTGATTCATGAGTTTGGTCATGTGATTCATGGCGCGGGTTTTGATGAAGAACTGAAAAAAAAGTGGGAAGAAACCTATAAAGCATCCATGGAAAAAGGTTTATGGAACGATGGGCGTGCAGCGCAGCGTTTCAAGAGAGTAGAAGGGGATGAACCTGTTCTTTTGTTAGATGCATTGGTGAAAGCATTTCCTCAACAATCACCTGAGCTCATCAAAAAATGTTTGGATGGCGGAGATATCTTGGTGAACGAAAAACCCACGAATTCGACGGTTAAAGTAACAGGCAAAGCTAAAGTTCTGATTGTGTTTGGTGGGGAAAAAGATTGCTACGCCTCGAAAAACAAAGGGGAATATTTTGCCGAAGGTGTTCAATGCTGGTATGATACGAATCGGACGATGGATCATGATCACAATCACATCCACACTCGCGCACAAATTAAAGAATACGACCCCGGCTTCTCGAAGTTTCTTGAAGAAATTCTCGGCGATAACGAATGGCGTTTCGTTTCAACTCGGGAACGTGCAGGAAAAGATCATCTTGCGGGATATGATCCAAGCAAAGCTCCAGTAGTCGAAGATCCTGAACACATCAAGATCGCCGGTTTGGATTACTACGATGAATATTGGAAAGACTACTGGCAGCGCTTGGTTCAGAAATACGAGGGAAAGAATTAAGAAACGCTGTTTCGTTCAGAGTGACATTACATGATCTACTTATCCCAGAGGGATAACAGAAATCAGCGCGGGGTTAAGCGTAGCGACACCCCGGGATAGATCGCGTAATCCCAGTCGACCTCGGCAGGGGTCGCAGAAATGTTTCTAAAACCTCAGCAACTTCACCGAATTCTGTGACCCGCTTCGGGGTCGATTTTCTGATCATCATCTTACCCGGGGTGGTCGTCGCGAACGCTCCTCGACCCCGCGCTAATTTCTTAGATCCCTACCGGGATCGCGAGCTGTTGTAAAAGGCTCAAAGTTGGAGGTTTCCATTGTTAGGTTTCTCTGCTTTTCTTCGCTCAGATGCACATCAGATTTACCGAACAGGAATTGGCGACCTTGGTTGAAATGCTCAGCCTTGCAGTGAGCGTGGCTTCATGGAATCAAAAGCCATCGGCCGATCAAAAGATTTCCGAATACGAAGATTTCGAAAGCAAGATGCTCGAGAAAGCTGCGCAAAACGGCTTGGCGGCGATCATCGAGTTCGATGAAGAAAGCAAACGTTTCCGAGTCAAAAAAGAGGTTGAGGAAAAAATGTTTTACCACGAATGCTACGAGGAATTCCGCAACGAGAGTTTCTGGGATGAGATGACAATCCGTATGGCGGATCGGGATCTAGTAAAATCCATTGGCCTAACAGCATGGGAAGCACTTACAGAAGAAGAACGCCGCGCCCGCACCGTCTCTTGGGAAAAACGCTACTGGGATGAGTTTTCAAAAAATGGCGTCGAGCGGGTCGTCGTCATGTCTCCTCCCGGAGAAGGTTAGACTGGCAAACAGTCTAAATTCAACTTTCCGCGATCTTCCGTTTGACAAATCCGGCGGCTTGATGCATTTCCTTCGCCCCCGCCGTTGGCGGAAACACGAAAAATGGCAGTGTAGCTCAGTGGTAGAGCAGAGGACTCATAAGCCTTTGGTCGGCGGTTCAAATCCGCCCCCTGCCACCATCTCTCCCTCAATGACTTACGAAGTTTAAGAGGTGATTAGGTAGATGTTATTTTTCGCGTTCTGTGCCACTTCTGTGCCACTTTTTGATGGGTTCATACGAGATCAGGATGATTCATGAGGGTGAAAATCACATGTCAGCAGTAATTCGCAGCAGCATCCAAGGGTTCGATATCTGAGAAAAGGAAACAACCTGTGTGCAGTTTGTGGAATTTTTTCTGCACGCTTTGACAATCCGTAGGGGAGATGCCTTGCTGTCCCTATTTGAAGAGCATGTTAAAGCTGCCAAAGTTGCTCATCGGAAACGTTGGGCTTCGAGCAGAACCAGGCTCCTCGATGTTGGCGAGAATCGCGGGCAAGGCGGCACGAACTTGGTTGATGTGGTAGTGGATGGCTCCACTGGTCAAGGTTTCAGCTTCCGGGCGATGGTGCCCACCGCGTGACCGTCCTGAAGTAACATCCGGATGATGGCAGCGTTGGAGGTGGAGATGCTACTGGGTGGCTTGATGGATGGCTTGGATGGTCATGTGGGTTGCATGGGGCCTGCCACTCAGCGGGTGGATATCCGGATTAGCGAGGGTCAGGCTGGCGGGCGTGAGTTCCTCATCCATCTGGACGTGCTCGGGTCGCTTGGAGAGGCGGCGGGCGTATCGTGGTTTGATAAAACGAAGAGCATGGGCGATTGAGGCCGCAGTAATCCCTCATCGCAAAGATAGCCGCAAGGATGTCGAAAGAGTCAAGCGCATGAAGGATAAGCATGGTTGTCCACGTTGAGGCAGGTCGCCAAGAGCAACATGGCGGCGGATAGTGCGAGAGCCGACACTGAGATTTTCAGCAGCCTCACACATAGTCAGCCACTTTGGTGGGTGATGAGAATGTTTGCGATTACGAGAGTTCATTTTACCGGAGCTTCAAGGTTTGCAAAACCGTCATTTGTGGGTTCGATTCCCATCTCCGCCTCCAGTTTTAATTCTTATAAATAAAGGTATTAAGCGAATAAAATCGCCTCCAGTAGCGCGATGCAACTGTTGCTAAATATGGCCACTTTCGCCACCTTTACCTATAGGTTGCCAATAGGTGGATTTCCGCTCATTTGGCTCGTTTCCTAGTATCCTGATTCATTGCTAGAAAAAGTCCACATCGCACAATACAAAATTATTTTTCACTCATCTAATGGCGCGCGCTGTGAAAATAAAGGGCCATATATTTGTCTGTTGTTCCACAGGAAGAAAACTTAGCCAATCGGTTGCAATGTTGGGAGTAATTTTTGGACAGACTGTTAGTAAGCGCTGCATATACCCAAAATATCGGGTTGAACATTTTTCTTCTCCATCACTTGATCTTGCAAGCAAAAGTAGCGCGTGACCGAGCTGTCCCCATTCGTCGAAAAAGAACTTCTCTGGTATATCTGCGGCATCCAGCTTGCCAGCACAAATGAAAATCTTCTCGACCATCTCTTCAACCAACTTTTGATCCAAACACCTAGAGAGATGACGAGACGAAAATACTAAGGCATTCATACCCATAGCTGGTGACTTCAAAACTAACTCGTCAAATTTATAACTCTGAATTACTTCCAGCAAACGTCCACTTAATGCATTTGGCACTCTTCCTTGGCCGACTATCGAATCAAGAATAAACCAAATATTTGGGTCGTGCTGCTCACTACTAAGCTGCTCAACGTAAGAAGCAAAGCTCTCATCGGCCAGCATTCCAAATCCGGAATGGAGATTTTCCTCTCCGTATAGCGAGGTGAGTTGCTCATCACTCGCGCCCCCAATAAAAGACGATAGAGAATTCTCGTAGCAATCCCTACGCCGATACAATTCAAAGCGAGTTAAAGTATCAGCACCTATAAACGGCGCCACTAATGGAGTTAAGGTGACTAGGTTGCTAATTCCAGGTAAATCACCAATCAGAGACGCCAATCCGTGAAGGGTCACCCATCCCAAACACAGATTAGCAGGCTCAGCCACATCTATGTCGGAATCTTGAGAGTGGCGTAAAGTATTGTTGTTCCAAGATTTCAACTGCCTTTTAATCCATATACTAAGTGATGTGGAATTAAGTTCCACATTGCGTAGCAAGCCGTGCAATCGTGAAGCATGATACCAGATACAAATGAACCTACACCATGGAGGCAGATTCATTCCACTCGGCAATTTCGAAAACTCCTCATCGGAAAATTCGAGCAATGCGTGGAAATCATGGTATGTAGCATGCGATCTCTCAAAATCCATCAATTGTAACACTAGGTCATTAGCCAGTTTCCAGAACGCAAGGGTGTTTCGAAGTCCAGCTAGCCGCACAAGATGCAAATCAGCAATTAAAGAATGAGGTGATCCATTCAGCCGCTCAAACATTTCCCTTGCTTCGGCGTCCGAAATTTCTGCCCAAAGCTCTTCAATCAAGTCAGGTAATTTACAGGGCAAACAAATATGACGCTCTATCGCGGTAGCGAGCCC
Organism: Akkermansiaceae bacterium; assembly: GCA_031422775.1. Lineage (GTDB taxonomy): Bacteria > Verrucomicrobiota > Verrucomicrobiia > Verrucomicrobiales > Akkermansiaceae > Luteolibacter. The sequence continues at coordinate 5,469 of JANPMK010000006.1, read as the reverse complement.
CTCGTCTTGCAGGAGTTCAATGGCACTGCGAGAGAGAGCCTCATCCGAACTCTCAGCCGTCTCGCCAATTTCGAGGCGAATAAACATTAGTATGCGCTCCAAGCTGGGAAGGCGAAAATCGTCCAGTTTAAATTGAACCTTTGGCTGATTGAGAATCTTTGTGATCCGTCGATAGGCAACAGCAACAGATTCTTTGCGAACATTCATGACTGCTTCCATTCTTTCAGATGGCGATTCAATGGAAGCCATTATGCTGATTGCCGATTGAATCTGCTCCGCTCCACGATCGAACCATTCCCGATTTTCTCTTAAACACTCGATACGCTTTTCGACTGAATCGAGAAAAATTGGTAATGCTTTATCGTTCAATCGCCCTATTTCATTATTTTTCTCATCTTTGATCACGACAACGAGCTTCGAATCGTCATCATCGGAATTTAGACTAAAATTCAGAACTTGATTACCGCTTTGATCACTTAAATCAGATGGACAATTGTTAACTGCCGAAGCAACACACTCCCAATAATGATCAGAATTGTAGGTTTGATTTCCAATCTTAACAATCGAAGAAACAGTAAGCCCGAGGAGTTCAAGAGTATCTTCAGGAAACTTCATTTTTTCCGCTATTATATGCGGTAAATCATAGATAAGTCCTGCTACAAGAGTATGTTTTGCATCACGATAGTGCTGTTTTTTCTGGTGACGTTTTAGCTTCAACTGATCTTGAATTGAATTCGAAATATTTTCACAAACAAGATTCAACAGGGACGGATTCGAAGAAATGACAGACTTCAGTAGACGCTCCGTTAGCCATCCGAAATAGGCCCGACGCGGAGAGTAATTAGAATCTGTCTCTAGTCTCGGTAGGGCAACACCTTTCACATAAAGCATACCCACCATCGCCCCAAGTGAGGTTCTCACCTCGTCGGCGTTACATCCTGTATTGAGGCATTGGCGAAATCCTATAATATCGATGTGAAGATTGTTAAGCAACCAATCCGCCCGAGCTTCCGTCAGTTTGAGCTCACCTCCCTCCTTCCAAATCAAGAAAATTGCTTCATCCACCGACCTAAAAAGACCCAAAGGATATACATATTCGCGCATATCTTTAGTGCCTTCCTCTAGGAGTAATGGAGGCTGAAGCCATTCCTTATCCAATAGCGTAGCATTGAGATATCGACGGATTGTGGCTAGACGGGAGTTTTCGGCAATTCGACCTTCCTTTAATTCGGAGAGTTTGAGGTGGTAGATGATCTCTTCAGGTGAAATTGGAATATAGCGAATATTACTCCTCCGAAGGTGAATGATGGCGTCGAAGTAGGACGCGTCGGTGAGACCTTTCTTTCGCAAGAGTTTCAGAATTTCGCTGATTCCAACAATTCGAGCACTATTGGTCAGAAGGTGTCTATTCAACATCCTATCATCGCACCATACGACGCCACCCTGAGGGTGATGATAGGCCAGAATATCGGCAAGACTCCTAGAATCAGTTCCCCACTTCTCGTCATTTTTTGGTTGTTTAGCCGCAGGGAGAATCCTGTAAATCCCACGAGCAATTCCTCGCTGTAACCTGTCCAATAGCGATTGAGTCCATCTAGCGAGGCTTTCGGCATTTTGGTCAGCTTGCACCTCCTTCTCCAAGTGCTCAAGACTTTCTGGAAGAACCGCCAGTCGGAAACATTGTGATGCCGTTTCCCAGGATTGAGAGCTCAAACCTGCAACGACAATGTGAGGCACCAACACGAGTGATCCTTCTGAGAAAGGGAAAATCACCGGATGAATTGATGGTTGCAGATAATTTGTAAACTCTACAGTTTGACGGACACGTTCTGCGACCTCTGGGGGGAGTGGCGCTGGCATGAAAGGGGAGGACAGATCGTTCACTAGGCCATCAGAAATCAGAACTCCGCCCTCTTTCACGGCGATTTCAAGCAACGCTGAAGCTTCGGTGCCAATCCTTTCTCTTAGATCGGAGCTGATATAAGTCCATTCGGAAGGGACTTCAACCGTGGCTATACGGCCCGTCTTGACCAACCGGCAGAATGTTTCTCTCGATTCACATCGGTCGGGCTGGTTGGGTGTCACCTTTCTAATCTGCTCCATCAAACTGATGGTTACAGCAGGAGAAATATAAATCGGCTCAAGAGCAACCTCTACTTCTTCGAGAAGGTTGAGATCGGCCATCATGATGATCCCAGTGATGTCAGCAATGATGCATTTCGGTGAAAGGTTCTCGACCGGTCGATTGCCCGAGCGTCCGAATATAATTGTTGATTTGAGTAGATTTCTATCCTCCCGGTTTGCAAACGCCTGCTGGTGGAATAATTGAACCATAGGCATATTCAAAAACTCTACGAGAAGATGAATTGGAACAGAGCCCTGCATGTAAAGCTTACTGTTTTTCTCATTAATTTCTCTTTGTTCGCGAAATAGCTGCAGGGTCTCCTCGAATGTTTTCATCTTCAGCGGCCCTTTTCCTTTCTGCGCCGCTTCGACAAGTGAGTTTAGTAAATCATTCGCCTCGCGAGAAAGTCCGAGGGTATAGGCAAGTTCCATCGCTCTAAGTCTTAATGAAAGATTCGCCTTTTTAATGGGCGTTTGAGTAGCTGCTCTCCAAAGAGACCTCGCTAACTCCAAATCATGCACATGAATAAAAGAAGTCGCTGTTAATAGCTGACTTGAATCAGCTCCTTTGATGATCAAAAGATCCCGTGCCAAGCTGCTACACCTGCGTGTATCGCCAGTCTTCACCAATAAATCGAACAGGCTGATAAAATTGTGGATGTCCGGGAATTCCGCGTAAATTCTCTCGGCTTCACTAATCGCCTCAGACCAGTCTCCAAGCTTGTGCATGCATAAGGCCCGGAGCTGTCTAATATCTGGCGAAATTACACCATCCCGGAATAGGTGTTGAAAATTAGTTATGAGCGATAAACATTGTTGAAAATCCCCATTTTTGTATGTTCCTTCGAGCGCTAGCCTCAGCGCCGGTGCCGTACCAATCGAGGTAATAAGAAGATCAGAATGTTCGGAAACATAGGCAAATTCATCGATGTGTAATTTTAGATCGCAGCATTCCATGAGTAGCTTAGCGTTTCCGGAAATCTGATATTCTTCTTGGATCCTACAGGCCAGCTCGCCCAAAAGTTCATTCCGCGTTTGTGCCTGTCGCCTTAGCTGATTTAGCTGTGCGTCCCTGCGCAAATGCTCGTCCTTGATTTGCGGGATTAGATTCTCAGTTCCGATCAAATCATTCCTTGCAGTCAGGAATTGTATCTTATGAAATAACCAGAGATCTGCGTTGCCTGTCCGCCGAAATGCCTCCTCGGACGCGTCCACCAAATCCTCGCTGGCCCGGTCATCTTTCAGGCTAAAGGTGAGTGACCAGGTCGCCAAATAGATCTCGATGTTGTCAGGCTCTTGGAGAAGCCGCTTTTGCAAGGCGGAAAAGACCGCCTGCAAGTCGAATTCATAACCCCGGTGCAATGCCCAAGTCACCACCCCGTGATTTGCTGGGTCGCTTCCGATGATCTCTTTAGCTATTTCGGATGCATATTCCTGCTTCGTTTCAATGCATGCATGACAGGCAAGAAACCAAACCTTGGAATTTTCTCTTTCCATCGGTGATCTTTCCTTGCAGTTGGACCACTTTTTAAACTCATTTGCGATCTTTTCCAAGTTTGCCGAAGAACTGGCATCCCGCTTCACAAATGCCCAATTCACTGGCAACGGCCAGGAAACGCGACCCACGCCTTCAGCGGCATCTGACACTGATGAGTAAAATTCGATGATAGCCCTTGTATACTCGATGTTGAAGTGACTGGGGGCGATTTGCTCGGCTTTGGCTATAGCGTGTCTTGATTCAGAGATTCGTCTCCGGTTCAGTTGAAGTAGGGCTATTAGTCGATATGATTCAGCATCCAGGGCGTAAGGCGGAGGAGCGCTTGATTCTTTCTCCAGATCGTCCAAATTCCCTGACTCGAACAACAAACCCCAACGTAGTTTTGCGCCTCTATACAAGTGGGTATCTCTAGCTGTTTCAGGGCCTGTTCCGGACCATGTTCGCAATAATTGATGTAAGTTTCGATGGTTTGATAGTCCCCATCGGGGTCAAGAAAACGAGCTTCCTGTACTAATAGAAGAGCCTGCGGAACATTCCTAGACAAATTGAGTTCAAGAGCTGCCTCAAATCGAATGACCTTTGCTCGGAATTTTAACGAGTGAGCGAGCCATGAAGATTTCTTTTTCAATTCGTGGACGCCGGAGAGCGCTTTACTATGATCTCCCTTGCGACTTTGTTCTCGTAGTTGTGTGAGTTCATGCTCATGAGCTGATTCTAAATCCGTGACCATGAAGCCCAAACTGTTGGTCATGTTCATGATCCCAGCGATAATTGAAGGAGACTCAACCACGGGGCCGCAAATTTCATTCACAGCAGCATCGGAATCCAGATAGGTCTGCGCAATCGATCTATGTGGCCTTAACTTGGTCCGGATTGTTGCAGCATCCCAGATTTCATATCTAATTCCATGTGTAGAGAAATTTTTTCGTTGAGCTAACTCTTCGTCGCGAATCTTGATGTTGGTGATCTCGCAGCCAACAAATAAGATAAATCGTCTCACTCCCTTGTCCTTCCAGAATTCAAGATGCTTTACAAAATCCCTACTTACCTTTTGAACCTTGGCGACGGTGAATGTCTTTTCGCATTTACATTGCCCGACTTCCACCCCGTCAGGATTTAGATTTGCTAGAATGTCGATGCCCCGTTGGGGTTCACCACGTCCCCCATACTCAGTGGCATTGCCGATGTTAGGTTCATGATGAAACAACTCATTGCAGAGACGCTGAAAATTATATTCACCAATCTCATGTATGTTGGGCGGTGGTTGACGTGTTACCCGAGTGATCATGATGTTAGATTTTTCATTACCTCATAAAAACCTCAAAGATTTATCGAAGCCATCCGAGATTTGGTTATGGCAAGGAAGGCCCAAAGGATTTGAGAAAACAATGGGATAGAATGTGGTTCCTGTTCCCAGTTCAGGGAGATAATTCCGATTATGTAGTGGCTTCTGCATATCAAAGGACTAACAAATGTTTAGCGCTCTTAAAAACGCATCCATTTGCCCAAATGCGTCCGTCTGGATTTGTTCGGGCTCCATGTCCGTGAATTCGGGTGCTGCTTCTTCGAGAAACCGCCTGACCGTTGCCGGACCGAAGTCCTCGCGTTCGCGGAACTTGGAAGCGAGAAGACGGAAGCCTTCGGCGGCGATTGGGTCTTCCAGTAATGGTTTGCAGTCCTCGCCCAGTTTTGTAGCGCCACCCGGATAATTGCGGACGGAATAGTAGATATCGTAGGCGTCCTTCATCTTGTCCCGTCCGCATAGGGCATATCCTTTCATCACAAGTAGGGCGGGGATGGATGCTATGGGAAGCTCGACAGTGTTAGGCCTGCCATCCGGCATATTA
>JANPMK010000005.1:0-12345 GCA_031422775.1 Akkermansiaceae bacterium | reverse complement strand
TTCAAAACGCATAACGCGTGCTTCTTATCTCCAAGATCGAGACCGATAGTAATAGATGGAATTTTTGTATTCATGGCAGTGTGTAGATTAACACGGCGCGCAAGCGCCGCCTCTCACTGCCTTCTCATCTAATCTTGTTCGGCTGCTTGGATTCATCGAACTATCTCATGCGATTCTCAAAGTCATCTCTGGCTTCGCGGAACCTCTGGATACTCTCCAAATAGGCCATGCGGACAGACTTAGATCCGGCAAGCAAAAGAGTGCTGACCGCACCAAACCCAAGGGCAAACCGAAACGCGGTTCCGGAAAGATCGGTAGCAATCAAAGCGATAAAGGATGCCCACAAACCCACTAGGGCTATGGCGCATCCTCCAACGCCAATGCGAAGGAGATAAAGATTGGCTCGTCTTGGTAATAGCACCGGAATGAGGTTCTTTAATTTTTTGCCGAACAGTTATTCTACGACTGGTCGCGACGCAAAGCGACTGGTCGTTATTGATGGGGTGGAAAGTTGCGTCATGAGGGATTAGTACATAGGAATTATGGGTGCCTCAAGATACAAATTTGAAGAACCATGGGATGTTTTGTCCGGAAGGTGGTGTCACGAGAAAGTTTGGCGACGGAGGCTCAAGGCAATGGTCCATAGCCTGAAGGTGATCTCGCAAGAGCGCACTTGGATGATTGGATGCGGCAGTTAAGTGAGCTTGTCGGCCTATAGAGAGACCGACCTGCCGATCACGGTTTAAGGTTCATCGAGTGGGCTGCGGACACCGCGACCGGGGCGGTTGAGAACGTGGGTGTAGATTTCTGTGGTGCTTACGTGGGAGTGACCGAGGAGCTCCTGAATGGTTCTGAGGTCGTAGTTGTTTTCTAACAGGTGAGTCGCAAAAGCGTGGCGGAGAGTGTGACAAGTGGCGTGTTTGGTGATGCCTGCGGCGGTGACTGCCACTCTGAAAGGGCGCTGGATGGTGAAGTCGCCTTCGTGGTGTCGACGAACGAGGCGTGAGCGGGGATCCGTGGAGAGGCCATGGGCGGGAAACACCCAAAACCAAGGCCAGGTTTTGCCGGCACTGGGATATTTTCGTTCAAGGGCGTAGGGTAAATGGACGCCGGGAAGGTCTTGGGCGCGATCGGTATCAAAGAAGGCACGGGCTTTGGCGTACTGCTGGCGCAGAGGGTCGATGAGGTTATCCGGGAGGATGGTCACGCGGTCTTTACCACCTTTACCGTGGCGGACGAGAATGGAGCGGGAGGAGAAATCGATGTCTTTGATTCTCAGAGAAAGCATTTCGGCGAGACGCATGCCAGTTCCGTAGAGGAGGCGTGCCATGAGAAGAGGTTGGTCTTGGAGATGAGAAAAGACCGCGCGGACTTCATCACGGGTGAGGACAACGGGAAGGCGTCGCTGTACTTTGGCTTTCGGGATTTCACCCAAATCTCCGACGGGGATATTCAAGACATTGACGTAAAGGAAGACGAGGGCGCAGAGAGCGGATTTTTGGGTTGAGGGAGAGCAATGGCGTTCGTCGGCAAGCCATGAGAGATAAGGGACGATGGCTTGCGGGCCGAGCTCGGCAGGATGCTTTTTGTGATGGAAAAGAATGAAGCGACGAATGATGGCAATATAGGATTCTTCGGTTCGGTATGAATACCCACGCTGACGCAAGGCAGTGCGAACCCGATCGAGGAGTTTAGGTGCTGAGGGGGATGACATGCCCTAGATCGTTAGAGTGTTCATCAGAACAATTCAAGAGAAAAGTGATTAGGAAAAGATCTGAGATCCATGTTCCTGATTTCCTTCGTTCTTTATTCAAATTTCTATCTTGAATGAAGAGGGCAGCCCCGATGTGTCGGGGCTGCCCCTCCTTGGGTGGGATGAAATCTTAGTTGAATGGGGTGTAAATTGCCTGTCCCTTAGAATACCCAAAACATCGGTGAATCGGAAAAGACCGCAATTCTAGAACCATTCTTCGGGAGAAGAGGCAATCAATCGTTATCGTCGATGATATAGCGGTCTTTGTGGGATTGTTGTAATGGAACCGACGAAGGATTTGGATCGCGTCCGCCTCTTTTGCGAAGCGTGGGTCCGGTGTTAAACAAGCCTGCTGGTGTCACTTGTCCTTTATTTCTCGCTTTTTTTTGCGATGCGATGGTCTGCTTTATCAGCTCTTCTGCTTCTGGGCTCAATTTCTTAAAGTCTTTACCCATTAACTCCGACGACCCCACGAGCCTTTGGATATTGATCATGATGGGCTTCGGAACTTTTTTGTCACCGTCCCTCATAAAAATCATATTTCCCGGTGGGATTTCCACGACGTCTTTAGAGCCTTTCACTTTTAATTTCGCCGTTCCCTCCAGTGTGATGAACTTGATCCACTGTCCGGGATTGCACTCCATCATGGTCGTTGTCCCGGTGATTGCCGCCGTAACCGTCGCCGTGCGGATCGTTGCTCCGCCGGCATCCTTCGGTACCTGAAGTAAAAACGATCCATTCTTGATTTCCATATCGCGATTTCCAGAACTGAAGCTGAAAATCGAGTTCGCGCCGATGCGAGTGATGGATTGATCAGGAAACGTCAGCTCCGCCCGTGAGCGCCGACCCGTATGTAGATCGTCTGTCCCAGAGATGCTTTCACCCACAGTTGCGGCCGCCCCGCTCTCCGAGCCTTTATAAACCCGCACATCATTCACTGCTGTGGTAATCACGGCGGATTTAAGTGGGGCACCAGTTGCGGGCATCAAACATGCCGCGCCCATCAGGAAAATCATCATCTTCGTTTTCATCGCTTCGATTGGTTGGGGATATAATTAGAAATCAAAAGTAAGACCGACGCCCAAGCCTGCTGTCCATGCTTGGGAGTCATTCGCGCCGAGGGGCGAATTTGAATCGTTTTTGTCGAAAAACACTGACGCATTTGCGCGTGTGACCGAGCTGATCTCCCAGATCAATTCTAGTCCCAACTTGTGAGCCCAATCCTGGCGACCCAAAATCTCGTAATCATTGTACTCCGACCGCCAAGTTGCCAGTGACGATAATGACGGGGTGAAACGATAGCGATGCGCCAACTCGAACCCATACTGGTTTTTCTCCAAAGTATTTGGGCTGGCCGTGATCTCGTATCCTGTATCGATGCCTGCCGCTACTGACTGAATCGCCGTTTCCCACAACACCTTTTGAAGTCCGACCCGCAGCCGCTGCGCGTTGTAGTCTCCATCCGAAATGCTTCCTGTTGTCAGCCTCTGATATTCATACCGCGCGAAAACAACTAGATCATCAAAGTCAGCGAACGATTTCGCCGTTCCAAGCCTCAGGACCGAGTTTTCGTAATCTAACGTCCCTGCGCCTTCGAAGGAGAGGAACTCCTGTGTTGCGCTTAGATCCGCATGCCAGCCATTGATAAGATGTGGACGCCATGCGCCTGTTAGCCGCGAATACCATAGCCACGAGGACTCCATGTTAGCACCGACTGCCATTGGCGCGCTGTCCGTGTATAAAACCGACGTCGCCAAATCGATGATCACTGGCGCACGGTCAGATGTCGGCACTAAGATTTCCTGAACGCCTAAGTCTGAGTCCGCCGCCGAATACGGTGCATTATCCTCTCCTTGATATTCACGTTGCAAGTCCTCGTATTCTTCTCCGACGGCCTGACCGCCTAGTCCTAGAAATTGTTGAACCGGTGTTAGAACATCGGCCTGCGCTGAAATTACAAGGCAGGCGGAAACAAATGCGGACTTTAACAATAAACTCATCGGATAAGGGGAAGGTTGATTAATCGCGAATGTCTCTATTGAATCGTCTCCGTGAGCTCAAGCAAAATCTCGGGGAAAACACGTTCGCGAAACGCCGCCGGCAAAAGCGCCATCGTGGCGGCTGTTGGTGCTCTCATCACGGCGATCCTCCTAACAATGTTTCTCCGCGGTTGGCTGGATGACTCCGACGTTGGCATCCAAGACCGATTGCTCCGAATGACTCCTGGCGCTGAAATCCGCGATGACCTCGTGTTCCTAGGCATCGACGAGCGCAGCCTTCAGTACGATGTTGGCGAAGACCTCCTCGCCGAAAATCCCATCCTCGCCATGATGGCCAACCGCTTCCCTTGGGATCGCCGCGTTTATGCGAACGCTATCGATAAACTTCTTAATGCCGGAGCCCGTCTCGTCGTTCTGGACTTAGCTATCTCTGAGCCGTCCGATCCTGAAGCCGATACCGCGCTCGCCGAAGCCATTGCCCGCCACCGCGATCGCGTAGTTCTTACTTGCGTCTTCGGTCACGTTGCCTCGCATGAATTAACCCTGACCGAGCCGTTGGACGAATTCCTCGGCGAGGACCCAGACTTGCCCCGTTGCGGTTACGCGAACTTCCGACCCGATGATGCAGATGCCATCGTCCGCGCCGCCAATTACACCACCACTCTCTCAGCCGAAAATCACAGTCGGATCCGTCCCGACGAACCCGTTTTTAAATCCCTTGCGGCCGAAGTCATCGACGCGCTCGGCAAACCAGTACCTCAAGGCAGGCGCGGCCTCCGCTTCGCAAAAAACGAGTACGATCTCGCTGACGACGTTTATAAGCCAATCCCCATCATCGAAATTTTCGATCCGAATACTTGGCAAAAGCGCCACCAGTCGGGCGAAGCGTTTCGAGATAAAATCATCCTAATCGGAGCCGCTGCCCCGCGCTTACAAGATCAACACCAAACACCCGTCGGACTGCTTGCCGGTCCTCAACTCCATCTTCAGGCCATTACTTGCGGACTTGAAAACGCTTTCGTCACTCGTTGGCAATACGTCGGCTGGATGTCACTCGCCGGCGTCCTTTGCGTCTGGTTCATCACGCGGATTTCTCGGCATCCATTTATTGCGATTGCTAATACCTTGGGCGCTGCAGCCATCGTTGCTTTCGGTGCGTACGCTCTCGCGATTGGTCCTGACATTCTGCCTGGCTTCACCACTTTCATGATCGTGCTCGTTGCTGGCACCGTTACTGGACAAACCCACGCCCTCGTCACAGAACGGCTCGAACGCGGGCGTCTTCACCGGGAGTTCCGCCGCTTTGTCTCGCGCGACGTTGCGGATACGATGGTCAACCAACCTGAACTCTATCAGCAGGCAGCGACCGGTCGCAAACGTCGCCTCGCCGTGCTTTTCTCGGATGTCCGCGGCTTTACGAGTCGCTCGGAAACGGATGATCCCGAGCGCCTTGTGGGCCAGCTCAATGAATACTTCTCCGCCATGGTCGCCATCGTTTTCCGCCACGGCGGCACGCTCGACAAATTCATCGGCGATGCAGTGATGGCTCATTGGGGCGCACTCGATGATGGAAAAGACGACGCCACCCGCGCCCTCAGTGCCATCGCCGCCGCGCGCGACATGATCACCGAACTCGACGACCTCAACGCCAGCTGGTCTGTTAGAAATCTACAACCCTACCACATCGGTGTCGGTATTCACTTGGGCGAGGCGGTGGCTGGGGAAATCGGATCCGTTGACCGCACGGAATTCGCCGTCATTGGCGATGCCGTGAATCTCGCCTCCCGCACCGAAGGACTGTGCAAACTTTTCAACGCCGATTTGCTCTGCACGGGCGCCACCGCCCAAGCTGCAGGATTTCCCAAAACCTTGCGCCGCCTCGCCAACGTCCGCGTTTCCGGTCGCCAAGAACCCGTCGAGATCTGGAGCCCGGCCAACGGAAAGGAAAACGATGTGACTTACGCAGCCGCACTCGAAACATTTGAGAAGGGCAATTTCGATCAAGCCGCCGAAATGTTCGCCTCACTTTCCAACGACGGCCCCGCGCGTCGGCTTCATGAATGGGCTTGTGAATTCGGCAAAGAACCGCCCACGGATTGGGACGGCGTGATCAGTATGACTGGCAAATAGCCTGTCTTCACATCAGCCCAAACCCAATCAACGCCGCAAACCCCGCCTTGCAAGCCACGTGTAGAAATTGGTCCATTGTGAAATTGGTCCACTTCTCACATTTCACAAAATCGATCACCCAGTGCAGCACCAGCTCGACCAGCCCTAGTGTTAGTGATCCTGTTATGAACCAGACCATGCCGGCGTGAATTAGCGAATGCGCCGTCAGGGCATGAATCCATAACCCACGCGGCGGCAAATTGCCCCCAAACAAACTGGTAACATCCGCATGGCGGTTTTTTGCCATCGCCAGAAACCTGCCTTGCAGCGGATAGTCTCCCAGCACATGCCCAATGAGCAAGGCGATGAAAAACACCGCCGCTGTGCCCAATTCTGTATCCATTTGAAAATGCATCACCATTAGATATTTGGCGATTATTTCCAATTAATGCCACATCCGCAACAACTCATTTTGTGATTCGTGATCGGTTAGCCGCTCGTTCATATTGCGGATGCGACGGCTCATGCCCGCCAGAATGCCGGATAACAAATCACAACCCGCCTTCGGATAGGCTTCCACAAACGCCTCGATGTCCGCGCGGTTCGCCTTCCAGATCTGAGAAAACTCCTGTGCCGTCACCGACGCACTGGCTAGAGCCGGATCGAATAAATTCACCTCACCCAATGTCTCGCCAGCTCCGATGCGCGAAATCAGTTTCTCGCGACCATCGACCGTCAGGTGCACGTGTAGCACTCCTGAGATCACGAAAAACAAAGAATCCTGCGCCATGCCGTTGGTGATGATCTGCTGCTTCGGATGCGCTGGCAGAAACTCACCGAAATCCCCCAAATGGAGGCGATCATCATCGTCCATTCCTTTTAAAATTCCAAAACGAGGCAATTCGGGGCGGGTCAATTTTCCTTCGGTCATTTCAAGACTCTGCGTATTCCACCTTGGGACGAAAAGCCAAAAATATCACTTCCGAATCAAAAGCTCGTTTATTCTGCCATCGCCGCTTTCTTATGCGCCCTCAGATGCAGCTTCGCATCGATGATGATTTTCCCGATGATGAGCAAAATCAACATCCCCACCGAACTGCCGATCGCAGCGATGGCGAATGCGCCCAAGATGATCGCGATGTGCAGCACCACAATCCGTCCGTAAGGCGCGTGCATGAGTTCCGCGGGTGATTGTTTCCGAAACTCACCTTTGCCGATGTAGTTGTAGAAAAACGAAAAGACATGACTCGCTATGATCGCGATCACGAACCACTTGATGTTAGAATAAAAGACACTGCCGACCATTTCGCTCATCCCTTCAATGGGATCGCCGCCGCCAAGCGCTCCCGATTTTTTGCCAAGTAGCGCAAATACAAAAATGCCATGCACGAAGCAAAACATCCCGTAATGAAACGTGAAAAACGGAATCAGGAAAAATTTGGCGGCGTGTTGAAGAGCACCCGAACCATTCGTGCGTAAATAATCCGGCATTGGTTTTCCGTTTACTTCCGCATCTTCCATGCTCGGAGCGGAACTCAAGATTTTGAAAATGTTCACCACGCCAATCACGACGTTCTCAAACCAGTAGAGCACAACGATTTCAAAAACATCCCAACCCCCATAAATCACGCCGAAGATGGGCAGCAGATTCACTGCGATCAAAACGATCAACGAGAGATGTTTTTTGAATTTCACAACTCCATCCATGCAGTCTTGAAGCATTTAGGCAATACGAGAGTCATATCTAGTATATCTCTTTGCTAAAAGAAGGCGAAGTCGCTAGTTCTAAGAAAAGAATGAGACGAAGAAATGCATACCTGTTGATAGGCGGTTTACTGCTCTCCATCGTTGGCTATCTCTGCTGGGGGGCGCGCCCGTTTCTGATTCGTCCAGGCATGGAGTTCTCATCGGACATGCCCGACAAAGAGAAGAAAATCGTCAATGACTGGATCAAGGAGACCGGAGGATACGGTCCTGAAAATTTCAACTGGGGACGATTTCTTAACCTGCTGATTCATCCTTATGAAAAAGCAGTGTTCCCTGCGGAGGCTGAATTTCTTCCGAAAGGCGACCGAAGCTATTCGAGTGGTCATATTGTAAGGATCATACATCCGCACAAAGGCTATTATGTTCGCATCGTGGTTGATGACTGCAACCATCACGATACAACCAGCATTACGTATCACTAAAGACGATCATTTATTTCTAACAATGAAACGAATTCGATTTATCGCCGTCATCGCGCTGATCCCACTGCTCACGCAGTGTGAGGATAGAGAACAACGGATGCTCTTCGATGCTGCGGAGCGAACGGCGCGTGATAATCCAACGGCAGGATTCACAGAAGAGGCTTACAAGCTGACCATACGCTTCCGGCCCGGCACCAAGCTTGCCAAAAAAGCCCAGGAGAAAATTGAGCTCATGCATCAATGACACGAAGAGTATTTTGAAGAGAGGTAGGGGCTATTTTCAATCGCGACTCCGTTCCTCACCACTCAATCCCGACGCCTTCTTCAGGAATCAAAATCTTATCACTGATCCCAAGTCGATCTGCTTCTGTTAGAAGTCTTTCGACGGGCTCGTGCAGCGCTTCGTTGCCGAGTGGGAACGTGCCGTAATGCATGGGGATCATGATTTTTGCGCCGAGATCGGCGAAGGCACGGACGGCTTGTTCGGGATTCATGTGGACGTCGCGGCCACTAGGCGAATCGTAGGCGCCGATTGGCATGAGCGCGACGTCGATGTCATGACGTTTGCCGATTTCGGTGAAGCCATCGAAGTAGGTGCTATCGCCGCAGTGAAACACGCTTTTGCCGCTCGATTTGACGATGTAGCCACCGTAATCGCGATGAGTATCGTGCACATAACGCGCGCCCCAATGATGGCAAGGCGTGTGGATGATCTCCATGCCTTTAATATCTAACTCGTCCCAAATGTTAACTTCATGGATGGCAGGGAATCCGAGTTTTTTCACCAATGACGCGCTGCCTTTTGGGACAACGATGCCGTTGCTGGCTTGGAGAATTTTCAGGCTGGGTTTGTGCAGGTGATCGAAATGCGCGTGGGTGACGAGCACCAGATCGACTTCTGGAATGTCTTTCAGATGAAACCCAGGATGCCGTTGGCGTTTCACTGGGCCGTGCCATTTCGCCCAGTTGGGATCGACCAATACCGAGTGCCCTGCGAACTGGAGAAAAAAGGTGGCGTGGCCGATCCATGTGATGCGGACGCGATCGTCGGTCGGGACGGTTAGAACGGGTTCGAGAATGGTGCCGCCCATTTTTTTGAACATTCCCGGAACAACGCGATGCCGTAGAAATTTTGCATTACGGCTCGGCCATCCTTTCTGAGGTGCGAGGCCGGAATAGGTGTTGCCGTTGGGGTTTTTCATAACGAGGTAGGGAGGAGCCTAAGCGCTTTGGTAGCCGAGCGCAATTTTCTCCATCCAGAATTTTGCACGGTCGCTGAAGCTCAGCTCATCTTGGGCGTAGAGGATGCCGCGAGAAACATTGATCACATCCGGAGCGCTGCGGCCTGCTGCGGCCAGCGCACCGAGATCGCCGCCCTGTGCACCAAGGCCTGGAACCAACAGCGGGGCATCGGGCATTTTCGGTAAAACACTTTCGGAATTGGTCAAACCGACCACATACCCCACATCCGTTGCACGGCCTTCGGTCTTCGCGCGTTCACCGAGCGCAGTGACGAGCTCGAACACTTTGCGTCCGTCTTTGAGTTCCTGTTGTTGAAAATCTGCGGTGCCAGCATTCGATGTCACCGCGAGCAGATACACCGCTTTGCCGGCGTAATCGAGAAACGGCTCGATCGAATCATAACCGAGAAAAGGGTTCAGCGTCACCGCATCGACATTCCAGCCGTTGAAATATCCCTGCGCGTAATATTTTTGCGTCTCGCCGATGTCGCTGCGTTTCGCATCGAGGATGATGGGAATGTGGCTGGGGATTTGTTTGAGGATTTCTTCAAGCACGCGAATCCCAGAAATTCCCATCGCTTCAAAGTAAGCCATGTTTGGTTTAAACGCTGCGGCGTATTCGGAGGTTTCCTCAATCACGCGAGTAAGAAACTCTTTCGCCATTTCCGCTCCGCCATCGCCGGGCCTTGGGTCGAGCCCGACACACAATCTCGATCCGGTGGAAGTGATTCGCTGCTGTAGCTTTTCGTTAAAACGCATGGCCTAGGTTTTGCTGAAAAAATGGGTTTCGCAATGCAAACAACTGTAATTTTCGCAAGACTCCTTACCAATAAGATTATTAACCACAGATAAACAGGATGCACGCAGATGGAAGAGTGATGAAATATTGAGCTAGTATTGAGGGCTGTCCATATCTCCGGCCTTCATCCGTTTTCTTCATCTGCGTTCACTTGTCCGTCGTAGCCTTCTTGACCACCATAGCCTTGGCGACGGTGGTGGCGAAGTCGGATTCGCGGTTGAATCCTCCACTCAACCCACGCGATCCAGCCCAGTGCCGCGAGATAAAACGCGAACTCCAAAGCCTTTCTCCAATAAGAAATTTTCTCCGATCCGCCGAGGCAGCCGCAGCTAATATCGAGCCCGCGCCACCAAGCCGAACCCACGGAAACGACAAATGCCATCACCAAGCCGAACATCACCCACCACGAGCCTTTCCGCAAAATTCCCAGCATGAAACACAAGCCCGCAACGACCTCGAACCATGGGATCGCATAGGCGACCACCACCGCCATCTGCCCTTCCACGAGTTTGTAGTTTTCTATATCCACGACAAACCGATCCAACCCTGTTCCGAAAATTTTCAGCCCACCCGCATAGACAAACCACGCCCCCATCAACACCCGTAGGATGAGCGCAAGGATTTCAGATTTCCGCATCGGCGTCATGGTCGTTAACAGCTTAGAGTGTTATTCAGGGATGGCGACAAAAGAAAAGGCCATCAACTGATGAGTTGATGGCCTTTGAGTGGTTTAAATGAAATTACCAGTCCCAGTTTTGAATCTCAATTGGCAGACTTGTAGTAGAGCCAACTATTTTTCCGATGACTAACGAATCATAATCATAATCATAATATTCTTCATAATAGTCTTCATAATAATAATATTGATAAAGCTCTTCGAGAGCACCTGCGCCGGCCGACATATTGAACACGCTCAAGGCGTGGGTAGTTACCGGCGGGCTATCAGACTCATAAGTTTCCGTGGTAACGGATTTATACTTTAGATTGGCAGTGTACGATACAATAGTGCTGCCCTCATCGTAGTAGCCACCATTTCTAATAGTAACTTCATTGAAAAGACTGTAGTTATACGTGTCAGTTGTCACATTACCGGACTCTGTGGAAGTGCCAGTGCGAATTCCTATGTCATCTCCGTCTAAGTCCATGTATTCATCGATATCTACAGGCTCTTGACCAGTTTTGATGATGTAGAAGCCCATAAGTCCTTGATCAGATCCGCTAACTGCAACGATTGACCAACCTGAGATGGTGTTGTCTGGGATTTCCCCTTCATCTTTTAACATCAATAGAATGGATCTATTGGTAATTGCGCGTTGACTGACAACTTCAGTATTAGTCGGAACACCAAGAATTTCCGATTCAACGGACTCTCCTTGAGTTTGCACGATCAATGAAACAGTGATACGATTCGCACTGTGGGTTTGGTAGGAGTAGTCTCCAGCTGAGGCTGTGTTACCAGCTGCTATGGCAACCGTGGCGATTGCTAACGGTAAATAGTTGTTGATTTTCATAATGTTTTATTTTTTTAAAGCGGTGACTTTTTGGAGATCTGGTCTAGGTAAGTCAAGATATTTTGTTCAGGCCAATGCTTAACAGTTGCTAACAAAATGTTCGATGTAGCTGGCGATAAATTTCGAGTCACCAAGCCAAACATGACCCACCATGCGCCTTTCCGCAAAATTCCCAGCATGAAACACAAGCCCGCAACGACCTCGAACCATAAAAAAAAGACCATCAACTGATAAGTTGATGGTCTTTGAGTGATTTAAATCAATAAGTAAATCAAGTATCAGAAATCATAGATAGTAATCGGCACCGTTGTAGTACCACCAAAAATTTTTCCGGTAACGACTCCATCATAACCATCAGATCCTGCGCCACTCTGAAGAGAATAACTGGTCATAGAGTGAGTAGATGTTAGGAGATTTAGATCTTTTACCATTACAGTACCAACCGATTCATATACATAATATGCACCATAGTACCACTCACCATAGTTAATATCGTTATAATAATGTGACCAGGAACCATAATAAGGAGAATAAAACAAATCATAATATCCAACATCTGGAGACCCATAATAATACGTCCATTCATACACATCTTCTTCATACTCCGTATAGTTTTCGACGGTTCTTGAGTTATATTTCAGGTTGCCGTTGAAATAGAGATTTGGATCTTCATCATCATCATACCAATCTCCGATTTCAACCGTAGCGAAATTACTGTGAGCATATGTTTCAGTTCTCCTGGA
>JANPMK010000004.1:0-11499 GCA_031422775.1 Akkermansiaceae bacterium | reverse complement strand
GAGTTTGAAGTGGCCGATCTCGTGGGCGAGGATGGCGAGGATTTCTGGGGTGGTGGATTTATCGACCAAGGTATCGAACAGGGCGATTTTTTTATGTTTCCCGAAGCCGGTGAAGTAGGCGTTGGCTTTGGTGGAGCGTTTCGATCCATCGATGATGAAAACGCCTTCTAACGGAAATCCGCAGGAGGTGCCGAGTGCTTCGATTTTGGTGCGGAGTTCACCTTCCGGCATGGGGGTGAATTTGTTGAAGAGGGGAAGGATGAAAGTAGGAGCGAGGTAGGTGAGCAGGAGTTGTACGGCGGTGACAAATGCCCATGCCCAGATCCAGGCGTTAGGGACAGCTTGGAAAATCCAAAGGATGCCGGCGAGGATGGGTAAGCCAATGAGTGCTGCTAGAAACAGACCTTTGATGCGATCGATGATGAAGGTTTTCGGGGTGGATTTGTTAAATCCGAATTTTTCCTCGATGCCGAAGGTTTCATAACAATCGAATGGAAGGGAGATGAGGTTTTGGGCGATGAATAGGATGCCGAGAAACATCATTCCTGAAATGATTTCGTTTTCAGAAAACGAGCGGACGAGGTTGTCGAGAAAAGGGAAGCCATGGGAGAACCAGAAGCCAAGTAGAACAACGAGTGAGAAGATCGATTGGATGATGCCGAAGCGCGCATTGACGGATAGGTAGGAGCGGGCCTTATCGAGTTTTTCCTGATCCATCAGGCCATCGAGTTCACGCGGAGGAGACGATGGGAAAGTTTTAAGGTTAAGCAGCGTGGCAATGAATTCGAGTTTCCAGAGAAGGAAAAGTGAGATGACTATGATGAGTGACATGGTGGTTAAGTTTCAATTTTCAAGTTTCAAATTCCAAAGAATAAAGAGCAGCGCCGAAGGCACCCCTTGAAACTTGAATTTTGAGATTTGAGATTTTAGCGTTGTAGGAGGTTGAAGATGGGTGGTGCGGCTTCTTTCCATGAGATGGCGACGGCGGCTTGGATGACGGCGTCTTCGTCGTCGCGGCGGTGGAAGATCCCGGATGTGCGGAGGCGGCGGGCGGTGGTGAGGATTGCGTTGATTTCAGGAGCGATGCTGAGATAGGAGAAGATGGCAGCTAATGCAGTGGCGAGCAGAAAAATAGCGATTCCGTATGAGGGTGTGACGCGGCCGACCATGATGCCGAGAATCGCAACCATCGCGGTGAGTGGTGGAACGGCCATGCCGAAACGGCGGGTGCCTTCACGGGCGATGGCGGCTTTCTTGTCGCGGACACGCCAATCGGCCAGAGCTATTTTTCTTAGAAGCTCGGCAAACATCATTTGCGTGCCGGATGAGGAAGTGGGTAGATGTTGTTCGCCAAAGGTTTGATTCCACTTTTCCAAATCGCAGTTGCATTGGAGTTCTGTACTGGATTTGAGCAGGCGTAGACCGAACCACCATCGCGCCGCGAGGGTGATAATGATGGGAAGGACTGCGATGAGAATGAGAAGGCGTGGCACGAGTAAGAAATTATTCTTTCGGGAGTTGATGGATGAAGTCGGTCATCGAATCTAAGATTTGGTCCGATGCGGTTTTGAACAGATTGTTGTGGCCGGAGTTTTCGATGGGCACGAAGAATTTGTTAGAAGCTGGTGATTTTTGATAGATTTCTTGGCCGTGTGAGAAGGGTATGACTTCGTCGTTTTCGCCGTGGATGACGAGGAGTGGGGTGTGGATTTTAGTGATGCGTTTGTAGGATGGGAAAAGATCGCCGGGAAAGATGGGGTATTTGAAAGCAACGGTATACGCGGATTTTAGGGGAGAAATGAGTATGAGTCCTGCGGGTTTGGTGTGAGATGCGAGCCAGACGGATGGCCCACTGCCGATGGAGCGGCCGACGATGATGATGGATGAAGGAGAAATGCCGGATTGTATGGCGTAATCCCAAGCAGTTTGGATGGATTGTTGGGTGGAGGTTTCCGTGGATCTTCCGGGGGTTAAGCCGTAGCCCGGGTAGTCGTAGGCGATGACGCCGAAGCCGCGATCGTGGAGGGCGGTGAAAATTTCGATATTATGGCCGATGTCTTCCGCGTTACCATGGCTGTAGATGATGGTCGGTGCGTTGGGTGGGGCTTTGAGGTGAATGGCTGCGACGGGTGCTGCGTTTTTGTGAGTGATCTTGGTAAATCCTTGGATGTTTTCCGAATAGTATGGTGCAGGCGGCTGAAAGATCAAACGGTCGGCGCAAGACACGGCAACGATACATAGCAAGATGTAGATTGAGCCGAGGGAGATGAATGGACGTTTCCAACTCCATGAGCCGATTAATATGCGTTTCCAGTTCATTGAAGGTGAGTGAGGTGTGACTATTGGAATGTATGAATCTTCAAATCAAAAATCAAAAATCAAAAATCAAAAATCAACAATCGGAAATCATCAATCGTCAATAATTCTTCTCGCGTTGAAGAAGTAAGTAGGTCGTTAGATCTTTCGGTTTGATTGACTCCGCTTCGCTCCGTCCAAGCAGTAAGAACTTCGTCTTAAGCCTGAAGTCGCTAAAGCTCTCAAGGCATTGACGATTGATGATTGTTGATATGTGATTTTTGATTTGGCTAAGGCCATGGATGGCGAGGGTAGCGGCCGGCGAGTTCTTTTTTCATCTGAGGGTAACCGTTTTGCCAGAAGTTTGGGATGTCCTTGGTCATTTGCCAAGGGCGTTGGTTGGGGGCTAGGATGTGGACGAGTAAAGGGATGCGGCCTGCGGCGATGGTGGGGGTGGTTTGGGTGCCGACGAGTTGGGCGAGTTTGGCTGAGAAAAACGGATCGTTTTCTGACGAGTAAGTGATTTTCGCGGAGTGGCCGGAGGTGAGGTGAATGCGTTCCGGGCAATGGGTGTCTAGCAAGTAGCGTTGGTGCGAGGAAAGCCAATCGTTTAGGACAGGCCAGACGGCTGCTTCTTTGATTTCTTTGTAACTGATCGCGCCGTGGCAGATTTGGGAAATGGCGGCGATGCGATCTTCTTCCGTCCATGTAGGTAAACCGAGCTCCGGCATCCATTTGGAAATGCAGGTGAGGCGATGGGTGAATTGTTCGACCTGTGCATCCCAATTTTTCAAAACCAACTCACCAGTAAGGACGCGCTTCGCAAGAATTTCTGCGGCAGCATCGAGAGGGACATCGTGATCGGATTCTTTGGATTCTAGAGCGAGATCGCGGAATTTTTTCTGTTGGAGTCGAGTGACTCTTCGGCGGGTGTCATCATAGTTCGCACTGTCGATGGTTTGGATTTCATCGGGGAAAAGCTCTTCCAACCACGCGAGTTCGATGGAGGTTGCGAGACGGAGATGGATGATGACTTCGCGGGCTTCGACCTCTGTAATCTCGCAGGCGACGAAGGCGGTTGCGTGTCGGGCGCAGGAAACATCGTCGAGTTTACCACGGCGATTTCCAACCAAGCGACAAGCGAGGTTGCCTTGAGAAATGCGGACGGCGAGTTGATCGGAAAAGGCAGAGAGGACGGATTTTGCGATGGCTTCGCGGTGGGCGTGGAAGTGGATGTTTCGCGTAGCGGATTTCGGAAATAAATCTAACAGGCGATCAAAAATCTGTGCGGTGTCTTTTGAGCCGCGAGCATGAATGCCGAGATCGGCTAGGCGGCGGGGATCGAAGTTCATCGCCTCGGCGGATTGGAACGCGCGGTATTCACCAGCAAAGTCGGTGGGATCATCTGGCAGAATGAAATCTTTGCGGCCGGTGGCTTGGTTGCCTTTTGCGAAAATGCCCTCGCCTTGGACGACCGCGGCGATGAAGGCGGTTTCCGCGAGGCAATCATGATGCAGGCCGGCGAGTAGCAGGCGGGCGAAGCGGGGTTCGAGCGGAATCGTGGCCATTTCTCGACCGATGTCGGTGATCGCACCATGGTCATCGATGGCGTGTAGATCGTGCAGCAGTTGATTGGCGTTTTGGAGAGCGGTGGCGGTTGGTGGATCGAGCCAACGGAATGTTTCGGGTTCGTGGGTTCCGGAGGCTTTGAGAAGAAGGATGGCTTCTGATAGATCGATGCGATGGATTTCTGGAATCTCGAAGGGATCGCGGCGAGCGTGGTCGGTGGTGGACCAAAGGCGCAGGCATCTGCCCGGTGCGGTGCGGCCTGCACGACCTGCGCGTTGATCGGCGGCGGCACGTGAAATTTTCCGGATGTGGAGGGTGTTGATGCAGCGACGGGGATCGAAGTGTGAAGTGCGGGCTGTGCCGGAATCGATGACTGTTCGGACGCCAGGGATGGTGAGGGAGGTTTCCGCAACGTTGGTGGAGACAATGATTTTTGGTTTGTTAGATTGGCGTATTGCTTTTTCCTGATCGGCGGGAGGTAGGGCGGAATAGAGAGGGAAGATGTCGTAGGATTTAGCGGTGGGGAGATGTTCGAGGAGTTCGATGGTGCGGCGAATCTCGTGAGTTCCCGGTAGAAAGATTAGAATGTTGCCGGGATCGGGGAGGGTGAGCGCATCGCGGGTGAGTGTGGCGATTTGTTCCCAGATCGGAATTTCACGGGGCGGGCCAGCTTGGCGGTGATTTTCTGGTGGGCGTTGTGGACGATGTAAAATTTCAACAGGAAAGGTGCGACCGCCAGCTTTGAGTTGGGTGACCGGTGCCATGAATTGCGCGAGGCTGTCGGTTTCGAGAGTTGCCGACATGACGATGAGCCGGAGGTCGGGTCGCTGGTTTTCCTGAAGGTTTAAACAGCGGCCAAGGGCGATATCGACGGTGAGTCGGCGTTCGTGAAACTCATCGAAAATGACTGCGGAAATGCCATCGAGTGTGGGATTGTCCTGAAGGATGCGTTGGAATACTCCATCTGTTAGATAGAGGATTTTTGTATCGGAACCGTAGCGGGTATCGAAGCGGACCGCGTAGCCGGTTTCTTTGCCGAGGGGAGTGTTGCGATTTTGTGCGACGAAGCCGGCGAGGAGTCGTGCGGCCATGCGGCGGGGTTCGATGACGATGACGCGTCCGGTGATTTCAGGAAGATTCGCGACCATGCCCGGAACCTCAGTGGATTTTCCTGATCCGGTTGGAGCGGTGAGGAGAATGCGTTGGTTACCCGAGGTCGCCGTTCGGATGGAATTGGCGATTTCGTGGATGGGCAGTTTCACGTCGGACACGCGGGAGTGGTATCGGAAGAGCCGCGGTTGATAAACCTCAATCGTTCTTATGAATCCACGAATATTTCATTATGGGTGGTGAAGATTAAATCTAGGCGGTGATAGAGAGGTGGATTTAGGGGGTGCGTAGATGGATTTGATGGGTTAAGGGTTTGTTAATGAAGGTGCTGGAACTGAATGACTTGGAATTAGTTGGGCTGATTGGTTCAGGCGAGAGCGGTAAAGTTTATTTGGCTAAAGATAAGCAGGGTGAGAAGTTCGCGGTCAAAGTTTTTGAGGGGATGTCGATTCATCGTGTCTTGCTCACGAAGGCGCTGGGACGTTTGGAGCAGGGAGGATGGCCGGAGGGTTTGTTGAGGCTTGAGACGGTCGATTTGGAAGAGAGACCAGCGTTTTCGGTCATGCCATTTTTTGGGGATGACGTAGAGGTGGATGGGAAGCGGCGTTTATGGAATCTTCAACATCGGCTCGGGTCGCATCCTGGGGATCAGACATGGGATCTGATTCGAGATATTGCAGATGCGATGGCGGAGATGCATCGCAAGCGGGTGGTGCATGGAAATTTAAAACCAGGAAATGTTTTTTTCGATGAATCTGGAAAAGTGCAGTTGGTCGATTGGATGTTAGGAAATATACCGGAGGTGAGCCGCTTCGGATTTTCAGATGCTCTTTTGTATCAATCTCCGGAGCAATTGTTAGATGTTGGTGGTTTTTACGAAGAGAAAGGATACAGATGGGATGTATTTGCGTTTGGGGTTTTATCCTATCGGTTGTTGACGCGGAAATTTCCGCGATGTGATGAAATTTTCCGTGATGTAGCTCCTAAAACGGGTGAGGAATGTAATACGAACATACAAGCGGATCTTTCCAGAATTGCGAAGGGCTTGCTGAAAGCTCCAGAAATTACATGGCCTATGGAATCGGGTCATGAGCTTGAGAGAAAATACCGAGTATGGATTGAGCAGTGTTTGAAGTTAGATCCAGCGGAGCGGCCATCATCGATGATTGAGCTTTCTAAGGCTTTTTACGATGCTGATGCAGAATTTAATGCTGCTGCAGAACGTGATGGGTTAATGGAGCAGCGTCGCCATGCTGAAGGTAGTAGGCGGAAGGCATGGTTCGCTGCAGGGATTGCCGCTGCGGTTGCTTTGTTGTTAGGTGGATTTTGGCTATTCAGTCTGAGTCGTTTGAATACGGAAAAAGAGAAAGGTTTGACTGAAAAGCAACGGATTCAAGCGAATCTCAAGGCGGCGGTAGATGAGAAAAAGTCAGCGGAAGATCAGATGAAACTGGCATTAGAGTCTCAGCAAAAGGCAGAGGATGCGGTTAAGGCTGAGGCGGCAGCAGGCTTAGCGAGGCTTAAAGCGAT
The DNA here is from genome assembly GCA_031422775.1 of Akkermansiaceae bacterium. Taxonomy (GTDB): domain Bacteria; phylum Verrucomicrobiota; class Verrucomicrobiia; order Verrucomicrobiales; family Akkermansiaceae; genus Luteolibacter. Next base: position 4,995 of record JANPMK010000004.1, on the reverse strand, counting down.
GAATGAGATTGGGGATCGTTTGTTTGAGTGGGGGATGGAGAAAGGACACCGGACGCTACCAGTATTGGATGGTCGGGAGGTGAGGCTCGCGCAGTTAGAAAAATTTTACGAAGGATTTTTAGAGAGTCATTCGAGCAATCAACAATTGGTTGATGAGTTGGCGAGTGCGCGTTTGGATTTGGCAGAAATTTTTCTAGCGGCGGGTGATGCTGCAAAGGCGGAAGAGCGACTTGAAACAGCGATTCAAGGATTCCAGGGACGTGAGTTAGATGCGGCAATGCGGCTTCGGTTGGGTCGGGATACGTTGTTGTTGGCGTTGCTCAAACAACAGGCTGGTAAAGAAGGTATTGAGTCGGATTTTCAACGTGCGCGGAAAGCATTGCAGGAAGTTGCTGGGTCGGGTGTTGATGTGGATCAAGTTAGGCAATGGCTGGCGATTTTGGATTTTCATGAAGCGAAATGGTTGGCGGATAAGAGCGATGAAGTGAAAGCCCTGGAGCTATTGAAAAGATCTACGCGGACGCTGAATGAATTGGCGGACGCGAGGCCGGATGCTGCGGTGCTGCGTTCAGAGTTGGCTTCGAGTTATCTTTCATCGGCGACGATTTTGGATGGGCTAGGAAAATTGGCCGATGCGCAGGGAGTGCGCTTGTTGGCGGCGGCTGAGATTGGTAAGTTGTTGAAAAATGATCCGGATAATGCGGATTTATTGTTAGATTTAGCGGGTTGTTATGGAGCGATGGCTGAGGCTTCGTTATTATCGGGAGATGTGGGCGTGGCGAGTAAGCTTTCAACCGATGCGATGGTTTTGCTGGATAGAGTTTTGAAGCAGCAACCCGAATCGAGAGAGGCAAATATCCGCAAGGGAGCGCAACTCGGGATTCAAGCAGGTTTGCTGAGAGATCAGGGAAAATCAGACGAAGCGATGAAGGCTTTTGAAGAAGGGATTACGATCTTGGAAAGGCAGGAAAAGCATCCGATGCGGGATTATCGATTGGCTTTGTTACATTGGCAGAAGGGCCGGATGTTAGGTTTTTCTGGGAAGAAGGCAGAAGAATTGATTTTGCTAGGTCAAGCGGACGAGACTTTGAAGAATTTACAAATCATCGCTGATCAGGCTGGTCCGGGATCGGAAGTATTAAAAAAATCGCGAGCTTATTTGTTAGGGGATTTTGCCCTTGCGCTTGAAACGGCCAAGCAAAACGAACGAGCGGAAAATATCTATCGTGAGGCGATGGGTATTTGGGAGACGTTATTGAAACTCAGGCCGAATAGTGAAGAGTATCGCTCCGCTTTGGAATGGAGTCGGCAACGATTGACTAGGCTTTAGACTTTTGGCAAACAGTCTAGACCGTAAGATCTATTCTCCGTTGTCCGGATAAGATCCGAGAATTTTCACCAGCGAGCAATGATTCGCGAGATCTGCGAGGGCTTTGGAAACGTTCTCATCCTCGCAGTGACCGGAGAGATCGACGTGGAAGATGTATTCCCAATCTTTCCGTTTGGATGGGCGGGATTCGATTTTCGAGAGGTTGATGTGAAGGTGTTCGAAGGATTTGAGCGCGTTGACCAAGGAACCGGGTCGGTCGTTGATGGCGAACAGGATTGAGGTGCGGTCGTTGCCAGTGGGTGGGCAGGTTTTTTCACCGATGACAAGGAAGCGCGTAGTATTGGTAGCGCGATCCTGGATGGAGGATTCTAACAACTGTAGCCCGTGGATTTCCGCGGCAAGTGCGCCACCGAGAGCGGCGGCACCTTCGGATGCTTTTTCTTTCGCGAGCGCGGCGGCTTTGGTGGTGGAGGATACTTCGACGAGATCGGCGTGCGGGAAGTTTTTCAAAATCCAATTGCGGCACTGGCCGAAAACTTGGGGATGCGAGTAGAGAGTTTTGATCTGTTCGCGCGGGACGGCTGACATTAGGCAGTTTTCGATACGGAGCAAAATCTGCGAGCAGATGTGCAGGGTGGAATCGACAAACAAATCGAGCGTGTGAGAAACGGCGCCTTCGGTGGAGTTTTCAATGGGGACGACACCGTAGTCGGCTTGGCGCCGTTCGACTTGATCGAAGACGTCGGAGAAATTTGGCTGCGGTGAGTAGTTCACTGAATGGCCGAATTTTTTGATAGATGCTTGGTGAGTCCATGTGCCTTCCGGGCCGAGGTAGGCGATTTTTAGATCGTCTTCTAATGCAAGTGCGGCGGACATGATTTCACGATAGATCGCACGAATCGATTTTTCGGGGAGTCGACCTTGATTGAGAGAAATGAGCCTTTCTAACAAAGCTTGTTCGCGCTCGGGTGCGTAGATTTGTAAACCATCGCGTTTTTTGATGACTCCAACTTCGTGGACGAGATCGGCACGTTGGGAGAGCAGATTGAGAAGATCTTGATCGATGAGGTCGATCTGTTTGCGAATATCATCGAGGCTCATAATGCGTCAGTGGATATAGGGTTTTCAGAATCGGGTGAGTCATCGGATTCGCTGGATGCGGCTGCGGCAGGGGTTCCAGTTTCAGAGAGTTCCAATTGCGTTTCTGATGCTTCCAGTTTTGGCTCGGGCAGTTTGATGCGACGGAGTTCCGAGGCGTTTGGTAGTTCGTCGATGCTGTTGATGCCGAAGTGTTCGAAGAAAAGATCAGTGGTTAGATAGAGCAGGGGACGTCCTGGTAAATTGGCGCGACCACCGATGCGGATGAGATCGCGATCGAGAAGTTTCTGGATCATGCCATCGCAAGAGACACCACGAACGGCTTCAATCGCGGCTTTGGTGATGGGTTGACGGTAAGCGATGATGGCGAGTGTTTCCATCGCAGGGCCAGAGAGCCGCTCGGGTTTTCTGCCGGGGAATAGGTGGCGAACAAAATCGCCGTAATCTGAGCGGGTGTATATTTTCCAGCCTTTGGGTCTTTCTAAGATTGTGAACGCGCGTGCAGTTTCGGCGTAATGTTGATTGAGAGATAGGATGGATTCAGTGACTTGATCGGGTATGGTTTGTGAAAGTGCGGAAAGCCATTCAGGTAAAGGGCTTGGCGTGGAGCCTTCTTCGGTTTCACGAACGAGCACGTCTTCAGCTTCGGCGACGCGGGCACGGATAAGCCGCGCTATTTCCTCAGACGAAAGAGGTTCCTGAGAAGCGATGAGGAGAGATTCTAAAATGGCACTGAGTTGCATGTCGGGTCGGCAGATTAGGGAAGGCGCGATGCATTTCAAGCTCCACGGCTGAGAAGGAAAAGGAAAGATATTTTAAGGATTATGAAGTTTCCCCTTGATGTGGGGGGGATGAAGGGCTAATCCACCGCGCCCCTTCCCTTGATCTAAAAGCTTGGGAATACCTCTCTTTTATCCATTTTCCCACAAACAACCTGTCATGGCTGCTAACAAAACCACCAAGAAGACCGCAAGTAAACCGCCTGTCACCAAGGCAAAATCCAAACCCATTGCAGTCAAAAAAACTGTTGTGAAGAAAGCGGTCAAGAAGCCAGCTGCTCCAGTGAAGAAGGTGGTTGCGAAGAAGCCAGTCCCAGCGAAGAAACCCGCTCCGGCCAAGAAGCCAGTTGCTAAGCCCGCAGCTAAGCCAGTTGCTAAAAAGCCTGCCGCTCCAGCGAAAAAGGCAGCGCCAGTGAAGAAGCCTGTCAAAAAAGCCCTTCCAGAAAAGAAAGCTGTCAAAAAGGTCGCCCCTAAAGCCGTCAAGCCAGTGATCAAAAAGGCAGAACCGAAAAAGGTTGAGCCAAAGAAGCCTGAGCCAAAGAAAGCCGAGCTTAAGAAAGCCGAGCCAAAGAAGACTGAAGTCAGCAAGCCAGTTGCGAAGGCAGTGGTAGTGAAAAAGGCCGAGCCGAAGAAAGTTGAGCTGAAAACGCCAGAGCCAAAAAAAGTGGTTGCTAAGAAACCTTCACTTGTCAGCACTCCGCCGCCAGCTCAGGTAAAACCTCGTTTTGTTCCGCCTAAAGCCGAGCAACCCCATAAACCTTCTACCACGAGCAAAGGCCATCACACCCCGGCATTCATCGATAAGCAGCGTCAGCGCTTGCTGGATTTGAGGGATATGTTGGTCGATTCGATGTCGGGAATGACCCGCGACACGATCCGCAATGCCCCTGAAGGCAGCGAAGCATCCGGCAGCGGCCAGCATCAAGGCGACGCAGGCAGCGATGCCTATGACCGCGATTTCGCCCTTTCCGTCTTGGCGAAGGAGCAGGATGCTCTTTATGAGATCGAACAAGCCCTCCGCCGTATCAAATCAGGCACTTATGGTGTATGTGAAATTTCCGAATTAAAAATTCCTATCGCCCGTCTTGAGGCCATTCCATTCGCCCGTTTGACCGTGGAATGTCAGGGCCAATGGGAGAAGGAATATGGGAATCGCAGGTTCCGTCCTTCCGATGAAGTTGGCTTCAGTGGTGGTATTCCGCAAGAAGATGAAGATTCTGTGACGGTTTCGCTTGACGACGACGACGAATAAATCCATATCGCCCCTCCACCAAACACATCATGCCACGCGAGATCATCATTCTTGAATGCACCGAAGCGAAAGCCGAGGGCAAACCGACTTCCCGTTACGTCACCACTCGTAACAAGAAAAGCCTTCGTACTCCAGGTCGCTTGGAGAAAGTGAAATTCAATCATTTCCTTAAACGCAGAACCCTTCACCGCGAACTTCGCTAATTATCATGTCCGAGCCAAAGACTATACAACGCCGTATCAATTTTCGTGTGGCTAACCGCCAGATGACCCGCCGCAGACAGGATATTCCTGTCGAGCAGTTGGTTCCTACGAATCCTGAAGTTCTCAGCAAATTCACTTCTGAAACCGGGAAAATTCTTCCACGTCGCGTCACGGGTGTAACCGCTAAAGTTCATCGCATAATCAACAACGCGATCAAGCAGTCCCGCGCGATCAACCTGATGCCATAATCTGGCAGATGTTGATTTCACCCAGCATGGATAACTAAATTTCAAAAGCCCGCCCGAATCACCGGGCGGGCTTTTTGTTTACTCT
>JANPMK010000003.1:0-59472 GCA_031422775.1 Akkermansiaceae bacterium | reverse complement strand
CTGACGTCTGTCCTCTGACCTCTGTCCTCTGTCCTCTGACCTCTGACCTCTGACCTCTGACCTCTGACCTCTGACCTCTGACCTCTGACCTCTGACCTCTGACCTCTGACCTCTGACCTCTGACCTCTGACCTCATGCTTGCCATCCTCACCAGTCACCCGATTCAATACCAGGCTCCGCTGTGGCGCGCGCTTGCAGAGGAGGGTAGCGTGCCATTCGAAGTATGGTTTCTAACGGATCATGCTGTGAAGCCGACACATGACCGGGAGTTCGGGAATATTTTTGCATGGGACCAGGATCTGTTAGACGGTTATGCGCATCGGTTCCTGCCAGTGCGGGCCGGTTGGAGGATGGATCGTTTCCGTGGAATTCACGTCACCGTGCCGTGGTCAGAATTGTTTCAAAAATACGGCGTGACGCGTTTGTGGGTGGAAGGCTGGCGGTTCTCGGAGAACTGGGCAGCCATCGTCGCAGCGCGGAGGGCCGGAATCGAGGTGTGGTTGCGCGGCGAGACCAACGACTTGCGGCCCCGGTCAGGGGCGAAAGAAATCATCCGCCGAATGTTGTTGGGTTGGCTGTTTACGCGAGTGAACCGGTTTTTATGCATTGGCTCGGCCAACCGGCGATTCTATCAAAACTTTGGTATCGGCGAAGAGCGAATGCTGGCGACTCCGTATAGTGTGGATAACGATTGGTTTACCGCACTGGCGGAACAGATCAGAGATCAGAGGTCGGCGATCAGGAGATATTGGGGAATTGCGGACGATGCGTTCTGCCTGCTATTCTGCGGTAAGTTCATTGAGAAGAAGCGCCCGCTGGACTTAGTGATGGCCGCGCGACAAGTGATGATAAGATTGCCTGAAAGAAAGATCCATTTACTATTTGTCGGCTCGGGAGCTCTGGGCGACGAATTGAGGACTGCATGCCAAGTGATTTTCGATGAGGAAAACTCCAACTCTCAACTCTCAACTCCCAGTTCACAACACCCATCCGCGACATTCGCTGGCTTCCTAAATCAAGGGAAGATTGTCCATGCGTATGTGGCGGCAGACTGTTTAGTGCTGGCCAGCGATGCCGGTGAGACCTGGGGACTCGTGGTCAACGAAGCGATGGCTGTTGGTCTACCATGCATCGCCTCCAACCAATGTGGTTGCGCCGAAGATTTAGTGGAAACCTTATCCAATAACGGAGTATTTCCGATGGGCGATGTAGTTGCCTTGGCCAACTCTATAGAAGCACAGATTACCCATCCGGTTTCAGCCGAGGCAGTGCGGCAACGGGTGGCTTTGTTTGGGATTGACCGAACTGTTACCTCTGTCGCGGTTGCTTATTCTAATGCTTGATAAAATTCAGATGGAAACATCACCCGATCAAACTCCGGCTCCAACACACAAAGAGCGAATGGAAAATGTGGCAAGGCCATTAGTGCGCCGACGCCGTAGGTCGATGGACATACTGACAATCGGAGAGATCACCAGTCGAAACCAACGCATTTATTATCAGTCTATCATAGGCTTAAGCTTACTACTTTTGGTCTGCATGGTATTCGTAAGCATAAAGGATGAGGAATTGATTTGGCCTTGCTTGGTGATCTCCGCCACTTCACTTGTGCCACTGTGGATCTGGGTCTCCCAAGCGGAAAAGGGCATTCCGATCCTGCCAGCTTTCTCAATTCAGCAATTACTCATTTATCTGATACCTATATTCACTCAGAATCCAACGATCCAAGGGTACGACTCAACGGTGATGAACTCATCAGCGATGTCGATCGGATTGCTTTTTATTCTACTGCCACTGGGTTGGATGCTCGGTAGAGAACTGGTAAAATCGTATCCCTCGCGCTGGAACTTAGATTTTAAGAGTTGGGGCACTGCAGGTGCTTTTACCTTGCGGATAGCAGTGACCTTTCTGCTGGTAAGTATTGCCTTCGAGATATTTTTAAAGTTAGGCCTGATGCAATGGATTCCAACGGGATTGATGCCTGTGTTTAAAGTTGTTCTAGCATCAATGGCTGCCTTTGGAGCCTTCCTAGGAGGTTTCGTGATAGCCGACCGCCGACACACAGGAAGCAAAACGTTGTTCTGGTCTGCCTTCTATCTGTTATTTTTGCTATCAACATCTGGATTGTTGCTATCGGGTGTAACTTTGATGGTGGTGGCTGCGGGCATAGGCCTCGGGTTGGGTGGGGGACGCACTCCATGGCGGTTCGTGATTGCGATTAGTGCGATCCTGAGTTTCCTCAACGTCGGAAAGTTCGATATGCGGGCGAAGTATTGGGGCGAAGGCGGAGCCAACATGAGTCTGTTAAGCACGCCAAAGCTCTATGCCGATTGGACCAAGTTTAGTTTGGACAAGTTAGTGAACCGGAGCGCAACAGCACGGAGTTCCTTCGACACGGTGGAAATCAAAGGTCAATCTCTGTTAGAACGAATAAACAGCATCCAGAACATGACCTTCGTAATTAATGCCCAGCAAGTGCTGCACAAGGAACCGCTGTGGGGTAAAACCTACAAACTCATTCCGCCGTTATTCATCCCTCGATTTTTATGGCCCGAAAAACCTCGAACGCATGAAGGGCAGATTATGCTTAATTTACATTACGATCGCCAAAGCTCAGTTGAAGATACGAAAATAACTTACATTGCCTGGGGTTTTCTGCCCGAAGCAGTTGGAAATTTCGGACCACTCGGTGGGGCGGTTTTTCTCGGGCTAGTGATGGGTCTGCTGCTGGGAATATTAGAAAGCTGGTCAGTAAAGAAACGTCTTTTTTCGATAGAAGGAATAGTGATCGTCGGACTCCTTCTGCAGATTCTCATATCGTTTGAAATGGTGGCTTCTGTCTTTCTAACATCGACCTTTCAAATGGTGGTGGTACTAGTAGTCGGTGGGGCTCTGTTCCGAATAGGTCTTGCAAGCGAGATTCGCAAGTTCAAGCGAAGACAATAACCCCCTGTCCCCCTTTTCCTTTTGCCCTCCGTCATCCATCACCAGCGGCTTCCCGCTCAGGGACATGTCAGCATCGAGCGCTTGTTCGAGGGGATACGTCAGGAGTTTTCTCCGAAATGGTCAGTTAACTCAAGCGTGAGTCCGCATCCAAGCCAAGGACTCATGCCGCGATTAATGAACCTGCGAACGGTTTCCAAGCTTGATGCCGATGTGCATCACATCGTAGGAGATGTTCATTATCTGGCTCTCGGACTGCCTCGTGAGAGCCTATTACTGACCATCCACGATTGCGCGGCGCTTGAGCGACTGCATGGCTGGCGTCGAGAAATTCTGCGGCAACTATGGTTCGTGCAACCTATGCAGCGAGCAGCCGTAGTGACAACGATTTCTGAAACCACGAAGGAGGAGTTACGCAAGTGGGTCGGTAGGCTGGCAGACAAGGTAGTGGTGATTCCCAACTGCGTACGGGCGGAATTTATCCCCGATCCAAAGCCGTTCGATGCCAACTACCCCGTCGTTTTACAGGTAGGAACAGGCTGGAATAAAAACGTCATCGGGGTCGCTCGCGCGCTGATTGGAATTCCATGTAGAATGGAGATCGTGGGTAACCTGGATGATTTCCAGCGGGCAGCATTGCGGGCAAGCCACGTGAACTATTTGGAGCTGGGACGCATCACAGATGAGGAATTGCTCAAAGCGTATCAACGTTGCGACCTCTTGATTTTCGCTTCGCACTACGAGGGATTTGGATTACCCATCCTCGAGGCCCAGGCGGTCGGACGACCGGTCATAACTAGCAATCTCAGTTCGATGCCTGAAGCTGCGGGTCAGGGCGCACTGTTGATAGACCCCTCCGATCCGGAAGCTATTCGTGGTGCGTTGAAAAAAATAATGGCAGATGCATCGTTGAGGGATGAACTCATCAATAAAGGATTCGAAAACGTCGCTCACTTTCAGCCCAGGCCAATTGCTAAAAAATATGAGGAAATCTATCAGCAATGCCTAAACCGCTAACATTGAATCTCCGCCCTCCGTCTCCCGTCCCCTATCTCCTAATCTCATGTGTGGCATAGCAGGTTTTTTTGGTGGATCCCCATCCGCCGGTTTCGCGCAACATGCATTGCGTGGCTTGGCCTCCCGTGGCCCGGACGGCAATGGCATTTGGAAAAGCGATGATGACAGCATCGCACTCATTCATACTAGGCTCGCGATATTAGATCTCTCGGAGGCATCAAGTCAGCCGATGGTGTATGAGGGATTGGGAGACAGTGGACGGGGGACGGAGAACTTTTCAAATCAGCAATTGTCAATCTCCCCCTCTTCCCATCAACTATCTCCCGTGCTCGTATTTAACGGCGAGATCTACAACTACCGGGAGCTAAGAAGAGAACTAGAAGCGGCTGGCGAAACATTTTCCAGCAACGGCGACACCGAAGTATTGCTGCGCTTGTTAGTTCGTGAAGGGGCCGCTTGTTTACCGAAATTAGCGGGAATGTTCGCCTTCGCGTTTTGGAATCCGTCGACTGGCGAAGCATTGCTAGCCAGAGATCCGCTTGGGATCAAACCGCTCTACTATAGGCTCGATGATGGTTCCCTGGCATTTGCTTCGGAATCGCGGGTGCTACATCTCGATAGTGATTCCCTCGATCCTGTGGCATTACGCGATTATTTCCTGTGGGGCAGCGTCCCTGATCCCGAGACTCTCTATCTGCAAGTCCGCCAACTCCCAGCTGGACATTTGTTAGAGTGGAAAAATGGCAACCCTACAATCCGCTGCTGGTATCAGTCGCCCATCGGTAAACTTACCTCCAAGCCACCCGACACCATGACGACTCGCACAGATGCAGTGGTCACCCGAGTGGCGTTAGAGGAAAGCATTCATCGGCATTTGGTGAGTGACGTGCCAGTGGGAATCTTTCTCAGCGGAGGTATTGATTCAACGGTGATACTTGCACTCGCGCGTCAGGTCTTGGGGCCGGATGCGGATATCCGCACTTTCTCGATAGGCTTTAATGACCCGGAGTTCGACGAATCTGCGATTGCCCGCCGGACTGCGGAACATTTCGGCGCCCACCATACGGAGTGGATCATGATGCCTGAAGAAGGCGCGGTGGAAATTTCTGCCTTTCTCAATGCCATCGATCAACCGAGCATCGATGGATTCAACACTTGGTGCGTCTCAAAACTGGCGAGCCGAGAGGGAATGAAAGTAGTCTTGTCCGGATTGGGTGGCGATGAGCTTTTCGCCGGTTATTCCTCGTTCGAACGGGTGCCTGCGTTCCGAAATTATCATCGGAAACTTGGCCCACTGCGGTCGGTGGCGGCATCCATACTCGACACGAAGCCCGCGGGCGCGCGCTGGCACCGATTGGCTGCATTCTTGCGTGGAGATGGCGGATGGCTGGAATCCTATCATGTGCAACGCGGGATTTTCACGGAGGCCGAGGCCGCATCGTTAGCTACTCACATGACGGGCGGAGCCGCGACGGCATTTGATTGGAATTCCTTAAAGCTGTCTGAAAACCCACTCGATACAGTTAGCTTGTTGGAGATCAAACGCTACATGCGCTTCCAGCTATTACGCGACAGCGACGTCTACTCCATGGCTCATGGGTTAGAGTTGAGGGTTCCGTTTGTAGATAGTCGGTTCATTGAATCCATTTCTAACATTCACTCATCTAATCGACTCAGGCAGGGAAAATTGCTATTGATCGAAGCCGTGCCAGAAATTCCCGAGTGGGTATGCAACCAGCCTAAGCGTGGCTTCCGATTTCCATTTCAAGACTGGATGGAAGAAAGTTTTGGCGACGTACTTGACGCAGCCAGTCGCCAGTCCCCAGTGCCACTCAAGGCGTGGTATCGCACTTGGGCAGTAGCAGCCGCGATGAGAATCATAAAGTAGGAAGAATCTGCCCTGCCCTAGCTTTTTCCCATGCGAATCCTCCATACAATTCCTAGCCTGCATCCATCTACGGGCGGACCTGCCAGATCGGTACCCTGCCTTGCGAATGCCTTGGGCAAACAGAATCTCGAAGTTCATGTTTGGTCGCCGGAGATTCCTGCGAATTTTCCCGAGACATCCGGATTCGTTCTCCATCGTGGGAGCCTTGATGCGGCAATGGAAAATATGGGAAAGCCGGATGTGATCCACGACCATGGTGTGTGGTTGCCTATCAATCACCGAATCGCGAAGGTGGCGCGGGAACGGGGAATCCCACGCATCGTGAGTCCTCGTGGTATGTTAGAACCGTGGGCACTCAATCACAAAAAATGGAAAAAGAAGCTAGCCTGGTGGCTCTATCAGCGAGCAGATCTAAATACCGCAGCAGCTCTTCACGCAACCGCCAACAGCGAAGCGAAACAGTTCGAACGCCTCGGGCTACGCCAACCGATCTACGTCATCCCAAACGGCGTGGATATCTCGTCTCCCTCTTCTTCAAATCAACTATCAACTTCTTCCCTAAAGACCGCACTTTTTCTGTCACGGATTCATCCGAAAAAAGGACTTCCGATGCTGGTTGAGGCATGGGCTCAGGTGCGGCCGCAGGGCTGGCGCATGCGAATCGTTGGACCCGACGAAGCGGGGCACCGTAGTGAAATCGAAGACTTGGTAGCCAAGGCTAGTCTAACAGAAACATGGACCTTCGAGGGAGCTTTTGATGACGAGGCCAAGTGGGAGTGTTTCCGTGATGCGGATCTCTTTATCCTCCCGACTTACAGCGAGAATTTCGGTATCGCCGTGGCGGAGGCACTTGCGAGCGGCGTGCCAGTTATTACGACCACGGGAACGCCCTGGCAGGGTTTGACCGATACGAAATCCGGCTGGTGGGTCGAACCAACAGCAATAGCTCTTGCCGACGCTTTACAGGACGCTTGCACACGTGAAAGCTCAGATCTGAGGGAAATGGGTAGTCGTGGACGTGAATGGATGCTTCGAGAATTCACGTGGAAAAGTGTGGCGTCTCGGATGACACGCGCTTACAACGAATTGCTTTTCCGCACCTAAAAATGCCCGATCTAGATATCGCAAAAAACCGCTCCGAGCGGAAATGGACCCCCAGAGAACTTGCGGGTCGTGTCTTATGGGCGGCCTGCTGGCCGCTTTTTTGTTTTAGCCCACGACTACTCTGGAGCTGGAGGTGCTTCCTGCTTCGGTTGTTTGGGGCGAAAATCGGTAAAAATGTCCACATCCATCCTTCGGTGCGGATTTTCATCCCATGGAATCTCGAGATCGGCGATTGGTCCTCAGTGGGCTTCGATGTAATGATATACAACCTTGGTCCAGTGAAGATAGGTGAAAAAGTTACCATTTCTCAGAGAGCGCATCTCTGTGCGGGCAGCCACGATTTCCGTGATCCCGCGATGCCTCTAACCAAACCACCAATTTCTATTGGTAACGAAGTCTGGATCTGCGCAGATGCCTTCGTTGGACCCGGTGTGACAGTGAGTGATCGCGCAGTGGTAGGCGCGAGAGCGGTTGTGGTGAAGGATGTGGCAGAGGACGAGATAGTCGGCGGAAATCCAGCGCAAGTGGTCGGATATAGAACCAACTTATCAAGACTATGAAAGACGAACATATCATTGATTACACCTACACTAGTAAGGAAGCAAGCCATACAAAAGCTTATCTATGGGGACCCGTTTTAGAATTGTTAGGCGCGCGAAAGGAAAAGCGAGTCTTTGACCTAGGATGCGGTAATGGTGCGTTTGCTCATCACTTAAAGTCCTTCGGCTACGATGTCATGGGCGTAGATCCTTCACCAGAAGGAATTGCGCGAGCTAGAGAATTGGATCCCTCACTGAACCTTGAGGTTGGGAATGCATATGAACCACTGGCCAATCGCTACGGCACGGTGCCTTTGCTTGTATCGCTGGAGGTAGTCGAACACCTTTACTACCCTCGGCGCTTCGCGAAGTCTGTGTTCGATCTGCTAGAGCCAGGAGGAATGGCAGTCATAAGCACGCCTTATCATGGCTATTGGAAAAACCTAGCTTTAGCCGTGAGTGGAAAGTTTGATTTTCATTTTACCGCTCTCTGGGACCATGGACATATCAAGTTCTGGTCTGTGACCACACTTAGCCAATTATTTGAGGAACAAGGTCTGAAGCGGTGTCAAATACGCCGAGTGGGTCGAGTTCCGCTTTTCGCTAAATCCATGATCTTGACCTTCAAGAAATCATGATCCTGCCAGTCACCGTCTGCATCCCTGTCAAGAACGAGGAAAATAATCTCCCTTATTGCCTGCGGGCATTAGGATCAGATTTTTCTGAAATTGTTGTCATTGACTCCGGCAGTAAAGATCGCACGCGGGAGATCGCGGAAGAAGCTGGCGCGAAGGTGTTAGATTTCAGCTGGGATGGAAAATTTCCGAAAAAACGGAATTGGGCACTGCGAAATTATGAATTCAAGACGCCTTGGGTGCTGTTTCTCGATGCGGATGAACTAGTTACTCCCGAGTTCGTAAGCGAGCTTAGCATCACGCTTGAAAAAACGCCGCACGCGGGCTACTGGATCTCGTTTACCAATTGGTTCATGGATCAGCCGCTGCGCCATGGCGACACATTCCGCAAGCTGGCGCTGTTCCGTGTAGGAGCAGGCGAATATGAATGCTTTCCCGAAGACAGTTGGAGTCATCTCGATATGGAAGTCCATGAGCATCCGGTATTGGAAGGCGGTTTGGGAGAAATCCGCGCAAGGTTGGAGCACCACGACTTTCGGGGAATGGAACATTACTTAGCGAAACACAATGAATATTCAAACTGGGAAGCTAATCGATTTCACTGGCTGCAAAGTGCGAGTCCGGAGGAGTGGGAGAAACTTAACCAACGACAAAGATTTAAATACCGCAATCTTGATAAGTGGTGGCTAGGTTGGGCTTACTGGTTCGTTGCTTACATACTTAAAAAAGGCTTCCTCGACGGCCGAGCTGGCTGGATCTTCAACTTTCTGAAGCGGCGATATTTCGGCGAGATTCGGAAGAAGATATTAGAGAAAATCTAACGAACCGACCTACGTAGAAGATATCTCCGCATCATGCACCTCGTTTTTATCAATCAATACTACCCACCAGACGGGGCACCGACGGGAATAGCGCTCGCGGCGGTAGTGGAAGAGCTGGCTGTGCAGGGACACGAAGTGACAGTGATTTGTGCAGAGGGTGGATATGCGGGGATGCGACATAAGACGGAGAGACACAAGACACAAGAGGGAGAAGTCGAAGGTCTTAATGTTGAAGGTCGAAAGTCGGATGGGGATTCGCCTCGCGGCGGTCCGGCGGCTCCGGATGAATTGGGTCGGCCGCGGCCGTCCGATCCGATCATACTTCGGATTCGGGCGACGCGGTTTGGGCGGGGGACATTTTTTGGAAAGTTGTTAGATTATTTATCTTTTTACCTCGGCGTGGCGTGGCAGTTAGCAGTGATGTTGCCGAAGCCTGACCGGATTGTGGCGCTGACCACGCCGCCATATTTATCGCTGCTTGCGCGGGTGATGTCGAAGCTGCGCGGAGCGGACCACGCGCTCTGGGTGATGGACATCTATCCGGATGTGATGGTGGCGCACGGAATACTACAGCAAAACAGTTTAGCGCACCGAGCATTGTCATGGTTAGCACGTTGGGGAATGAGCGGGAAGCGCTGCGCGGCGGTGCTAACACTGGGACCCGATATGGCAGAAAGACTAGCTAAACGGTGCATAGGAGAATCAACGGGCGCACGCCATCTAGTTTTCTGGGTGCCGCTGTGGAGCGCAGGAAATGAAACCACGGATAATCTGGCGGTAATCGAACGACGTCACGAAATGGGATGGGGTGACGACGAACTGGTGGTGATGTATTCGGGTAACATGGGGCTGGGTCATCGGTTTGGGGAGATTTTGGAAGTCGGAGGACAGTTGTCGGAAGGTAGAGGGCGCTTTGTATTTTTTGGTGGAGGAAAGCGCAGGGGTGAGATCGCGGAGTTTATAGAGAAACATCCAAATGCGCCAGTCGAGCTACATGATTACGTGCCGATGGAAATTCTAGCGACACACCTGCGGAGTGCGGACGTGCATCTAGTTTCGCTGGATGTGGAATGGACGGGAATGATGCTTCCAAGCAAGCTCCATGGAATTTTCACAGCTGGCCGTCCGGTGATTTTCATGGGTAATGAAAACTCGAGTATCGGCAGATGGGTGAGCCAAAGTGGAGGAGGCTGGGTCATCGCACCGGGTGATGTGAATGGACTGGAATGCGCCATCCATGAAGCGCGCGATCCAAAGGTTCGAGAAGCGCGCGGCCTTGCAGCGAAATCGTTTGCGGAGGCGAACTTTAAGCGCCAAATAAACGTTCGTCGAGTTGCGGATATCTTAGTTTGCTAAATTTTTCATTCGCGATACTTCTCTGCGGAGAAATTTCTCACCTCCCACTTCCGTGCTTACCCATCTGATCATAGCTGCAGTTTGCTCTCTGGCGCTTGCACTGGCATTGAGCCGAGTCATGCTGAGCGTGGCTCCTAAGCTTGGGTTGATGGATCAACCGGGGACACGGCGGATTCACTCGAAGCCCATTCCGCGCGCCGGTGGAATCGCCATCTGGTTGAGTTTTCTACTGGTGATCGCAGCTGGGTTAGCTAGTGGCCTCTTCAAATCACACGGTAGTTTATCATGGGAATGGCTGGGTGCTTTTGCCGCTGGTTCGCTGGTGTTAATGGTTGCCGGAATTCTCGACGACCGCAAAGGACTTCAGCCTCTCATAAAGCTGGCCGCACATGTGCTAGCACCTACGGTTTTCCTACTCATACAACCTGTCAATACTGGCTTATTTCCGGCAGATTGGCCAAGAGGCTATGACATGGTGGCGTTCGTCATTTGGTCAGTAGTGTTGATTAATGCCTTTAACCTAATCGATGGTTTGGACGGTCTTTGCGGCGGGTTAGCTGCGGTTGCAACCCTCGGACTTGCGGTCATCGCGCTGGTGAACCAACGCACGGATGCGGCTCTGTTACTCATAGTGATGGGCGGCGCAATCGTCGGCTTCCTTAAATACAACCTCAATCCCGCGCGCATCTTTCTGGGCGATGCGGGATCCATGTTGATTGGATTTTTCCTTGCGACGGCGGCCACGAATGCGGTGGGACGTAGGGCGGTGGTGGGTATTATCTTGCTGCCAATCGCTGTGGCGGGTGTGCCGCTGCTCGATGTCTTGCTGGCGATCTGGCGGCGCGGTGCGCGACGCCTATTGAACCAACTACGCGGCGAAACGATTGATGGCGGAATCTTTGATGCTGACCGCGATCATCTACACCACCGCATGCTCGACTCGGGTGGTTCGCAACGAAAAGTTGCAATCATTTTACAGGGTATCTCCATTATCCTAGCAGTGATTGCCTTCCTGCCGATGCTCTTCGGAGAGCAGATGTTGGCACTCTCCGTGGTCGGACTTCTAATAGTCGGCTTAGTAGGGCTGCGGCATTTGGCGCGAGTAGAACTCGAACAGTCTGGAAGCGTCGTGCATATGGTCATTAAGTTACCGGGCAATCGGCGGCGCTTGGCCATGATATTATTCGTTTATGACGTGTTGATTTTGGCACTTGCGGGGATGCTGGGCGTATTCGTCGAAACGAACTTTCTGGCAATGCCTAAGAACATGGAGAAACCGGCGCAATTCATCATTGCATTCACCATCCTGGGTTGTTTGGCAACTCTCTTAGCTAAAGTACACCTGAGGCTGTGGGCGCGAGCAACCTTGCGAGATATCATTTCCCTACAGTCCTGGCTTCTTGCTGCAGCGCTGGTAACTTTCACCTTGTTCAGTCTCGCCAATCAATCACTGGAATGGACTAGCATACGCGTTGCGCTGATTAGCTACTTATTTGCTGCAGTAGGAGTGTGCCTACCGCGTGTAGCACTCGATTTAATCCGAGAGTTTGCTCTTGAAGCTCGTCACCACAATCCCACCTCATCACTTGACAGTGCCTGCGAACCAGTGGTGGTGCTCGGTGCAGGCGACCTCGGAACCTTGCTGTTAGAACATCTGAAATCAAGTGCTCACGATGCCTACGCGAACATGCGGATTTTAGGTTATCTAGATGAAGAGCGCGCCTTACATGGGCGCCGTCTGCGCACTTTTCGTGTCCTCGGAGATTTATCGATGATACCGAGCCTCGTTAAGGATCAGGGCTTACGTGGCATCGTGCTCGCCATCAACCAACCATCAATTGAATTACTCGAGCAAATCAATCACCTCTCCAAAGAATACAAACTGCGCATTTATCGTTGGAACGTAGGTATAACATCGATGTCTGATGTGATGTTAGACAAGACCAACTACAGAGAGGATTGACCGCCTGATCTATCCGCTACAGGTCTGAGTCAAAAAGAACGATTGATACCGAAACCCATCTGAAACGAGTCCCATGAATCAATGGCTGCGCCGCTCTGGTCACTGTAGCGCATGAACATACTGGCGTTGGTGGTGCCCGAAAAAATCGGCATGCTGAGGCCAGTATCAAAGGTTAGGTAGTCTCTATCCGGCCGGGTTACTGCCAAAGGATTAGGGTTTTCGGAAGCGCGAGTTTCAAAGCCCATCCCTAGAGTCCATACGGCGCGGCGAATATTACGATTATAGCCGAGACGCAGTGCCGTAGTTTCGTCGAATTCATTGGGGGTTGAGTAGGAGGCCTGAGTATCACGTAAAAGCGAGAGGCTCATCCCCCACAAGCTCGAGGCGCGGTAGTTCAGACCAATGGAGGAAAATAAGAAAGTATCCGATGAACCAACGTTCTCGTAGCTCACAAAGTCCATGCCGATGATCGAATTGAGGGAAATTTTTGTGGTGAGTTTGTAATTAACGGCGAAGGTAGGTCCAATGGTCGAGCGGTCTTGTTGTAGATCACCACTGCGATGGGTGTAACGAATGCCCGGGCCAAACTCGGTTAGTGGAGAGTAAGCCCAGAGAGCGGATGCCCCGAGGTCAATTGTACCAGTGCTCGCCCCCCCCGATGCATCGTTGATGCTTTGTGAAAAATGACCCGTGATTGATGTTTTTGCGCTAATACGATAGCGGGCGTGTAAGCCGTAGATGTAGCTAATTTCATCGACGACAGATGCATAATTGCGATTAGCTCCGCTGCCGTAGTTGATACCTAGAGTAACCCCAGCGGTCATGGGGCCACTTTCATAGTTCAATGATGCAGCAGCGCTCTGGTTATATCCACTTAGATCTGTTTGGTCTAAAAATTGATTGTAAGCTCCAGAATAATTGGCCGCATACGTCCAAGTGGAGGCGGTTGACCGATACGCCACGGTTCCACCAAGAGTCGTAAAAAAGTCTCCCTGCCCTGAATTTGCTGGCGTGCTATAGCCCTGAGAAGGATTGCTGTCATAGGTTCCACTAAGCGCAGTAGAGAAACCGAAGCCCTCATCCAAGGTATTCAGCACTCCTCCACCCAGAAGATTACTACCTGGGACACTACTGAAGCCGCTGAACAATCCGCGACTGATGCTCGGACCAGCGGCCCCGCCTGCGGGCGTCCAAGGCAGATGGGCAAAATCATTTGTCGCCATGGGATCATTTGAAAATGGATCATTTGCGGGATCCTGTAATTCCAGAGGAATATCAGCAGATGAATCGTATCCAAGGGTTGTAGGATCAATGGGAGCTAGTGGGTCAGTTTGATTATCCACAATAGGTTCCGCATTCGGATCACCGGGAAGAACACCAAGGCCAGCGCCCGCTGGGGGGGTGGTGGGAGCATCCTTCGATAACGGAGTAAATCCCAGAACCGGTTCCGGCTCAGGCTTTTTCTCAGGAGATTCCTGCGCGGGGGTGATCGAGGGAGTTACCAAGGGAGTCACCGTTTCCGCTCCCAACTCAAATAACGAACTAGATAAAATCATCATCCCCAACAAGATTCGGCGAATTCCCCGCCTATCTGTAGCATCAATTCTAAGTGGCTGATTCCTCAGGAGATCGTTTATGGTCATAATAAAGTTTTACGAATGAAAAGATTCATAGTTAATTTTTGTTATGTGTCAGCACTAATTTCAAACCCGCCATGAAAACGGGTTCAACGGAGTTCCAGAAAAACTGTCCGACTCCAAGAAATCCAAACTTAACATAAAAGGCAGCCTAACTAGCTGCCTTTTTTATTTGGTTTCATTTAGGATTACCTTGGAACCGTCGAGAAAAGGGTAATGAGCCGCAATTTTCATTTAGACTCAGAATTCACAGATGAAAAAGCGGGACCCCAGCTTTCGAGTAAGGGTTTACCCTTCGCTTGTTGCCGGATTTGTTGAAGAGTATTGTCTCGGGCGCTGGTGGTGCCGGGCTTAAGGGCGTCGACGCGGTCAGCCCGACGTATCGCCTCTTGCCAGAGATCCTTAGTTTTCTGCGGATCGAGTTCGATCCATGCAGCGGCTTGCCGGAGAGGGACATCAATCAAAGCTGGGGCGAGCGCAAGCTCAAGAGCATAGGCACGCTCGGCCAGCGGATATGTGTCTTCAAACTTAAGGGCCAGTGAACCTTCTGAACGGTGAAGCTTACAATCAAGAATCAAGGATTGAGCCTCAGTGTGGGCAGGTTGACCTCCCTCGCCCCATTGTGCGTGGATTAGGAAAAATGAGATCGCTAACAGACATGCCGCGAAAAGCCGCGATAGCCAAACACGGGAAACAGCTGGAGCAACTGGCTCAGTGGGCGGATGGAGGGAGAGCACGAACAAAAACACCGCGCTCAATGCGAGTGTAATCCGGTGACCCGGCACATCGAATATACCGTGGATAGGAACCAACATAGCGGCTACTAAGCAGCCAGCACGTAGAGCACGGTCACGGCCAGTTAGTATATCTTTCAGAGACTTTCTGAGCGCAAATGCTACCAACGCGAGTAAGAAGAGAGTTGCAGGAATACCGAGCTCAGAAGCCATCCACAGCCAGTCGCTTTCTGGGTGATGTAGCACGAAATCGTTGGAGATGAGTGTTCTTTTCCGATACTGCGGTATGATAAATGGGTACTGGCCAGCACCGATACCGGTCCAAGGATACTCACGGATGAGATCGAAGGTATCGAGAAATATGGGGATGCGTAAATCGAGTTGCTGTATGGAAGCAGATGAGAATTTCATCGTCTCGGACTCCTCATTAGATTCTGCTCCAACTAGGGTATCAGCCTTTACGACGGTATCGGTGATGCGCCCTTTGACCTCAGTGTTTACGATAAGGAACAAACCCGCTGATATGAAGGCGATTAGTGCGATCGCCCATAAACCGTGGCGACCAAGATAACGTCGACCTAACATTATTACCCAAAGCAATCCACCAATCGAAACCAAGACGATTCCCGCGCGACTGATCGACCAAGTAGCTATGGCCCAGAGGCAAACAGCGGTAGCGGCGAGTGCGAGTGTTAGAATCACAAAGCGCTTGTCACGCATGGCCTGAAGTGTGCAGCCGAGACCGCAGATCACACCCATCGCGAGATACGTGGCGCTGTGGTTGCGATTTGGGAAAAAGCCATAAATCTGCCCTTCTGTGGTTTCGAGGCCAAGCTGAGAGTTCTGAGCCACCTTAGCAATCACGGCATAGCAGGCGACGCCGAGTGTAAACACCAGCGCCCAGAGTCGGATCTGGGCTGGTGTGGGACGATGACCAGCCATCCAGAAACCGACAAAAATAGTAATGGCAAACAACGCTAATGACTCCGCCGCCATGCGTGACTGAATGACCACCAGCGGGCCGGTATCTAAACCGAGCGACTCAAGCTTAGATCGCCACTCCGGCATGTGAAACCAACTTACAGGTAGAAATGCGGCGGCCCCGCAAACAACAAAAGCAATCGAAAGCCCCCACCATGCACCAGGCAGTCTGATTTGAGGAGGGAACAATAAAATAATTACCCCAAAACAGCCCAGCAACACCGCATGAAACCCCGCCCAAGGACCAGCGACGAAAAAGGTCACTAAAAATAAAAGCAGACAAAGAATTCCAAAAACTCCTCTAGATTCGACAACTCCATCGCCACCCACAGAAATATCTGCATCTTGTCTGTGACTATGGCGGTCACTTTGACTCATAAACAGAACCTAATCTAGCAGCTTTTCGCCTGTCAACCTTGTGCGAGATTTTATGGAAGATAATTTAAGTTTTGAGATATTTAAAATCAAATCTTGCGAAGCATCGCATCCTAGATTAAAATGAATCGATATATGTATCGATCTTTCCATGGAATCAAAGTAGTTGCGCAGCGCACAGGATTAACTGCACACGTGATTCGCATCTGGGAAAAGCGCTACAAGGCTGTAGAGCCTACACGCACCGAAACAAAACGCCGCCTCTACTCTGAAGAGCAAATCGAGCGGTTGATCTTGCTGAAAGAAATTACGCAGAAAGGACACAGCATCGGCAATGTTGCAAATATGCCGATAGATGAACTCCGCCAACTATCGGATCAATCGCAAGTGAAAGGTCATTCGGTTTATCTCAGATATTCAGCGACCCAGACACCAGAGACCTTCATTAACGAATGCATTGCAGCGGTCCAGGCCCTCGATCACTACGCATTAGAGGAATCAATGAAGCGCGCCATGGTCATACTCGGCGCGCAGGGTCTTTTGCAACGAGTGGTCGCACCTCTCATACAAGTAGTCGGTGATTTATGGAACGTCGGCACCCTTACCGCAGCGCATGAACATTTTGCCAGCGCCGTTATCCGAGTTTTTCTTGGTCATGCTGTAAAACCTTTCACAGGAACCGGTAACTCGCCTGGCATCATTGTAGCCACTCCAACCGGACAAATTCACGAACTCGGTGCGCTTCTAGTTGGCGCGGCCGCAGCGAATATGGGATGGCAAGTCACCTACCTCGGTGCCAGCCTGCCAGCAGCTGAAATCGTTGGTGCAGTCATCCAGAAAAAAGCGCGTGTCGTAGCTTTGAGTATCGTCTACCCTGGGGATGATCCGCAAATCGAAGAGGAATTAAAATGGCTTCGCGACTTACTACCCCCGGAAGTTGTGCTTGTCGTCGGTGGACGTGCCATAACCGAATACCAAGATGTTTTGGAAAACATCGGTGCCTTGCAAATTCAAGACCTCTCGCATTTTACATCAACCCTGAACGAATTACGAAAGTCAAAGATCAAGCAAAAATAATGGACTTGGCGCTGCGGTTCAAAACATAGAACTTGGATGCGATGACCGTTTCCCAATTCATCGCCAAACACAGCGGACTCGGTAAACGTCATGCCAAGCAACTGCTCGAACAGGGTGAAGTCCGCCTAAACGGCGAAGTCGTTAGTGATGGAAATATCCCACTCGGAAAATTCGATCATCTAACAGCAAACAGAGAAATCTTCCAGTCTAACACCGCGCGCTACCTCCTTCTCCACAAACCCATCGGTATCCTCTCAGCGACCACCGATAAAACTCATCGCACGGTCATCGATCTGATCGACGAACCCTGGGCAACCGAACTTCACCTCGCGGGCCGACTCGACCGCGCTACCTCCGGACTCATGATCCTCACTAACGATTCCCGTTTTTCCGCATCCCTCACCTCCCCAGAAAATCACGTCCCGAAAACCTACCTCGTCCAAACCGACCAACCCATCCCTGAAAACGTCCTCCAACAATTTCGCGATGGGATGTCTTTTGAAAAAGAAAACACCCGCTCCGCTCCCGCAGAGGTCGAACTCACCTCCGAAACCTCCTGCCGCCTCACGATATACGAAGGTCTGCACCACCAAATCAAAAGGATGTTCCTCCGTTTCGGCATCCGCGTGACCCAGCTCCACCGCGAATCTATCGGCCATTATCAACTCGGGGATCTCCAGTCTGGAGAGTGGAGGCACATCGATCTTTTACCTTGCCGTTGCCAATAGAAATGTCATTTTAATTGGCATGAGTATTACCATCCAACTTGGAAAATCGGGACGGCTAGTCGTCCCCAAAGCCATACGCGATAACCTCGGACTGCACGAAGGAAGTCGCCTGAAACTCGAAATCCAAGGCGGTAAATTTCAAGTTACCCCAGAACCAGATCCGATAAAAATCAAAATCAAGAATGGCCTTCCGGTCATTACAAACGGTCAACCCCTCAAACGAGATTGCATCGTACAAGCCATCAAGGCGGATCGCGATGCGCGTGAGGAAAAGATCGTCTCCTCCTCAAAACGAAAATGAAAACCGCTCTTGATTCTTCCATCCTCGTCTCTGCTCTCTGCGCTGAAGATGATCATCACACCGCTTGTCAGAACGTTTTATTATCAAGTAAAAGTCATGTATTTGCGCATACTTTCACAGAAACATTCAGCACCCTCACAGGTGGGCGTTTGGGCTTCAGGGTTCCAGCCTCAGATGCTGCTCAAATACTTCGTGAGCAGATCGCCCCAAAACTTCTAGCCATCCAACTCGATGCAGATGAACTCCTTCAAGCATTCGGTGAAGCAGAAAGTAGGGGAATACGAGGCGGCGCAATCTACGACTATCTTCATCTCTTCTCCGCGCGAAAATCAGGCGCGAAACGATTCTACACACTAAACCTCACAGACTTCCTCGCCTTTCACCGACCAGGCGACCCTGAAATTGTCAGTCCATGAAATTTCACTCCAAATCTCTTCATCTGCGTCCATTTACCTCCGGCTATGTTCGCTTCGCTGCCATTGCGGTTCAAATTCCGCTTCCCACATTCCTGAAATTTGAAGTTTGAGATTTCCCTCACTCCGCCTAGCCTCGCTGCGTGAGCAACTGCAATAAATTAGGAATTGGCTTGGCGGGCTTCGGCACCGTCGGGTCCGGCGTATGGAACACGCTTGAAAAAAACGGCGAACTCATCTCCGAGCGCACCGGCAATGGCGTTTCCCTAGCCATCACCAAAATCCTCGTCCGCGACCTCAAAAAAGCCCGCTCGACGAAATCCGCCGTTCCTTCGGAAATCCTCACCACTGATTGGCATGGCCTCGTCAACGACCCAGCCGTCGACATCGTCGTCGAACTGATCGGTGGCACCACGGATGCCTTTGAAATCGTCGCTGCTGCTTTGCTCGCGAAAAAGCCGGTCGTCACCGGAAACAAAGCCCTGCTCGCTGAGCGCGGCGTCGAGCTGTTCGCCATTTCCCGTAAAATGGAGACTCCCATTTTCTTCGAGGCCGCCATCGCTGGAGGAATTCCTATCGTGAAAACGGTTCAAGATTCTTTCATCGGCAATCAGATCCATTCGTTCACCGGCATCATCAACGGCACCTCGAACTACATCCTCGAGCAAATGACCTTGCGCGGCATCGACTACGCGACCGCCCTCCAAGAAGCTCAAGAGCTCGGTTACGCCGAAGCTGATCCCGCACTCGACGTCAATGGTTGGGACGCCGCCCACAAGGCCATCCTTCTCGCCACGCTCGCCTATGGTTTTCCCATCGATCCGAAAAACATTCATGTCTCCGGCATCGAACAAGTGCGCCCAACAGACATCCGCTTCGCGAAATCGCTGGGTTATGTGATCAAACTTCTTGCGGTCATCCGCGAGCGCAACGGCGGTGCAGTTGAGCTTCGCGTTCAACCATCGTTCATTTCCCAGAAACACATCCTTGCCTCAGTCAATGGTGTCTTCAATGCCGTCTCGGTGAATGCCGATGCCGCAGGCGAATCGCTCTTCTACGGCCGCGGCGCCGGCCAAGGCCCGACTGCTTCTTCAGTCATCGCCGACCTCGTCGAAGCAGCTCGCAACTTCGCTCACACCGCGCAGCACCGCGGATTCTTACCTTATCGCGAATCCGGAACCCTCGTTCCCATCGAGGAAACCTCCACCGCTTACTACGTCCGTTTCGACGTCACAGACCGACCCGGCGTCGTCGCTGAAATCGCCACAGTGATCGCCAAACACAAAATCGGCATCTCCGGCACTCACTCCCCCGTCGATGCCTCAAACCCCGACGCTGAATTCGTCGATATGGTTTTCCTCCTCCACTCCTGTCCCTTCGGAAAACTCACCACCGCCCTAACAGAAATCGAAACCCTAAACTGCATCAATTCAACTCCCGTCGTCTTCCGTATTGAGAATTTAGGATGAAGAAATTTTTCAACGCAAAGCCGCGAAGAACGCAAAGGTTCGCAAAGCCAATTCTCTGAAAAAATTATTTAAGTTTAATAAAAACCACTCAACCCAAGCTTTGACTTCACTTCGTTACGTCCAATCCATCTCGCTACGCCTAACTATGAAATTCGCTACCGCTCATTCTGCTTTGCGTCCCTTAGCGACCTCTGCGCCTTTGCGTTGAAAAAAAAATCTCAAACTTCTCTAACATGCCCTGCCTCGTAACATCCTCACGTCAGAGTAATTTTCAACGCAAAGCCGCGAAGAACGCAAAGGTTCGCAAAGCCAGTCCTATGAAAATTTTTATAACATTGGTGCATAATATACCTTCTTCATTCGCGTCCATTAGCGTTCATTCGCGGTTAAAAACACAACACAACACAAGCTTTGACTTCACTTCGTTACGTCCAATCCATCTCGCTACGCCTAACTATGAAATTCGCTACCGCTCATTCTGCTTTGCGTCCCTTAGCGACCTCTGCGCCTTTGCGTTGAACCTCTTCCTACAACCCCAGTCTTCCCACTGATCACTGCTCACTCGGCACTTCCCACTTTCTCCCATGCCCTACCTCGTAACCATCGGCCTTGAAGTCCACGCCCAAGTCAACACCGACACCAAAATGTTCTGCGCTTGCCGCACCTCTTTTGGCGATGACCCGAACACGAACACCTGCCCCGTTTGCCTCGGCTATCCTGGTGCATTGCCGGTTCTCAATAAACTCGCCATCGAGAAAACTTTACTGACGGGTCTCGCGCTCGGTTGTGGTTCTCCGGAATATTCTCGTTGGGATCGAAAGAACTACTTCTATCCGGACATGCCGAAAAACTACCAAACCACGCAGATGGATTTTCCTCTCTGTCTCGGTGGTGGCGTTCCGCTTTTCGATGATTGCTATCCGACTGATGCGCGAAAAGACATCAAGACCCCTAACAAGATCGTCCGCCTCAACCGCATTCACTTGGAAGAGGACGTTGCAAAATCTACTCACCTCGCCACCACTTCTCTCATCGATTTCAATCGCGCTGGCACTCCGCTGATGGAGATCGTCACCGAACCGGATCTTGAATCCGCAGAGGAAGCTTTTGCTTACCTGCGCTCGCTTCAACTCGTGCTTCATGAATGCAACACCTCCGATGCCGACCTAGAAAAAGGTAACCTTCGCTGCGATGTGAACATCTCTCTTCGCGAAAATGAATCCGATCCGCTTGGCGCGAAAGTTGAACTGAAAAACCTCAACTCCTTTTCCGCCATCCGCCGCGCGATTCATTTCGAAATCGAACGCCAGACTGAAGAGCTCAGCGCAGGCATTCCCCAAATCCAATCCACCCGCCGTTGGAACGACGACCTCGGTGAAACCCAACTCATGCGCACCAAAGAAGACGCGCACGACTACCGCTACTTCCCCTGCCCCGATCTCCTCCCCATCGCCACCGCACCCCTTCTTGAAACCGTCCGCCCTCTCGTTCCTGAACCGCGATTGGAAAAAATTTCGCGCTACGAAAACGACTTCGGTCTCACGCCTTACGATGCTGCTGTGCTCACTGCTGACAGCCATCTAGCAAAATACTTCGAAGCCACCGCCGATCCAGCAATCCCCGCCAAGAAGACCGCGAACTTCCTCATCAACAACCTGCTCGGCACACTCAACGAGCAAGCCATCAGCATCGCTGAATGTCCTGTGTCGCCAGATAAACTCCGCGACCTGTTAGTCTTGGTCGAAAACGGTACCCTCGCTCCGAACCAAGCCAAAGAAGTTTTCACCGTCCTCTTCGCCGCTCCAGATCGCGCACCGAAAGACATCGCAGATGAACTCGGTTTCAAACCCACATCCGCTGGCGACCTCGAAGCTTTAGTCGATGCTGCCATCGCCGAAAACCCGACCGAAGTCGAAGCCATCAAAGCCGGCAACGAAAAGCTCCTCAACTTCCTCACCGGCAAAGTCATGAAATCCTCATCGACCAAACCCAATCCAAAACAAGTCACCGACTTGTTACGAGCGAAGCTCTTATAGGAGAGCCGCGCCTCCGGCCGGCTTTAATCTCGCGCTACACCAAAAAACACTCTACACATGCTAGAGTGAATCCCGAACCTAAAAAACGTAACCCCATCGGCTGGCCCTTTTGGCTACTACTCATCGGAATTATCCTCATTCTTTATAGTTTTGCGCCTATGCAATTGACGAGCAAGAAAGAATTAGCGGATCGAATGGAAGCCAAATCAAACGCTACACAAATCGCATTGGCCTTATTTGAGTTTAATGAAGAATTCGGATCGTACCCTTCTCCATCATCAGCAGCCGATGTCACAGCGGCTTTTCCATCTCATGGCTACGACCTCTCCGGCAATTCATCCAACGCACTCTTCCGACAACTATTTGCAGCGGAGATCATCGATACGGAAATGCCATTTTATGCAAAAATCATGAACGCCATCAGACCTGACGGCATCATCATTTCTAAAGAAGCCCTCAAAAAAGGTGAAGTCGGCTTCGCCTACATCTCCGGTCAAACTACAAAAGGCAATCCTGCACGCCCACTCCTCCTCTGTCCTCTTATCCGAGGAACTACAAAATTCGACCCTAAACCCTTCGCTGGAAAAGCCATCGTTCTCAGAATAGATAATACTGTTGATACCTATCCCATCCACAAAAACGGCCATGTCTACGATAAAGACGGGCTAGACATCCTCTCCCCCAAACACCCCATCTGGAAAGGCAAAGCTCCTGATATTCGATATCCAGAATAACCGGAGAGCCTGCCTCCGGCTGGCTTATCCATAGAAAATAAGCCGGCCGGAGGCGCGGCTCTCCAATAATCTTCAAACCTCTAACGCCCCATGAACACCGAAGCCAATCCCGAGCAAATCGACAGCCAACCAAAACCTTTTAATTCAGTTGCCTACTGGCTTTTCAGCGTTTTCATTTTCTTGGTCGTATCTTATCTAGTAACTTGCTCCACTCCCCTAATCCTAAGTAGCCATAGAAATCCCGATCGCACAGAAGCCATTAACAACGCTAAACAAATCGGAATCGCTCTGTTCACGTTCCAAGAGGAATACGGAACTTACCCAAACGATGAAACTGCTAAAGATTTTATAAAAAATCACCCAACTTATCGGAAGGATCTCTCCGGAACTTCATCGAATGCTCTGCTGCGTCAGCTTATTATTAACTCCAAAAATGATCGATCGGAAGATATGTTTAAGTTCAGATTCAAAAAATCTGCTGATCCTGATGGAAACATTAAACCCGGAGAAATACTTAAAAAAGGTGAATGCGAATTAGCCTACATTTCCGGCCTGAGCACAGCTGGCAACCCCAGTCGACCTGTCATCTTAGCTCCCCTCATTCCCGGAACCAAAAAATTTGATCCTGAACCGTTCGACGGAAGAGCCATCGTCCTAAGAATGGATAATTCAGCTGGTGCCTACACCATCCACAAAGACGGCCACATCTACGACAAGGACGGCGACATCCTCTCCCCAGAGCATCCCATCTGGGGCCGAAAAGCTCCCGACATTCGATATCCAGAATAACCGGAGAGCCTGCCTCCGGCTGGCTTATCCATAGAAAAGAAGCCGGCCGGAGGCGCGGCTCTCCAATAATCTCTAACTCCCCATGAACGCCGAACCCAAAAAATACAACCCCTTCGGCTGGCCTTTTTGGCTCTTGCTGATTGGAAGTATAGTAATTCCCTGCAATTTCGTGCATATATTGCCACCTGATAGAACCAAGGCTGACCGAACCGAAGCCATATCCAACCTCCACCAGATTGGCCTCGCTCTAGATGAATTTCAGAAGCAATACGGAGCTTTCCCGAACGATCAAACAGCCGCCCTTGTCATAGAAAAACACCCATCCGAGTTCAACCTCTCCGGCACGTCCTCTAACGCTCTTTTCCGCCAACTTTTCGCCGCCGAAATCGTTGAAAGCGAAACAATGTTCTACGTCAAATTCCCCGGGATATCCAAACCTGACGGCGACACCTCCCCAGGTCGTCTTTTAGAAAAAGGCGAGGTCGCCTTCGCCTACATCGCGGGACTTACCACCAAAGACAACCCATCGCTCCCAATCGCCTTTGGTCCTGTTATCCAAGGCACCACAAAATTCGACCCCAAGCCATTCAACGGCAAGGGTATCGTTCTCCGCATCGACAATTCCGTGTCTTCGATCCTTATCAACAAGAACGGCGAAGCTATGATCGGCGGAGGAGAATCTTTGCTAGATCCGAATAACAAGTTATGGAACGGCAAAGCTCCCGACATCCGCTATCCTGAATAGGAGAGCCCCGACAAGTCGGGGCATCTGCTACGCGTCTATCAAAAATCCAATCTCCATCTCCTCATGAGCGACGAACCCAAAAAATCCAGAATTCTCGTATTCACATTCGGTCTGATTATCCTGATTGGAATAATCGCCATAGTCTATATCCGCATCGATAGCCAGATACGAGAAGCCGACCGCTCGGAGGCATTTAGAAACGTTCGCTCATTCAGCTGCGCCCTCTATGCATTTGATGACGAATACGGCTCTTACCCAAACGATGCCACCATCTCCTTGGTAAATGAAAAAAACGAAGACCACGATTATGATCTCTCAGGTAAATCATCTAACGCGGCTTTCCTGCAAATGATGGCTGCCGGAATCACAGAATCAGAAATCGCATTTTATGCCAAAATTAAGGGCTCAATCGAACCCGACGGCAACCTCTCTCGTAGCGGAGCATTGAAAAAAGGTGAAGTCGGCTTTTCATACATCTCTGGATTAAGCACTAAGGGTAACCCATCTACTCCAATCGTCCTGACTCCACTCATCCCAGGCACCACAAGATTCGATCCGAAACCCTTCAAAGGCAAAGCTGTAGTCCTTCATATCGACAACACCGTGCACATTTACGACATCCACGAAGATGGCCACGTCTACGATAAAGGTATCGATATCCTCTCCCCCAAACACCCCGTCTGGAACGGTAAAGCTCCTGATATTCGATATCCTGAATAGGAGAGCCTGCCTCCGGCTGGCTTTCGCTTCGCACCTAACAAAACCCATGAGAGCAAAACCCAAAAAATCCAAGCGCTTCAATTACAAAGTCGGCATCATCCTGATCGCTTCAGTCGCCCTTATCCTTCTGTTGTTACCCATGTTCCCGCAAAGGACCTGCCGCGGGCATGACCGAATTGAGGCACTAAACAACGCCAAACAACTCAGCATAGCCCTCTTCTCATTCCAAGAAGAATTTGGATCTTACCCAAATGAATCCACCGTGGCTTTAGTTACTGAATCTTATCCAAACCATGGCTACGACCTAACTGGCACCTCATCGAATGCCCTGTTTCGCCAATTCATGGCCGCAGGAATCGCCGAATCCGAACAAATGTTCTGTGCCAAAATCCCCGGCTCTGTTAGACCCGACGGCAACATCGCTCCGGGAGAAGCACTAAAAAAAGGCGAATGTAACTTTGCTTACATATCTGGTTTGAGCTCAGCTGGCGATCCCGCGCGCCCCATCGTTCTGGCTCCGGTTATTCCAGGAACTAAAAAATTCGATCCCAAACCTTTCGACGGGAAAGCCATAATCCTGAGAACCGACAACACCGCAGGCACCTACGACATCGACAAAGACGGCCATGTGTATGACAAGGACGGCGACATCCTCTCCCCCAAAAATCCCATCTGGAACGGCAAAGCTCCTGATATTCGATATCCGGAATAACCGGAGAGCCTGCCTCCGGCTGGCTTATCCATAGCAGAGAGAAGAAGCCGGCCGGAGGCACGGCTCTCCAGCATAGCTCCAATTAAGCCTTCTCAAAAAACAGCGTGAACTCCTGGCGGTTGTAGGTCAGGTGCGTTTTCACGATCAGAGAAAATCCATTACCTTTCGCGATTTCTAACACATCTTTTTCTAGTGTTTCGATATCAGTGATAGTTTCTGCGCCGGTGGTTTTCAGCGTGAACACAGCGAGTGCGCCGGGACGGAGGAAATCTTTTAGGCGCGTAACCAGCGTGATTGCCTGACGTGGAGCGCCGTTCATATCAGAAAGGATTGCGTCATAGCGAATTCCGCGGGGCGGCACGAACTCAGCGACATCCTCTTTCAAGAAACTCAAATTCGGATGATTCGCGAGGCGCTTGTCGAGCGGTGCGCGGTCGATCGCAGAGACTTCGTAACCCCGCATCAACAATTCAGAAGTCATTCCACCTGGGCTTGCTCCAAGCTCTAACCAATGCGCACCTTCACGAGGCAAAGGCCGATACATGGAGAGGAAATGTAACCCCTCAGCGATCTTCGCACCCGCGCGGCTGACGGTATCATCGGCGTTTTGCGCGATGTATTTCGTGCCGCCCGGATGAATTCCACCTGCTTCGAGAGGAGTCGCGATACCGCAGTAGAGACCTTCTTTACCGACCCAACAAAACAAGGTTTCCTTTTTAGGATCTTGTTCTTCAGCCGATTTCGGCGCGCTGTCGGGAAGTTCAAAAACTTGTAAAGCCCGTCCTCTTAAATTCGATGCGAGAGCTTTGTAATAACGTTTAGGCGCACCGGGATCGAGTTGGCCGACCAAGATCGTTTGTGGATTCCGGCTTTCGAATTTGTAGTAAATCGTCTGTGCTGCTTTCTCGATGAAACCCTCCATCTTCTCCGGATTACACGGCCATGAATGTTCGATGGGCACATGGAAGCGAATAAACCGAGTCGCAGCTGAATCTTTAATCAGTTCCTCTGCTTCGGTTTGAATCAGGTAATACTCGCTACCGAGTCTCTTCACTTTCTCCACCGCAAGGATTCCCATAATCTCCCCGATCAACGGAGAGAAAACTTCGGAAATGCGGATGAGATGAGTGGACATGGAAGAATTCGGTAGGGTCATTTTGATAAAATGACCGATTGGGTTGAGCCAGTCAGATAGCGGTCATTTTATCAAAATGACCCTACCATAAACTTACCGTTTACTGCGATCTTCGCCTTTGATTCCTTTTGCCGCACGTTTGCGCGCACCTTCATCGAGGATGCGTTTGCGGAGGCGGATGTTCAGCGGAGTGGCTTCTACGAGTTCGTCGGCATCGATGTATTCGATGGCGCGTTCAAGAGAGAACCGAATCGGTGGGGTGAGTTTCGAGGTTTTGTCCTTGCCGGACGAACGCATGTTATCGAGGTGTTTCTCTTTAACAGGGTTAACAGGCATATCACCCACGCGTGGGTTTTCACCAACCAACATGCCGCCGTAAATCGCATCGTTTGCTCCGACGAAGAGCACACCGCGATCCTCTAGCGCTTGAAGCGAGTAAGTGGTGGCAACACCAGCTTCCATAGAAACCAAGGTGCCGGTGGTGCGGGTGACAATCTCACCAGCGTGTGGGCCATACTCACGGAAAAGATGCGACATGATACCGTGACCGGAAGTGAGGTTAACGATTTCGGTTTCGAAACCAATCAAGCCACGGGTCGGGATGAGTGCGGTGATGAGAGTTTCGCCGGATGGCTCGGTCTCCATGTTTTCCATCATGCCTTTGCGGTTGATGAGAGTTTTTAAAATGCCCTGAGTGTATTCACCTGGGGACTCGATGTAGAGTGTTTCAAACGGCTCAAGAAGTTTACCTCCTTCGTCGCGACGATAGATTACGGTCGGACGAGAAACGCAGACTTCGAAACCTTCACGGCGCATCTGTTCCACCAAAACAGCGATCTGCATCGCGCCACGTGCGGAGACGTTGAATACGCCCGCTTGATCGGTGTCTTCGACTTGGAGAGAAACGTTGGTTTTGATTTCGTGCATCAAACGCTCACGGATGGCACGGGAAGTCACGTGTTTGCCTTCTTTGCCTCCGAGTGGGCCGTCGTTGATGGAGAACTCCATGGAAACGGTTGGTGGATCGATCTCCACGAAAGGAAGTGCTTCTTGATCAGCGGAAGCCGCAAGAGTTTCGCCGATATCGATGTTCTCGATGCCTGCAGCGATGCCGACGATGCCGCCTGCGCCGCAACCTTCGGAGTCCTCCGTCGCTAGACCGGAGTATGTGAAGGTTTTCATCACCTTGGATTGTTGCTTGGTGCCGTCTTTGCGATGAAGCCAGATGGTGTCACCTTTTTTCACTGCACCACCGAGAACTTTTCCAACCGCAACGCGGCCGACGAAGCTGTCCCACTCGATGTTAGAAACGAGCATGTGGAAAGGAGCCGCAGGATCAGCTGCTGGTTCAGGGATGAACTCGATGATTTTTTTCAGGAGCGGGATGCAATCTTTACGCTCATCATCTGGATGATCCATGAAGTAACCATCGCGAGCGGAGCCGTAGCAGAAAGGAGCTTCGAACTGCTCTTCGGTTGCATCGAGGTCGAGGAAAAGCTCAAGCACTTGGTCGTGCACTTTGAGTGGATTGGACAGCGGGCGGTCGACCTTGTTCACCACGACAATCGGCTTAAGGCCTTCTTGAAGAGCTTTACGAAGCACGAAACGTGTCTGTGCCTGCGGACCACCTGCTGCATCGACGACGAGTAAAACGCCATCCACCATTTTCATCACGCGCTCTACTTCGGCTCCGAAGTCGGCGTGGCCTGGGGTATCGACGATGTTGATCGTGTAACCTTCCCAAAGAATCGCGGTGTTTTTCGCTTTAATGGTAATGCCCTTTTCTCTCTCAAGATCCATGGAATCCATCGCACGCTCTTGGGTGGCTTGGTTTTCACGATAGGTACCACCGGCTTGGAGGAGTTGGTCGACGAGGGTGGTTTTCCCATGGTCAACGTGGGCGATGATGGCGAGGTTGCGAATTTTCAATGACATAAAATGAGGCGTTTAGAGGCTTTGGGGGCGGGGCTATGCAGCCTTTTCCAGCGAATGGCAAGGCGGGAATGCGGGTTTTAGCCTAAAAACAGAAATGAAACCACCGATGAACGATAGATTTACGCAGATAATGAATGAGTTACGCTGATCGCTTCTCTCATCCACTAGATGAATCATCGATTCATCATAATTCTCTGAAAATTAACGGGAGGCTTCCATTTGACGAAGAGATTCAATTTTCGTGTTCGTCCATGTCCGCTTGCCCCGACCTGTCGGAGCTTCGCTCCCATTGCGGTTCACTTGATCGGCACCATTGAGAAACCTTCGTCGCCGCCGGGTTCTGTGAAATTATCCGGATAAAAACCCGCGCCGGTTTCGGGATTGGTAATCACGAAATTTTTGATTCGAGAGATACAGTGACCATGGAGATCACGTTTCACTTTTTCATCAAAGCCTAGTTGGAGATAAATGATTTTTTTGGAACTGAGTGTGAACGCTATGATTGCGTGATGAGGTGCTGAGTCATACTGCAAAGTGGTAGAATCGATGGTGCCGGTTTGCGCTGTAGTACTGCCATCAGGCGTGAACGAGTAGCTCATCGCGCCGACAGTTGGTAACGAAAATTGGTATGCACCTTCGCTATTTACCAATGACAGCGTGTAGCCCACAGGCGTAATGGGCGTGAGGGCATCAGGACCGTATTTCACAAAGATGGGGCGAAATCCTGTGATCGGCATACCCACTGGATAAGTGAGATCATAATAACCCGCAGCGTAGTATATTGACGGAATCCAGCGGTTATCTAGTTTTTGCCAATCGTTTAAAGCCGGATCAATGGTAACAAAGGCCAATAAATCAGTGCGTGTACTCTGCTTGAAAGCGTAACGAGCCGTGTTAGCAGGGCTGGGGGCAACTTGAATTTTGAAGGACGGCGCGGATAAAGTTGGGAGTTTCTGTGATCTTGGCTTGAATTTTTGCGCGTCTTTACTGATGCGACGGATGGTGATGGTTTGGATCGTGATGTCAGCGAGGGGACGGTCGAACCAATCAACTTCAGCACCGAGAATGGCGTCGATCACGCTCTGGCCCACTACCACTTTTCCGAAGACCGTGTGCTTGCCTTCAAGCTCCTCGATCGCTTCACCCGTGATGAAAAACTGGCTGCCATTCGTATTTGGTCCGGAGTTGGCCATTGCCAAGTAATATGGTTGATCGAAACGATAGGTAGCTGGCAGATCGACATTCATTTCATCCTGAAACTCGTAGCCCGGTCCGTCGGTGCCATCGCCTCGCTTTGAGCCGGCTTGGATGATTTTAAAGCCCTCTGTATTGACCACGCGGTGAAAGACGATGCCATTGTAAAAAGGCTGTGGAGGTTTGATCGTGGAAAGCAGCCCGTTGCGTTCATCGACCCATTTGCGCGTGCCTTCGGCGAGTGTGACGAAACTCGCCACCGTGCGAGGCGTTTCTTGGAAATTCAGCTCACAGGTAAAAAGGCCTGCGCTTGTTTGCACATCGGCATACATCTGCGCTGAGCTTTTGGCAGCGGCAGCCAGCAATAGCATCAGGGTTAATAGCAGGCGCATATTTAAAAGACTTAGGATTTTTTATTCTTTCCGCATCTGGAGAAGAAATACATGACCAACCCGAAGACGAGTAGGACGATTCCCCAGATGATGTTGACGTTAATCCCTAGGGATTTGCTATACATCTCACCCCCTTTGGTGAAGAAGCCATACCCGGTTAAGATTAGGCCATAGAGAGTGAAGATAATGCCGATGGGAAGACGAAGGTCCATTGAAGTAGTGGGTTGAATGAGTTACCAGAAGATGTAATTGAGAATAATCGCAGCGATCATGACGATGGTCCCAAGCACTGCTGGCCGCATGATCCATGCTTCGTGACCTGACAGTTGTTTGGGAGTGAGAGAATAAACCAGACCGGCGAGTTCCTCATCCGTTTTATTTCGCCCAGAGGTGAGTGAAAGGCCAGCGTTGACCACGAAAGTAACGCTGAAAGCGACGATGGCTACCATGAAGCTTTGAGAGAGATCTTTTGGATACTCGAAAACTTCAGCAATCCAAGCGCCTTTGACCCCGGGATCGTTGCCGGTGACCCAAGACAAACCATGGAATGCCACTGCGGTGCCGGTGCCGATCAACAAGCCCCAGAATGCGCCCGCATTATTGGAACGCTTGGTGAACATGCCGAGAAGGAAAGTCGCGAACAACGGTGCATTCACGAAGCCGAAGACCAATTGAAGAATCGCCATGATGTTGTTATACTTCGCCGCAATCAGTGCGCAGCCCATGGCCAGAATGATGCCGGCGATGGTGGCTAACTTGCCCATGTTCAAAAGCTGCCGGTCGGTCTTCTTGCCGCCCGTCATTTGCGAGTAGAGATCGTATGTCCAAACCGTGTTGAAGGCGGTTACGTTCGCCGCCATGCCGGACATGAAAGACGCCATCAGCGCGGTAAGCGCGAGTCCCAGCAACCCGTTAGGAAAATAGTGGAGAATCATCGAGGGCAAAACCTGATTGTAATTCATCACCGTTCTGCCCGCGCTGTCGAGCATAGCAACACCATTTGCATCAAGCTTCGCGGGAATCGCGTAGCCACTTGAGGCACCATCCAAGGTGAGTGCGTAGGCGATCATACCAGGAAGGATCACGATAGCCGGAAACAACATTTTCGGAATCGCACCGACGATGGGCGTGCGGCGTGCGGCACCCATTGAATTCGCGGCCAGTGCACGCTGCACTTCTGCGAAGTTTGTGGTCCAGTAACCGAAAGAAAGCACAAAGCCGAGGCCGAAGATGATGCCATACCATGGGACGCCCATCGGATTATCGCCAGTGGCGGTCTGCGCCCACGAATGGATGGAGCCATCGCCGAGCGGGGAGGCCTGAAGCTTCGTGACGAGCCCGTCCCAACCCCCAACATTTTTCAAAGCAAGATAGGCTAAAGGCGCGATGCCGAAAACAATCATGAAAAATTGCAACACCTCGTTATAGATCGCCGAACTCAAGCCACCCTTGAGGACGTATGCGAGAACGATCACCGAAGTAACGGCGAGCCAGCCATAGTAGTTCCACCCAACCAGTGCGGTGAGTAAATCGGCCAGCGCATGCATCGAGATACCGGATGAAAAGATGGTCATGAAAGCAAACGACACTGAGTTGAAAACACGCGTGCGCTCATCATAACGCATTTTCAAATACTCAGGCACCGACTTGGCCTTGGAGCCATAATACATCGGCATCATGAAAATTCCGAGAAACACCATCGCCGGAATCGCCCCCACCCAATAGAAGTGAGAGGTCATGATGCCATACTCGGCGCCGGACGCCGCCATGCCGATGAGTTCCTGCGCCCCGAGGTTAGCTGAAATGAAGGCAAGACCTGTGATCCAACCCGGGATCGAACGGCCTGATAAAAGAAAATCCTCCGCTGTTTTGGCCTGGCGTTTCAACGCGAAGCCGATGCCTATGACAAACACAAGGTAGATGGCAAGGATCACCCAATCGACCAAGTCGAGATCAAACTTGAGGCCACTTCCCAAAGCACCTCCGCCGCTGCCACTGACACTGGCGATGATAGGAACAACGAACGAATTTAACATATTGATATCAGTTTTCTATTTTGGGTTTTGAGGAATCTAGATTGTGATAACCTAGCGGGTTTTGGTAAGAAAACACTTCGATTCACCCCGATATGAGGCGGAATCTGGAGATTTCTCAGCGCTTTCCATGTGTCGAGAGCGTAACTATCCGGACCACTTTGCCAAGATTTCATTTAGCAGCAAGCATCAACATCTAAGTCCGCCTCCCCAAGCAGCTCTCGTAACGCTAATTTCCTGACTTTAGATTGACTTATACAGATCAAGAATGAGAGTATATTTTATCAATCTAGAATATTAATGATGGAATCTTACCCCCTCAGACGATCTGGCAAATCCCAAATCAGATGCAGCATTGCTCCCTTTTTCCTCGCTGGGTTCTTGATGTTCACCCCCTCGCTGATGGGGCAGGTACTTTATAATTTTGGAAACCCGACGGGCGATGAACAACTCTACATCGAGTTGATCAACCGGGCGCGCGCCAACCCGTCTGCCGAAGGCGCGAGATTTGCAGCCACAACCGATCCAGTTATCCTAAGTGCTTATTCGCAATTCGGCGTGGATCTTACGATGATGCAGACCGAGTTCAACGCAATCGCCGTGCAGCCGCCGCTAGCGCCAAATGCAAGTCTGACAACCGCTGCCCGTGGCCATTCGGCATGGATGCTGGCCAATGCCACACAAAGCCATAACGAAACAAACCCCTCCAACACCACGGTGAGCCGCGTCACTGACGCCGGATACAACTTTTCATTCGTTGGCGAGAACGTTTATGCCTATTACAATCTCGTCTTTCAAGGCCATGCAGGCTTTCAGGTGGACTGGGGTTCTGATGAAGGTGGTGAAATTGGCGGCATGCAGTCCAACCGCGGGCATCGGGTTAACATCCACAAAGCGGACTATCGCGAAATCGGCGTGGGAGTGGTGTCCGGCAGCAACGGCGCGGTAGGTCCCAATTTAGTCACCCAAGATTTCGGTGCTCGTGCAGGTGCCACCTCGTTCGGAACTGGAGTGGCATACTACGACCTCAACGGCAACGATTTCTACGACTCTGGAGAAGGGATTTCGGGACTCAGGGTGGATGTCGCAGGCTCAAGCAATTTTTGTACAACGGCCATTGGTGGCGGTTGGGCGGTTCCAGTTCCAAACCTGGCAACCACCCGCGCGATCACTTTCTCGGGTCTCGGGGTGAATCAAACCACCAACTTGGTTTTTCCCGCATCTAACAATGCTAAGCTGGATCTGAAACTTACCTACACTCCGCCCACCATCACCAGCTCCGCCAATGCTAGTGAGGGAGTTTCTCATCTCATTGAATTCGAACAAACCCCCGGTGCAAGTGGATATCAGTGGAGTCGTTGGTCAATGGCTGCTGCGTCTACCGAAAACTGTGAAACAACCAATGATATCACCACCGTTATATCCGAGGATTATGCCGTCCTCAACACCGCTGTGAAACAACAGGGCACGGCCTCTTTCCATCTGGTTAACGCTACGAGCGACGAGCAATCGTTGGAACTCGAGACTCTTTATTACGGAAAACCTACATCTTCTCTAACTTTCCAAAGCCAGATCCGTTTCGCCACCACCAGTGAGACCTTCAAAGTTCAGGTTAAGGAAGAGTCTAACACCGCCGAGTGGCAGGATGTATTCAGCCAGATTGGAACTGACGGGTCCGGCGAGGCCTCTTTCCAAACACGCATCGTCGATCTATCATCCATGAACGGCAAAGCCTTCCGCATCCGTTTCTTCATCGATCCCGGCAATACATTCTTCCCCTTTACTGGAGACACTTTCGGCTGGTTCATTGATGCCATCTCTTTCTCAAATATCGACGCTCTGAGCAATCAAACCACGGAACTCCTCGCCGACACCAACGGCAGTTTCACGCCGAGTATTGGAACCCTCCTGATGGTCGTCGCGCCGCGAATCTCCAATATCGAATACCCAGCCTCCTATCAGATTCTCACTACGACTGCTCAGCAGTTGCAGGTAGAACAACCCGTGAACACGGTACTGACAGATGGTGCCACGACCCTGACTTTTGGCAGTTCGGAGGTCGGAATACCCGTCATCAAAACCGTCACGATCCGCAACACCGACTCGGACGAACTCTCCGGTATTGCTGTAGATCTCAGCGGCTCCCATACCTCTGATTTCGTTGTGAGCGCTCTGGGAGCCACGACTCTTGCAGTTGGAGACACCACTACCTTCAACGTGACCTTCACCCCAACTGCGTTAGGTTCCCGCAGTGCCGCGCTGGAAATCACCTCTAATGAAACGATTGAAACCCCCTTTAATCTCAGCCTCAGCGGCGAAGGCGATACGGATGATCCCGTAGCTTTCACTTTCGTCGGCACTCCTTACGAACTCCGGGTCGGTAATACGGTCTCGTTTGATCTGAAACGGCTTATTAGCGATGGCCAGACGATCAAATTATCCGGCAAGGTGCCGTCCGGCCTCAAATACAACTCCACCACCGGACTTCTCTCCGGCAAACTCGGTAAACTCGGAGTCTATCAGCTCAGCGTCCAATTACGCCAAGGCAAGACACTCGTGCGCACCATCGCGCTTCCGATCACCGTGCTAGCGTTTCCCACATCCCTCATCGGAAACTTTGATTGCATTCTGGAGGATGGAGGTTCCATTCCAACCGGAGCGTTCCGGCTTTCGATCAAAGCCGCCAACCAATGGACCGCGACTCTTGATGCGGTAGGTGCATCGAAGACGCGCAAGGCAAAAGGCACTTTCGTACTTGGTGAAGGCACTCCCACTGCACCTATCACCGCCATTTTTCCTGCGGATTCGGGAGCTCCAGCCGTGACAGTCAATATCACGCTAGATGGCTCCACAGCCAATCAAACCGGCACTTATGGCGGTGGCACGCTCCGCGGATTCCGCGTCGCCCGCACAGCGGATAACCCACCTGCGACGGTGATTTGCAATCTAGTGCTAGATGCCGGTGTGCAGGATGGCCTCACTGTCCCCGCTGGCCTTGGTTGGATGAAGGGCAAGGTGAGCACTAAGGGCATCGGCACCTTCAAGGGACTACTAGGTGATGGCACTGCCGCCAGTTTCACCCTGCCTGTTTCCGCCTGCGGCCAAGCGGTGCTGTGGTCACAACCCTACTCTAACAGAAACTCCTTCATCGGTGGGATTGTCACACTCGGTGATCTCGATCAGCCCGCTACCAGCGATCTACCGCTCGACAACGTCGGCGCTTGGTGGGTGAAGGCGGCGGATATGAAGACTCTCAGCTATCCGAGCGGATTCCCCATCATGCCGGTCACCATCGGCACCAGCAGATGGACCGTTCCCGCCACCGCTGCAGCACTGGGCGCTTCGCTCGGTTGGAACGAAAACCGCAAGACTGCGGTGACTATTGATGGTGGCGGACTCAGCAATGAAGAGCCTCAGGCCACAATCGCCTCACTCCCCACGGAATTCAGCATCGATGACAAATTCATCCTTACCACTTCCGAGCCTGACGCCGTGCCATTGGTTGCATGGAAAGGAAATGTCTCCAAAGCCGATGGTGGCATCGTTGGCACTTTGACAATACCGACGGGATTCTCCCCCGACGTCCTAGCAGGTGCCGCCGCCGCAAGTGGTGTTCTGGTTCAAGACGAGTCATGGGGCACCGTGACGGGTTGTGGTTTAGTCAAAGTCCCTATCAGCGGAGTCAAAGGCAGCTTCAAAACCGCTGCCTTGATCCTAGAACAATGATGTTCCGCTGCTAGGCAATGGGGTATTCACCCCATAGACAGGGGGTAGGCACAATTCCATCCTTGCCGAGCATGTCTAACCCTAACGACGAGTTACATTCTCCAAGCGGCGAATCCACCCGTCGGGAAGTTTTAGTCAGGACGCTACGTCAATTTTGGATCATTTCTAAAGCCTTCTTCGCTTCGGAACGCCGTAAGAAAGCGCGTGGTTATCTCATCGGGTTAGTGGGCATGTCGCTGGCAGTCGGAGCTGTGCAGGTGCTGATGAGCTATGCGGGGCGGGATTTTATGAACGCCATCGCGAAAAAAGACCCGGCAGCCTACTGGATCATGTTGTGGCTCTATCTCGGCACCTTCGCCCTCGCGGTGGTCATCGGGGTTTACTACCGATGGGTGGAAGAACGTCTCGCCTTGCTCTGGCGTGAGTGGATGGCTCAGCACCTCGTGAAGCGTTACTTTAACAACCGCGCCTACTATCGGTTGAGAGGTTCGGAAAGCATCGACAACCCCGACCAACGGATCAGTGAGGATGTGCGGAACTTCACCGCCAGCTCACTCTCATTTCTCCTCATCGGTCTGAACTCTCTCGTGACTTTGATCGCCTTCGTTGGCGTGCTCTGGGCGATTTCAGGCACGCTCGTTGGACTTCTGTTAGTTTACGCAGTGGTGGGAACAGCAGTGAGCATCCTCATCGGTCGTCGCCTCGTCGGGCTTCACTACCATCAGTATGAGAAAGAAGCCGACTTCCGTTATAGCCTCGTCCGCGTGCGTGACAATGCGGAGTCCATCGCCTTTTACCGTGGCGAGAAACGCGAGCATCTCGATCTCTTCAATCGCCTCACACTAGCAGTGGGCAACATGCGTAAGATCATCACATGGAACCGCAATCTAGGATTTTTTACTAACAGCTACAATTACATCGCGCTCGTCCTACCGGTGATGGTTGTCGCACCGATGTTCATGCGCGGTGAAGTTGAACTCGGAGTTGTTACCCAGTCGACAGGAGCCTTTGCCCAAGTCCTCGCAGCCGTATCGCTTATCATCACCCAGTTCGGCATCATCAGTGCTTATCTAGCAGGTGTTCAGCGTCTCGGCAGTTTGTGGGATAACCTCGACGAACACGATGCCGAAGAAGAGCGCATCATCAACGAAGCGAATTTGGAGTTAGACGACGAAAGCCGTTTCATCAGACTCGATAAAATGACGGTGCGGACGCCTGATGGCTCGAAAACACTCGTGACGGATTTATCTTTCGAGCTCCGGAAACGGCAGAGCTTACTCATCATGGGCGCGAGCGGCACGGGGAAAAGTTCGGTCCTGCGCACCATCGCCGGCCTTTGGTCGAATGGCTCTGGATCGCTCGAAAGACCGGCATTGAACGATCTCATGTTTCTTCCGCAGCGGCCCTATATGGTTCAGGGCAGCTTACGTGATCAATTACTCTATCCCTTTCCCGGCCGCGCGGTGAGTGACGAAGAAATCCAGCGGATCGTGGAAGAAGTGAATCTCGCCGATGTCTTCGCACGGGTCGATGGAGATCTCGATCGTGTCGTGGACTGGACTAACATTCTCTCTCTCGGCGAACAGCAGCGGGTGGCCTTTGCCCGCCTTTTCCTGCACCCACCCAAGTTCGCATTTCTCGACGAAGCCACCAGCGCCCTCGATGAAGCCAATCAAGATCGCCTATATGCCTTGCTGAAAGGATCGGGCGTGGGTTATATCAGCGTGGGCCATCGCACGACCTTGATAGAACATCACGAGCGACTTCTGGAACTCGATCGCTCGGGGAGCTGGGAGATCCGGAACAATCATCTTTCTCTTCCTTCATGAAAACCACTTCTCCCTTTTTGCTCATCCTTCACTTCATGGCGCGCTATCCTTGGCGCGTTGCTGCAGGCTTGAGTCTGTCTATTGCGGGAACTCTGTTAGGTTTCGTGTTTCCCGGCCTCACTCAGTGGTTTCTCGACGACATCATTCCCAACGGAGACACCTCGCGCATCCTCCCTGCCGCAGCGATGGCTCTCGGCGCGATGCTACTGCGGCAGATTTTTTTCAGCCTGCGAACACTCACCAACAATGCCTTCGAGCTACGCATGACCTACGATCTCCGTAGTAGATTGCATGATAAGATTCAGCACCTTCCGCTGAAATGGTTCGATCGCCAGTCCACGGGCGACATCCTCATGCGCATGTCGACCGATGTGCCTGCGACACAGCGCATCGTGCTAGATGGTATCGATCAAACCCTGCCCGCCATCCTCCAGATAGTCCTCACCGCAGGCTTCATGTTTTGGGTGCATCCGAAACTGGCGCTCGTCACCCTGCTGCCCGTGCCATTCATCGCAGCGGGAGGCTGGATCAATGCTCGATGGGTCAGTCCTCGCGCGGAAAATGCCCGGGAGTCCGCAGGCGGGCTCAACTCTCTACTCCACGATAACATTGCCGGCATACGGCAGATCAAAAGTTACACGCTCGAACCGGAAAAGCAGCGAGACTTTGACCGATCCAGCACCGAGTATCGCCGCCATCAAACTCGGCTCCAGCGCGCGTGGGCTCTCTATGGACCGAGCATGGGATTCCTCGGTGACATCGGCCTCATCCTCCTAGTTGGATGCGGTGCTTACTGGTGCATCATGAAGGAAATCACAATCGGCCAGCTCACTCAATTTCTCATGCTCATCGGTATGTTGTATGAGCCAATCAGCCGCCTGCACGGTTTGAGCACTTCATTTCTCGGTGGCCTCATTTCCGGCAGGCGGGTCTTCGAGATCATCAACACCTCAGGCGCGGAAGACCTCGTCAGTGGCGATCATCCGGATGCAGTGAAAGGCGAGATCCGTTTTGAAAACGTGAGCTTTTGCTACGACGAGAGCCGCCCTATTCTCTGCAACATCAACCTAATCGTCCCGCCTTATCAAACCGTCGCCATTGTCGGCGCGACTGGCGCGGGCAAGAGCACTCTATTCCAACTTCTAACAAGACTTTATGATCCGAGCGAAGGTGAAATTTATCTGGATGGAGTTCCGATCAACCTCTTGAACAAGGCAAGCCTCCGCGATGCCATCGGCTACGTCACCCAGGAAAGCTATCTCTTCAATCAAACCATCCGGGAGAACCTCCTGATCGGCAAACCCGATGCGACGGAAGAAGAACTTTGGGAAAGCCTACGCCGCGCCTGTGCCGCGGACTTTGTCGAAAGACTCGATGGCCAGCTCGATGCGACCGTCGGCGAGCGCGGCGGCCGCCTCAGCGGCGGCGAGAAACAACGCATTTCCATCGCCCGTGCCTTCCTGAAAAACGCGCCCATTCTGCTCCTCGACGAGGCCACCAGCGCCGTCGATACGAAGAGCGAAAAACTCATCCAACAAGCCGTCGATGAGCTCCGCCAAAACCGCACCTGCCTCGTCATCGCACACCGCCTCAGCACGATCAAAAATGCGCATTGCATTTACGTCATGCGCCTAGGAGAGGTCATCGCCCACGGGACCCATGACGAACTGTTAGAAAGCTGCGAATACTACGCGGAACTCGCAAGACTCAGCTTTACAG
The DNA here is from genome assembly GCA_031422775.1 of Akkermansiaceae bacterium. GTDB lineage: Bacteria > Verrucomicrobiota > Verrucomicrobiia > Verrucomicrobiales > Akkermansiaceae > Luteolibacter. The sequence goes on along the minus strand of JANPMK010000003.1, from coordinate 19,792 downwards.
TGGAGAAGACGTCTACTTGATAAGGGCGAAGCATGGGTAGGGCGCTCTCGATGCAGAGCGCCGCGCGAAGCGAAACATCGTATTCTTCCGCTTCCCATACGTCGCCGTCCCAGACAATCTCGTGGCTACCAAATCCATGATTTCACTCACTCTTCCCACCCCCCGTCGCGGGTCTTTCATCGTTACCTCGTTCGCGCTTAGCATTCTTATCACCGCGCTTTTTATCAAAGGCTATAAAGGTTATGTTTCTCACGAATCCATGTTGCTATCGGGCTCGATTGCGAGCGGCAAATGGGCGATCCAGATTGTGACTGGCTTACTCCTGCTAGACGACAAACGCTGGGTTTATGTCAGCGAACTCGCCGCGACTTGTTTGCTAGGTAGTTTAACCTTGTTACCCTATGCGATCTTATCAGGCGGCTCTCAGTTCTTCTTTGGTAGCCTTGGAGTTTCAATTCTCACCATGTGCGTCATCATCTACCTGCGACTTGCTCAAATCGGCCTTTCATGGCGTTGGAAGGCATTGTGGTTTACCCTTCTAGCTTGCGCTGTATCGCTACAACTCACCGTTGTGTTTCATATTTTCTAAGAATGATGATTTCACTTCCATCCTAATACGCTCAATACCGAATCGTGATCTGATGGAGCGCCGGGAAACACTTGGCTTTGAATCGTTTGAAATGATGCATCGTGGAGGATGTAGTCGATGCGACGCCCGCTTTTAGTTCCGAACAGTTTAAAATGAAGCGTGGGAGTTTGGTCTGGGTGCTTATTGACCTTCGCATAACTATCCGTGTAGCCCAGCTCTTGCAATTGACGAATTGGAGCACCGCTCACGCTGTTAAAATCACCGCCAAGAATGGTCGGCATACCCGGTCGGAGCGCATGGACGATTTGCTCCACCTCTCTGCGATGCACATAGTCCTGCCCCCACATGAGCTGCATCGGGAGCGACCACTTCTCACGGGGCTTCCAGAGATGGAGTGGATCAAGGTGCAAACTGGCGACTTGGAAACGTCCGCCCGGAGATTGAACCTCAGCGAAAAGAAAGCCATTGATTCCGTGTTGGGAGCGTTTATATCGCGGATTCCGCAATGGATAACGCGACAAGATAGCCACGCCTTCAGAAAAATGGCGGTGTGGAAAATCGACCTCCAGAGCTTTATCCAACAACTTAGCCCCCTGAGGCGAGAGCTCTTGCAACATCACCACATCCGCGTCCATCTGACGTATTGCCTTCACTGTTAGAGCCGTATCACGAGTGCCTGTGAAAACGTTATAAGTCCCAACGCGAACCGAGTTCGTGTTTAGCGAAGGTTGGTTCACTGGGATCTCAGGCGGCTTACTAGAACAAGCTGTCAGCAAAAAACCAAGGGTCATGAACAGCGAAACATTGATCCATTGAGTCAAACGTTCCCAGAGCGTCTTTTGAATTTCCGATGCGAATGTTAGGTCGATTAACATGGTGCTAATAAAACGAATGCGAGTCATAGATTGCCGACATATGGGAAATTTACGGCGGCTATCTCCGCTCCGCTACGATTCGCGCTCCCAGCCTACTCAATCCTTCACCGGCACGATCCAGATATTGCGGAAAAAGACTGGGTTGCCATGATCTTGGATATTAACTGGGCCTTCGGGATTTACGAGCGGAGTCGACATCGGCGCGGCGGTAGTGAAATCCTTGTTGAGCTCCAGGTCGTCATGCACGAGCACACCATTGAGCCTCACGGTGATTCGTGGCCATGCAGTCCGTTTGCCTTCGGCATCAAATTTAGCAGCAGTGAAATCGACATCATACGTCTGCCATACGAGTGGCGGCAGGCACATGTTGAGTTTTGGTTTTGAGACCGAATAAATGCCTCCGCACTCGTTGTCCTTTCCATCGAGCCCGAAGGAATCAAGCACCTGAGTTTCCCAACGACCGCTGTGATAGATACCGCTGTTGCCGCGCCCCTGTCCACGAGCGGTGGGCTTGTAGGGCGTGCGGAATTCAAGGTGAAGGCGATAACTCCCGAAGCGTTGCTTGGAGGTACAGCCAGAAGCGAGAAAGCCGTTTTCAATTTTTCCCTTTTCCCACTGCTCTGCCGAACTTCCATCAAACAGAACCACAGCGTCCTTCGACGCAGTCATCCCCAGAGTCGGACTCTTACGCTCAATGCGCGGCAGTTCCGATTTCTTGCCACCCTTATCTGTTAGAATCCACTTGCTGTTTTGAATCGTTGCCGTGATCGATTTGTCAGAACTTTCGAAAACGATTTTATCTTCCTGACGTGTGCCTTTAAGAATGGTGCGCGTCTTATCAGGAGTCCATCCCAAGCCAGGAAGTCCGTCTTGCAACAGATAGGCATCAAATGTGCCGCCGCCAAGTGCTACGACCTGAACCCCCTCACTGGCACCTCCTGGTTTTTCGCTTCCGTATTCTCCCTGAATCGAAAAATCCGGATCTTCGCGGACCGCTACCTCAGGATCAGTCCAGATTTTTTCTTGTACCTTCTCCGCTGCACGAGCTTGGCTAATGCCTAAGACTAACAACGCGGACACACAACGGATTAAGAAATTAGATTTCATGGTAATTTTGTAAAAATTAGACCCTTGGATCTAGCAAGCTTCTACCTTTAGTTACTTTTTTTATACTCTCTTAGGAATTCTTCTTGGGCCCGCTGCTTTTGCTCCTGCGAGATGTCGCGGAGGGTTAGGCTTTTGTCGAACTCGAGTGAGTAGGTGTAACGCAGGGAGGTAGATTTCTCAAGAGAGCCTGGAGGCGCTTCGAGATCCCAGCGGAGAATTCCTTTAGGCTTCTCATAGCGGAGGTAGTCGGCATTTGTGCTGAGAGCCTGGCTCATTTCGCCAATCGAAACGCGGAGGTTGGTGGTGTCCTCCATGAAAGGCATGCGCTCGCGCAAGCGGATTTTAACGGCTTCCTGCTTGAAGTTGTCGATGATGATATCAGAGCTGACGGATACTCGGCGGTTTCCTCCCTGCACATCTTCGCGACGATCCACAAGAGTGCGGCGGGCTTTCACCTGACCATCTACACCGAAGCCCAAAGTAAACGTGCGGCCGCGAGCGATACTCGATATCTCGGTGCGTCCCTTGAACTCGCCGTCGAGGAAAACATTGACCTGACCACCGAGAAGGTCGCGTCCTGTGGCATTGGCAAGCTCGGCCTCGCGGAACACTGATGTCGTGAGAATAGGCACGGCGACATGGTAAAAGTCTGCGGGGCTGTGATGTTGCAGGACGGGAACCATTTGTGCATCTCTGCGACTCACAACGCTGATCGGGGTGGCCAACTCGTAGCGGATGCTGAGATCTTCCTCTCCGCCCTCATCCATGAGGCGAAGCTCGCTCAAGCGCTCTGAGAGCTCAATCAACTGGACACTGGCAGCCGAGTCATTGGCGCGGAAATTTTGACTGGCGATCTCGTCCGTGGACTTGCCGCGGAACTGGGACTTGATGGCCACATTTTTCTGCTCAACCGCAGATTTGTAAGAGTCTGCTTTTCCGTTAGATCCACCACCACCTGAAGTCGTGACATCTACATACAAAGGCGAAAGGCGCGGGTTGTATGCGCTGGTTTTCGGCGATGCAGTGGATAGGGCGAGTTTTGCATCTTTCCAATCCTCACCACTGACTTGGTGGATCAGTGCGTTGAACTCGACGCTCACGTCATTCTTTTTGGTATCGCCTTTTACGTTATAAACTGGGAACCAGCCGCAATCGGAAACGAAATAATTCAGGCTAATGCTCGCCGGACCAGCCGTTGGTTTATCGAGATAAACAATCGCATCGTAAGTGACTGGTGGCCCCGTCGCTAGCGTGTCCTGCTCCATCTCAAGAAGTGCAAGCGCTTTGCTATCGGATTTGATCTCAAGATCGAGCTTCATGATTTCCTGCGAGGCTTTCTCATACTCACGGAAATGCATCTGGGTGACAGCCTCAAGCTCCTTCGACTGAATAACGCCGTGGGTCATCTCTTGGGCCGCCGCCGGAGCGACGAAACCCTGAAGGTCTTTCAGATAATTCTGACGAATCCGGCGCAGGGCGATTTCGTTATGTGCGATGGACATTTTCACTTCGAGAGCTTCTATCTCTTTTGCAACCTCACCGGCGCGACCCTGTAGCTTTGCAGCTTCCTCAGGCGGACGACTGCGGCAGGCAACCGAGCGCACGGAAACGCCTTTTGCCTGATCGGCATGAACTGATGAAGCATCAGTAGCGGAGGGCAAAGGACCGATCACGATTTCAAAAGAACCCGTCTTTCCGGTTGGCACCTCCACCATCCTTGAAACGACAGCAGTACCTTGATAAAGAGTGATTTCACTGATTTTCCCGGTGATCGGTGTCGGTGTCTGACTCACTGCAGGCGGGGTGGAAGTTTGAGCGGACAAATAGGAAACGGGACTCACACAAAGCAAAGCGACGATAAATTTATTCATACTAATTCAGTTCTCTTGAAGTCTTATTCTATATTCATAAAACTCCAAGGAAAATGGTTAGGTAAAAGCGTAAGGACTCATCTTTCTTCATACCCAACGATGTTCATCAAAACTCACCCTCTTTGGCGTGACCCTACAGTGGCTGCCGATTGATTTTTCTTCCTTGATTCTCGGTTTTTCGACGTAGAAATTATCCGTCATGAAAACTACACTCCAAATCCTAGCCACACTTTTCCTAGTCGTTCTAGCTTCCTGCGCGCCGAGCCGCACTCCGTTCTCACCCGACGGCCCGACAACCGTCGGGATGCCCGAAAAACTCTCCGATCGCGAACGCACCTTCATTCCGGAAATCGACACCGCCCTCCGTCGCGAAGGCCTGATTCCCGTCAAACACGGAAAAGGCGACCTCCAGCTCGATTTAACTATGTCCTCTGGCCCCATCAACATTGAGACCTACATTGCTCTGATTGAAGACGAAGCAGTCCTCTTCTCTGCCAGGGGCCGCTCTGGCGGCGTGCCCCTGATCGGACGCTCAAACGTAGCAAGAAAATCCTTCGACGAAGCCCTAACAGAATTTCAATCCGGACTCTCCCGTACAGCTAACAATCGCGGTTGGTCATCATCCACGTCCGTAAGCCCGACATCGGATGCTATGTATGATGAGCTTCCCGTTTACTAGAGTGGTTGTAAATCCCCTCCCATCTCTTGCTCAAGACAACCGGAACACGGGAATCACTCCGCTCTTTTTAGGCAAGGTGCGCTGGCCCACGTAGTCGAATTGAAATTCGTCTGGGTTCGCAAGTGTCGCCATCGCAGCGAACTCGCCACTCACATAAACATGACCCTCTTCCGCGATTGGCTCAATGCGTGCGGCGAGATTCGCGTGTCGGCCCATGAAGCTGAGGCTTTTTGTGATCGGGTCCAACCCTTCATACAAAGGTCCCGCATGCAGTCCGATGCGCAGCTGCAAAGAAACTTCGCCGGCGAGTCCGAATCGTTTCGCCCATTCCTGGGAACTAACAAGACTTTGTAATGCAAGCGCCGCATGCGCCGCTTCGCTTGCCGTGTTGAATACCGCAAAGATCGCATCGCCCCATGTGTTGCGTGCGAGGGCGGTGTGGCGCGCATCAGACAACAGGCGATCTACGTCCGCGAGGAATTCACCCATGAAACCCGGATACGCCGCATCAGGCATTTTTGAAAAACCGACCACGTCGGCAAAAAGAATCGATCGAATGACTATCGGATCTGACATCAGGAAGCGAGCGTGTTGGGGTTGATGATATCAATGGGGATTTTCGCATCGCGGCAGAGTTTGACAAAATGCCCTGTGCCACCGGGCTTGGGAGCGGCGACATCGGTTTCGTCCCACAGCACCATGGCACGAAGCTGGCCATTGATGCGTTTCGCCCGCAGCAGGGCGGTGCCCAGCATGACATGATTGGCATAATCACATTGAGTATCTCCGTCCACATCCTCCGCGCAGGTGATGGCTTGGATGTGGGCGGCTTTTTCATAAATCCGTGCAAGGCGAGCAGACCAATCATGGCCGCACTTGTCAGCGACAGAACGTATGCGATGCGAGGGAAAAGGCTCGATGAGAGTGATCCGTCCGCCTGTCGTAAGAAGCGCCTCGGCAAAAAGAATGTCACCACCGGGTGCTCCGGCGCTGATGCCCTCGACCGCTCCCATATCAGCAATGTGTTTTGTTAGAGCCAAAGCAGCAGGACCATCATACCGGCATGTTCTCTCGGGTAATCGAGGTGTTTCGCGCCCCGCAGAATCTGGGATATGTCCGGCAAAAATGAGCAGAACAGGTTTGGGAAACCATTTATCTAACAAATCTACGTCTCCCGATACTTCTGCCAGCAGTAATGCGGCGACCGCTCGATTTGCGGCCAAATCACCCGGAGACTGCATACCCAGTGCAGCCGCATTTGCGTAGTGATCGCCAGCGCGATCCAGCTCGCCCAACACGAGTCGCATCTCCGCAAGATTGGTTTGGTTCCACATCGATCCCCGATCGACACGTTGCTCGATAAACTCGATCACCACCGAAGCCTTGGTACGCGCGGTGTCGTGTTGACCGGCAAAATAAAGAAACTGAACTTCCTGGTTTGCAGGATAGGACCAATCGCCGCCCTCTTGGTGGGCGAAATCTTTCGCCTGTGCCGCCCATTTCGCGGCTTCCGTCATGAGGCGCGATCTTTCTTCTCCGGACTGCGCCGCCAAGCCGCGATCACGCAGCAATCTGGCTTGTGCGCTGCACACACTGCCATCGGCCTCATGCTTTATTAGAAATTCATCAATGACTCTTTGCGCTTCGAGTGCCGCCCCAGAGCGTGCGAGCGCGGTTGATTTCGCAGCGATCAAACGGTGAGGTGGAAAATCAGCCGTCGCAGCGCAGCGCAGTCCGTGATTGGCAGCATCGTGCGCGAGGTAATACTCGCCCTCGCTGTTCGCACGTTTTGCAACGTTTTCATAGCATGCCGCGATGAATCCCTGCTCAGCTTGCTCGGTCACCGCATGCTGCCACACACGCCGGAAATACGCATAGTCCACATGTGCTGCCAGCTCACGCAGCCAAGGCGCGATCGAAGATGGTGTGTCTTGAAAACCCATGTTATTGATTGGTCCTGTCCGTGAATGTCTTCATATCCGACAAGGTCCCGTCGGCGTATTCAAGCTGCACACTCACGGATTTGGTGGTAAGCGGAAGTGTTAGATAAATAGTTGCTTCCGTATCGATCTCGTAGGGCGACTGACCCGGCTTGGGGGGGCTGAAGGGAAAAGTTTTATCCAGCGCTTCACTGTCCACCGAGTAGCGAATGCTTTTGAGTGAGCTGCGATAACTCAACAACGAGGTGAAGTAGCACAACAGCTTGCCGTCGTATTCGCGCAAGCTGACCCATGAGTTAATAAGCGATCCGAGCACTTGTTTGCCGAAGGCCAGGGTTACGTCTTCCGTGTTGAAACTCACTTTGAACGGGCCATTGGTTTTATCGGTGATGTCCACGTAACGGACTTCCATCGCGTAAGTGCCGGGTTTCAGTTTCCCGAGCGGCACCGACATGTTAGGCATGGGCAATCCGGTCTGCGGATTCGCTATCGTTGAAACGCCCGTATCACGGAATTCGCCATCACCCTCATAGCGCCACTCGATTTTTTTGATTTTATAATCCGCAAATCCGAACGTCATCATCCAGCCGTCGTTCGATTGCATGGCGGTCAGAGTAACGGGATTTTTCAAAACCGACTCCGGCATCGCCGCGATCTTGGCTGCGCGGGCATCCACATCACTGAGCCATTTTTGGCCTTCCTTTTTATCGAGGATGTATTTCTGAAACTTGCCCGCCGTATTGAGTTCGCGAAAGGCATCGAGCCATTTCTTCTCCTCGTTTTTGTCGGCGATGGTTTGATCTCCGAGTTTTTCCAAGGAAAACTCACGACTGAGGAGATAGGCGGCGGGCGCAAAATCCGGAGCCTTTTCAGCGAGCGCAAGCAAGGCGTCGATGCGCTGCGCTTTCGGCAACAACAATGCGGAAACAGCCTCCAGCGAGAGGGTGGTGTTGGTTTTCCGCAACGCCGCAAGAACCTCACGCGCGCCCTCGCCACCTTCCTGCACTTTCAACATATCGGCGTAAGCCACGTAAGGATCGATATACTCCACACCCGATGCGAGAAACGCGTTGTAGCTTTTCCTTGCCATGGCGAAATCCGACTTCACTTCCGCAAAGCGGGCGTTGTGATAATGATCCGCAGGCGTTTGAGGATTGGCGATGATTCCGTCATGCTTGGAGGCTTCTTCAAAAAGCTTTGCAAGGTCGTCGATTTTTGCGACCACCTGCGCGGTCTGTTCACGCACCACAGTTGTGTTGGCGTCGACTTTTTTCTCTACGATCTCGGATTTTTCATCCGTGCGTGTTTTCACCCACCACAAACCACCCGCGAGAATGATGACCGAGGCCGCGAGTGCGAGACGCCAGCGAATACCATTTCGCCGCTCGCGTTCTGCGGCGACGCGGAGTTCTTCTAGATCGTTGCGGAATTTCAGCAGTGTTTTTTCTAGCTCGCTTACATTCGGCATCGCATGCCACAACCGATCGCTCTGTTCGATTTTCTGACGATAATCCTGTTGCAGCTTGCGGAGTTCCTCCGGTTCGTCGTTCGGCTGATCGGGTGTGAAATTTTCGTCGAGTAGGAAATGCCACACTTTCATCCCACGCCGCACGGCATAGAGCGCCTCATACTGGGTGTAACTCACGCGTCCGAATTCAGAATCGGGTTCCGAAGGTTCAAGTCCGTAGCGCTGGCCGGTCAGTTGGATCAATCCCACACACGAATCAATTTGCCGACGCAACACATCGCGGATTTCACCTTGCTCAACTCCGATAATATCCTGCCATACCGGTTCATAGTTAAGAAACAGCAGGGTGTTAGCCACGATCTGTCTGGTTGAGGCCAGTTCACGAGAAACAGAGCTGATAAAGATACGCGGTTTGACGGACATTTTTTGTAGTTAGCAGCCCGTGCGACGCATGTCGAGGCTCAAGCCGTGCCAATAACTTCCTGTTAATTCCGCCCCGATTGAGTAACCCCCTAAATCTGGAAATCCGAAGTCTCTGACTCCAAATGCAATCCGCATTCGAATTTCTCGCCGTTGAAGCGGGTGCCGTTGGCGGTGCCGTCTTCGGAGGGCTTGGTGCTATGCCAATCACCCATGGTGACGTAGCCTTGTTCGGCTAGAGGATGACGGGGAAGTTGGTGTTGGTGGAAAAACAGATCCACCTGTGCGTCCGCCCAATCGAGGATGGGGTAAACTTTGAGAGTTCTTTTCTGCTGTTCGGCGAAATTACGTTCTTGGCGCGTATCGGAGTGTGAGCGACGCAGGCCGCTGATCCAGACATCGCCGCCGATCTCGCGCAGGGCGCGATTCATCGGTTCGACTTTTGTTAGAAGCGCGTAGCGATCCGCACCTTCTTTGCCGCTTTCCCAGAGATTCCCCCACAGCGCTTGGATCCGAGAAGCGGAAATCGTTGGGTGATAGACCCGATAATCGAGCGGAAATTTTTCCATCAACTCTTCGGCGTAGCGGTAAGTTTCAGGAAACAAGAATCCGGTATCGATGAAGACGACGGGGATTTTCGGGGCGTGATCGTGGATGAGTTTTAGCATCACCGCGGCTTGCAGGCCGAAGCTAGTGCTCGCGACCAGACGGTCGCCAAGTTGCTTATAAAGCAATTCAAGCCGCTGACCTGCGCGCAGATTCACGAGCTCAGCGGAGAGCTGTGCTGGATCAGCGACATCTAAGTCTGGGTTATTTACTTTCAAAGCTTCCATTGTGGATCTGTGATTTAGACGCGGGCTTCTTCTTTGATATTCTTGTGGAAATCTTTGCCTTGCTCGGTTGCGGCGACGTAGCCTGCACGGATGCAGAAATCGCCAAAACGTTCACCTTCAATACGCTCTTTCGCGTAGTGCTTGATGATGGGACCAAGTAAAGTTTTGACTTCGTTACCTGGGAAATTTTCGCGATACATTTTCGAGAGCCTCTGCCCCGCAAAACCACCGCCGAGATAGACGTTGTAGCAACCGGGTGAGCGCCCTACAAAACCGATCTCGGAAATGTAAGGACGCGCACAACCGTTCGGGCAGCCGGTCATGCGGATGGTGATCGCATCGTGACGGAGGCCGGCTTCTTCGATGACTTCTTCAAGTTCTGTTAGAAGTTCAGGCAAGTAACGTTCCGCCTCGGCGAGGGAAAGCGCACAAGTTGGCAACGCAACGCAAGCGAGCGAATTCAAACGCAGGGCACTTTTAAGGTGGCTGTCTTTGATGCCGTATTGTTCAAGGAGCTTTTCGATCTCCGGACGCTTCTCGGGAGAAACGTTGGCAATCATCAAGTTTTGGTTCGCGGTGAGGCGGAAGTCGCCATCGTGAATTTTTGCGATTTCACGCAGACCAGTACGCATCGGGTAGCTAGGCGTATCGAGCACACGACCACCTTGGATGAAAAGAGTGAGGTTGAATTTTCCATTCACACCTTCGACCCAACCGTAGCGATCACCGTTGTCTTCGAATTTGAAATCACGAACTGGACCGAGATTGTAACCGAGGTATTCGTTGAGTTTACCAAGGAACCATTCAGGACCGTGATCGTCCACGGTGTACTTTAAACGCGCATGTTTGCGCTCGGTGCGGCAACCGAAATCGCGTTGCACGAGAACCACTTTTTCAGCGACGTCGTTGACTTGATCGACCGTGCAGAAACCGATGACATCCGCGAGGCGTGGATAGGTTTCTTCAGAACCGTGGGTCATGCCCATACCGCCGCCGACAGCGACGTTGAAGCCGACGAGTTTATCTTTCTCAACGATGGCGATGAATGACAGGCAGTTCGCATAGATATCGACATCGTTGGAAGGCGGCACAGCGATCGTGATTTTAAATTTCCGTGGAAGGTAAGTTTTGCCATAAATCGGCTCGATCTCTTCTTCGCTGGATTCGACCTTTTCACCATCTAACCAAATCTCGTGATACGCACGCGTCTGTGGCGTGAGGTGATCGGAAATTTGTTGGGAAACTTTCAGCACTTCCGCGTGAACTGAAGTGAGATAAGGATTCGGATTGCACATCACGTTGCGGTTCACATCGCCGCAAGCCGCGATCGTATCCATCGCAGTTTGGTTGATTTCAGCGATGGTTCTTTTCAAATTCGACTTGATAATGCCGTGAAATTGGAACGCTTGGCGGGTGGTGAGCTTGATCGTGCCGTTGGCGAACTGCGTGGCCATGCGGTCGGTTTCGAGCCATTGATGCGGAGTTGCGACACCGCCGGGAACCCGGATGCGGATCATGAACGAGTAAGCTTTATCCAATTTATGCTTACGACGGTTCGCGCGTAGATCACGATCGTCTTGCTGATAAGTGCCGTGGAATTTCAGCAATTGCTGATCATCCTCACTCATCGAGCCAGTAGAGAGATCAGCAAGACCTTCCTGGATCGTTCCACGCAGGTAGTTACTGCGGATTTTGATGTATTCGTTCGCTGCTAATTTTTCTTCAGCCATGATAAAAGTCTTTCGTTAGATTTTTAGTTCAATACACGTCGCGTTGGTAACGCTTCGCTTTCTTTAAATTTTCAATGTATTCCTCTGCTTGTTCGCGGGATTTCGCGCCGTGGTTGACGACGATGGAAATGAGTGCCTCGTTGACATCAGCTGCCATGCGGCTCGCGTCACCGCAGACATAGAAATGCGCGCCTTGTTCGAGCCATGCGTAGAGTTCCGCGCCTTGCTCGACCATTTTGTCTTGGACGTAAACCTTTTCGGGTTGATCGCGTGAGAAGGCGAGGTCGAGCTTGGTAAGCTGTTTGTTTTTAAGGAAATCCTGCCACTCAAGTTGGTAGAGGAAATCGTAGGTGTAGCGTTGGTCGCCGAAGAATAACCAGCTCTTACCCGTCGCTCCAGTGGCGGCGCGATGCTCCACGAAGGAACGGAACGGTGCAACCCCGGTGCCGGGACCTACCATGATGATGGGCGTGTTGTCATCGGCAGGAAGGCGGAAGTTTTTGTTAGGTTGAACGAATACCGAAACGTTTTCACCGATCTTCGCGGTGTCGGTGAGGTAGGTGGAGCAAACGCCTTTACGGGTTCTTCCGTGAGTTTCGTATCTCACAGCCGCGACGGTGAGGTGAACTTCATCGGGATGCGCGAGAGGGCTGGAAGCGATGGAGTAGAGGCGGATTGGAAGCTTACGGAAAATTCCGCAAAGGGCCTCGGCAGATAAACCGTTTGGTGCGAAGTCGATGAGCGCATCGATGATTTCACGGCCGTCGATGTATTCGCGGAGTTGGTCTTTAGCTTCTTCTTCGAGTAGCGCGATGAGCATTGCAGAGCTCGTTGCCTCGGCGAGTTTTTTGAGCACGGCTTTGGAAAGCGCGGTGATATCGAAATCTTCGCGTAACGCATCCGCCAAAAGTTTTTTGCCCACGCCTTTAACTTCGATTTCCTCGGTGCCGATGAGTTGCGCGGCGTTGATGATGTCTTTCACCATGCTCGGGCAATTGGTAGGCTGCACGGCAAGTGCATCGCCGGGCTCGTATTGCAAGCCGCTGCCTGCTAGAGATAGTTCAACGTGAATGGTTTCCTTTGCGGAGCCTTCGCCGTTGAGAAGAAGGTTTTCGATCACTTCGGATGGAAACGGATTTTTCTTTCCGAACTCCGAGCTGGCCGGAGCTGTATATTCATAAGCAGCTGGAGCAGCGGCGACAGTGGCAGGAGTGATCGCTTTAAGCGCAGTCGCAAACCACTCAGTGTAGGCATCTTCGAAATCGACATCGCAATCCGCTCTTGGCGCAATGCGGGTCGCACCTAACACTTCCAAACGAGCATCGAATTGCTTACCGATCTCACAGAATTTTTCGTAAGAAGTATCGCCGAGTCCGCAGACGGAGAATTTCACGCCGGCGAGTTTCACATCCTCGGACATGAACGCTTTGTGGAAACTGACAGCGGTTTCGGGCGCTTCGCCATCGCCCCAGGTGGAAACGATCACGAGGAGGTTTTCGACTTTCGCGAGATCCGCCGGAGAAATGTCCGACATGTTTTTCATCACCGCCTTGAAACCTTTTTTCTTGGCTTCTTTGACGGCGCGATCAGCGAGCTCCTCGGTGTTTCCGCTTTCGGTGCCGTAGAGCACGGTCAATTTACCAGCAGCTGCGGGAGCAGCGGCAGGAGCAACAGCAGATGACTGCGCAGCAAGGAATCCACTGAGCCAGCCGCGTTGAAGCGCATCAAAGCCAGCAATTAGCGAATCCAACGACTTGCGCTGGTCTGGGGAAAACGGGGAACTCTCGGGAAGCATAATCCTTAGTAATTTACCTTTCTTTGTCAGGTTTCGAGGAAAACCTGCATTCTAAGGCACGAATAAGCAAACATTATTTCGGGAAAATCGGTAAAAGTTTGGTGAGCGTGGAGGGTGTTGCAGGCATATTTTACATGGAGGGAAGAGAGGAAACGGAGGAGAGGAGGGCTGGGTTGAGAAATTTCTGGGTTAGTTTTGTCGTGAGCTGATTAGTTTAAAAAACGAAATGGGAACCGCAGATCAATGCGCCTTTATCCCGAAGGGATGACAGAAATTAGCGCGGGGTTGAGCGGAGCGACACCCCGGGTTGGGATGGGAATTCATCGGCACCCTGAAGGGCGTGCCAGAAATCAGATGTGCGTCATCATGCCGACGGCTGCGACCCGCTCACGGGGTCGGATTCTCTCTGTATCATTTACCCGGGGTAGTCGTCGCTATCGCTCCTCGTCCCCGCGCTAATTTCATAGATCCCGCTGGGATCTTTTCTACTTCGATCCAAAAATCGATTTCTTTAAACTCTCCAATTCGGAGTTTCCTAATTGATGATTTATACTTAAACCTCACACATGCCCACCGTCCAAGTCGCACTCGGCGATCGTTCTTATCCAGTCATTGTTGAAAATGGCTTATTGTCTTCTGTTGCTGAAATGCTGAAGCAGCAGGGACTTTCACACCTGCGGCCGGCGATTATTTCGGACGAAACCGTCGCCGCGCACCACGCGCAAACAGTAATCTCAAGTTTCACCGAAAACCCACCCACCCTGCACACGGTTCCGGCGGGCGAGGCATCGAAATCGCTTTCCCATGCGGAGGCTCTTTGCCGTGAAATGATTCGCGCGGGACATGATCGACGCTCCATCATCATCGCACTGGGCGGCGGTGTGGTCGGCGATCTCGCGGGGTTTGTCGCATCGATTTTTTACCGTGGCATTCCCTTCGTGCAGATTCCAACGACGATTGTTTCCCAGGTCGATTCATCGGTCGGTGGAAAAACCGGGGTGAATGTCGCGGAGGGGAAAAATCTGTTGGGAGCGTTTCATCAACCGAAGTTGGTGATCGTCGATCCTGAGACCTTGAAGACATTGCCAGCCCGTGAGTTTCACGAAGGCTTCGCGGAGGCCATCAAGCATGCGGCGATCCGTGATGCGTCGATGTTGGAAGATCTCTTAGCCATTGATCCCGAGAAACGTGATGTTCCTGCGGAGTTACTCGCACGCAACATTGCGATCAAAGCACGCGTCGTGGAAGCGGATGAATATGAAACCAAAGATATCCGTGCCTTGTTAAACTTCGGTCACACGATAGGGCACGGCATTGAGGCTTCGTTGCCTTATGGCCAAATGCTGCATGGCGAGGCGATCGCGCTGGGGATACGCGCTGCGTTGGTGATTTCCGAAAAACATTCCGGACTTTTACCGGAGGCTTCCGCGAAAATCCTCGATTTACTCAGGCATTTCCACCTCCCGCTCACGCTTTCCCCGGAAATCCCAACTGCGACGGTGATGGAGAAACTCACCCGCGATAAAAAATTCAAATCAGGCAAAATCCGTTTCGTCACACTTTCCGCAATCGGCAAAGCACAGGTCATTGAGACCGTAACGAGCGATGATTTGGTGGCAGCGATTGATAATTTAAGAGGGTGAATAGAACCACAATGGGAGCGAAGCGGACATGGACGAACAGAAATTCAAATCATTTTGTCAAATGGACACGGATGAACCCAGATGGGGATAAATTCTCAGCATGCTATTTAGGGTTATCAGGGGGTTTCCGCTCATTGAATTTTATCTGTGTACATCTGCGTTCATCTGTGGTTCAATTTTCTGCAATCCGTAACCAATCATCGGTAGAATCACCTACTCATTTTGAACCTCGAACTTATACACGGCGATTGTTTGGAAGTTTTGCCGACATTGGAAGTGGGCTTTTTCGATCTCGTGATGACATCGCCGCCTTACAATCTCGGGATCAACTATGCTTCATTCAAAGACACCGCGCCGCGCGATGAATTTCTCGCTTGGTGCAAAGCTTGGGCTGCCGAAGTGAACCGCGTGATGAAAGACGACGCGTCGTTTTTTCTCAACATCGGCGCCGCGCCATCGAATCCTCTTCTCCCCCATCAACTCGTCCTCGCTCTGACCGATGGACCGGAGCCATTGTTTGTTCTGCAAAATACGTTTCATTGGGTAAAATCGATCACCATCACTCCAACTAGCGGCGAGCCAATTTCTGCAGGGCATTTCAAACCGATCAATTCCAAGCGCTACGTCAACGACTGCCACGAATACGTGTTTCACCTGACGAAAACCGGCGATGTCCCGCTCGACCGCCGCGCCGCTGGCGTGCCGTACGTTTATAAATCCAACATCGCCCGTTGGGGTCACACGGAAGGTCAGGATCTGCGCTGCCGGGGAAATACTTGGTTCATCCCCTACGAAACCATCCAATCCCGTAAAGGCGAACGCCCCCACCCCGCGACTTTTCCCATCGCGCTGGTCGAGCAATGCATCAAAATCCACGGAAAAGCCGAGGCCACCCGCCTGCTGGACCCATTTTTAGGAATCGGATCGTCGGCTTTAGCTGCAATATCTCAAAAAATATCCCATTTTACGGGAATTGAGCTGGATGAGGAGTATCTGGAAGTGGCGAAGCGGCGGCTCGATCCGCCGGTGGAGGCGGATTTATTTAGGTGAATCTCTTGATTTTAAAGGGATTTTCCTTACGGATGGGTAACTTATTAACTTTTGTCGAATTTCAGGCTTCCCAATCCAGAAATTTTGAATATTTTAAAAAAGTCCTAAGGATTTCTAAGTTTTTTTTGAAATAGTCCCACCGAACTTCGCTGATGAAAGTCAGATGAGTTTGGAATTTCCAGAAAATGAGGAGGTTCTTCCATGTCCCAACATGAACCTTACAACCAGCCAACATGAAAAATACCACATCCGGTGCCGGAGGCACTGTGGCGAAAGCTGACGCTGATCGCCTCGCAGACTTCGTGCTCTTTACCCAGCGCAGCTGCATTCTCAACCTATCTGGAGAACTGAACAAAGGAAACGTCTCCTTCTCTCAGTTCTTCTTACTCACCTATTTATCAAGCGAAGAATATCTGACGATGTCGGATATCGCGAAAAAAATGGGCCACTCGACCGCAGCCGCCACCGGTTTGGTCGATCGCTTGGAGAAACTCGGTTATGTCGAGCGCGTGAATGCGGCGGAAGATCGTCGTAAAATCATGGTTCGCATCACCACCAAAGGAGTCGAGCTCGTATCCAGAATGCGTAAGGAAATCGCGATTGACCTCGCAGGTATCCTTGCCGGGATGGATGAAGAAGAGGCGGAAACCGTGGAACACACGCATCGCGCTCTGAAAAATCGCACTCTTATTTAATTTTACGTGTGCCGAGCGAAAGCCGCTTGGCGAATTCGATGTGCCTCCGTTACGATCTTGGTCGTGACGGAGGTGTTTTCTTTTTTAGACCCAATACTTGAGCTACCAGGAATCCAGGCATCGTGGATTTCAAGGCAAGCAGGCGTAGACGTTTTGGGTGATCGCGAGTTCGCATTGCGCAATCTCGCGCCGCATCACGACCGCTGGATTGCCGAGGCGTTTCCGGAAATTTCCACCCGCCACCACGCTGAGCAGATCCATGGCAATCAAATCGCCGCGATCACAAAAATTTCGGAACAGCCCATCGTCCAACACGCCGGAGTGGATGGCTTGATCACGAATTTACCCGGTCAACTGCTCGCCATTTACGTCGCAGACTGCGCCGCGATCTATTTAGCCGATCCCGTGACGCGTTCAATCGGGTTGTTACATTCAGGAAAAAAAGGCACCGAAGGAAATATCCTGCGTGAAGCGGTAATGCAGATGACTGAGCTTTATAGCACGCGTCCGAGCGATCTCGTCTGCGTGGTTTCTCCATGTATCCGTCCACCGGATTACGATATCGATTTCGCAGCGACGATTCGCCAGCAGGCGAGCGAGTTAGGGATCGTGCAATTTCACGATAGCTGCCAGAACACCGCGGCGGATCTTACGGTGCATTACTCGTATCGGATCGAAAAAGGCCAGACGGGTCGGATGCTCGCGCTGCTTGCACTTCGCTGAAATTTCACCTACCACAACCCAACGTGCTCTCACCTGCTAAACTCAATCTCTCCCTCCGCGTTCTTTCAAAACGTTCCGATGGTTTTCATGACATCGAAACCTTGATGGTCAAACTTCCTGGCTTGGCGGATGAAATCACCATTCTTCCCTCAGATACCTTTTCCTTCACTTGCTCGGATCCGAGTTTACCAACCGATTCACGAAACCTCGTGGTGAAAGCGGTCGATGCTCTGGCTGAAAAATCCGGACAACCCCAGCCTTACCAAATCCATCTGGAAAAACGCATTCCGCATGGCGCGGGGCTCGGTGGCGGATCGAGCAATGCCGCGACGGTCCTGTTAGCCCTGAACGGTCAGCTGGAAAATCCCTTGCCCTCGGACGAACTCCATCAGTTGGCGGCAGGGATAGGATCGGACGTTCCGTTTTTTCTCTACGCCGGCGCAGCCTGGTGCAGAGGCCGCGGTGAAATCATCGAAGCCGCCCCCACCCCGCCGGATCTTCCCATCGTTTTGTTCAAACCCGGCTTCAGCGTCTCCACCGCAGATGCTTATGAGAATTGTTTGAATGCCGAACCCCTTCCAGGTGTCCGCTACGACAGCTATCGCTACGCCGGCCTGGAGTTGGTTAACGATCTGGAAAAAACCGTTTTTGCCAAACATCGTTACCTCGCCGAACTCAAAGACTGGCTGCAAAATCGGCGCGATACCAAAGCCGTATTGATGTCCGGATCTGGCTCAACCATCATCGCCATCCTCCGCCCGAAAGGTCGCGCGGAAGGCTTGATCCACACCGCACATAAATATTTCGACGCGAATCTTTGGACGTGGAGCGGGACGTTATAAGGCTTCCACCGCATCCAGAAACGACGGATATTTCGGCTGCCAGCCAGTCGCTCTGAGCTTGGCGTTGGAGACTTGTTTGTGGGTCCAACCGCGTTTGCGATTCAGATCGCGGGGACCGCTGGGCGGCATGTCTTTTCCGAATGTTTCGGCAAGCCCCTGGTAAACCTCCAGCTGAGTTAAGCTTTCCGAATCGCACACATTGAAAACCTGACCCGCCGGAAATTCTGTTAGGGAAAACAAGTGCAGCAACGCGCTGGCTGCATCATCGCGGTGGATTTGATTGATGAAACGTCGACCATCTTCCTCGATCACCGCCTCGCCGCTTTTAAATTTACTCAACAACACACTGCGATTCGGCCCGTAGATTCCTGCGAGCCTTGCGACCACACCACTAGCATCGGTAACACATTTTTCCGCGGCCAGCAGAAGTTTTCCCGTCTCCCGATCCGGAATGGCTTCGGATTCTTCAGTCACCAACTCGCCATTCTGCTGCGCGTAAACCGAACTGCTCGATGTGAAAGCCATCTTAGAATGAGGGAAACGGCGAATGAGATTTTCACATCCATTGAGGTAAACTTTCCGGTAAGCATCCTCACCACCGCGACCCGATGCCGCACAATGAATGATCGCATCCGCATCCGGAAGCGCGGCGACCGATTCTGGATCACTGACATCACAAGCGATTAAATTTTCTCCACCACTCAGTGATGCGCCAATCGCTTGCCATCCTGCGGCTTTGAATTGCCGCAAAATTTCATCGCCTAAATATCCGGCGCCTATCACCAAAAGTTTTTTCATATCTAACAACTCAATCATTTTTCCGAGCGACAAACCACAACAGCAATCCGCCAACCCCAAGCCCGCCGACAAAGATCAGCCAAAATAATTCATGAACAAAATCCGGCAAATTAACATTCATCCCGAACAAGCTTCCCAACGCAACCACTGGCAAGAAGAAGCCGGTGACGAGGTTCAGCTTGAAAAGGATTTTCCCCAATCGATCCGAGGCTTTCGCGTGTGCTTCGGAAGCCTCCGCTTGCCAGAAAATCAGGGTCTCACGGGCATCGTTTTGTAAAAGTTCAGCCGCACGTTCGAGTTCTCGTGTGCGGTCGCGGAAGGAAATAATTTCACGATCCTCGGGTTCCTCAGCGAGGGCATCCTCGAGCGCGTGAACCAAGTTCCGAGTGCTTCGCGTGAGCGGTCCAGCATGCCTGAGGATTTTGAAAACGAGTTCGGTGGATTCGGTTTTTTCTAGCAGTTCTTCGTTACCATCGATCGCTTTCGCATAGCGATCCAGCAGAGCATTAAGCTCACTCAAGCCCGGCCCGCTGGGCTGCTGCCATTTTCCATTTCGCTGACGCCAGAAAAATATTGCCTTACGCTCTGGGATACCCGCCTCCGGAACTTCGTGCACCACGAGCAGCAATTCTTCCTCCCCCACCACACAGCGTTGGTGGCCGGGCCGACCGCTGAGCTGCTCCCGCAACGTGCGTTCGATTTCATAATGGGTAGGTAGTATCAGTAGTTCTTCC
>JANPMK010000002.1:0-6946 GCA_031422775.1 Akkermansiaceae bacterium | reverse complement strand
CCGAGCGGAAGCCCGCTCGACCGCAAAGGGGCTCGCCCCTAAATCCCCATCCGGGGACTTCACCCCTCCCGTCCCCCCAGGGGAGCGGGGGGATGTCCTAACAACTTTGAATTGAAAGCCTGACATGAAAACCAACCCCATCAACAAATCGAGTTGAAGTGAACTTCAATTTTTTATTGACTGCCTTCTCATGGAAGCTGCTCAATCAGGTCGGCTTTACTCAGGGGAGTAATATCGGCTCGGTCTATGATTACTACCTTAACCAGTCCGGCGGCCAATTCCAGTTCTCCAACGTGGTCGCTCCGGAAATCATGATGCCGCAACCCGCCAGCTTCTACACGACCCTCCGCACTACCAGCGGCATACAGGCAGCGTCGAATAAAATTACCCAAGACGCGATCAACACGCTTGCAGCCACCGGTTACGTCATCCCGGCCAGCGTCAGTCGGGATCCGGCGAATCCTTCACGCATCCGCTCGCTCTCGATTTTCTATGCGGGACCACCTTCGCTGATTCAGCAACTTACCACCAACCTCGGCGGAAATTACCAATATGGCACAACTTCGAATAACTTTTTTTACTATCAGATTTCTGCCTTCTTCGCAAGACAGGGCATGGGCCGCGAAACCGCCCTATCCGGCAACAGTACATTCATCCACGAATGCGGGCACATGCTCTTCGGATGGCCGGACTTGTATGATGCCCGGTATGCGACACCCAATGACAATGGCCAAGGACTCGGTTATTTTTGCCAAATGTCGGGATATGCCACCGATCTTAAAAGACCCAGTCCTATCAACCCCGAATTCCGCATCCTCAACGGTTGGGCGACCCCGGTAGATGTCGGGGTCAACGAATACCTAACCGCCACTCTTCCGGCCACCGGAAACGTGGTCTATCGAATCAAAAGTGACTCCTTTTACACAGGTGATCATTTCCTGGTCGAAAACATCGGCGCTGCGAATCTCTATTCGAACAACGCTCCTGACAAAGGAATCGCCATTTGGCATGTCGATCCACTCCTCGAGGGGAATTCGAACATGAACGAGAACAGAACCGGTGACGTAAGCCAGCCGCACTACTACATTTCCCTGAAACAGGCCGACGGTCTTTTCAATCTGGAAAATGATACCAACACCGGAGATGCCGGCGACTTGTTTGACCTCGCGAAGCCCCTCTTCAACTCCACCACCATTCCCTCTTCGCGCTTTTGGGGCAGCAGTCTCACGGATACAACTCCGACGATCCAGGTACTCGGCAACGCAGGGGCGAATATCAATGTGCAATTCGGTCTGATGCTTGCCTCCTACCCCGTTACCTACAGCACATCCCAGAGCACCTCCGGTACCGCCCCAGCCGCCCAATCCAAACTCCTCAATGTGAACCTTACCCTGGCCACCAACAGCGGCAATCTCGCCAGAACCGGCTACACCTTCGCGGGCTGGATGACCAGCACCTTCAACTCAAGTAAGAACTATGCGGAAGGAGGCACCTACTCCACCAACTCGCCTGCCACACTCTACCCGCGGTGGATACAGGCCACCTACGCAGTAACCTACGCCGCCAATGGCAGCACCTCCGGCACCGCGCCCACCTCCCAGACCAAAACCCAGGGCATCAACATTACCCTAGCCACCAATAGCGGCAACCTCGCCAAAACCGGATACACCTTCGTAGGCTGGAACACCGCCGCCGATGGCTCGGGAACGAACTACGCGGCGGGAGCCTCCTACACCACCAATGCCGCCCTCACCCTCTACGCCAGATGGGTGAACCCACTCCCACCCGTGGTCAGTGCAGGTTCAAGCCAATCCGTCGCCCTCAACGATTCCACCCCTTGGACTCCCGCGAAAATTAACGCCACCGCTTGGTTTGATGGGGCAGATGCCACCACCCTCACCCAATCGTCCGGCGCCGTTTCCCAGTGGAATGACAAAAGTGGCAACAACTTCCACCTTGTCCAAGCCAACTCGATCCAGCGCCCCATCACCGGCACCAGCCAGATCAATGGCGTCAATGCCCTTGCCTTCGATGGCTCCAATGACGCCCTCAAGTCAGCTACCAACCCCTTCGGCACCACCATCAACAACGCCATGCTCTACGGCGTTTTCAATATCGGCACCATTGCCAGCTCCACACTCTTCTCTCTCAGCGGCTCCGGCACGTCTGCCAATCGCTGGCAGAGCCACGCCCCATGGTCTGGCGGCACTGTCTTTTTCGATTGCGGAGATAGTGGCGGCACCAACCGTATCTCCACCGCAACCAGCTGGGCGGCTAGCGAAAACAAACTGCTCGGCTTTTACTGCTCCACCTCGGAAAATACCCAGCAAGTTTGGACCAATGGCTCGCTCCTTCAATCGGACACCAGCGGCCACAGCGTCACCACCGCCGGCGGACTCAGCCTCGGCTATGATGGTTCCACCAGCTCTTTTGACAACTGCGCCATCGGTGAAGTCATCGTCCTCAATGGCACAGTGACCCCCGCCAACCGCCAAACCCTCGAAGGATACCTCGCACACAAATGGGGCATGCAAAGCACCCTGCCCACCGATCACCCACATAAGACGAACGGACCTGATAACATCCCCGCCGCCATCGCCACTCTTGCGGGCAGCGCCAGCGATCCCAACAGCGACCCCATCACCCACAAATGGAGCCTAGTCAGCGGCCCCAGCGTCGTGACCTTTAGTAATGCAAATGCCCTCAATTCCTCCGCTACCTTCATCACCGCCGGCACCTACGTTCTGCGCCTTACCGCCACTGATGGTATCAGCTCCGTCACCAGCGATGTAAACATCACCGTCACTCCCAGCAACAACTTCAATTCGTGGATCGGCAGCCCCGGTTTCGGCCTCGCCCCCGCCGACAGGGATTTCGGCGACGATCCGGATAGCGACGGATTAAAGAATGGCATCGAGGCATGGTTTGGCACTCACCCGGGCCAGTCTAGTGCAGGGATCGCGAATGTCGCCACCACCAGCACCACCAGCACCACCAGCACCACCACCACTTTCTCCCACCCAAAGAATCCCTCGCCGCCCTCCGGCTTGAACGGCTCCTACGAATGGTCACCCAACCTAACCGACTGGTATCCCGGCGGCAGCGGTCCGGGCGGTGGGCCGTCCGTTTCCTTCGTCCCCGTCACCGTTGGCACCACTACCACCGTTACCGCCACCGCAAGCGAAGCGCTCCAGCGTCTTTTCCTGCGGGTAGTGGTGATTCAGAATTAATGAAATCGAAAATCAACAAAGCTCACCCGTCATCAAGTCATTATGATTGCCACCAAGGAGATCGACAGTAAAGAACACCTACTCATCGAGTCCGGCGGCTTCGGTCCTAAAAACCTGCCCGCTTGGAAATCCAAACTACTCGTATTTCAAACCCAATAACGAAGCGGGGGCTAAAAAATCTCCAACAAAAATTTCCATTCCTTTATGAAAAACCAAAAAAATCTCCTGCATCTCCAAGCATGCGGGTCACTACTGCGTGCGGTCATCGTGTTGCTAACAGTTGGGCTGATCACATCTTCCATGACATTTGCGGCGAAGCCAGCGCCACCCACGGGTTGGCATCTGGGGCCGACGGGATTCTACGGCAAGCTTGGCAAGAAAGACATTACGGTGACTTATGTCACTGAGGGTTCGCCTGCGGTTGGGAAAGTCAATGTGGGGGACGTGATCGTGTCCGCCGCAGGCAAAAAGCTGGATGGAGACATTCGTAAGCAGTTTGCAGATGCCATCAACACTGCCGAGGCTGCTGCTGATGGGTCATTGGTTCTCCAACTCAAGGACGGTAAAGATGTTAGTCTAACACTTCAAAAGCTCGGTGCTTACAGCGCTACCGCGCCGAATGATTGTAAGAAGTCCGATGCCATTATTGCGAATGCGGCCGCGCACATCGTGAAGAGCAAGGACTACGGTCGATTCGGATTTGGTTTGATGGGTTTGATGGCAACTGGTGAACCCGCTCATCTCGAAGTGGTCAAAACAGCGATTCACGAACTGGATTGGGCCAAGCCGGATGTAAAGCTGACCTTGGGGCCTGAGGGTGGTGCTTGGGCTTATGGCTATCAGAACATTTTGTTGTGTGAATATTATCTACGCACAAAAGACGCCTACGTGTTGCCAGCAATCGAGAAGTATACGGTGACGCTTGCCAAGGGACGGGATGCAGCAGGTCTATGGGGACATCGAATGGCGAATCCAGAGGCGAATCGCGGGCAGTTGCACGGCAGGTTGTATGGCTACGCTGTGATGAATTCATCCAGTTTACCTTGCTACATCTCATTGTTGTTAGCGCAAAAATGTGGCGTCAAAGATCCGGAGCTTACGGCAGCGATTGAGCAGGGCCATACGTTCTACGGCAGTTTTGTCGGCAAGGGAACCTTACCTTATGGAGTGCATGATCCGAACACTAAATCATTCAACAACAATGGCATGAGCGGCATGGCGGCTATCGCGCTCTCGCTCGCAGAGGACAAGCCAGGCGCACAGTTTTTCTCGCGGATGTCATTGGCATCCACCAACATCATGGAAACGGGTCATACGGGTCACTTTTTCAACCAGCTATGGACTGGCCTGGGCGCGGGACTTTCTGGACCGAGTGCAACGACGGATTTTTTCAAAGAAACCATCTGGCTTCATACGCTCAATCGCAAATGGGATGGAGGTTTCACCTATGACAGCGGGGAAGGATATTCGTATAGCGGATTCAACGATTCCGCATCGCATTTGCTGAACTATTGCATCCCCCGTCATCAACTCTACATTAATGGTAAAGGCGCGGATAAATCGATATTCCTATCTGCGGAGGCCTCTCAAAAAACCGCAGGTCTTGCGACATTGGATGTTAAAAAGTTAGGCGAAGATGAGTTGCTGGCCTTGTTTGATCATGAGATGCCCAAAGTGCGACAGGAGGCTGTATGGCAACTCCGAGGAAGGCCTCACAAATTCGTTAATGACATCGTCAAAATGCTAACAAAAGGAACTGACTTGCAGCGCAAGAGCGCCCTCGAGTATTTTGGATATCAATGCCCACCCGAGCAAGCCAGCTTGGCCGTCGAATCATTGGCTGCGCTCTTAAAAGACAGCAAGCAGGAGATGTCGATGCGGGCAGATATCGCAGGTGCGATCGCTAATCTGGGTGCGGGAGCTTATGCGTATTATCCGGATTTGTTGAAGCTGGTGTTAGAGAAAAAAACTCAAGATCGACTCGGTGAAATTGATCTGAAATTGGGCCGCGCTTTGACTACCATGTGCGCTGATCCGTATGCCGCTGGATTGGTGAAGGACAAAGAATTGTTTTACGCTGCGGCAAACAAGTTGATGGCCCACAAGCGGGCCTTTGGCCGTACGACGGGTGTCAAAATGATTTCACAGGTGCCGTTAGAAGATTTCCATTGGGTTGCAGACAGCGTCAAGACCATCATGGACGATCAGGAACTCACCTACACCAGCTACCACAATTTCGATCCCAAGATCGAATCGGTCGGCATTTACGCCCGCTTGAATATCCAAGGCGGAATTGAAGGCGCATTGGCGGCATTCGATTCCGACACAGGCAAAGGTGGATTCAAAATTCGGATGCTGATGAGCGTGCTTCCCGTCTATGGCGCAAACGCCAAGTACATCCTTCCGAAAGTGAAAGAGATCAATCCCGGAAAATTCAAAGGCCAATGGGACAAGATCATTGCTGATATTGAAAAAGCAGATCCCGTAGCCGCGAAGAAGTTGCTCACGTTTGAAGAAGCAAAAAACTTCGGTAAGGGAAAGTGATAGAGCCACCGACAAACAACGTATTTCCGAATGATATTTAAAAACCAATCCTTATCCTAGAAAGAGAAATAAAACCGCAGATGAACGCAGATGAAGAATTTATTGGTTAGAAGTTATTGTTTAAGTGACCCAATATCCAATTCCTCATTTCAAATTTCTTTTCTTATCTGCGTGAATCTGTGTCCATCTGCGGTTCATTTTCCTCTGAATGATTATCTTAAAAAATTCTTATAAAAATCTCTAACATATT
This sequence comes from Akkermansiaceae bacterium, assembly GCA_031422775.1. Lineage (GTDB taxonomy): Bacteria > Verrucomicrobiota > Verrucomicrobiia > Verrucomicrobiales > Akkermansiaceae > Luteolibacter. The sequence continues at coordinate 922 of JANPMK010000002.1, read as the reverse complement.
CAACACATCCATTATGAAACTCTCCATTCTTTTCAGCATCGCTGCCATGGCGGTTGTCACCACGATCGAGGCCAAACCGCTTAAAGTCTTCATCCTTGCCGGCCAGTCCAACATGGAAGGTCATGCGGAAAGCTATACTTTCCCAGCCATCGCCAAGGATCCAAAGACGGCCGATCTCTACAAGCAGATGGTGGATGCCGATGGCAAGCCGGTGGTCTGCAAGGACGTTTGGATTTCCTACGCTTACGGCGATTTCGGCGGCAATCCGATCGGCCGCAAGGCAGGCAATCTAACTGCGGGTTGGGGCAGCCAGCATCACAACATTTGCAAGATCGGGCCCGAGTTCACCTTTGGCATCACGATGCAGAAGCACTTGGGCGAGCCTATCCTTCTGATCAAGAACGCTTGGGGCGGCAAGAGCCTCATGGTTGACTTCCGTCCGCCCAGCGGTGGTGAACCGACCGATCCGAAGCAGAAGGAAAACGCAGGTCAATACTCTGAACATATGATGTCGCACGTGAAGGACGTGCTCGCGGATCCCAAAAAGGTCTATCCGAATTATGATCCGAAGGAGGGCTATGAGATTGCAGGCTTCATCTGGTTCCAAGGTTTCAATGACCTCGTGGGGCCTTATCCCGGCGACCCCGCCAAGAAGAGCATCAAGGACTACTCCGAGTATAGCCGTTTGTTGGCATGCCTCATCCGTGATTTGCGCAAGGAACTCAACACACCGAAAATGCCTTTCGTGACAGGTGTCATCGGCGTGGGAGGCGAGACGAAAGGGGATGGCACCGAGGCTTTCCGCAATGCGATGGCAGCGCCGGGAGAGATGGATGAATTCAAGGGCACTGTGGCCAATGTTTACACTCACAAGTTCTGGCCCGCCGACATCGAAGCGATCAAGGTTAAGCTTGCCGCAGCC
>JANPMK010000001.1:0-14327 GCA_031422775.1 Akkermansiaceae bacterium | reverse complement strand
AAACAAACACATGCCAAGAGCAACCAATTCCCCAGCAAGTCGCAAACGCCGCAAGCGTACGCTACTTCGGGCAAAGGGCTTCCGCGGTTTCCGCTCGAAGCTCTTCCGCTACGCCAAGGACGCTGTCCGTAAGGCGCAACAGTACGAATATCGTGACCGCAAAAGACGCAAAGGACAATTCCGTCGCCTCTGGACTCAGCGTATCAACGCTGCCGTCCGTAACGAAGGAATGACCTACTCGCGTTTCATCGAGGGCCTCAAAGCCGCCGGTATCGAAGCTGACCGCAAGATCCTCTCGGATCTCGCTATCACCGACGCCGCTGCTTTCTCAGCCATCGTTGCGCAAGCCAAAAAGGCTCTCGAAAATAAGGTGAAAGCCGCTTAATCGAAAGCCCCTAGTTAAAATCAAACCAAAGCCGCCCGACAGCAATGTCCGGCGGCTTTTTTGTAGCTGCGACAGGAATGAGCCTTCTCCTCACTTCGAAAACACGACTTTCCCTTCCTTAACTTCTCCTTTGATCACATCGCCATCGACGAATTTGCCTTCCAGCACATCAAGGCTCAACGGATCTAGCAAATGATGTTGGATCGCGCGTTTCAAAGGTCTCGCTCCATACACGGGATCGTAGCCTTGGTTGCTGATAAATTCTTTCGCCTCCTCAGTAAGCGCGAGGCCGAGACCTTGTTTTGCAAGACGCTTTCTCACCCGATCCAACTGCAAGTCCACAATCGTCGTCAGGTCCTCTCGACCCAAGCGATCGAAGATCACAATTTCATCGATGCGGTTTAAAAACTCCGGCCTGAAATGACCGCGCAACGCTTCCATCACCGCCGCCTCGCGTTGCTCCGGATTGGTTTCGCCTAAAATGAATTGCGATCCGATGTTCGAAGTCATGATGAGCACGGTGTTGCGGAAATCGACCGTGCGACCCTGGCCGTCGGTGATCCGTCCATCATCCAGTACCTGCAACAACACGTTGAACACATCCGGATGCGCTTTCTCGATCTCATCAAACAACACCACCGAATACGGCTTCCTACGCACGTGTTCGGAAAGCTGTCCGCCTTGATCGTAACCCACGTATCCCGGAGGCGCGCCTATCAATCGCGACACACTGTGTTTCTCCATATACTCCGACATGTCGATCCGCACCATCGCGCCTTCGTCATCGAATAAAAATTCCGCCAGCGCTTTGGAGAGTTCGGTTTTACCCACACCGGTCGGTCCGAGGAAAAGGAACGATCCAATCGGCCGATTCTCATCCTGCAAGCCCGCACGCGCACGACGCACCGCGTTCGCCACGGCGGAAATCGCTTTCTTCTGACCGACCACGCGATCGCCCAAACGCGCCTCCATCGAGACGAGTTTTTCTTTTTCGCCTTCTTGCAGACGGTTGACGGGTATCCCAGTCCATGAGGAAACGACCCGCGCGATGTCTTCTTCGGTGACTTCTTCTTTCAACATCGCGCCGTTCTTCTGCAACAACGCAAGCCCCTGCTCCGCCACCTCAAGCGCCTTTTGCGCTTCCGGCAAATCGCCGTAAGTAATCTGCGAGGCTCTTGTTAGATCGCCGATCCGCTGTGCCTTCTCAACTTCGGTTTTCAAGCTGTCGATTTTTTCCTGCGCCACGCGCACCTGATCGATGACTTCTTTTTCATTCCGCCATTGCGCCATCATGCCCGATGACTGCTCTTTGAGATTCGCCTGCTCTTCTTTGACTTTTTCCAAACGAGCGGCGGATGCCTTGTCGGTCTCTTTCTCCAAAGCCTTTTTCTCCATCTCCAACTGCATGATCTGGCGCTCCAACACGTCGATCTCCGTCGGCATGGAATCCAATTCGATTTTCAACCGCGACGAAGCTTCATCGATCAAATCCACCGCTTTGTCCGGCAGGAAACGATCCGAAATATAGCGATCCGACAACATCGCCGCTGCAACGATCGCGCCGTCTTGAATACGGACGCCGTGGTGAAGTTCGTAGCGTTCTTTTAAGCCACGCAGGATCGCAATCGTGTCTTCCACCGATGGTTCGCCGACCATCACTGGCTGAAATCTCCGCTCCAAAGCAGCGTCTTTCTCGATGTGCTTGCGGTATTCATCGAGCGTCGTCGCGCCAATCGCATGCAACTCACCGCGAGCGAGTTGGGGTTTCAACATATTAGAAGCATCCGCCGCGCCCTCCGCGGCACCTGCGCCGACGATGGTGTGCAGCTCATCGATGAACAAAATGATTTTACCTTCCGCATCCGTGACCTCTTTTAAAAAGGCTTTCAAACGCTCCTCGAACTCACCACGAAATTTCGCACCCGCCAGCATCGCCCCGTTATCCATCGAGATGACCATCTTGTTCTTCATCGAGTCCGGCACATCACCGGAAACGATGCGACGGGCAAGTCCCTCAACGATCGCGGTCTTACCCACCCCCGGCTCACCGATCAACACCGGATTGTTTTTGGTCCGACGCGACAGCACCTGCAAAACCCGCCGGATCTCATGATCCCGACCAATCACCGGATCAATTTTCCCAGCCCGCGCGCGAGCTGTTAGATCGGTTCCGTATTTTTCCAAGGTCTGATACTTCCCCTCAGGATCGGCATCGGTCACTTTTTGTGAACCGCGCACCTCCTTGATCGCAGCCTCGGCTTTCTTCGCATCGAAACCCGCCTCTTTCAGCAACTTGCCCGCAGGCGAATCCCCTTTCAGCGTACCCAACAGGAAATGCTCCACCGAGAGAAAATCATCTCCCATCTTCTGACGGACATCATCGGAATCATCCAAGGTCGCACGCAAACCCGCGCTGATCTGCGGTTGGGTCGATGCCCCTTGGACACTGACCTCCTTCGCCAAAGCCGATGCCACAGAAGCTTTCAACATAGTCACATCCACGCCCGCCTTCTGCAAAATTGGCACAGCAATTCCACCCTCTTGCTGCAACAATGCCAATAACACATGCGTGCTGCGCAGTTCCGGATGCGACGATTTCGAAGCCAATCCCTGCGCGTTTTGCAAAGCCTCCTGAAGTTTCTGTGTGAGTTTATCGAGTGCCATAAAATCCTAAATTTTGTATATCTGTAACATGAGCGACACCAACCCCATAAGCAAGTTCTCACATCCCGCGAATTATCTGAAAGTTCACGCATATAGGAGCTTCCACAATTCATAGGAATCATTAAAAAGGTAGGGTCGACCGGCTCGGTCGACCGTGATCCGCTTCATCTTCCATGCCGCATCAAGGAAATCTCTGCACCGATCCCTTAACGTTCGAACCACCAACCCAAATCAAAAATCACATATCAACAAAGCAGAGTGAGCACTAGCGAACTGCTGTAATGAGACGAAGTCCTTACCGCTTGGACGGAGTGAAACGTAGTCAATCATCAATCGTCAATTAAGCGAACCATCTGAGTCTTACTTTACTTATCAACCACCGAAGAGATTGATGATTTACGATTGATGATTGTTGATTTTTGAATGGAGAGATATAACTACCCTCTTTTTCTCATCTTTAACGCTCAACCACACGCGAGGACAAACACGAGAATCCCTTTCACCGACCACAAGCCAGTGCGTAGCCAATTGCTGCGTGTGAGAAATCGACATTTCTCCGCATCGAATCCCTGCATGAGATGGGTATGACAAGGAGCCTGAATAAATGCGGTGGAAGCCCAGGTGCCGAGGGTGAGAGCGAGAACCACCCATTGCAACAAACCGCCAACACCTGCCCAGACAAGAAAGACCGCGGTAACAAGCTCAACCACCATCAGTGGAGCCACGATGAGTCCGATTCCGAAGCTGTGCCGCAGGTGTGCCCCGACAAACTTTTCGGGATTAATCTCTATGAACCTCGGATACACGCAAAGTTGCACCACCCAAATGGCACCAACCATAGCCATCGTCGCCGCCAACTGCATCACTCCCGCGACTTCGATATAATTCATCAAAAATGTTGGCAGTTGCATGTCCATACTATCTCAATCTGGAGGAAGGTTTCCATCTTAATTTTATAGTCCTCAACCCGACCAGCATAGAGATTGATGATTTTTGAATGAAAGCAATATGCCCCCCCATATTCGGCATCGATCATGCAATGCCGTTGCGATAGTAGCGGCGATCTTTAGTCGCCGTCTTCCCTATCAAAAAAGAGGCCTCCCTGCGGAGACCTCTCAAATTCATAAGCGAAGCAATCGCGGTCTAGCGATTTTTACCATAAATGTTGCCAGCCACGCCGCCTGCGGCTGCACCGATCAAAGCGCCTTCGGCAGTATTTCCGGATTGGTGACCAATCACCGCGCCAGCTCCCGCACCTAACAAGGCACCGGTTTTGGTTTCACGACTCATATTTTGACAGCTCGAAAAGCCAGCCACAACAAACACTCCGATAACAACAGGTAATAATTTTTTCATCATATAATTTTTTAGGGTCAAGGCTCAATGTATACGGTATCTATGCTGATTCAACATCGTTCTCAAAACGAGTCATGGGGTATTTCCCTAATAGATGAAATTCTAACGAATCATAAGGAGCTGCCGTATCTCACGGCATGAGGATAAACGGTGTCCCACCGTTCGATTTATAAAATGAGTGAGACTCCCCCGCTCCGTAGCTATTCTCTTCATTCAACAATCGTAAATCATCAATCTATCCAGCGATTGATATGCTAAGGAAAGTTCACTTGGTTTATGCCAAAGGTCTGTCCCTTTGAATCCAAACGGTCGAAAACTGATCGTCTATTTATCTCACTAAAAAAGTCGGGTTAAACCTCATGGCGATGTGCCGCGATAAGTGTCAGGTTTACCATCATGAATCTTATGAGTTAAACTCAGATAAAACGCGTCCCGATCTCAAGACCTAAAAATCCAACAGAAATGAAACAACTGCTCATCTTGCCTATCGCTGCCACAATACTTGGCTCGTCAGCAACCGCGGCCATTATTGCGACAGGAAGCTCCAACATCTTACAGGGATTTTACAATACCACCATCTCGACCACAGACCTGCTAGCGGGAACGACCCCAGTAGTGACCGGCACTTTCGCTGGTGACACGAACGGTATCTACGACGGTGTTACCGTCGATAATAACCTCACTACGACGAGCGGTAACATATATCTTAGCAGTAACCCCGACGTGATCATGACCTTTGACCTTACCGGCAGCGTGACAGGTTATGACATTACTTCAATCGCATCGATAGCCGGGTGGACCACGAATGCCCAGCATCATGCTGCCCAGTTTTACCAAGTGCTGGTCTCGGTGATTGGTAACGCCGCTTACACTTCCCTCAACATTACCGGAGCTGCTGCTTCCGGCGGCATCGTCTCCTATGATCCGTTCGCGACCGGCCAAGGTTCCACGAGAATAGAGCTCACGGAGGGTTCAAGCGGGGTCATAGCAAGCGGGGTTGATAGCATTCGGTTCGTCCTTATCAGCACACCCGATGGCCTCGATAACGATACGGTGTATAAAGAAATCGACGTTTTCGGTACCGCAACAGTTATCCCTGAACCCTCCACTGCCCTTCTTTGCGGCTTAGGAGTTCTTGCCCTGCTCCGCCGCCGGAGGCTCTGAGTTTTTGAATCTGATCATTTTTTCTTCGCGCCCAACACCAGAACCACCACACCGCATCCTAGCAATGCCCACGAAAGCACAGGCGGAATTTCGTGACGTTTTTCTACATCGGCCTCCACTTGGATCGGCCCGACATCAATGATCTTTTCGCGATTGGTGGTGGTGAAACCACCGTAAGCCAGCAACCCAGCTCCCGCGATGATCATGACGATTCCGATAATACTTTGTATTTTCATAACTGTTATCCTCTACCCTGCTCCCTCCGGAATCGAGACATAAAATGAGGGCGAGATACCTAATCTCAATTAAATCAAAAATCACATATCAACAATCATCAATCGTCAATTAAACGAACCATCTGAGTCGCCCTTTACTTACCAACCACCGAAGAGATTGATGATTTACGATTGATGATTGTTGATTTTTGAATGAAGAGCACTGACCCAGTAACCGCATCGCATCGATCTCACTCCTTCGCAGGCGTAAGCTCCCGCAAGCGCTCCTCACCCGACTCGACCTTTTCCCGAATACCTTTCTGTTCCTCCAGCGCCTCGAGCATGAAACTTTGTTCGTAATCAGGATTATCTTCCAGCTTGGCTCGCTCCATATCCACGAAAGCCTGGATATTTTCGATATTTTGCCGACCCTCCTCGATTTCACGTTGGAGTGCGGTGATCCTCTCATCGGGTGATTCCTCCTGTTGGGTCACCGTTGGTTTGGCTTCGGTATCCACCGGGTCCGCTTGACGCGGATTTTCACGGCACGCACCAATCCATATGCACGATAACAACAGCAACATACGAGCAGACACGGGGAGAAATGTGGAAAATGGCTTCATGGATTCCCCAGCTTAGAAGCCATTGTGAAAAATGCAAAGATGGACCCATGAAATTGCCCGAGTTCGCGTACCGGAGAGCCCCGACAAGTCGGGGCTGGCTTAAGGCACATGAGGTTTCATGATTTCAGAAATGTTGATATGCGCACCTGAGCCCAAACACAGCCTTCGACTTCTTCTCACATCGAAGGCTTAGTTCCTATGGATTGTGTGAACGAAAGGTTCTTCTACACCGTCGGCTTTTGTAATCAAGAAGAGAACCTTAACTGAGGCAGTCTGAGAAAAGGGCAAAGGAGTCCACACGAGTGTTTTCGTCGCATCGTCGTATAGTACACCGGCTGGTGCATCGACCATGCGTATGGAGTTCCCTGCATCGAATTTGACCTCAGAAGTCACCTTGGAACTTGTAGCCACGACGGGCTGTAATTTGCCCGGTTCAGCAGGTGCTACGGGTGTTAAAGGTGTGTTGTTCTCAGCGACCTTAGTCCGAGCGGCTAGCGCTTCCATATCCGCTACACTGTGCCCTTCCTTTTTAGTCATAACAGCTTCGATAATATCCGTAGGGACTGAGCCCTCCACCTTCTGAAGAACAAGGCGCTGTTGTGCTGTTAGAGGCTTACCATCTATAGCAATGCGCCAGGACAGGACGTAGAGGGCGCGCACTGGATTCTTGTTGGAAACGAGACCAGAAGCGAGTTTGTCCATCATCTCGACCTTTTCCGGTATATCGTCTCCGACGGCGGGGATTTCAAGGCAAGTCATCCGGTGAGCAAGGGCTTTTTCTGGTTCGCCTAACTGATCATAACATTCGGCGGCGATAAAGCGTGAGTAAAGATTTTTGCCGTCTATCTTTATGGAGTTCTCCGCGTAAGCGAGAGCAAGCGCGCTCTCGCCGAGTCGCTGATACATTGAGGCCATACTACGCGACCACGCGGGATTATTTGGCTCTAGAGAAAGTGCCTCGCGTTGGAGGAAAAGTGCTAACTGCACTGCCCTGTCATCCAGTTCGAACGATAGGGCATCACGCAACATTAGCGATGAGGCGATGCCAGAAAGCCTCTTTGCCTCCTCCGGATTTCCCTTCCTATTTGCCGAATCAACGAACTGGTCCATCTTAAGCTGAGCAATAGGCGTTGCGAGGCCGATGCTATCCGAGCCCTCAAACTTGATCGTGGGCAAGCCAATGACGATGCCCTTTTCATTGACCAGAGCACCGCCGGAGTTGCCAGGGTTGATCGCTGCGTCCAGCTGAATGTAATCGATACCTGCCACCATTCGTTTCGCAGAGCTGACGATGCCCTTGGTGATCGTAAGGACTGGCTTATCTTGCCCGGGCACGAAGGGGTATCCGAGTGCCACTGTGGCAGCGCCGGCAACCGTGTCCTTCTCGGATTTGGATAGCTTGGCGGGTTTTAACTTCAATCCACCTGTATCAACCTTGAGCAACGCAAGGTCTTTCGTCGCGTGGACTTTCTGAAGCTTCACTTTATCGAAGGTCTTGCGAACCGGTTTCCCTCCCTCTTGGACCAACGCCTCGACCTTCTGAGGCAGCGGAGTATTAGCGACGTGGAAATTTGTTAGAATCAGACCGTCCTCGCTTAAGACGATACCGCTACCACCACCCTCGGGGTCCGAGATAGCGACGACAGAGGCTTCCAAAGAAGAAAAAATGGCCTGTGCATCGATATCGGCCGCAGCGCGTGTCCCAGCAAGCAAGCAGCTAATTAGAACTATGATATGAGTTGTTATTTTCATTTGGTTAAATCAGTTAGAGAATTTTTTAACGATTGCCGATACATCGAGTTCGTAAATAAATGTGCTCTCGTTGCCACCAAAGTAGGTGGGAGCAAGTAGTGCATTGGCACCAGCTGCGAGTATGGGTTGCTGTCCTGAGGAGCCGCGTGTATATCGGATCTTGAAAAGTTCCTTTGAGGGATTGGCCACCTCTCTGACCGAGATATGCTTAGCCTTCTCTTCACTAATGGGCTTTTCGACTAGCAAATATCGACCTGTTGGATCCAATACCGATTTAACTGAGTTATCTACTAAATCAGGAATGGGTACAAGCGAGAATGGCTTTTCTGCGATGTTCAAAATCTGCCTGCCATCAACGATGAACTTTCCGGATATATCAGGAACCCCCATGACTCGATTGGCTAACTCGTTCGGATAAGGAGTCACAGTGATAGCCCTCTCATCTCGGAAAATCCCTATCCCCCTCCCTGACCACGCAGCGGATCCCGTAGCGTTCACCTTAAAATCTTGGCTGAAAAATAGGCGCCTCAGGTCAACCGGCAAGTCCACGATTTCCGATTTCAGAGTATTCCTCGATATCTCAAGCAGGTAACCCTCTCCTACGCCTGATTCGATAGCTAGCAATGGACTACGCGATGAGATTCCTGTCGCCACGAATCTTACCCCATTTCCAAGAGTTTGCTCGGCGAGTTTTTTGCCGGTCTGAATATCATAAGAAGTGAGCTTCTTATCATGGTTGAGTTCGTAGATGTAGTCCGCATCGCCGAAGAACGTCATTGAACTTTCTTTGGATGAAAAGATCCGCTCGCAAGTCCAGAGATTCCAAGCGGAGAATTCACTACTCCTACTGAAGGCAATGGATCCGGAACCCGCGTAGCCGCTGATACTGTGCCCCATATTATTGATGATGCCCCTAATTTGTAACGGAATCTTGCGGCTGCCGTCTGGGGATATCACCTCAACCTCAGGTGATGAACGGACAACCTTTACATTGTAGTCGTTGCTGATCGGTGATCCCAACTCGCCGGTCCACTCTAGTTTCAGGCGGTAGGTATTCTCGTTATCTACTTTTGGCGCAATCCATCGAGCATGTGTAGCTGTGATCTCAAACTTACCTCCTTCGGTAGAAGCAGTAAGCTTATGCCCCGATCCTGGAGGCAGCGGGATCTCGAATGTCTGTCCCGCAAGCAAGAATGCAGGTGTGGAATCAGGAATAACAGGAAGAGCGAGGCGCATAAAGTGCAGCCTGTCTCCATCAGGTAAAAGGAGCACACTGTTCACCGAATCCAAGTAGGCTCCGCGGTCCGCGGGAAACGGTTTTACTAATCTTCCCGATTCGTCAGGTAGAACAGCAGGATTCCGTATCAATGCGATCGATTCTCCTCTACTGGAGCCGTTGATGCGGATCTCGCCTGTCGAGCTAGGGAAACGTGCACCGGCTGCAGAGGGACTCATGGAAAGACCACGGCCACCGTGATCCGGAAGTTTGCTTTCAAGATCCCTACCTTTCGATCCTATGAAGCCATCATTCAATGTCTGCACAACCAACGGAGTGCGGTCCAAGCAAACGGTGATCCGCTCAGGCATCCGCTTTGTCGCACCGGTACGGCGGCAAGAGAGTGAATAAAGAGTTCCGTCTGAGGAGGCACGGACACACATAGTTGCCGTATCCAACGGCTGTTGCTTATCCGATGCATACGGCCCTTCGCTAAAGAAGCGGCGTGCATCGAGACCACAGGGAATGGGTTCGAATTTCACCGGATCAAGAAACCATGCGCCCTTGGCAGTCGCGACGAAAAGCGGCTGCTCGGCATCGGAAAGAGGAGCGGCAACAGCCAAAATGGGGTCCGGCAGCTGAAGGATCTGCAGTCCCTCGCGCTTACCAGACTCAAGTCCCCATGTCTGCACAACCATCGACTGGCTATCAAACAGATGAATCTTACCAGCCTGACTAGCTAAGAGGGTTTTCTCCGTAGCTTTCCATGGCACCGGAAGCCACTCGCCTTTCTTGAGATCTAACAGTGCCCAGAAGGGTTCGCGATTCGTTCTAACAGCCAGCACCGAACCATCGCCTGCAGCGACCAGATCCATTATCGTACCCTTCGCATCGAGACTTTTCTTATCTCTAACAACATCCTCAGGCATATCTGGCTGCGAAGGAGGTATAGAAATGATTGGCGAAGGTTCCTTCTCCCAGCGCACGGAGAGCATTCCAGGGTAATCAATAGCAATGACCTCATCGAGTATCAACTTAGTGGGTTCCGCAGGATCGAAGACTTTCAACCAGAGGCTGGTTTTCATGCCCTTCCAATCCACTTGCTTATTAACTTTCATAGACGATCCCGTTGACTGGAAATTCACAGGCTCAACGGTGGCAAGCCTTTCCTGAATAGTTCCGCTGCCTCGGGTTTCCAGAGATTGTGTTGTCTCCGCAACCATTACGAATGTTGCAGAGTTTGTGGGTATTAAAGGATGGAGCTGGCAAGTCACGGAAAGCTGGCTTTCACCACCAGTAACGCTGATATCTGCATGACGTATAATCTTTCCGGAGTTTGCTACCTCTGTCTTTAGATTCACCCAGTTATCCTTACAACGGATCGCGACAACAGAACCGGAAGAAGCGATGAGTACAGTGTCCTCAACTAAGCTGGTTTTTTTTGGCTTGATGCCTATGGCAGAGAATGCGCCCTTCTCAGAGGCCTTGAGCGAGGCAATGCCGGAATCGATACTTAAGACCAGATTCCTCTCTTCCTGCTTGAGAGTGCTAATCTCCCTATTTGCGGTTTCCAATGCCTGCATACGCTGGTTTCTGTCTTGCATCATGTCCCGAGAGCCACCGTTCTGTGGAGAAACCATCCTGTCCCGGGGATCACCATACTGAGGCCTCCCGGGTGGCATTCTCATTGTCTCGTCTAGCTTATGCTGAGCCTCTGCAATGCGCTCACCGAGAATCTTGATCTCCTCCTGCATCTTTGCCAACTGCACATCGGAAAGCTTCCCGTCCCCCCCGATCCGTATCGCGTGAAATGTGTCGCTAGGAGACGGATCATCGAACCTGCAGGTTTGGACATAGGAGCTTGCAGTAAATCCAAAGACGGAAAGCCCAGATGGAAGCGAAGAGATTTTTTTCGCTGTGGAATATACCAAGTTAGATGAAGATTTGCAGACGAAGTCGACAGATTTAGTTTCCTCTGGAGCCCCACAAATCAAAATGTAGTCAATGCCACCTCCAACATTTCGAGGCGCACCCTGAATGATAATGCCCTGAATATCGGGTTTTCCGGGCACCTTCACCAAGGCTAGTGGGGCGGTGAGATTGTCCAGCCTATAGGCAGGAAGTAACACGCTGTCGCCAGCATTCACGGGTTCCTGTGCAGGGGCTGCTGCTTCAACCTTCTTTACATCTCCTGAAGCCGGGGCAACTTTATCGACCTTCTTAACTTCGGTCTTCTTATTTTGCGCGGATTCTGCAGATGAACTTGTTCCCCCCTCCTTCTTATTGTCATCGCCACACGATGCCAATCCTAACAGGCAAATTAGCGCACAAACCCTAAAAATCTCATCCGAAAAGCATCGCATTGCGCCAATAAAACTATTCATTAATTTATCCTATTTATGAAGTTATATGGGTCAAGATGAATAAACAGCCTTGGCAGAGGTTGCCGACATACTCAAAAGCAGAGAGCATCACGCATGGGTCGATGGCGTGAACGAATGATAGAATTAAACTAATCGAAAACGTTTAAATTTTTGATTATCCATTCCAAAAAATCACCGCGTGTCCAACTCACCAAGAACTCTACTGTCTCAACCGCAGAGAATGAGATGAAGAATGTTAATGTGCGACACCTGACCCCAGTGATTAAGAAAATTAACCGCAAAGAGCACAGAGATCGCAAAGAGGTTAGATGAATATCTCCATTCTCTGTGCTCTTTGAGTTCTTTGACTCCACGTTGTTCCGTCCAAACTTAATCGCTACGCTATCTGATGAGTTTCGCTAAGCTCAGGGGTTTTGCGGTTAATTAAATCTTCCACAAACCATGTCATGCTCGATGGGAAGAATCTGTTTGATCTAATGCATCCCATCTGGGGTGGCACGGAACCTAGGTTGTTGATGCCTGAGGGGTAGTGAGGGGGGAGCTTGTTCGTTGCTTAGAAACTGAAATGTTACGATGAGGAACCTGACCCGAATGACTGACCCTTTCGAAGTTGTGATAGAAACGCCCACAAGAAGAACAGCATGAATCCAAAATCATTGGGCCCATAGATGCTGTAATAGACACCGGCAAGCAGGTCCTGCTCATAGAGCGATGAGAGGCTGTTAGAGGAGAACCACCTGACCCAAACCACCCCATAGACGAGCTTTTCGATCGCAAAGACAGCCAGCAGCCATGAGATGTTGGAACGGATCGCGGAAGCGCCCCCATAGGCAAGCCCCCAAACCACAATCATGATCAGGCCGAAGTTCGACATCACGACCGGATCGGCATCGTTGATCGCATCGTTGGTAAATCCTTTTGAAAACAGGATGGCGCCCCCGATGTTCATCGCGGCGGCGGCGATCAATCCATTTCGTAGAAAATTCCGAGACATGCCAGATTGCTAGGTCATGGGGCGGGGCTTGGCGAGCTCTATTGGACATGAGCGGAGCGAGGGCAACATCGCCATACCCCCCCCGTTCACCGCTTGCCATGATGGGGTAACAAGCTCCCGTAACCTCGAATCGAAGCGGTTTCGCCATCCTCCATCCCTAGCCCAGGCAGAGAGGCGGGGAAAACAATAATGTTAAATAGCGGGGACTGACCCCATTTACGGTTGTTGATGCCTGAGGGGAAGTGAGGAGGTGATCTTTCTCCCCAAATCAAAAATCACATATCAACAAAGCAGTGTGAGCGGTAGCGAACCCATACTAATCTGACGAAGTCCTTACCGCTTGGACGGAGCGAAGCGGAGTCAATCATCAATCGTCAATTAAGCGAAATAGCTGAACTGTCCTTTGCTTCTGAACCGCCGAATAGATTGATGATTGTTGATTTTTGATTTTAGAAGAAGTCAGCAAATGTCCTCGGTTCATACCCATCTGACCCCATTTGCTGTCTATCCCAGCGGCTTTTTCGGGAGTCTCCCGCAAAAAGCAAATTCCTAGCAGCCAAAAGCTTAGCTTTCCGCCGCCAGCACCCTTAATTTTCCGGGGTGTGCCCCTCGTCAGTATTGTGCGCCGTAGTTACCACGATCCAGCTCCTGCCGGTAGTTACGCGCCCGCTGATCTGATGATTGCACCTCCGTGCGGTAGTCGAGAGGCGGGGTGTAAGTAGGAGTCGTGTACGGCTGGTTGTAGGAGCGCTGCTGTCCGCCCGCCGGGCCGTTCCAAAAATAGTCCATGTCCTCTTGCGAAGTGCAGCACGTCAAAAAAGCACAAAGGACAGCCAGTATAAGAGCGGAAGTGACTTTCATCGGCAAAGCATCTAACGACATTCATCACTCCCGTCAACCTGAAACCTCCGCGTGCATGATCCTCTCTCTTATCCGCATCACCCTGGTTCGAATATCTTCATTTTCCACAGTGTAGGAACTCTACCATTTAACACAAAAGGTCTGTCCCTTTGTAATGATCTTTCTCCCCAAATCAAAAATCACATATCAACAATCATCAATCGTCAATCAGATCGAAAAATCAAAACGTATCTAACCAAGGTTGATTGACGATTGATGATTTCCGATTGTTGATTTTTGAATGAAGAAGACAGATGGAAAGAACCTCTTTGATCCAATGCATCCCATCTGGGGTGGCACGGAACCTAGGTTGTTGATGCCTGAGGGGAAGTGAGGGGGTAGCTATAAATGTTAAATGAGACACCTGACCCCAATTATTGCCCTATTTAAAAATTCATCCTATCTTCATCAAGATTTCACACAGAGCTACTAAAGACCTCTGCATGCCCCGACCGAAAATCACGCGCCGCCGCCTCTTTACACTTCTTGCCGGTTCCACTCTATGCGCAGGAGCCAGTCTTACGAATGCTTTATTGATCGAACCCGATTGGCTTTCGCTAACAGAAAAAGAAATCCCTCTGCCCAATCTTCCCGCTTCCCTGGACGGCTTGCGCGTCGTCCACCTCGCCGATTTTCATTTCCGGCCCGATGATGACGATGTCCTTATCACCGAG